>CBFGXJ010000001.1:0-135488 GCA_965652795.1 uncultured bacterium
GGCGGCAATGATGTCACGTGCCTCCGCCTGAGCTTCGTCGGAAAGCGGCAGGTGGACAGCCATTTGGTCGCCGTCGAAGTCGGCGTTGAAGCCTTTACAGACGAGCGGGTGCAGCTGGATGGCGCGACCTTCGATCAGTACCGGCTGGAAGGCTTGGATGCTCAACCGGTGCAGTGACGGCGCGCGGTTCAACAGCACGTACTTGCCCTTAATGACTTCGTCGAGGGCGTCCCAGACGGCGGTTTCACCGGTTTCGATCATGCGGGTGGCAGAACGGATGTTGTGGGCTTGTTCGCGGGCGATCAGCTCACCGATGACGAACGGCTTAAAGAGCTCAAGCGCCATCATCTTCGGCAGGCCACACTGGTTGATCTTCAGCTCAGGACCGGCCACGATAACCGAGCGGCCCGAGTAGTCCACACGCTTACCAAGCAAGTTCTGACGGAACCGACCTTGCTTACCCTTTAGCATGTCGCTGAGTGACTTCAGGCGGCGACGCTGGCCGGTTGCGGCTACGGCGCGGCCGCTGCGGGCGGCGTTGTTGTCGATCAAAGCGTCGACGGCTTCCTGCAGCATGCGCATTTCGTTGCGGCGGATGACTTCCGGCGCGTTCAGCTCGATCAGCTTCTTCAACCGGTTGTTGCGGTTGATGACACGGCGGTAAAGGTCGTTCAAGTCGCTGGTGGCAAAGCGGCCACCAGCCAATTGGACCATCGGACGAAGGTCCGGCGGGATAACCGGCAGGACGCTGACGCACATTGAGCCCGGACGGATGCCGGCACGCTCCATGCTCTCCAGCAGGCGGAGGCGCTTCATCAGCTTCTTCATGCGCTGGCCCTTGGCGCCTTCGGCTTCTTCGGTCAGGTCTTTAATAAGCTCCTTGAGGTCGATTTGGTCAAGCAGCTCCTTGAGCGCCTGGCCGCCCATGCCGACCTCAATCAGGTCGCGCAAAGAGTCGGGCAAAGCACGGTACTCGATCTCAGAGATGAGCCGCAGCTTCTCAAGGCCGTCAACCTGAGCTTTGAACAGCTCAAAGTCTTTGTCAACCTGCTCGAGCTCTTTGGTCTGCATTTCGGCCAGAGCCTTGACGTTTGCGCCCTCAGCTTCGGCTTCTTTCTCGTAGCGGAGCTTGATGGCTTCTTTAGCGGCAGCAAACTCGGCTTCTTTGTCGGCGCGCAGTTTGTCGCGCAGCTCGGTGTTGACCTTCTTGATGATGTAGCTGGCAAAGTATGCAACGCGCTCCAGGTTCTTGACGGTTACGCCAAGCAGCAGGCCGATGGCCGATGGCGTGCCGCGCAGGAACCAGATGTGCGCCACTGGTACAGCCAGGCTGATGTGGCCCATGCGCTCGCGGCGGACGATGCTCTTGGTAACGAGGTCGCCGTTTTTGTCGACGGCGGCTTCGCGCGAGCGGACACCCTTGTACTTGGCGTCGTGCGGGTTGATGTCCTTTACCGGCCCGAAGATGCGCTCACAGAACAAACCGTCGCGCTCCGGCTTTTGGGTGCGGTAGTTGATGGTTTCGGGCTTGGTTACTTCTCCGTAACTCCAGTCAATCACATCAGTACTGCTCGCAACAGCTAAGCGTACTGCGCTAAAGTCTGAAATCGCGGCGCTAGATGAGTACCGACGCATTACGCTACCTCCTTCTCGTTTTCATCGGTGGGAATAGCGTCATCCTCGTCAGAGACGGCTATGCCGGCACCGTTATCATTTAGTTCGTCGTCCATAACCATGAATTCGTCAACTTCGGCCTCAACGGTCACATCAACATCGGAAATAGCTGCGGCAGGCACTTCGACTTCGGGCATGTGCTCGGCTTCGTCGCGGATGTTGGTTGCCAGCATGGCTTCGGCGTCAACGGTCTTTTCGGATTGCTCAAGGGTAACCTTGATCAGCAAGCCTTCAAGCTCTTTGCACAAGACGCTGAAGCTTTCCGGAATTTTGGCGCCCATGATAGGCAGCTTCTTGATGATTGACTCATATGCCTTGGAACGGCCGTAGACGTCGTCGGACTTGATGGTAAGCATTTCCTGAAGCGTGTTGGCGGCACCGTATGCCTCCAGCGCCCACACCTCCATTTCACCGAAGCGCTGACCACCGTTTTGGGCCTTACCGCCGAGCGGCTGCTGGGTAACCATGGTGTACGGCCCGGTTGAACGGGCGTGGATTTTGTCGGCCACCATGTGGTTCAGCTTGATCATATACATCGAGCCGGTAGTAGTGCGCTCCTTGAAGGCTTCACCGGTGCGGCCATCGTACAACTGCTGTTTGCCGTCTTCCGGCAGGCCGGCTTCTTTCAGAAGTTCCTGGATTTTTTCAGCCGGAACACCGTTGAACGACGGGCTGGCGACCTTCATACCAAGTACGCGGGCAGCCATACCCAGGTGGGTTTCAAACAGCTGGCCGAGGTTCATACGCGACGGCACACCGAGCGGGTTCAAGATGATGTCGACAGGGGTACCGTCCTCCATGAACGGCATGTCCTCAACCGGCAGGATGCGGGCAATAACACCCTTGTTACCGTGGCGTCCACCAAGCTTGTCACCGACGGAGATCTTGCGCATCTGGGCCACGAAGACCTGGATTTGCATCAGCACGCCGGCCTTCAGCTCATGGCCGTTCTCACGCGAGAATACCTTTACGCCGACAACCTTGCCGTGCTTGCCGTTGCTCATGCGCTGCGAGGTGTCACGGACTTCCTTGGCTTTTTCACCGAAGATGGCGCGCAGCAGGCGCTCTTCTGAGCTGAGTTCCTGCTCACCCTTCGGCGTGATCTTACCGACCAGGATGTCACCAGGGTGGACCTCGGCGCCGATGCGGACGATACCGTCTTCATCGAGGTGGCGCAGAGCGTCTTCAGATACGTTCGGGATGTCGCGGGTGACGATTTCCGGCCCCAGCTTGGTCTCGCGGACTTCGATCATGAAGTCAACGATGTGGACTGAGGTCAAGGTGTCATCCTGCACCAGCTTGCGGCTGATGATAATGGCGTCTTCAAAGTTGTAACCGCTCCAGGGCATGAAGGCTACGATCAGGTCTTTACCCAGGGCGAGCTCGCCGTTCTGGATCGACATGCCTTCAATCAGGATGTCGCCCTTCTTGACTTGGTCACCGGTGTTAACGACAACTTTTTGATTGATAGAGGTGCCTTCGTTCGAACGGATGAAGTGCTGCGGTTCATAGGTGACGACTTGGTCGCCGTACTTGACCTGTACGAGCTCACCGGTAGCCTTAACGACTTCACCGTCTGCTTCCGCCAGGGTCATCTGACCGGTGTTGCGGGCAGCTGCGACTTCGAGGCCGGTACCGACGATCGGCGCGCGCGGCTGGATCAGTGGCACCGCCTGACGCTGCTGGTTACTACCCATGAGCGAGCGGTACACGTAGTTCTTCTCGATGAACGGAATCAGGCCGGCGCTAGAACCGATGATCTGGTTCTGGGCGGCGTCCATGTGAGTCACTAGTGAAGCGTCGACTTCACCAGACTTCAGGTTCATGCGGGCCGAAACGCGCTCTTCGGCGAAGCTGCCGTCTTTGTTAAGAGCCGTACCGGCGCCGGCGATAACTGCCTGCTCTTCTTCAGCGGCGTCCAGGTAGACGACTTCAGAAGTGACTTTGCCGTTCACGACCTTGCGGTAAGGAGTTTCGACGAAGCCGTATTCATTGATGCGGGCATAGTTGGCCAGATTCAAGACCAAACCGATGTTGGCACCTTCCGGAGTTTCAACGGCACAGATACGACCGTAGTGGGTAGCGTGGGCGTCACGTACTTCAAAGCCGGCGCGCTCACGCGAGAGACCGCCAGGCCCCATGCTCGAGAGACGGCGCTTGTGAGCCAGCTCTGAAAGCGGGTTGATCTGGTCCATGAACTGCGACAGCTGGCTGCTGGCAAAGAACTCGCGCACGGCAGCCACGACCGGACGGGCGTTGATCAGCTGGCCAGGGGTAACGGTCTCGATTTCACTCATCGACATGCGGTCTTTAGTGTTGCGCTCCATGCGGAGTAAGCCGATGCGGAACTGGCGCTGGACCAGCTCGCCGACCAGTTTGACGCGGCGGTTTGCCAGGCTGTCAATGTCGTCGGCCGGACCCTGGGTGACATTCAAGCGGATAAGTTCACCGATGATGGCGGTCAGGTCTTCAAGGCGCATAACACGGTTCTCGACGGTGTTGGCGACGTCGAGGCCGAGGCGTTTATTGATCTTGTAGCGACCGACGCGGCCGAAATCAAAACGTTTGAAGTTAAAGAACATGTTTTCGAGCAGTGCGCGCGCGTTGTCGGTGGTGGCGAGGTCGCCTGGCCGCAGGCGGCGGTAGACTTCGATCAAAGCGTCGCTTTGGCCGCGGGTCGGGTCTTTGTCGAGGGTAGCCTGGATGTGGCTGGCCTTGCCGGTGTCAACATCTTTGAAGGCTTCTTTAATAGCGGTTTCGTTCATGCCGAAAGCACGCAGCAAGGTCGTTACCGGAATCTTGCGCTTGCGGTCGATCTTTACGTACAGAGCACCGGCGGCTGCGGTTTCGAACTCAAGCCAGGCGCCGCGGCTCGGAATAACTTTCGCACCGTACAGCATGTTGGAGCCGTGCTGGTCGGCCGTGAAGAACACACCAGCCGAACGGATCAGCTGGCTGACCACGACACGCTCGGCACCGTTGATCACGAAGGTGCCGCGCTTGGTCATGGCCGGGAAATCACCGAGGTAGATCTCCTGCTCTTTGACTTCGCCAGTGACTTTGTTGGTCAGCTCAACTTTAGCCTTCAGCGGCGCTTCGTACGAGATGTTGTTCTCGCGCGCTTCGGCTTCGGTCAGCTTAGGCTCTTCAAAATGATATTCTTTAAATGAAAGCGACAATTTCGCGCCCGTGTAGTCGTCGATCGGGCTGATCTCAGCCAGAAGCTCGCCGAGACCCTCATCGATAAACCATTGGAATGATTTATTCTGGTGGTCGACAAGATTATCGAGCTGGACGGCGTCGTCCTGGCTCGTGAAATACACGCGTGCACCCTTGTCGGTTGCTGGTTTGGTGCTTTTCGCCATTATAAAAGCTGCTCCCCTTTAATGTTTAGTGAGGCTGCCCCTCCCATGTACCGCCAACGGTACGGGAGATGAAACAGACCTATGATTAATAGGTTTAATGAGTGTTAGGTTTAGCGCGCGAAGGTCCCTAAGATGGAGGTGTTTGGTGCCGTGCTTTTTACATCAATCGACGTATAAGGCGTAGCACTATCCAACTTACACTACTTCTTAGCATAGTATTGTGAGGCAGTCAGCCGTAAAAGTCAAGGCAGGATTAAGGGAAATCAGCCGTCTGCACTGCGTTTAATACGAAGGGTACTCCGATGCCGGCGCGAATGAGTACATGAAGCTAGGATTGTCGGGCGTGGCAGCCTTAGTAATGTTATACGGATCGGGCGAGCAGCTAAAAGCCGGCCTCTGAAGGCTTGGGCCCGTAACGATCCCGCAGGGGTCGAACCGGTAGTCGTCAGCACTCTCTGTAAAACCCGCCGGACAATGCTGCTGGTCAGCACCGATAATCGTGAACACCGTATCGGGCAGTCGGGCGATCGCCTGCCGACGGTTCAGATTATTTACTTGCGCTATTACCGCTACTGCCGCAGCGCGATGAGCAGACTCGTTTTTTTGCCACTGTTTTGAGAGCCAATAATCGACGTAGGTGCCCCAGACGTCCCTTGCATCGCCAAGCCGCTCGTATTCTACCCGCCGATTCCTGACAATCGTCGCCATGCCAACGCCGTAACTGTGCCCTACGCCTTCGGCACGCAAAAGATAATGCCGATAACTACCCCGTTGCGGCTGGCGTACTAAACACTCCAAAGCTGCCCGGCTCACAGACAGGCCATAGCGGCGGTAATCATTAGCATAGGCACTGTCCGCCAACCAGGCGCGGTTAAGATTGGCAATATCATGAGCTTTTGCAACGCTGCCGTTTCCGCCCAGAACACTAATCGACTCTGCGCTTATACGCATAGAACCCCCGCTTATACAGTTGTAGAGAATTAAGAATATATTAAGGCTCTAGCATAGCATACCTAGCCGGTAATGCCAGTATGTAGTTCGGGGTATCGGGCTTCTAATTTGTCAGCTACACCTTCCGCACCCAGTCCTGGCAGGCTGACGAGCTCACGCAGCAATATCCTGCTATCGCCATACCATCCATGGTACACCTCGCCGCTCGGTGCAAACCCGATACGTTCATACCACTCATTAACCGGGCTACCGCCAAAAGCCGATAAGTACAGTGGCAGGTGCAATGAATAGCCCCCATTGGTTAGCGGTGCATGCAGGAGATACCTGCCAACTCCACCCCTCCGATGCGCACCAGTATCCTGCTGCCAACGCGCAGGATCAACTACGATAGATTGCAACTTGATACGGCGGTTGTCGGTCTCAAAATGAGAGTACCCCAGTACCGTATTACTCCCGAGGTGCCTTGCAAGCCATAGACTGCTATGCGCCGAAGCTGTTATGACACTCATCTCTGCCGCCCTGCGCTTAATTTGGTCGGGCTCCTCGGGTTGATAGAATTGCCGGATGGTACCCGAATGAAGCTGTCTGCCGCGCGGCGGCTCTAATTGCGCCTCAAATGCATCGGTACAAATACTCAAACAGCGCTCTGCCAGCTCATAGGTAGCCTCTTCGGGCGTCAGGCGAGTGACTACTATTTGAGGCTCCCCGGGCTGCGCCGGGGTATACGTTATATGTTCGGGCTTAAGTGCCGGCATGGCTACTTCTTGGTGTTAGGCGGCGTGTTGATGACATCGTCGACCAGACCGTAGGCCTTGGCTTCCTTGGCGGTCATCCAGCGGTCGCGCTCCATGTCTTCGTGGATCTGGGCGCGCTTCTGGCCGGTGTTTTTAACCATCAGCTCTTCAAGCAAGTATTTGACGCGCAGCGATTCCTTGAGGTCGATCTCTTGATCGGTTACCTTGCCTCGGGTACCGCTGGACGGCTGGTGGATCATCACTGTGGCATTAGGCAACAGGAAGCGCTTGCCTTTCGTACCGGAGCTCAACAAGAAGGCCGCTGCCGACGCCTGCATACCAATGCCGACTGTTTGAACATCATTGGTGATGTACTGCATGGTGTCGTAGATCGCTAATGCGTCGTAGACGCTGCCGCCAGGGCTGTTAATGTAGAAGTAGATGTCTTTCTTGGCGTCTTCGGCCTGTAAAAAGAGTAGCTGGGCAACAATCAGGTTCGC
Organism: uncultured bacterium; assembly: GCA_965652795.1. Taxonomy (GTDB): domain Bacteria; phylum Patescibacteriota; class Saccharimonadia; order Saccharimonadales; family UBA4665; genus CBFGXJ01. The sequence continues at coordinate 7,225 of CBFGXJ010000001.1, forward strand.
CGTTTCGGCTGTAACCGGCAGACCCAGGATAACAATCCTGTCTTTTAACAGACGACTAAAGATATCGTAGGCGCGCTCCATGCGGCCGTCGCTTTCGATAACGGTAGGGATGACGAAATTAGTAGGCGTTGTACTCATACGGCTAGTCCTCTTGGTTATACTTCAATCATAGACAATTAGCACTCTATAGTCAAGAGTGCTAATTAGGCTGCTTGGTAAGTGGCAAGCGCTACTTGGCGGCTTTGGCTTTACCGCTCTTAGCGGATGCGTACCCAACCAGTTTGGCGATGGTCTTTTCGCTCAGTATACGCGAGGCGATATCGCGCCGGTTCTCCGGCTTATCGAGTTCAGCCTGCATCTGGGCGTCAGGGTAGCGGCCCTTCAACAGCTGGATTTGCACTTCCAGCTCTTCAGGCGTAACGACGATTTGTTCTGCTTCGGCAACTTCAGACAGTACCAGCCCGGCCTTGACCCGCAGCTCGGCTTCGGGGCGGGCGGTCTTGCGGTACTCGTCTTCGGTCGTACCCATCATTTCGAGGTATTCAGGCCACGTAACGCCACGATAAACGGCATTTTGACGCTGGTCGGCCAGCAAGCGCTCAACCTGCTCGTCGATCAGGGTGTCGGGTACGCTGACCTTGGCTTTTTTGGTCAGTTCGGTAAGCAGTTCATCGACAAAGGCGCGGTCGGCCTCTTGTTGTTTTTCGAGTTCGAGCTGCTTTTTGATGTCGGCTTTTAGCTCGTCAACGGTCTTAAACGGACCAACTTTGGCAGCGAACTCGTCGTCCACCTTCGGCGGTACGATTTCCTGCACTTTTGTAACGGTAACGGTAAACTCCGCCTTTTGGCCTTGCAGCGCCTTAACGCCGTAGTCTTTCGGGAAGGTAATCGGGAAGGTTTTTTCTTCGCCTGCCTTCAGACCGACGAGGTTTTCTTCAAAGCCGGGAATGAAGGTGTTGCTACCCAATACTAGCGGATATTCCTTGCCGTCAGCGCCGCTGATCGGATCTTTGGTCGTGGCATCAACGCCGCGGAAATCGATCCAGACCTGGTCGCCGTCTTTGGCGGCACGGTCGACATCACTCTTTTGGGACTCACGTTTTTTAAGTTCTTCAATGACGCCGTCAACGTCTTTGACGGTGATCTTCTCCGCTTTCGGGGCGGCTTTCGGCTTTTTGTAGTCCGGCAGGGTGATGTCGCCGATAACCGTCACGATCACCTCGATCTCCAGCGCGTCAAAGGGCACGAACTTTGAGACTTTTACCTCTGGCTGCGCAACGGGACGCAGCTTGTGCTCATCGATAGCCGCGCCGTACAGGGCGTTCATGGCACGGTCGAGGAACTCGGTTTGCAGCACCTGCGGATTAGCGTTTTTCTCTACGATAGCGCCGGGCGCCTTGCCGGGGCGGAAGCCAGGCAGCTTCATGTCTTTGGCGATGACGTCGAGTGCCGCCTGCTTGGCGTTATTGAGCAGCTCGGTGTCGGCAACCAACGTTAATTGAACCTTGGTGTCTGAGATATTCTTCTTGATACTTTGCATAAGTGTTGACTGTAACAGATTAGACTGGCCTTGGCAACCGCAGTCATCAGCCATAAAGCACTTGACGGTGAGGATTATATAGTCTGTAGTAAAGCGATGGAACCCCAGCCGCTGCCGAATCGCATCGCCCTAGCCGCCCGGCGAGCGAATGCCTTTATCCCTCAAACCGAAACCAGTCAGTTGATAGCAGTCGGCAACGCAGTGATCAATGAAATACTCGAATACGGATATAGTTGGGATGCATACGCACTATCGTATCCGAGCCGCGCCCAAATTAAGAAGTCGGCAGCCCTGATGCGATATTGGCACGACCGAAGCAATATTCAGACTACATCTGAGCCTGATGCACTGGACGACTCGAGCCAGGCACACGACATACCTCTAAAGCTTCGCGCTATTCCAGGGCTTACCAAAGGGTACGTGTTGCGCGCTACGGCCGAAGTTGCAGTTGCGGCATTACCGGACGACATACCGCCCTTAGCGGCGCACGAGCCATGCCACCCCGTTGCGCAATCACCCGTCTACCAGCGTGCGTACCTGCGCGCCATTAACGCGCTATTTGCACCTGAGCAGCCCGGCAGGTACCGCCGGGAGGCGGCTGCCGCCATTCATATCTGGAGAGTCGCAGCTGCCGCCCTCCACGCCGATAATCCCGCCGCCCGGGCCATACATACCCATGTGCATAAAAGCTTGGCCTTTTTGCACTCGTCAGCAGCACTCCTGAAAAATACCGGTGCCCTCACCGCCGAGGCTGTAACTATAGTAGAGCAGCTTGAAGATGTCGAGAATGATATGTACGGCTTGCTCTATGATAACCTTCACAGCAGCTGGCCGGCTATTGAGACTGCAGCCGGTCGAGCCCTGCCGCGTGAAACCATCGAGCGTTTCTTAGCCTGGGTTGCCCATCCGATACAGATCGGCCGGCACGTTGAGGCCGCCCTGGAACGCAGCAACGCCGTGGGCATTACGTCGAACCCGTACTAACGTAACGGCTAGAGGTCTTCGGGGTCGCGGTAGTCTTTGGCGATACTGACGATGCGTGAGGCGCTGTGACGCTCGGAATCCCCGGTGATGAGGTTGCGGATCTCGTACAGTTCGTCGGCTAGTTCTTTTTCGCCGATGAAGATGGCGTAGTGGATGCCTTTTTTGGCAGCGACTTTGATCTGTTTGTCGGGTTTGCGGCCGCTGAAGTCAACGGCGACGTTCAAGCCCATTGCGCGCATGTCGTTTATAACGCCTTGAGCTTTCTCATGGACATCGCCGATGAGCACGATGTACGCGTCGGTTTCCGGGCGTAGTTTGGGCAGAAGGTTGTGGCCTTCAAGGAAGTTCTGCATCGTCACGTCACCCCAGCCAAAGCCGACCGTAGCGATCGGCTCAACGCCGAACAAGCCAACCAGGCCGTCGTAGCGGCCGCCGCCCATCATCGAGCGGTTGTTGTCGGGGTTTTTGTCGAAAATTTCAAAGACAATGCCGGTGTAATAGTCAAAGCCGCGCATGATGGTCATGTCGAAGTGTACGTTGGTGATGCGGGCTTGCTCGAGGGTCGCAAGAAGCGCCGCCAGGTCTTTGGCGGCCGGTTGCTCGCGCACCACCTCCGGCAAGTGGTTGATCTGCTTGATTTTGAGCAGGCCCAGCAGCTTATTGCTGGCGCCGGCATCGCGTTGGGTCGGCGTAAATATGGCGTCAACTTCGGCTACGAATGCGGCATGCTCTATCTTGTGCATACGGTCGATCAGTTTGGCAAGCATGTGGGCCTGGGTTTGGTCGAGTCCCAGGTAACCATGCATGATGTAGTCCATCAGGGCACGGCTGTTGATGTAAATAGCGTACATGTCGTGCGTGGCGCCGAACTCCTTGAGGATGCCGTCGGCGAGCTGGATCAGCTCGGCTTCGGCATGCATGTCTTCAATGCCAAAGACGTCTACGTTGAGCTGCCAGTGCTCGCGCAGGCGGCCGCGCTGCGGCCGCTCGTAACGCCACAAATTCGGGATCGAGTACCAGCGCAGCGGATAGCCCAGCTCTTGACGGCGGGCCGCAACCATGCGGCTCACGGTCGGAGTCATCTCCGGGCGGATGGCAATCTGGCGGCCGCCGCGGTCGGTAAAGGCGTAGGTTTGCTCGTTGACGATCTCCTCCCCCGTCTTGGCAAGGTAGAGGTCGAGCGACTCCAGGATAGGCGCATCGTATTCTTCGTAGCCGTAGCGCTCGGCCACCTTGCGCCAGACGCTGAAGATATACTTTTGCAAACGCTTGTCTTCAGGGTAAAAGTCACGCGTGCCTTTGTAGGCCGCCGTAGATAATGCCATATCAAACGTATCCTGTTGTTTACTTGTCTGCATTTTACCACTTTACAGGTGTTGGGTCAAAGAAGGAAATATGGGGTAGCTAACAGCAGTTGACACGCCAGCAGAGATACCCTACTGTTTAACCAATGGAAATTCGCGGCCAGAATATCATGCTTACGCCCAGCGAGGCAGCCTGGCTGCAAGCAGCCTTTATTTTCACTTCCCATTTCAACGGAGATTTAGCGCAGCGCATACTGGATGCCCGCGTCGCATTTGTTAGCCCGCACGTACCAGCCGGAGAACTGCCGACACGTCGGGCACATGATTTTACGAATGGCAGCTCGTACGAAAACATCATGAACGGCACTGAGCTGCTGGCTGAGTCAAGCGCCTTGTCTGTACACGAGACAAGGCTTGCCGGTAACCCGGATGGCTCAGAACGGCATGTTATTTCGGTTACCATGTCACGAGAAGATATCGCCGAAACATATAGGACGGCAAAGGCGCGGCATACTTTTGCAAGTACACGAGCCGGCAATCCGGACGCATACGGAAAGTTGGGTGATGCGCTGCAAGAAGACGCCCTCGAAGCCTTAGAATTAGGTGAGCCAATCAGTGACGACAGTCTCAATTCAGTTGTACACGGTATGTCTGAACCCGACGAAGCCGCTTGGCAGGCCCAATGTAGGGACTATGCTGCAGAAGACACTCATGATCTAGCAATTACGACCGGCATTCTGAATGCCATCGAGGCCGCTGGCCTGGCGCCCGGCCAGTCGAGCCAATAACCCCCTTCTATGCTACAATTTCGGTATAAATGGAGGGGACGGCTCGTGGCAGACAAATTATGCGACATCGTACTTGAGGGTGGCGGCGTAAAAGGCATCGGGTTGGTCGGGGCGCTTGAAGAACTGGCAGCAGCCAGCTACAAGCCGTGCCGGGTGGCCGGGACAAGCGCCGGTGCCATCGTGGGTGCGTTGGCAGCGGCCGGCATGAGTACCAAGGAGATGGTCGAGGTGATGCAGTCGCTGGATTACTCGCAGTTCCGCGACGAAGGGTTCTTGGACAAATTCGGCATTGCCGGCAAGTCGGCTTCATTCGTGTTTGAAAAGGGTTTGTATGAAGGGGCGTTTTTGCGCGATTGGCTGAGCAAGCAGCTGGAGCGGCACGGCGTGCGCACCTTCGCCGACCTCAAATTGACCGAGCCGTGGGCGCAGGAACTGCCGCCCGAACAGCGCTACAAGCTGGTGGTGATCGCCTCAGATGTCAGCCGCGGCCGTCTGGTGCGCTTCCCGTGGGATTACCAGGATTACGGCCTCGATCCGGACACCCAACTAGTGGCCGACGCCGTGCGGGCCTCGATGTCGATTCCCTTCTTTTACGAGCCGGTCAACTTGCAGGGCAAGTATCTGGTAGATGGTGGTCTGTTGTCCAACTTTCCGATTGCGATCTTTGACGGCACCGGGCCGGGCCTGCCGACCATCGGATTAAAGCTCAGCTCCCGCGCCGAGGCCGTAACCGAAATCCAACCCGTCACCAACCCGATCAACTACACCCTGGCGATTATTTCCACGGCCACCAATGCCCACGACGCCATGCACATCGACGATCCGTGCACGCAGAAGCGCACTATCTTCATCGACACCTTCGACATCAAAGCGACCGACTTTGACATCACCGCCGCCGAGCAGGACAAGTTGTACCAGAGCGGCCGGAAGTACGCCAAGAAGTTTCTGGAGTCGTGGGATTTTGAGGAGTATAAGAAAACTTGTTCGTAAGTGCTGTACGGTCGACTCGCAAAAGCATCAAGCGCTGTAGGTATGCCCTGACAAGCGCATAAGCACCTAAAAAAATACTATTTATATGGTATTTTATTCGTATGGATATTCGAGGTAATCTTGTGGCTATGACCCCATCGGAAGCACGATGGCTGGAAGCAGCCGTCACCGAAGAGGCAGCTATACGCCACCTTAGTCAGCGAATATTAGATGCCCGACTGGACACCGCTAGACAACGGCTTACATCCGCTGATATGGCTGCCGTTGCAGCGGAGGGTGGCCAGTTACCATCCGAGTTAGCATTTCTTAGAAATTCCTTCATAAGCGGAGGCCTACAGGTTCACGAAGAAATATATGAAAAAGAACTCGACGGATCAGAGCCTCATGTAATCGAAGTAACAATGGACAACGATGAACTGCGCGCCCTGGCAAACCTTGCATTTTATGACAGAGCAGAGGCACTTCGACTGGCATCCTCGTTCTCGGACGCGTTATTCGCATACGATATGGAATTAGGTGACATACTCATGCGTAATGTAGAAGCCGGCGATGCAACCGCGGATGAGGCATTGGCAGTGTTAAACCTGGGCGGCGATGATCCGAACTACGAGCAATACAATGAGCTCTTCTTTAACCAAGCATTAACGACACTTCGTATGACCGCTGCAATTTTAAAAGCACTTAGCGCTCGCAGGCAGGGTAACGATTCCTAGTCAATTCAAAAAAATAAAATACCCTGGCTTGATCCGGGGTATTTTATTCTTGGTGGGGATGAAAGGACTTGAACCTTCACGCCTTACGGCATTGGCTCCTAAAACCAACGTGTCTACCAATTCCACCACATCCCCGTGGTTGCCGGCGTTTGTCGCCTGGGTGTGCTCGCTTGCAGCGGGCTTTCTTTGGTACGCAGCTATTTTACCCGTTTTTGCGGTAAAAAGCCAGTGTCGCGTCGCCGTAACCGCGCCGGTCCAGCAGCTCGCAGCCGGGTATGCCGGGCACATCAACACCGTCCGGCCACGAGAGCACCATCAGCCCGTCTGGCAGCACCCGCGCTGCCAGGCGTTTGACCAGATTTTCCTGTAGGTCTGAATAGGGCGGATCACATAGTACTATGTCGAATTGCTCGCCGTCCGGGCTGGTTTGCAACCATGCGCCTGTTGAGGCGCTGATCAACCGCACCTGCCCGCCCAAACCTAACGCCTTTATGTTGGCGGCGATGACCTTCTGGGCCGGCCGGTCCTGTTCGATCGCCACTGCCGAGGCCGCGCCGCGGCTGACAGCCTCAAAGCTTAACGCGCCGCTGCCGGCGAAGGCGTCCAGAACCGTCAGGCCTTCGATATCACCGAGAATGTTGAATAGCGCGCCGCGGGCTTTGTCGCTCATCGGATGAGTTTTGAAGCTACCCGGGCTATCGAAGGTGCGGCCGCCGAGCCTGCCGGCGATGACTCTCATGACGCTCCCCTTTCTGGTTTTTCTGCCGTTTCCTGTGGTTCTGCGGCTGCTTCAGAAATCTCCGCGTCAGCTTCGCCGGCCGCTTCTTCGGCTTCTTCTGCGGCGGCAAACCACGTCAAAGCCACTGTTTGTACCACCACTGGTATTAATTGTTCGCGGACCTGCGCAGCCAGCGCCGCTGTCCAGCCGGTGCGGTAGTACTGCTCGTACATGTTGAGTCCGGCGATTTCGCGGGCCCGCTGCCGGAACAGCTCGGTCACACCCAGCTGCTGGACCTCGGCCAGGTCGCGGGCCGACAGTGCCAGCCGCCGCGGCGGCACTTGCGTGAGCAGCACCGCCACACCCCATTCAAAATACCCGTGCGTCGAGATAAGTCCGCGCGGCCCCCACATCTTCCAGTTGTTGCGCACGGCGTCGCGCCGGTTGGCGCCGGGCATGACGAGCTTTTCGCGCAAGGACGTACGCGTGTCATTGCCCTCGCCGCCGCGCAGCTCGGTCAGTTTTTCCTCATACGGATAATGGTGCGCCGGCGTGAGGCCGTCAACGATGGCATGCGCCACCCAGGCAGCCTCGAAGGCCGCCCGCACCTCATCGTGGCGGCGCAGGGCGGCCACCAGTTCTTTGTAATGGTCGCCGATGAGCTCGATCAGCTGCTTATCGTCGTCATTGAAGGGCGAGTAAAAGTGCCAGGGCTCGTCTTTGGCGGGGCTTTTGCGCTTTAAGCCGTCGGGGCCGTTCAAGCCCTCAAAATGCAAAATAGCCCGCAGCGGCGGAAACGCCGTCCCTGGCGGCAAATACGGCTTCAAACTGGCACGCGCTTTGCGGTCGATCCGCTGGTGCGCGCCCATAACGCGGCCCGACAGGGCCGTGAGCATAGTTCCGGAATACATAGGGTCGTTTTTGCTAATTTAAGTTGGTTATGGCGCGGTTGGCCATAGCGCGTGCGTGTAACTCTTTATATTGTAGCAAATCTTCACCGCTGTCGATGAATTTTTGTGCCGCTTGGCGGGCGCTGGCAATCAGCGGCGTATCGGTCAGCTTTGCGATGCGCAGATCGAGCGCACCATGCTGCATGGTGCCGTAGATCGCGCCCGGACCGCGCAGCTCCAGGTCCAGCTCAGCCAGTTTGAAGCCGTCCTGCGACCGCTCAAGCGCCTGCAGCCGCCGCGGCGGCGCCGACGAATCGCTCATCATTAGGTAGCAAAAGCCCTGGTGGCCGCCCCGGCCGACGCGCCCACGCAACTGGTGTATCTGGGCCAGGCCGAAGCGGTCGGCCGCCTCGATCAGCATAACGCTGGCATTTGGCACGTCGACACCGACTTCAATTACCGTCGTCGAAACCAGGATATCGAGCTCACGGCGCACGAACTGCTCCATGACAGCTTGTTTGTCGGCCGGCTTCATTTTGCCATGCAAAAGACCGACCCGCCGGTGCTTGAAGGACTTCTTAGAGAAATCGGTAAAGGTGGCTTCGGCCGACGAAGCGTTGATGGCCGCCGAATCGGTGATGAGCGGGCAAACAACGAACATCTGCCGCCCGGCCTGCAACTGAGTATCGATTTCGGCGTACAACTGCGCCCGGGAATTAGGTGAGCAAATCCGGGTCACGATCGGCTGCCGGCCAGCCGGCTTCTGAGCGATGATAGACACGTCCAGTTCACCGTACAGCGTCAACGCCAGCGAGCGCGGAATCGGCGTGGCCGTCAGACTCAGCAAATGCGGCATATGTCCGGCTTTCGCCATGAGCTTCTGGCGCTGTTCAACGCCGAAGCGGTGTTGCTCATCAACGATCACCAGCCCAAGGCGCTGCATATCAACCGCCTCCTGAATAAGCGCGTGCGTGCCGATGATCATGCCGGCGTGGCCGCTGGCAATGTGCTGGCGAGCCAGGTCTTTTTGCTTCTTAGGCATACCGCCCACCAGCAAGGCTACCCGGTCGTGCATGCCGACCGACTCCAGAAGCGTATAGACGGTTTCAGCGTGCTGCCGGGCCAACAGCTCCGTAGGAGCCATCAGGGCAACTTGGAAACCTTCAGCTATCGCCATCAGGGCGGCCATGGTAGCAACCACCGTCTTGCCGGAGCCGACGTCGCCTTCCACCAACCGGTTCATCGGCTGGGTTTTTTGTATGTCCTGGTATATCTGCCAAATCGTCGCTCGCTGGGCGTCGGTCAGCTTGAAGGGTAAACGGGTAACAAACTGCTTCGCCAGTGCCTCATTAAACGGTATGGCGAGCGCCTCGTCGTGCAGCAGCTCGTATTTGTTCATGAGGGCGGCCAAAATAAGGGCGAATACTTCCTCGAAGCCCAGCCGGCGGCGGGCTTCGTCTAGCGCCTCGCGGCTGGCTGGAAAATGAATCATCTCCAGCGCGGAGGCGTACGGCATGAGGTCCTCGGCCTCAGTAATCCAGGCCGGGAGCGTCTCAGGCAAACGGCGTATTACCTCCGTTGCGGCGCGTATGAAACGGCGCACCTGGGCGCTCGTCAGCCCTTTAGTCTCACGATAAACCGGCACGATCCGGGCGGTATTGACTGGAAAATCCTGCACAAGCTCGACCGACGGATTGGCAATGGCAAACCGGCGATATTTCAGTTCGTAGGCACCCGAGATGTAGTACAGCTCGCCTTTCTTCAAAGCCGCTTCACGGTACGGCTGGTTGAACCAGACCAAACGGACGCTGCCAGTAGCATCACTGGCAATCGCCTCGGTCACATGCATGCCGCGCCGTACGTACCGGCCGCGGGCCTGGGTAATGGTAGCTTCGATCGTTACCTGGCCGGGCTTTAATCGGCCAATCGGAGTGAGTTCGGAGTAGTCATCGTAGCGGCGCGGATAGAGGTCGATAAGGTCGGCCACCGTATGCACGCCATATGCTTCCAACTTCTTGGCCGCTTCCGGGCCAACCCCTTTCAATACCGTTACCTGATCCTGTATTCCCATTGTGCCTACAGTATACAGATGCCTGCCCAGCTTTGACAGGGCTACTGCGGCCCTGTGCGACGCGCCTGGACATCTTGCTGTAAGCCGCTAATCGCCAGCAACAGATCCTGCAACCGTCGGCGATACACTTCACCGACAAAATGGACGAATTCGGTCGCTTGTTCGGGTGGGCGTGATTGACGGCGCCAAACACCGATCTCATTCGGCGCTTGCGGATCGACGGCATAGCGCGTTATAAACTCAGGGCCTTCTGGGTCCGCAACTTCGCCCGGTCGCTCCACTATATCGATCGCCAGCCCTCCGGCTACCACGCACGTGGTCATGTACCGCCGGTCCAGCCCAGGAGCAGTAACGTATCTTGTTACTTCAGGATAGGCGTCATCAAGTGCATTACAGTAGTCGCCTACCCTTTCAGCAACAGCAGGAAATAATTCAGCCGTGATCGAACCTGCCATACGCTACCCTTTGCGGACCAGGAAGAACACGCTCGGACCAAAGAACGTGCTGGCCAAGGTGGGCTGTAAAATCCGCTCAACAGCGAGCATGACACCCTTAGGCATGACTTTTTTCAACGTCGTACTACGCAGATTGGAGACGGATAAGACTTTTTCTACCTTCAGACCGGCTTGTCCGAGCTGTTTAATGAAGGTTTGCGGGTTATGGTTTACAAAAGGAATCTCTTCATCCTTTTTATTGGCCGCCGAGCGGATATCCACCGGATCAAGCGGTAGTTTTTTACCCTTCATGAAGTAACGCACGCGGTTGCGGGCATGAGCGTAGTTGGCCAGCTCGATAATGGCGTAGCCTTCGCCGGAGAGCACCCGGGCGATCTCAGACAATTCGCCCTGCGGATCCGGCAGGTGGTGCATCACACGCACCATCGTCAAAAGATCGACCGAACCGTCGTGGAAGGGCAAATCGGCCGCTTGCACCAAACGGCGGTCGACCCGCGGATGGTCTTTTAAGAACTCCTCAGCAATGTCGAGCTGCTGCTGGCTGGGCTCGGCCAGAGTGACTTTGTCGGCGTATTTCTCAAGAAAAATACAAAGCCGGCCATAGCCGCCGCCGACATCGACAGCGTGCTGAAAGTGCTTTGAGCCGAGCAGACGCCGGATAGCCATGCGCTCAGCGGCATCTTCGTAGTCGCGGCCGTCCCAATAACGCAAGTAGTTGTGGGTCGGATCGTTGTATTGGTCGGCCTTGCGCGTGGTTTTGGCGGCTGATTGGTCCTTTACGGCTGCTGAAGCGGCTGCCGGTTTCGGCTTTGTATGTTTGGATGTAGATTTCGATGCGTGTTTTTTCATATGGGCTCTAGTATACCATTAGCTCCGTTCGATCAGAGCGGAATCTTTGAAGGCTTTACCTTTGCGCAGCAGCAGACGGCCGTTTAGGAAGTCGCCTGCTTCCAGGTGATCGCGTTGCACCTTCTGGCCGTTGATGGCAACTGCGCCCCCTTGCAGCAAACGCCGGGCGTCGCTCTTCGATGCCGCCAGGCCGGTCACCAACAGCAGGTCTATGATGCTGGCATTGTCGTGCGCGTAGGCATTGCCGATTTCTTCGCGGATAGCGATAGCAGCTTCGTCGTCCAGGTCGGCCACCGACGTATCGCCCACCAGGACAGCGGTTACCTTTTGCGCGATCACCAGGGCTTCGTCGCCGTGCACCAGGCGCGTGACTTCCTCGGCCAGGCGGGTTTGGGCGTAGCGGGCCTTGGGGTTCTCTTGATGGCGGGCCAGGATTTCTTCGATCTCCGCTTTTGGCAGCATGGTGTAAATCTTAAGGTAATCTTCGACGCCGGCATCATCAACTGTAATCCAGAACTGATAGAACTGGGTTTCGGTGGTTTTGTGCGGGTCGAGCCAGACGGCGCCCGCTTCACTCTTGCCGAATTTCTTGCCCGTAGTCTTATTGATAACCAGTGGCATACTGAAGGCGTGGGCCTCAGCGCCGTCTTTCTTGCGGATCAGCGTTACGCCGGACAGCAGGTTACCCCATTGGTCGGAGCCGCCGATTTGCAGCTCAACTCCATGATGCATGTGCAAATGCCGGAAGTCGTAGCCCTGGATAAGCGTGTAGCTGAATTCTGCGAAGCTGATGCCGCTGCCGCCCTCACCCATACGTTCAGAGATAAATTCGCGCTGGATCAGCTCAGTCATACTGAAGTGTTTGCCGGCGTCACGTAAAAATTCCAAAAAGCCCATGTCCTGAAACCAGTCACGGTTATTGACCAGTGTAAACTCTTCACCGTTAAAAAGCTGGCTGACCTGGCGTTTGATACTGGCGACATTGTGCTCGATCTCCTGATAGGTCTTCAGCTCACGTTCTTCGGTCTTGCCGCCGGGGTCGCCGATCAGGCTGGTCGCCCCGCCAACCAGCAGAACGGTTTTCCAGCCGGCCCGCCGCAAGTGCTTCGCCACCATATAAATCGCCAGGTTGCCGATGGTCAGGCTGTCCGATGAACAATCGGAGCCAAGGAAGAACGTTCGCGGCGTATCCAGCCAGGCCGGGTCGTCGAACGTCTTATCTTTTATAAGTCCACGCCAAATAAGTTCTTCGGATAAGGTCATAATGACCTCTAGTATAGCGTACTCTCTCCCTGAAAAACAGCTGTGGTTTTGGCGTGAAGGCCTCTTGCGCCGATTAGTTGGCGGTTTGCTATAATAAGCAGTAATAACTTTCAGCTAACGGGAGCGTAAGAGACAGGAATGATCGGTTCCAAGAATAACCCAGGCCGGCGCCGCCCTGGTAAAAACGTATTCACCACCAAAAGCGGCAATACTTTTAAAGTGAACCGCAGCCTCGGTGAGCGCATGCGCGCCCGCAAAGACGCCCGTGCCCGCGAGCGGGCAGCGTATTTAAGCACCCTGCCGAAGAACCGCTTCAAGCGGATCATGTACCGGTTACACCCGAAGCGGGTTGCCGCCTACTGGTTCAGCCGTGAAGGCGCCCTGATGGCGCTCAAGATCACCGGTGTCGGCATTGCAGCCGGCTTTATTCTGCTGGTTGGCGTCTTCGCATACTTCCGTAAAGACCTGCCGAACATTAAAGACTTGTCCGGCAACCTGGGCGGCACCATCACCTACCTCGACCGCAGCGGCCGGGAAGTCCTCTGGCAAGATTATGACGCCATTAAACGCATTCCCGTCAGCAGTGACAATATTTCCAACTACGTCAAGCAGGCCACCATCGCCGTCGAAGACAAAGACTTCTACAAGCACGGCGCCTTCGATGTCAGCGGTATTGCCCGCGCCGTCGTCGCTGACGTGACCGGCGGACAGCGCCAAGGTGGCTCAACCATCACCCAGCAGCTTGTCAAGATGAACCAGGAATGGACCTACGACACCAGTTACACCCGTAAAATCAAAGAACTGATTTTGTCTGTCGAATTGGAGCGTGAGTACTCCAAGAATGATATTCTGACCGGTTACCTCAACATCGCGCCGTACAGCGGTATCCAGTACGGGGTCGAGGCAGCCGCCCGCGACTACTTCAACATCAGCGCCAAAGAGCTGAACCTCGAGCAATCTGCCATGCTGGCAGCGATTCCGAAATCGCCGACCTACCTTTCGCCCTACAGCGATCTCTTCGATAAAGAGCTCTTCTACGCCCGCTACAAAGACATCCTCAACAAAATGGCCGAGCAAAAAATGATCACCAAGGATGAGGCCAAGCGAGCCAAAGATATCGCCATCGCCGACCAGATCAAGCCGCTGCCGACGCATTACCAGGGCATCAAGGCGCCGTACTTCGTTTTGGCCGCCAAGCGCCAACTGGAGTCCGAGTATGGCAGCAAGACTATCCAACGCGGTGGCTGGAAGGTTACGACCACCGTCGATATGAACCTCCAACGCATCGCCGAGGAACAAGTCCAGAAAGGGCTGCGCGAAGTCCAGCGCCAAGGCGGCGACAACATCGCCTTTGCAGCCGTCGATGTGAAATCCGCCCAGACCGTCGCGCTGGTTGGCGGCGTCGACTTCACCAACAAGAAATACGGTGAGTTGAACTACGCCCAACGGCAGCTGCCGCCCGGCTCCAGCTTCAAACCCTATGACTACGCCGCGCTCATCAATGAAAGCACCAACGTCGGTGCCGGTTCGGTGCTCTACGACGAGCAAGCACCCATCATCGACCCCGCCACCAAAGCCGGCTACGCCTGTACCAACCGCAACGACCCGCGCCGCGACAAGAATGCCAACTGTCTATGGGATTACGACTTCGGTTTCCCCGGCCCGGTAACGCTTCGCTACGCCCTGGGCGGTTCCCGTAACGTCCCCGCCGTAAAAGCCATGTACACCGTCGGCGTCGATAAGACCATCAAAATTGCCGAATCGCTCGGCTTGACCAGCGGCTACAAATGTTACTACGACGAAGAGCTCACCAAAGAGTCACCCTGTTACGGCTCATCAGCCATCGGCGACGGCGCCTTCCTGCACCTCGATGAGCATGTCAACGGTTACGCTACGCTTTCACGGCTGGGCAACTACCTCGAGCAAACCTACATCCTAAAGATTGTCGATGCCAAGAACAAAACCATTTACGAGTGGTCGCAGCCTAAAGGTAAACAAGTCATAAAACCCGACTCAGCTTACATCGTCCTCGACATGATGTCTGACCCGCGGGCCAGCTACATGCGCCCCGACATGAAATTCCATAACTACAAAGGCTGGAAGATCGGCATCAAGACCGGTACTACCAACGACAGCAAAGACGGTTGGATGCTGGCCACTTCCACCCAGTACGCCGCCGGCGTATGGGTAGGTGAACACAACCGCGCCGTCGCCATGAAAGGCCCGATGGAAAGCATGACCCAACCGATCGTCGGCGGCTGGATGAAGGCAGCCCACGACAACTTAGGCAAGCAGCCCGAGAACTGGAAAGCACCTACTGGCATCAAGACTATGCCCGCCTTCGTGGTTAGCCGCAAGGTATCACGGCTGTTCGAGCAAATCCCCAGCCCCAGCACCGACATTTACCCCTCCTGGTACCAAGCGCCCAAGCAAAACAACGCCAGCCAGACCATCGACAAAATCTCAAAGAAAGTCGCCACTTCTTGTACGCCAGAGCTCGCCAAGCAAACGAACAGTAATGGCAATGACAGCGTCTTTTCGATAGATATTTTCCGAGGCGGCCGAGGCAATAGTTCGGCGACCACCGCCACCGACGACGTGCATAACTGTAGCGACGCTAAGCCGTCGATCACCCTGAACGCTCCCGATACATGCGGCACTGCTCAAGACCCATGTGAGTTCACCGTCAGCGTTACCCAGGGTACGCACCCGCTCTCCAGCGGCGACAACCCCGGCAGCGTCAGCTTATATATCAACGGTCAGAAGATACAGAGCAAAGGTGTCAATACCTCACCTGACACCTTAACCTTCCAGTACACGCCGACGTCCAATGGATCGGTCGTGGTACGGGTTGAAGTCGTTGACAGCGTCCTCTACAGCGCGACGTCAGAAGCCAATGTCACTACGGTAACCGGCAATGGCGGCAACAACACCGATCCCGATGATAACGACAATCAAGGCGGTGGCTGAAGGGGTCGCGGCCGACCGCTCAATCCATTTGAATAACGAAACAGGCTCCTTACTGCGGTAAAGAGCCTGTTTTTGTAAGGTATCGGAGCCGGCAACGTTACGTGCGCCGGCGCAACGAACCGCCCAGCCGGCGACGCAATGGGGCTTTAGCTTTCGGCTCAGCGGCTGCCGCTTTGGTACGCACCGCGCGGCCAGCCGGAGCAGCGGCTGCGGTCTTTAACCGCTCAAGGGTTTGCTGCGCAGTTGTAGCAGCCGCACTCGCCGGTTGCTTGGCGTCAGCCTTAGGCTGATCAGCCTGGGCGCTGCGGGCAGCTTGCGGCACCTGCACCTGCCCAAAGACCATCTTGCCGGCAACCGTCTGGTGCATCCGCGTTACCGTCACAGGCACGACGCGGCCAACGAACTTAGCAGCATTTTCAACCACGATCATGGTGCCGTCGTCCAGGTATCCTACGCCTTGGCCGGGGTTACTGCCTTTCTGCACGATTTTAATCGTCAACGCTTCACCCGGCAGTGCGATCGGCCGCAGCTGCTGGGCCAATTCGTTGATGTTCAGCACGCTCACGCCTTCGATAGAGGCGACTTTAGCTAGATTATAATCAGTCGTGTACAGCTGTGCGTCCAGCTTTTTGGCCAGCACCACAAGTTTGTCATCGGTGGCGGAGACTTCCGGCAACAACGTCCGATCAATCACCACCGGTACCGGCGATGCGTCCTGCAACTGATGGGCGATGTCGAGCCCGAACCGCGCCCGTTCGCGCTTGTGCGAATCGTGCCCGTCGGCCAACATTTGTAGTTCGTTCAAGATAAATTGCGGAATGACCAGCTCACTGCGCAAGAAACCGCTCGTCACGACTTCGGCGATCCGGCCGTCGATCAGCGAGCAACTGTCCAGCACCACCCGTTGCCTCTTGCCCGAAAATATATTTTGCATGCCGCTCCACGACCTGCCGGTTACGATAAACCAGGCGATCACCACTAGTAAAATAGTTTGAATAATTTCCATCGTACTCCTATTTGTCTCTTTCTAAGAATTGATTAAGGGCGGTGCGGACATCAGGAACCTCGTGCAGTAGCGCCGCCTTTTTACCGGACTTTTGCATCGGTCCAAGCGCGGCGTCGAAGCCAAGTTTGCGCGCTTCCTGAATCCGTTTGTCAATGTTAGATACATGCCGCACTTCGCCCGATAAACCGACTTCACCGAAGACAACCGCATGCTTCTTGAGCTGCAAACCCTTCGCCGCCGAACCGATGGCCATACATACTGCCAGGTCGGCCGCCGGGTCCTGCAACTTGATACCGCCAACCACGTTAATGTACACGTCACTCTCAAATAAGTCCAGCTTTGTACGCCGCTCCAGCACGGCAATGAGCACATTCAGCCGGTTGAGGTCGAAGCCGGAGGCGGTACGCTTCGGGTAGCCGAAATGCGTCTTGTTAACCAAGGCCTGAATCTCAACCAGAAGCGGCCGATTGCCCTCCATCGTCGCTAAAACGACCGAACCATCGGTGGTGCGCCGTTCCTCAAGCAAGGCCGCTGAAGGATTCACCACCGGTTTGAGCCCATCATCGCTCATTTCGAAAATTGCCACTTCGTTGGTTGAGCCGTAGCGGTTTTTAACTGCCCGCAGCATTTTGAAACCGCCATAACGGTCGCCTTCAAGATGCAGCACCACATCGACCATATGCTCCAGCACTTTGGGCCCGGCGATACTGCCTTCTTTGGTAACATGCCCCACGAGCAGCAACGCCGTGTTGGTGGCCTTGGCGGCCTGAGTCAGCAGATTTGACGAGTTAGTGATCTGGCCGACACTGCCTGCCGCCGAGGCGATATCAGCCATGTTGAGCGTTTGGATCGAGTCGACGATAACCAAACGGTATTTGCCGGTGCGGACAGTGGCGGCTATATCATCAGCCGAGGTTGACGACACCAAGAAGAGGTTCGGCAGATTAGCGCCCAAGCGTGATGCACGTACTTTTACCTGCCCGGCCGATTCCTCGCCGCTGACGTATAGCACCGGATGGCTGCGGGCCACCTCAAAGGCCAATTGCATAAGCAGGGTCGACTTCCCGATGCCCGGCTGCCCCGCCAATAGCATAACGCTAGCCGGCACCACGCCGCCCCCGATGACGGTATCGACGTCGGGCATGCCGGTGGCGATCCGGCCAGCTTCGTCGCTTGGCGGGACCTCGGCAATCGGCAACGGCGCCAGCACGCTGCCGCGGCTTTGCGCTACGACATTCTGGGCCGGACCGGCAGCCTGGGCTTCTTCTACGAAGCTATTCCAGGCATCGCAGTTATCACACTTGCCCGCCCATTTTGAACGCGTAGCGCCGCACTGCTGACAAACATATTGTGTAATGATCTTTTTTGGCATGTTTATCCATTGTAGCAGCTTTTGCCTACGGAGCCGTCGCTTCCTGGCGGCGGCTATCGAGCGCTTTTTGCAAGTCTTGCTCTTCAGCGCTAATGGCGTTGCGTTCGACGACAATAGTATTGAAGGTGTTGACCAAAGCCTGCGTGGCATCTATCAAATCGTTATATGCCCGCACGCGCGCGTTGTAATCCTCAACGCCGGCCCGGTAAGCCTCGGCATCGCCAGACGATGCCAGCGATTCGACCTGACGGCGCATTTGGCCCAGGCTTCGACTCTGGGTACTTAAATCACGTTTGTTCGATTCTATCTGCCGGTCAAGGTCGGCTAGCTGGGCATCGTAGGCGGCCACTTTGGCCTTACGGGCCTCAAACTCGCTTTGGTAGGTGGCGCTAAAGGCCACCACGGCAGCCCGATCCTTAAAATACCGCTTATAGTATGTCTCGAGCGGCTCGGGCAGGTCAGCGACTTCGGTGCCGAATATGGAGTGCATCTCATTAGGCAGATCGCTTGAGTCGCTCTCACGGTAGAGGTTCAGCTTGTCTTCGACGCGTGCCTCTAGGCCGCCACTTTGGGCAAACTGCTCCATCTGGCTGGTGATGTCGGTACGCTCTGCCTCGCTTAAGCGGTCAAAGGCCTGATGCAGCATCTCATGGGCGGCGGTAACCTGCTTGACGCCCTGTAACCGCTCGTCAATAACGTTATACAGGTATATGCCTTGCCTGTTGCCATGGTAGCATCCCAACACCACGCTGTGTTCGGTTTTGCTTGAGCAATGTTCGTTAAAGCCGGCTTTGTCTTCCAGCGACGGCCGGTTGACATAAAACAGATGCTGGGCGACTGGGGTCATTGTTGTCTGCGACACCAGCGATGCCACCTCCGCCGATGGCGTGTAGCCGCGCATAGCCCACCAGTCAGCAATCCGCTCGCGTTGCATAAAGGCAACGACATTCGCGCCGACTAGGACCGCCAGGAAGGCATATGCAAGGACGACTCGGAGTTTCTTCATGTCACCTTTATTGTAGCGGGCAATAGCCGTAACTGCTAGTGCTACTCGCGGCTAACGTTATAGGTAAGCCCGCCCGCCTTGACACCGACCCGTACGATGTCACCTTTTTCGTAACTGTCGTCCAGGAGGCCGATCGCCAAATGGTCTTCAATCGTATCTTGGATCAAGCGTCGCAGCGGCCGGACACCGTTCTTGGCATCGTAGCCGTTGTCGAGCAAGTACTGCTTGGCAGCTGTCGTCAGCATAACGCTTAAACCCTGTTTTTGCAGACGCTTCTTAAGATCGTCGATCTGCAGGTCGATAATCTTGTAGATATCTTTTTGGTTCAAAGCCCGGAAGACGATGGTCTTATCGATACGGTTCAACAGCTCCGGCCGTAACCGCTTCTTTAACTCATCCAAAACTTTGTCGCGGTTCAGTTCGTGCAGCGCATCGAGGTCTTTGAGGTGGTCGCTGGCCCGGGTAGCCCGAAAGCCGAAGGCAGCTTCCTTTTGCAGCTTGTCGGCACCGATGTTGCTAGTCATGATCACCACTGTGTTCGTAAAGTCGATCTTGCGCCCCTTGGCATCCGTCAGTACGCCGTCTTCAAGGATTTGCAGCAGCATGTTGAAGGTGTCGGGGTGGGCTTTTTCGATTTCGTCGAAGAGCACCAGGCTGTAGGGCTGGCGGCGGACTTTGTCTGTCAGCTGACCGCCGTCGTCGTAGCCTACGTACCCAGCCGGCGCGCCGACCAGGCGCGAGACATTGTGGTGTTCACCGAACTCAGACATGTCAATTTTGATGAGCGCGCTCTCGGAGCCGAAAAATTCGCGCGCCAGCACCCGGGCCAGTTCAGTCTTACCGACACCGGTCGGGCCCAAGAAAATGAATGAGCCGATCGGCCGCGAGACCGCACCGATGCCGGACCGGTTACGCCGGATAGCCCGGGAAACCGCTTCGACCGCTTCAGACTGGCCGATAACGTGCTTGCCGATGTTCTTCTCCAGGTTCAAGAGGTATTTTGCCTCGGAGCGGATCACTTTCTTAACGGGCACGCCGGTAATCCGGGCGACGACGTCCGCCACATCCTCACTGGTCAGCTCGATGCGCTTGGCTCCGCCTTGGGCGGCCTGGAGCTTATTAAGTTGTTCGTTTATTTGATGGGCCCGCTGCTTCTCACGCGCAGCCTTTTCGTAGTCTTCGTTGTCGACGGCTTCATCGATACGGGTATTTACGAGTTTCAGTTCTTTTTGCAGGCGGCGGACTTCAGGGCTGGTCTTGCCCTTGTCGACGCGCAAATGGGCGGCAGTTTCGTCGAGCAGGTCGATGGCTTTATCAGGCATAAAGCGGTCCTGAATGTACCGTTTCGATAAATGCACGATGTCGTCCAGCACTTCGTCCGATACTTTCACGCCGTGGAATTCTTCGTAATGGCCACGCAGGCCCTTCAGGATCGCCATCGTCTCCGGTAAGTTCGTCTCAGGGACGACCACCGGCTGGAAGCGGCGCTCCAGCGCGGCATCCTTCTCAATGTGCTTGGTGTACTCGGCAGTGGTGGTCGCGCCTATCAATTGGATTTTACCGCGCGCCAGGGCCGGCTTTAAGATATTGCCGGCATCCATGGCGCCCTCGGCAGCACCGGCACCGACGATCAAATGCAGCTCATCGATGAAAATAATCGTCTTACTGTCACCTTCAAGTTCCTTCATGACTTTCTTGAGGCGCTCCTCGAACTCACCGCGGTATTTGGTACCAGCGATCATGCCGGCCAGGTCGAGCAGCAGGACGCGCTTGTCAAGCAGGCTGTCCGGCACGTCCTCGGATACGATACGCTGCGCCAAGCCCTCGACGATAGCGGTCTTGCCCACGCCCGGCTCACCGATCAGCACCGGATTGTTCTTGGTGCGGCGGTTCAAGATGGTAATGACGCGGCGGATTTGTGCCTCGCGGCCGACGACCGGATCCAGTTTGCCGGACCGGGCCAGCCCGGTAAGGTCGGTACTGAAGAAATCCAGCGCCGTCTTGCCGCCCTTGCCGGCCCGGCCGCGGCGCCGGGTGCCTTGCTCGGAGCCGGACTGGCCGTCATCGTAGTGCTGGCGGCTTAAGAACTGGTCGAGCTCGTTCATGAGCGCATCGACATCGATGTGCATGTCGCGCAGCAGCACGGTGGCGCGGGCATTCTTCTGCGTCAAAATAGCCTGCAGAATATGCTCGGTGCCGCAGTACTCCTGGCCAAACTCCTGGGCGGTGTCATACGCCATGCGCAGCGTCAGCTTGGCGGTCTCGCTCAAGCCCTTGGCGCCGGCGTTGACCATCAGCGTCTTCGGCGTCAGGTTCAGCGCCATGCGGGCGCGCTCCAGCGTGATCCCGGCGCCTTCCAGCACTTTCGCACCCATGCTTGAATCCTGGGCCAAGATACCCAGCAGCAAATGCTCGGTGCCGACGTACGGGCTGCCGAAGCTGCGCGCAATCGCATCAGCATGCTTTAAGCTGTGCAGCGCGTTATTGGTTAAATGATTCAAAAAATCTTGGAAGTCGGCAGAATCAGGCATCATATGTTGTCTCCACCTTTCTTGAGAGCATTATATGCGTTTCGGCTCATCTACATGTCATAATACCCGAATTAGCACTCGCAAGTCAAGAGTGCTAAAAACGTTTTTTGCCAGGGAGTTCAGCTGGTATGCAGCCAGGCACTAGGCGTCCTGAGTACGACCGCCGGAATCCCCATGCAAAAAGAGGCGCCGCTGTTTGGCGCCTCTTTTTTGCATTGCAGAGCTTATAGGAAATACTACTTGTTGTCTTCGCCGTGCTCTTCGATCGCTGAAAGCAGGCTGTTCTCGAGTTCGCTCTTCTTTTTGAGCTTCGGCGCTTGCGGCTTCACCGGAGCGGCCTGCGGGGCGGCTTCCGGAGCGGGCTCGGCCTTGGCGTCGTCGGCCTCGATATCAAGTTCGTAACCGGTAAGCTTGCTGGCAAGCCGGACATTCTGGCCGCCCTTGCCAATAGCTATGCTGAGCTGGTCTTCAGGCACCTTGACGACGGCTTTTTTGGCAGTTTCGTCGATGATCACCCGGCTGACTTTGGTCGGGCTGAGCGCGCTGGTAATGTACTCGGACGGATTGTCGCGCCAAACGATAATGTCGATCTTTTCCTGCTCGCCGATTTCACTGGTAACGGCGTTCACGCGGGTACCGTGGCCGCCAACGAAGGTACCGACCGGGTCGACGCCCTGGACAGTGCTGTGTACGGCCAGCTTGGTGCGCACGCCGGCTTCGCGGCTCATCCCCTTGATCTCAACGGCGCCGCTTTCCATCTCGGGCACTTCAGCGCGGAAGAGCCATTCGACGAACTCACGCGAACCACGCGATACAACCAGCTGCGGGCCGCGCGGGCCGCGCTCGACATCCTTCAGATACACCTTCAGGCGCTGACCAGGGTAGTACCGCTCGCCCTGGATCTGCTCGCTGCGCGGCATAATCCCCTGGGCTTTACCGAGGTCAACCCGGACGATGTTGCCTTCAACCCGGCTAACCAAAGCGTTGATAACGGTACCGATCTTGTCTTCATATTCATTCATAATGATCTCGCGCTCAGCCTCACGCAGCCGCTGCAAAATAACTTGCTTGGCAGTTTGGGCAGCCACGCGGCCGAAGTTAGTGACTTGCTCGTGGACTTCGATCTGGTCGCCGATAGCGATGTCTTTCTTCATGGCGGAAGCATCCTGGAGCGAAATCTCATAAGCCGGCTCACCGACTTTCTCGACGACTTCCTTCATGATGTACGCGTCGACGTCACCGCTGTTGAGGTTCATGGTAACGCGCACTTCTTGCTCACGCTCACCGTAGTCGCGGCGGTAGGCGGCGGCCAGCGCTTGCTCTACGATCTCCTGGACCATTTCTTCCGGTAAGTTTTTCTCTTCGGCGATGGCGCGAATGGCCAGAGCCAGTTGTTTGATGTCAAAATCCATCTGTTTTTCCTTTCTTAGAATTGTACCTGTGCTAAGGTTCTGATACGAAAAAAGCCGACCGCATTGGCCGACCACTGGCTTCAAGTATAGCAGATGAGAGTATGCAAAGTCAATCATTGCTGCAAGCGGACCATAATGCTCAGCATCCCTGATCGACCATGCTACTATAGAATAATGACAAAAAAAGTGAGACGACTCTTTAACGCCTTTGCGCCTGATCATTACACCTTAACGCTTGATCCGGACATTTCCACCAAAACAATTCGCGGCGAAGTTACCATCAGCGGCCACAAACGCGGCCGGCCCAGCCAGCGCCTGACCTTCCATCAGAACGGACTCAAAATTACCAGCGCTGCCATCATCCAGATCGACAAAAAGGGCGCCGAAACCGAAATACCGGTCGTCCGCATTAACCACCATAAGAGCCTCGACGAAGTCCGCCTGCACGCCAGCCAGCTGCTGTACCCCGGCGCGTACCGCATCCGACTGGCCTTCAATGGCGTTATAACCGACGCCATGCATGGCATTTACCCCTGTTATTACGAACACGAAGGTAAAAAACAAGCGCTCGTCGCCACGCAGTTCGAGAGCCCGCATGCCCGTGAGGCCTTCCCGTGTATCGACGAACCCGAAGCAAAAGCCACCTTCGACCTCACCCTTATTTCGCCTGCCGGCCAGACCGCCCTCGGCAACATGCCCGCCAAACAGAGCGAAGAAAAAGACGGTAAGCTGCACACGACCTTCGAAACCACGCCCAAAATGTCTACGTATCTGCTGGCCTTCGTCTACGGTGATATGCAGCACAAAGAAGCTACTACCAAAGACGGCGTTACCGTCCGCGTATGGGCGACGCGTGCTCAGGAGTCTGAGTCGCTCGACTTCGGCCTCGACATCGGCGTGCGCTCGATCGAGTTTTTCAACGAATACTTCGACGTGCCCTACCCGTTACCGAAGTGCGACCACGTCGCTCTGCCCGACTTCGCCTCCGGCGCTATGGAAAACTGGGGCCTGCTAACCTACCGCGAGATATGCCTGCTGGCCCACCCGGAGAAAACCTCCCAAAGCATGCGCGAGTTCGTAGCAATGATCGTTGCGCACGAGGTGTCGCACCAATGGTTTGGCGACCTCGTTACCATGAAGTGGTGGGACGACCTCTGGCTGAACGAAAGCTTTGCCAATGTCATGGAATATCTGGCCCCAGCCCGGCTGATACCGGAGTGGAACTTCTGGGATGCCTTCGTCACGAATGAAGGGCTAAGCGCCTTTAGGCGCGACTCGATTGCCGGCGTCCAAGCCGTGAAAACCGAAATCCGGCATCCGGACGATATCTCGTCTATTTTCGACCCCTCGATCGTCTACGCCAAAGGCGGCCGGCTCCTGCACATGCTGTTTGAATACATCGGCGAAGATGCGCTGCGCCGCGGCCTAAAAGCCTACTTCACTAAGCACGCCTACGCCAACACGACCGGCGACGACCTCTGGCAAGCGTTGTCCGACGCCAGCGGCCAGGACCTAGGCAGCTTTATGCAGCCGTGGCTGCACCAGCCGGGCTTTCCGGTCATCCGCGTCCGGCAGGACGGTGCCCATCTTAGCATTTCGCAGTCCCACTTCTTGCTAGATGCCTCCAAGGCCGACAAAACCCGCATCTGGCCAGTGCCGCTGCTACCGACAACCACCGATATTCCGGCCCTCCTGCAAGATACAGAGATCACCGTCACGCTGCAGTCGGACGACTATGTCCGGATCAACAAAGACGCCATCGGCCACTATATCGTATCGTACGAGAACCCCGAGCACGCCGCCGCCATCGCCCAACAGGCCGAAGCAAAGCAACTCACCGTGCCCGAGCGCTTGATGCTGTTAAGCGATACTTCTATGCTGGCCCGCGCCGGCCTGCAGCCTTTTGCCGATACCCTCAAACTGCTTGAACACTACCGCAAGGAGGACAACGAGGCGGTATGGGATATCATGACCCTGGTAATAGCCGATTTGCGGCGGTTCGTCGATATCGTGCCCGAGCTGGAATCAGCCATCAAAGCCATGCTGCGCGCGCTGATCGGCCAGGAATACCAACGGCTCGGCTGGAGCGAACACCCCGGTGAGTCCGCCGCCGACACCAAACTGCGCGCCACCATCATCGGTTTGGGAGCCTACGCCCGTCACTCCGACATCTTGGCCCAGGGTCTGAAGCGCTACGAAGCTTACCGCAAAGGCGATGAAGCCATCGTTTCGTCTGAGCTGCGGGGCATCATCTTCGGCATTGCCATCCGCGAGCAAGCTGAAGGCGCCTTTGACGAACTTCTAGCCGTTGAGGAAGCGACCTCGAATGCAGAACTCAAGCAAGATATCGTCAGTGCACTAGCACTCAGCCGCGACCAAGACCGCATCCAGCAATTACTCGGCCGGTTGCAAAATGCCGACAAAGTCCGTCCGCAAGACCTCGACCGCAACCTTATCTACCTGATGCGCAACCGGCACGCCCGCGAAGCGGCCTGGCGCTGGCTACGCGACAATTGGCAATGGATCGAGCAGACATTCTCCGGCGATAAGACATACGACAACTTTCCTCGTTATGCGGCCGCCTGCTTTAACACCCGCGCGCTGCTTGAAGAATACAAAGCGTTCTTTGGCCCTAAGCAGGATATTCCCGCCCTCAGCCGTAACATCTTGATGGGTATCGAAGAACTGGAAAATCGTGTCGTCTGGCTTGAGCGCGACTTGGGCGGCGTCCAACAGTATTTCGCGGATAGCAAATAACATACCGCAGGTAAGGCCCAAACGCCGTAATTCGGCACACACGGCCAGGCTGTCCAGAACAGTCAGGTAAGGTTATTGATCGCTGCCGTGATCTTGAAATTGGGCCCGGATACCTCGACAGCAGCCAGCTGATACTGGCCAGCAAAGCCGTGGGCGTGCACCCATGACTCAGCCGCAAAGTGCATTTGACGCAGTTTTTTAGGTGTTATGTAGTCTAAGCCACTGCCCTGACGGCTATGCGAGCGATATTTGACCTCACAAAAGTAAACCACGCCGCCGCGCTCGGCAACCAGGTCGATCTCGCACATCCGCGTCCGCCAGTTACGGGCAAGTATGCGGCAGCCTTTGTGTTCTAAAAACGCGGCCGCGGCCGCTTCGGCCCGGCGGCCGCTGGCGACTGACGTCATACCGTCTCCGTTAGAGGGTTCAGGATCGGTTGGTCGGCTGCGGTTATTTCCGTAGACGGCTCGCTAGGCAACGGCTGGGCCGCGCCCGGCACCGCACCAGCCGCCAGGCAATACCGCACCGGCGCAAATGACCGCCGATGCAGATCACATACCCCTAAGGCAGTCAGAGCCGCCCGGTGTTCGGCTGTGGCGTAACCGACATGCCGTTCAAAGCCATATCCCGGATGCAATTTTGCCGCCTCGTGCATATACGCGTCACGGGCGACTTTGGCGATAATACTGGCCGCACTGACTGCCGGCACGAGGTCGTCGGCTTTCACCAGCGGCGTGGCACATGGGTTGTCGGCTAAAAAGTTGTAGCTGCCATCGAGGACAATCTCGGTGTACGCAGCCGTTATGTGCTCGAGCGCCCGCTGCATCGCCAGCCTGACAGCCTGCGTCAAACCCACTTGGTCCAGCTCTTCCGGGCTCACCCAGCCTAAACCCCAGGCGACAGCCCGGGCATGCACCTCTGCCGCCAGTTGCTCGCGAAGCCGCTTAGGCAGCTTTTTTGAGTCCTTCAGGCCGGCTATCGGCGCATCCAATATAACCGCTCCCGCTACCAGCGGCCCGGCCAGGCACCCACGACCAACTTCATCAATCCCCACAAGCATACCCCGTAGTCTACCACATGCTGCCCCAACATGCGCGCTACGCTCCAGTTAAGATGTTAACGTGACGAATATCACCGCTGCTTTGTGATATGCATCATAGTGAGACCACATTTTGATTTGTTTTACTATAATCATGGCAACACTGAGGCATAACCATTCCGGCGGACCTGAACACTCGTGGGGGATCGCGAAAATAAGGGGCGTAATCGAAAGTCACAAACTAGCCGCCGGAGTGGCAGCCTCAGTTACGTTGTTAGCAGCTGCCTTTGGCGTAAGCCGGGTTGAAGCCTTACCCTTTACTGGCGAAACCCGCTCATCAGCTGAACGTTTCGAACCCGGCACCGGCGGCCAGGCCGGCGCACCGTTATCATTCCCGGCCGTCTCACCTTCTGAAACAATTTCCCCATCAGCATCTGCCGTACCGTCCGCTACCGAAAGCAGCCCATCCAGCGCACCAAGTTCAGCCGCAGCGTCATCCGCCGCGCCATCACCGACCAAAACAAAGGGCCCGGCCCAGCAGCTTGCCTGCGGTGTGGACGCCAGGGATGTCCGGCGCTCAGGCGACAATCTTATCATCGACGTATCTGTAAGCGGCAACACGCCCGACCCGGATGAAGTCTTCATCGTCGTCGATAATGGCGATTCAAGCGCTGAAACCCTGCCCGCCCGCCGCGGTCTTGATGCGCCTTTCACCGTACCGGCTGAATACTACGGCCGCCAGTACGTCATCTACGGCGTAAACCCGAACGACATTGTGCCGGAATATCGCCCTAACCGCGATGCCACGTCGATTGACGCGACTTCCTTCCTCCTGTACGGCAAGGCAATGCTCTGCGGAGGGTTCGACCCCCGGGATGTGGTCCGAGCATAAGAGGTCAGCACGGTAAGGCGGAGCGATATCTGCACATATCGCTCCGCGCTACCGAAAAACCGCCCTCCAAATAGGGGCGGTTTTTAAGTATTTAGCGATTGGTGCGCGGCCGAGGCACAGAGGGCTATTTTACTCGGCTGCAGTGTCAGCGTCGTCAGCCTTGGCAGCCGGGGCCGGCTGGTCGTTGGCAGCGTTCACGCTGGCGCGGTCGAAGTCGACACCGGTCAAACGGGCAGACTTACCGCTGCGCTCACGCATGTAGGTCAGGTAGTTGCGGCGGACTTTGCTCCGCTTGGTAACCTCAACTTTAACAACAAGCGGGCTGTGTAGCAGGAAGCTCTTCTCAACCCATACACCGCTGGCCAAGCGCCGTACGGTAATGCGCGAGGTGTGGCTGTTCTTGCGGTCAACACGGATTACCAAGCCCTTGAACTGCTGGACGCGCTCTTTGTTGCCTTCTTTGATCTTTTGGTGGACGTTAACGGTGTCACCGCTGCGCACGTCGACGACGGCGTGCTTTTTGAATTGTTCTTCAATGGTCTTAATAACAGATTGCATGGCGATATCAACCTTACACTAATATTACGTTTAGACTAAGTATACCACATCTGTTGCGGGCAGAAAAGCCCTTTTCGCCTTATGCCCGGCTACCGGGCGCTATAGGGCGAACCAGCTGGCCGGCAGCTACCAGCCGCACAGCTGCAAAGGCCTGACGGTCAAGCGGCGTCATACTAGTGGGAAATACCGACCAGTGACGTCGCCACCACGAGCTGGCATCGCCCGTCTCGCGGAGCTGCCGGTATTGGTAGGTCAACGAGCCAACATACCCGCCGCTATAAGCCATCACGCCTATGATGGCAGATGGCATGTCCTGGAAAGATACGGCCGTCAGAGTACATCCAAGCGCGCCAAGTATTGCCATGTCCGTTGCCATATCTATACCATGCCGGTTTGCGGCATCTTCATGATGTATCCCAAATGCAATCACACCGCGCGTAACAGCATCCACTAAACCCGATTTTATTTGGCGGCTCAGCGCTTTTGCCAACGCATCCTCGGGTGTAATCCCCGGGCGGCGCGTGCCCATATCGGCACCTACTTCCGCCCGGTTGAGGCTGATTGTCATCTTTGATGCCAGGTTGGCCACGGGCTCGCTGCCGTCAGTTTCTTCTACCGTGAGCGTTGGGCCATTGCGCCGCATTTTGGCAGTAGTAGTACCCAATAGGCTGCCGACACCGTTATCGAGATTGATACCGAGAATACGGCTGCGCTGCTCATACTCCGGTTGCTCGCCAGTATGCGCGTTGATTTGCAGCCCGCCAATGCCTGCAAACCGCATCACCGTCGTAACGGCCCGGGTGTTCAGGGCGAGGGCTTCGGGCGGCACGCTCGGGTGCTCCGGCACATTCCAGCCTATGCCGCCGGCTTCCGGAAATCGCATTGGCAGCTCAGATAGTGGCGTAAGGGCATTCGACATGCAAAAACAATATCATGTAATCGGTCTGCGTCAAACACGCAGTACAATAGGACGGTATGGATTACGCGAAAGCAGCATTAAAGAAGCACAAAGCGCTCGGCGGCAAGATCAGCCTGAGTTTGCGCGACATTCCGGACACCCGCGATAAACTCAGCACGTATTACAGCCCTGGTGTCGGCGCCGTCAGCAGTCATTTGGCTGAGCATCCTGAGGACACGCGTCTCTACACCTGGACCAACAATCTGGTAGCCGTCATCAGCGATGGCTCGGCCGTCCTTGGCCTTGGCAACATCGGCCCGCAGGCGGCTTTGCCGGTTATGGAAGGCAAAGCTATGCTTTTCAAGCATTTTGCCGGTATCGATGCCGTGCCGATTGTGCTTGACGTACATTCCGCCGACGAGATCGTGGCGGCAGTAACGGCGATCGCGCCCAGCTTTGGCGGCATCAATCTTGAAGATATCGCCGCCCCGCTCTGCTTTGAGGTCGAAGACCGCCTGAAGGCTGCCCTGTCGATACCAGTCATGCACGATGACCAGCACGGCACAGCCATCGTAACGCTGGCTGGCCTGATAAATGCCATGAAAGTAACCGGCAAGCAACTCTCCGACTGCCGGATCGTGCTAGCCGGAGCCGGTGCGGCTGGCGTGGCAATTGCCAAACTGTTGCACTGCTACGGCGCAGGGCACATTATTGCGGTAGACAGCAAGGGGGTCATATCCAGCGATCGCGGTGATCTCACCGTTGAGAAGCAGCAACTACTGGCGCTGGCAGGCAGCAGCGTCCCTCCCGGCAGCCTGGCCGATGCCGTCCGCGGCGCCGATATCTTCATCGGCGTGTCCAAAGCCGGGTTGCTCACCCCCGATCTTGTCCGCACCATGGCAGTCGACCCGATCATCTTTGCTCTTGCGAATCCCATGCCGGAAATCTTGCCGGCGGATGCCATCGCTGCTGGCGCCCGCATCGTAGCCACCGGCCGCAGCGACTTCCCGAACCAGGTCAACAACGCATTAGCCTTTCCTGGCATATTCCGCGGTGCGCTGGACAACCGCGTCGCGCGGATCACCGACGATCACAAACTCGCGGCCGCCCAAGCCATTGCCGACCTGGTAGAAAAACCCTCCGAAACCTGCATCGTGCCGTCGGTATTAGAGCCACGACTCGTGCCGATGATAGCAGCGCGTATTACCTAAGCTAACAGAGCCCTGCCTACGAGTGCCCGAAACTTGCTTATGATTTACTTTTATGATATAATGTTTCCAAAGTAAGCGAGTTACACCCATGCGCCAACCTGAAACGCTAGTACAGTACACTGCACAATACGCTAACCGCGTACTATTGGCTGCAACTATCGGTGCCGGAGCCGTGCTAACCGTAGCCTGCGGCGGCGAACGCCCTGCGCACCAGTCGGAAGCACCTGCCGCGCCGGCAACGGCAGAGCCCGTCGCTACAGCTACGACACCGTCTGCCAAACCAGCCCCCACCAACCGCCCGACAGGCCCAGACAACCCTTACGGCAAACACGGTCTGCCGCCAGTAGGCAAGGTAGAGCTGAACGAGGCGAACTACTGTATGTGGACGCCGATGGACCCGCAACCGCTGGTAAGCATTGATCCGTACCGTGCGCAGATGGACAGCCGCTGCGGCAGCGGTATGCCGGCTCCTTCGTTCGACAAACCGAGCGGCACCATGCAGCGTACGCCCGAATTTACGGGTGATAACATCATCGGCGGCTTGCCGGACGGTGCAGTCGTTACTATTTTATGCCGCGAGCCCAATGGCCAGGAGATTACCGACGACGCCCGTAATACTAGCAGCCAGTGGTTTATAATCAACGCCGGCGACCAATCCAGTGACGCCCCGCTCGGCTGGATACCCGATAACATGCTCGGGTACGTTAAGCAGTCAGCACCGCTGCCTGAGTGCGCCGACAACCCTGCCCTGGTAGCCCAAGTCGCTGCACAATAAGCGCGTGTCCTAGCCCACTACGCGGTAGACTTCTTCGATCGTAGTCTGACCGGCAATCGCCTTCAAGACACCGTCTTGCAACATGGTAAGCATGCCTTCTTTAACGGCGGTTTCTTCCAGCATTTTAGTCGTAACTTGTTCGGGCGGGAGCCTGAGCAGCTGCTGTACGCCGGGCGTCATCAGCATCTGCTCGCGGATGGGCATTTGGCCTTTGTAGCCAAAGGGGTTTTCGTCAGAGCTGCCCGGCTTGTAGAGCGTGATGTTGTTTACATCCGGGCGCTCGACACCGTGTGGCAAGTTGTCGATGATGGTTTTTAGCTGCGCTTTTAAGCCCTCGTCGGGTGTATATGGCTGCTTGGTGGCGTCGTCGAGGACGCGCACCAGGCGCTGGGCCATAATCAAGTGGATCGCCGAGGCAAAGAGCGGGTTCACACCGATGTAATCAAGCATACGGGTCAACGCCGCAGCCGAACTGCCGGCGTGGAAGGTGCTGAGCACGAGGTGGCCGGTCAAGGCGGCCTGCAAGGCGGTTTTGGCGGTGTCTTGGTCGCGGATCTCGCCGACCATCACGACGTCCGGGTCGAGCCGTAGCACAGCGCGCAGCTTCTCGGCAAAGCCCTGGGCATTCGTGTCGCCGTGCACCGGAATCTGCACGACGCCGTCCATGAAGTACTCGACCGGGTCTTCGAGCGTGATGATTTTGCGCTCCGGGCTATTGAGCGTGTTGACGATAGAATACAGCGTGGTCGTCTTACCGGAACCGGTCGGACCGACAACCAACACCATGCCGGTGGGGTGTTTGATGATGTCGTTGACGACGATCGCCTCGCGTTTGCTGAGGCTGAGGTTTTCGAGTTTGAGCAATTCCATCTTCAAGGTGAAAACACGCATTACAACGTCTTGGCCGTAAGCCGCCGGCACGGTCTCGACGCGGAGGTTTACGGTGACGTCTTCGCCGGTTGCAAGCCGATAGGCTTTATTGATGTGTCCGGTTTGAGCGTCTGGCACATCGGTAGACACATTTGCCGCGCTGGCGATGGCCGACAACAGGTGGTGATATTTGTCGCGCGGCAGCGCGGCGATCGGGTGCAGCACACCGTCGACGCGGAACCGGATGCGCACGTCTGCTTTTTGGTTCTCCAGGTGGATGTCTGAGGCCTTCAGCCGGTAAGCCTGCTGCACCAGGTAGGCCAGGATGTCATCTGGCCGCACTTCGGCCAGCGTTGCGGACAGCTGGGAGATAAGGTCTTCGGGCTTGGTGCTGGCGGCAAACGAGATGTCCTGGTAGGTGATTTGCTTCGGCGGGTCATACAGACGCATATACTCGCGGTAGCCGCTGTCGGACATCAGTGCGAAACTAGTGCGATAGTCGTTGAGCCGCTGGCCAATCGTGTTGATCGACTGCTGCGAGGTGGTATTGGTAATGCCGAAAATAATGTTGCTTTTGTCGGCCTGGATCGGCACGATACGCTCTTTGTACATTTCTCCTAGTGAGAGAAAGTTTTTATATAGCGTTTTCTGGGCGACTTTAGAGGTGTCTACATAGGCGAGGCCGAGCAGACGGGCGCGCCGCTGGGTTGCCGCTTCTTCATCGCGGCGGGCATCTTGGCTCATACATATAGTATAGCCCGGCGCGCGATAATCACAAGGGGTTTTCGCGCCACAAGCAGCGACTTGGCAAATGGCGCGCCATGCCTCATACTACTTTTAAACCATATGCGAGATATTATTCTGATTGCCCACAACCTGCGCAGCTGCCATAATGTCGGCTCGCTGCTGCGTACCGCTGAGGGCTTGGGTGTTTCCAGGGTGATTTTGAGCGGCTATACGCCCCACCCGACGCATACGAACGACACCCGAATGCCGCATGAAGCGCTCAAGATCGAGCGCCAGATCCATAAGACCGCCTTGGGCGCCGAGCATATGGTTGCCTGGCAGTATCACCATGAGCTGATCCCGGTACTGGCGAAGCTTAAGCGGCAGGGCTACCGTATCGCCGCCATCGAACAAACCGAAGACGCGCAAGACTTACCTTCGTTCCATCCGCCGGAAAAAATCGTGCTTGTCGTCGGCCGCGAAGTCGAAGGCATTGAGCCGGACATCCTGGCCGCCTGCGACACCAGCCTTGAAATCCCCATGTTCGGCAAAAAAGAATCGTACAACGTCGTGCAGGCAGCGGCGATGGCTTTGTACCATTGCCGTTTTACTGTATAGTGCGCTTCTATGAGTGAACCGCTTGGCCGTGCCGGGCAACGAGCTGGTTGCGACTGCGGCCAAAGCGGTGGGCGCCGACCGTCCGATGTCTCCTTTGGTCGTCCTCCACGGCATTAGCCGGGAGTTAAAGGGCCGGGAGCACCCTGATGACGTTTCAGCCGTGCTTGCCCAGACGGGTATGTACTTGCGGCAGCTGGTACGCGGCGAGCTGGACCAAGCAGGCATTACAGCGCTCACCGCCTAAAGCCCGCACGCAGCGCCTGACAGCATCCGCACCCTGCCGCACATTTCAGCTAGCGCTCCAAGCTGCTTATGCTACACTAAGATACATATGGTGCTCGTGGCACATCATAAGCGCAAAGCAACGCCGCCGCATGCCGTTAAGCGACACGGCGGACATCACCCCCGTACGAAGCATTACACCAAACCGTACTGGCCGTATTTGACGATGCTTGCGGTGGTGCTGGGCGGTTTTCTATTTAATAGCCTCTGGACGCCGGCGCGGCAAGTGCTTGGGTATACCAGTGACCTATCCGCCACCAGTCTGCTGCAACGCACCAATATGGCCCGGCTGGACGACGGCCGCACGGCGCTCACCATGAATGAAAAGCTCGCCGAGGCTGCCCAAGCCAAGGCCAATGATATGGCCGGCCGCAAGTACTGGTCGCATATAACCCCCGAGGGCAAGCAGCCGTGGACGTTCGTGCAGGCCAGCGGCTACAATTATGCCGTTGTGGGCGAGAATCTCGCTTACGGGTTCGATGGCAGCGCTGCTACCGTCAATGCCTGGCTCAACAGCCCCGAGCACCGGGCTAATATTTTAGGCGATCATTACCGCGAGGTCGGCTTCGGTGTAGCCACAGCGCGCGATTACCAAGGAAAGGCCGATACGTCGATTGTCGTTGCCATGTACGGCCTTGAGGCTTCAGCCGCGCATGCCGCAACAGCCCAGGCTGGCGGCGGGCACGTGTTGCCCGCCCGGACGGTGTCGCGCCTCGAGACCATCTCGACCGCCAATGCAGCCGCTATAGCACTTGGCGTTGCTTTGGTGGCTGCCGCTGGCGCCATGTATGTCACCCTTAAGCACGGCCGCATCTTGCGGCGCGCCTTGGTTCACGGCGAAGCTTTTATCGTCAAACACCACATCCTCGATCTGATCCTGCTTGGCATCGGCGGCATTGGCTTCGTCATTACCCGCTCAGCCGGCGTGATCCATTAGACCAGGTATATCCGCCGTATCTTTTGCAAACAGGGGGAAGGAGCTTGCTTTTTATATACTTAGTTGTATTATATGGCTATGCATCGCCATCTTTCGGCTGAAACCTACAGCCTTACCATCCCACCGCGCCACCTGCTAGTCGTACAAACCGGCAAGCTCGCGCTCGGACTAACCGGGAGTGTCGAGAATCCGGATTACACCACTATCCTGCCTTTATATACCGCTGAGATGGAGCAGCTGATTCCACATGATTTGACGCGCTTCCCCGAAGATCCCGTTGTATTGCAGCCGGATGACCGAGTGCTCGTTGGGCGTCGCACCGGCTACCAAGATGATATACCTTCACCGATCGACTGGGGGCTGGTCGTCTTTAAGAAGCAGAACATCGATTACGTACGGTCGCAATCATTAGCCGACTACGCGCTTCGGTGCGGCATGCAGGCCGACAGGTCATTGTCGCGCCTGCATGCTCATATCGCTGTTGAGAAAGGCGGAAAGGTACATGTGACAGATCTCGACTCCAAAAATAAAACCTGTGTTACATTGCGCCCCGCAACTGTCGAGGATTATCTCGGCTAAAGACGTTCGGTCGCCAGGTTCGTGGCCCTATTGAATCTTTACGTTGTCCGCGCCGACCAGCTCACGCAAGCTATCCAGAACTTCCGGCAATTTGGCAACGCCGCCGGGCAGCTTGATGATTTGCTTGTTCGCGGCGTCGCCCAAGACCAGTACGACCTCGGTCATGCCCTGGGCGGCATCCAAAGTTTGCTTGAGCGAGCGTAACAACTCCTCATTCTGGCTGTCTTGCAAACGGATATAAATGCGCTCGGGCGCGGGTGCGGGCGCAGCATCATCGCTTGAGCCCCCGGTTGCCGTCCGCGACCGCATCGAACCGACCGATGCCGCCGCCGAGCGCTTGCCACCACCTTGGATTTTCATCTTTTTGCCGGTCAGCTGGTACGACATCGCTTGCTCGGCAGTAATCTCACGGGCGTCGTCGACCATAACTTTGACTTCTTCGCCCAGGTTGCCGTCGCGGTCTTTAGCCGAGATTTTGCCGCGCGCCAGAATCACCCGGTCGCGCTCCCACAGGCCCGCTGTCTGCTGATACGAATTCGGGAATAGGATCAGCTCGATCTCAGAATGGTGGTCTTCCAGCTTCACGAAGGCCATCTTTTGGCCGTTCTTAGTAGTAATTTCACGGACGTCATTGATGGCGCCGCCAATGGTTGCCGATTTGCCGTCGTACATCGGCTTGAGCTCACTGAGCGGCACCGTTTGCTCGCTTAGGAAGTTCTCATACATCGCCAGCGGATGCTGGCTCAGGTACAGGCCCAGCAGCTCGCGTTCCCACAGCAGTTGTTCGCGCGGGGTATGGATTTCCAGCGGTTTCTCCAGATGCAGCTGCGGCTTGACTGAAGCTTCGTCGACCAAGTTGCCAAAAAGGTCGGTTTGGCCGCTGGATAGGTCTTTTTGCAATTTGTTAGCGTAGGCCAGCATGACGTCCAGGTTGTGCAGCAGCTTGGAGCGGTCGCCGTAGCGGTCCATGCCGCCGGCCTTGACCAGGCTTTCCAGCGCTTTGCGGTTGACGATGCGCGGGTTTACCTTGCTTAAAAAGTCGTCCAGGTCGGCAAAGCCGCCGTCGATGTCGCGGGCACGCAGGATTTCTTCGACGGCGCCGGTACCGACGTTTTTGATCGCATTCATGCCGAAGCGGATCGGCGCTTTGCGGTCGTCCGGATTGTCGGGGTTGGGTACGACGGCAAACTCGACGAATGATTCGTTCACGTCCGGCGGCAGCACGGAGACGCCCATTTTTTGACATTCCGAAATCTCAATGCTCAAACGGTCGGTATCGTCGTAGTCGCTGGTCATCAGCGCTGCCATGAAGGCTGCCGGGTAGTGGGCCTTCAGGTAGGCGGTCTGGTAGGCGATCAACCCGTAACAGGCCGCGTGCGATTTGTTGAAACAATACGCCGCGAAGTCTTCCAGCTGCGTCCAGAATTTTTCCATAATAGCTTGGTCGATACCGGAAACTTCGCGTGCGCCGGAGATCATTTTGTCGCGCATTTTGCGCATAACGTCGATTTTCTTTTTACCGATGGCCTTACGGAGCGTGTCGGCCTCACCGCCGGTAAATCCGCAGACCTCCTTTGAAATCTGCATCACTTGTTCTTGGTAAACGAGCACGCCGTAAGTGTTTTTGAGGGCGTTTTCCATCGATGGATGCGGATAGGAAATTGCTCGCTCGCCGTGTTTGCGGGCAATAAAATCCTCGATGAACTGCATCGGCCCCGGCCGGTACAGCGCCACCATAGCGACGATATCTTCAAAGACAGTCGGCTTCAGCTCTTTGAGGTAGCGCTTCATGCCGGCGGATTCCAGCTGAAACACACCGGTAGTGTCACCCCGTTGGAACAAACGGTACGTCTCTTCGTCATCAAGCGGCAGGCTACCAAGGTCGATGTCGCGGTCATAGACACGCTTGATGATCCTGAGCGCATTCTTGATGATGGTCAAGTTGGAGAGACCGAGGAAGTCCATTTTAAGCAGGCCGAGTTCTTCGATCGGGTCCTTCGGATACTGCGTCGTCACGACGCCTTTTTGGGCCATTTCGAGCGGCGCGAACTTAACGATGTCGTCGGGAGCAATTACCACGCCGGCAGCATGCACGCCATGGCTGCGAATGGTGCCCTCAAGGCGCATGGCTAGGTCAAAGACTTCTTTAGCGGTTTCGTTGGTCTCGTATTCGCGCTTGAGGTCTTGGTCGTCAACCAGCGATTTCTTGAGCGGGATGTGGTTGCCCTGCACCGGCGCCGGGATCATCTTTGCCAGGCGGTCGGCCTCGGCGTAGGGTACTTGCAAAACGCGGGCAACGTCGCGGACGGCGTTACGGGCGGCCATGGTACCGAAAGTCACAATGTTAGCTACCCGTTCGGCGCCGTATTTGTCGGCACAATACTGAATAACCTCATCGCGGCGGGTATCCATGATGTCGATGTCGACGTCCGGCATCGAGATACGGTCGGGGTTCAGGAAACGCTCGAACAGCAAGTCGTATTTGAGCGGGTCAAGCTCGGTAATCTTAAGCGCGAACGAAATAATTGAACCGGCCGCCGAGCCCCGGCCCGGCCCAAAGACGATCCCTTGGTCTTTCCCCCAGTTCATAAAGTCGGAAATAATCAAAAAGTAGCCGTTGAAGCCCATTTGTTCGATGATGTGCAGCTCGTAATCGGCGCGTTCCAGGGCTTCGGCCGGAATAACCTTGCGTGCGTCCTCGATGGACATATCTTTGGCCGTTTCTTCATCGATACCGCCGTAACGCCAGGCCAGGCCGCGGTGGACGAGCTTGTCCAGATAGGTTTTCTCGGTTTCACCTTCCGGCACCGGGAACTGCGGGATCAGAATTTTGCCCAGTTCGATTTCAACATTGCAGCGGTCGGCGATCGCCCGGCTGTTCGTGACGGCCTCGGGGCAGTAGTTTTGCCAGCGTTCGATCAAAGCCTTCGGGTCGGTTACATGCAACTCGAATTCCT
This sequence comes from uncultured bacterium, assembly GCA_965652795.1. Classification (GTDB taxonomy): domain Bacteria; phylum Patescibacteriota; class Saccharimonadia; order Saccharimonadales; family UBA4665; genus CBFGXJ01. The sequence continues at coordinate 45,186 of CBFGXJ010000001.1, forward strand.
TCAAACTCATGCGTTTTTCATCGCTTAAGAATGCGCCGGTCTGGACGCAGAGCAGGATCTCGTGCGCCGTTTGGTCCTCATGCTTTAAATAATGGGCGTCGCAGGTGACGACCGGTGGGATGTCGAGCTCTTTGGCAAGCTTCAAAAGCCCTTCGTTCACCTTGACCTGTTCGTCCCATTTGCTGGGGTGGTCCGGGTGGCCGTGGTCTTGTACCTCGATGTAATAGCGGTCGCCGAACACGCCTTTGTACCAGAGGGCGATTTCCTTGGCTTTGTCGTACTGCTCCTGGCGGATTGCGTCGCCAACTTCGCCACCGATACAGCCCGAGACGATGATCAGCCCTTCATTGTACTTTTCCAGCAGGTCATGGTCGATACGCGGCTTGTAGTACACGCCTTCCAGGTTGGCGATGGTCGAGAGCTTCATCAGGTTGCGGTAGCCCTCGTTGTTCATAGCTATCAAGATCAAGTGGTAGTAGATTTTGTCTTTGGCCGGATCGCGGTCGTGGATGGTGCGCGAGGCCACGTAGCCTTCCATGCCGATCAGCGGCTTCACGCCTTTAGCGGTGGCTTCTTTGTAAAACTCAATCGCTCCCGAGAGCGTACCGTGGTCGGTCTGCGCCACAGCCACCATGCCGGTTTCCTTGACATAATCAATCAACAGCGGCACTTTGGTAAGCCCGTCCAGCAAGCTGTACTGGGTGTGGTTGTGCAAATGCACATAATCACTTGGTTGCAGTGTGGTGTTGGCGCTCATTACCCTCGTAATACCTTTTTACCAGTATAGCTGAGACGTGCGGCTTTCTGTAGTTTCAATTTAGTCAAAAATATGATACTATATGTTTTTAACTACAGTGCGTAAGGACTTTGAAATATATGAAACATGCACGAGAAATGGCAGCAGTCACGTCCGGCCTGTTACTGGCAGGCAGCATGGCCTTCTTCGGCCAAAGCGAAGTTAAAACAGCAGGAGAAGCCTTAAGCGACTGCGGGCAGATGACCGACATCGACCGCAGGGATAGCCCGGATACGAACAACATATCCCGCGTCGATGGGAGCCGTCTTAACGAGGACGTCGTAAACATCGGCAGTTGCGTAGATTTCTTTATCTCGGAGCCAAATAATCTTGTTAGAATGGGCTCGATCGGCACCGGCGAACTCGTAGTCGTTTACTGCGCTGACGAAAACTTCCCAGTGCTCGGGGTGATCACAGAAGAGAATACAGGCTGGGTAACTCTGGGCGGCAGCGCACTGCAAACCTACAAAGCGGGTGGCTTTGAGTACCCTCGCCCGTGTGAGTTTTAGCCGTTATCTTTATGATTTCTTGAGATATTTCTTAAGGTGGTCGACTGCCTTAGTGGCGTCGGCGATGGCTTTTTTAAGCTCTTTGTCGTCGGCGTCGCCTTCGTGGACGGCGCTTAGTATCTCGCGGGCTTTTTCTTTGGCGAGTTTGGCGAGTTTGATGGCTTCCAGCAGTTCTTGCTGGCTTTTGCCTTTCAGCGTATCAGCGATAGCTTGAGCATCTATGATCAGTTGGTGCATCTGCGTATGAAGCTGCTTCAAGCGCTTCTCAGCCTCGCGGATGCCTGCCACGGCGGCGTCTTTGATGTCTTCGCGGGTTTCTTTACCGCTTTTAGGCGCGGTAAGGATGCCGGCAATGTAGCCGATGGCGGCCGCCAGCAATGTGCCTATCGCGAACTTCTTGAACATCTTGCCCATGGTGGTTATTTCCCCTTCTTTGATTTGGATTTGGCGTCTGAGACCATGCCGACAACTTGTTTGACAAATGAAAATACGCCGAAGGGCGTGGCGGTTTTCTTGAACATTTCGGCAGCTGATTCGGCGGTTTCAACCACACGCTCAGCGGTGTTGGCGATCCGGCGCAGCGACTGCACCAACCGGATAACCGAGAGAATGGCAATGATAGCCAACACCAGCAAGACCGCCAGGGCGCTCGCCAGAATGAGTACGAGAATTTGTTCTGCTGTGCTCATAAGTACCTCCTACTATACTGCTTATCGCTTCGGGTCGCAAATTGTCTGTTGCAGGAATTCGCGGAACTCCGGGCCGATATCTTCACGGCGCAAGGCAAAGTCAACCACTGTCTTCAAATACTCCAGCTTGCTGCCGGCATCGTAAAAACGGGCATTTTGGATCTCCAGCGCATAATACGGATGGCCATCGTCCATCATTGCCTGCATAGCAGCCTGGATTTTGAGCTCCTCACCGGATGACCGGTCGAAGGCTTCATAAAGCCGCTGGACGTAATCTAAAAAGTCTTTTGTAAAGATATAGCTGCTAACGCTACCGGAAGATGACGGCGCTTGCGCCTTGCCCGGCTTTTCTACGATCGTCCGCACTTTGATCAGCTTGTCGCTGACCTGCTCGCCCGCCACGACACCGTATTTGTCATAGTCGGAATCTTTTTCAAGCTTGATGCATGAGAGCACTGATCCGCCCGTGTCCTGGTAGGTTTGGATCATCTGCTCGAACCGGGTCGGCGAAGCATCGATGAAATCGTCGGCCCAGGCATAGATAAACGGCTCATCCTTTATGAGGTGCCCGGCACACAGGAGCGGCGCGGCGTTGCCGAGCGGTTCCTTTTGGCGCACATAGACAAAGTTGGCCATATTGGCGATCTGGTGCAGATGCTCCAGTGACTCTTCTTTGCCGCCGTTGGCCAGCGTTGCCGCCAGGTCAGCTGTCGGCGTATCGAAATGGTCCTCGATACTGCGCTTGTTCTGGCCGGTAACGATGATGATGTCTTTTATGCCGGCGCCGACCAGCTCTTCTACCACGTGTTGGATAATCGGCTTGTCGATCAACGGCAGCATCTCTTTAGGCATAGCTTTTGTCTGCGGCAAAAAGCGGGTTCCGAAACCAGCGGCGGCTATAACAGCTTTTGTAGGACGGGCGTAATTCATCTGTTAATCCTTGCTTACAAGTATGATGGTCAATGCGAGTAGACTACTAGAGTACCATAAAGAGTCGGCGTAGTCATTAAATGGCGGCGTGTTTGTACATTACCGTGGTAATTTGAGAGGCAGATTACTGAGGCCACGCTGAGTTGATGAAAGGCTTAATGGCCTTATTATCACGTTATAAACCGAGTTGTTTCCTGATAAGCTGCTGTGCCAACCCTGGGTTAGCCCGGCCCTGCGACGCTTTCATGATCTGGCCCACCAGGAAGCCGATGGCTTTCATCTCGCCGTTTCGGACGTCGTCGGCGGCTTTGGGATTCTCTTCAATCACTTTGGCGACAATTTTGGCGATTTCGCCTTCGTCGGATTCCTGGATCAAGTTGTGCTGCTTTGCGTAGGCTTCGGCATTTTCTTCCTGTCCATTTGAGAGTAGCTTCGTCAGAAGGGTTTTAGCATTGGTCGAGCTCAGCTTGCCGGCCTTGACGAGCTGGTAGGTGTCGGCGTAGAGCCGCAGGCGGCCTTGGTTGGTGAGCGCATCGGCCTTGGGCGCGGTCGACTCGTCGCTGCGCAGCGGGATTTCGAGGTTGACGAACCAGTTGGCGAGCGCTTTCGCAAACTCCTTGTCGTCTGCCGACTCCTGGATAAGCGCCAGGTAGCTGATTGCTTCGTCGTCCAGCTCGGCCTCCAGCAATGTTTCCATGGCGGGCTCGTCCAGGCCCAGGCCGCTCAGACGGGCACGCCATTCGGCGGGCATGACCGGCATTTCGGCTTCAACGGCAGCGATGGCTGCATCGTCCAGTTCAATCGGCGGGATGTCCGGGTCGGGCATGTAGCGGTAGTCGTGGGCGTCTTCTTTGGTGCGCTGGGTAAAGGTGCGTTGTTTGGCATCGTCCCAACCGCGGGTTTCCTGGATGACTTCACCGCCTTTTTCCTTAAGCTCGATCTGGCGGGTGATCTCGTACTCGATGGCTTTTTCGACGGCCCGGAAGGAGTTGAGGTTCTTGGTTTCGGTGCGCGTGCCCCACTTCTGAGGATCGGTGCTGACGCTGACGTTCACATCGAAGCGCATGTTGCCGTAGTACAGATTGCAATCTGAGACGTCGGCGTAGCGCATGCGCAGGTAAAGCTCGCGGGCGTACGCTTTGGCCTCGGCGGCAGTGTGCATGTCCGGTTCGGAGACGATTTCAAGCAGTGGCGTACCGGCGCGGTTGAGGTCGACCAAGCTGTAATCGGCGCCCTGCGGATGGGTGCTCTTGCCGGCATCGGCTTCGATCTGTACGCGGTTGATGCGGATCGTCTTGGCTTCACCGTCTACAGTTACTGCAACATCACCGCCGACAATGATCGGTTTAGCCAGCTGTGATATCTGGTACCCCATCGGCAAATCAGGATAAAAATAATGTTTGCGCTCGAAATAACTGTACTTTTGCGGCTCGGTATTAAGCGCGAACGCGGCACGCATAGCAAGATGGAGAGCTTCTTTGTTGAGCACCGGCAAGGCACCGGGCAAGCCGAAACAGATATGGCTGATGAGTGTATTGGGAGCCGCGTCGCGGGCGTCGTTGCCGACCGCCGCGAATAACTTTGTGGCCGTCTTCAGCTGCACATGGCATTCGATGCCAATGGTAACGATATATTTACTTCTTGTTTCGCTGCTGACCATCCGGCAATGCTCCTAAATCTTTCAAGGCCTGGCGGATGCCCACCAGAGCTTGTTTTACATCCTTCTCTTTCAGTTTGGTATCAGGCTCCTGCTCGACCTTATTGCGCAGTTTATGGCCGAACCAGGCGCCGTCGTTGTCGCTCAGCATGCGCTGCACCTTTACGAGCCGTTCGCCCATACCTTTGCCGCGGACGCGCTTTTTCTTGAGGGCTTCATCCAGCAAGGTGTCGGCTTGCATCAGCGCGTCGCGCCAGGCTGTTTTGTCGCGCAGCATGGTTTGCAGCTGCTGCCAGCGCTCAACGAAATACTGCTGTTTAAGGGCGCGCCGGCGCGGCATCCGCCGGAAGAAAAAATACAGCGAACCCAAAAAAACTGCGGCACTCAACACGACAATGCCGATGGTGATAATCGTACCGATCATGCCAGTACCTCTTCGGCGGCTTTAGCAAGGCCCAGCAGCTGGCGGTCGGCGCGTTGGGGCGCCATTAGCTGCAACCCGACCGGCAACCCGTCGACAGTACCGGCTGGAATACTGATTCCAGGAATACCCACCAAGTTAACTGCCACGGTCATGATATCTTCGAGATACATTTTGAGCGGATCGCCGACGTTTTCTCCGATTTTGAAGGCAGTGCCAGGCGTGACCGGCCCGGCAAGAAAGTCGACTTGTTTGAAAATCTCGTTGAATTCGTTGATAAGCTTGGTGCGAACGGTCTGAGCCTTGCGGTAATATGCATCGTAGTACCCGCTTGAAAGCACGTAGGTGCCGATCATAATCCGCCGTTTGGCTTCTTTGCCGAAACCCTGGCCGCGGGTTTTAACGTAGCTTTCATTGAGGTCGGCAGCGTCCTGAGCGCTGTACGCATACCGCTGACCGTCGTACCGGCTCAAATTACTACTCACTTCGGCTGGTACGATAATGTAATACACAGCCAGGGCGAGCGGCAACGACGGCAAGCTCACTTCCTGTACTTCGGCCCCTGCGCTGCGCAGTTTGTCGATTGCTGCCTGCACGCAGGCCTTGACGTCCGGATTGACCCCGTCGCCCATGTATTCTTTGATAACGCCGATTTTTTTGCCCGCTAGATCAAGCGGCAGATCGGCGTACCCGGCAGGGTCACGCTCAATCGTCGTGCCGTCAAGCGGATCCCGGCCGGCCAGAACATCCATTACGGCTGCGGTATCGCTAGAAGTACGCGCTAGTACGCCGATAGTGTCGGTACTGCTGGCCATGGCCACCACGCCCGAACGCGACACCAAGCCGTACGTCGGCTTATACCCCACGCACCCAGAGAAGTTGGCCGGATGACGGATCGAACCGCCGGTGTCGGTGCCAAGCGCAAATGGCGCCATGTCCAATGCGACAGCCGCGGCCGAACCGCCCGACGAGCCGCCAGGTACACGAGTCTTGTCGTGCGGATTTTTGGTGGTCATAAAATCGCTGTTTTCCGTCGATGTGCCATGAGCAAAGGCATCCAAGTTGGCTTTTGCAACGCAAATTGCCCCCTCGGCCTCCAACCGCTCCACGGCCGTCGCCTGATACGGCGCCGTAAATCCGCGCAATATATTGCTGGCAGCCGTGGTTTCGCCGCCAAATGTCAAAAAGTTGTCTTTAGCGATGAAGGGCACGCCGGCGAGGCGGCCTTTCTCCTTGCCGGCCTTGGCGCTGGCGTCGATGGCGGCAGCCCGCTCCCGGGCGCGGTCGGCCGTCAGCGAAATAATTGCGTCGTATTCTTTCTTTTCTTCGATCGTCCGCAGCGCCTGCTCCACCAGGTCGGCCGCCTTCAACTCGCCGCTTTGCACCCGTTTGGCAATTTCATCAATCGGTAACCACTGGCTCATACGGTTATGCAATCATCCTATTTACTTTGATGTGACCGTCCTGGCTTTGGGGTGCGCCGCGCAACAGATCGGCCGGACTCACGCCGTAATCAATAACCGTATCCTCGCGCGTCACATTCTTAAGGCCGGTAACCTGCGAGGTCGGCTTCAGACCGTCTACGTCGGCCTCGCTCAGCTGCGCGACATAATCGAGGATGGCACTGAGCTGCGTGCGGTAGGCCTCAATTTCTTCTTCGGTTAGGTCAAGCCGGGCCAGCCGGGCTAATTGTACTACGTCGTCCCGTGTTAGTTGCGTCATATTTACCTTACTATATCAGATTAAAAGGGTGTCTTGGAAGATTAGATGATATTACATCCTCTTCTTAATTTCGGCAATAAGGTCGCGCAGCTCGGCGGCTTGCTCGAACTGCAGGTTGGCGGCTGCCAGGTCCATTTGGCCGGTGAGTTCTTTGAGGAGCGTTTTGTACTCGTCTTTGGGGATTTTCTTGAGGTCGATCTTTTTCTTGTCTTTGGCAGGTGAAGCGCCTTCGGGCAGGTCGGGGCGCAAGCCCTTCTCAATCGCCTTTTTAACCGTCGTCGGTGTAATACCATGCTCTTTGTTGTAGGCTTCCTGGATGCTGCGGCGGCGGGCGGTTTCGTCGATGGTCCTTTGCATGCTGGCGGTGATGCGGTCGGCATACATGATGACCCGGCCGTCCTGGTGGCGGGCGGCGCGGCCGACGGTCTGGATCAAGGCCTGCTCGCTGCGCAGGAAGCCTTCTTTGTCGGCGTCAAGAATGGCAACCAATGAGACTTCGGGCAGGTCGAGTCCTTCGCGCAGCAGGTTGATGCCGACGAGCACATCGTACACGCCAAGGCGGAGATCCCTTAAAATGTCGGTGCGGTCCAGCGTATCGACGTCGCTGTGCAGGTAGGCGACTTTAATATTCAGCTCCTGGAGGTACTCGGTCAGGTCTTCCGACATGCGTTTAGTAAGGGTGGTTACCAGCACGCGCTCGTGCTTGTGGATGGTAGCGCGGATTTCGGCGATCAGGTCATCGATCTGGCCGTCGATCGGCCGGACCTCGATAAGCGGGTCGAGCAAGCCGGTCGGACGGATGACCTGCTGGGCGGGCTCCGGACTGCGGCTCAGCTCGTATTCGGCCGGCGTAGCGCTGACATACACGGCCTGGTTGACGTGTTTTTCAAATTCAACGAACGTCAGCGGCCGGTTGTCGAGCGCCGACGGCAAGCGGAACCCATGCTCGACCAAGACCTCCTTGCGCGCCCGGTCGCCGTTGTACATACCGCGGATCTGCGGGATGGTCATGTGGGATTCATCGACCAACAGCAGGTAATCATCAGGGTAGTAATCCAGCAAAGTGGCCGGTTGCTCGCCCGGCGCGCGGTTGGTGAGGTAACGCGAGTAGTTTTCGATCCCCTTCACAAAGCCGGTTTCTTCCAGCATTTCGAGGTCGAAGCGCGTCCGCTGCTCGAGCCGCTGCGCTTCGACCAATTTGCCTTCCATCTTGAACTGCGCCACGCGTTCATTCAGCTCTTGCTCGATCCGGCCTAAGGCTACCTTGAGTTTGTCGTGCGGGGTGACGTAGTGCGAGCCCGGGAAGATTGTCAGCGTGTCGGGCTTGCCTAGGATCTCGCCGGTCAGCGGGTCGATCTTGATGATCCGCTCAATTTCGTCGCCAAAAAACTCGACCCGGTAGGCCAGCTCTTCGCCGGCCGGGAAGACGTCAACTACATCGCCGCGGACGCGGAAGGTGCTGCGGTGGAAGTCGATGTCGTTGCGTTGGTACTGGATGTCGGTCAGTTGGCGCATGAACTTGTCGCGCAAGCGGCGCTCACCGGTTTTAATGCGAATCGACAAACCGTCGTAATCTTCGACCGAACCGATGCCGTAGATACAGCTGACGCTGGCCACGATGATGACATCGCGCCGGGACAGCAGCGCGCCGGTGGCGGCGTGACGTAAGCGGTCGATTTCTTCGTTGATCTGGCTGTCTTTCTCGATGTACGTGTCGGAACGGGCGATGTAGGCCTCCGGCTGGTAATAGTCGAAGTAGCTGACGAAATAATGCACCGCGTTATCGGGGAAGAAGTTTTTGAACTCGGCGTAGAGCTGCGCCGCCAACGTTTTGTTGTGGCTCAATACAAGCGTTGGCCGCTGGACATTCTGAATGATATTCGCCATCGTGAATGTCTTGCCGGAGCCAGTGACACCCAAGAGGGTCTGGTGCTTGTCGCCCTTTTGCAGACCATCCGTTAATTGACGGATTGCTGCCGGCTGATCGCCGCTGGGCGTAAAATTACCTGCGAGGTTGAACGTAGTCATCATTATATTGTAGCAAAAGAGGCCAGCTTTTTCGCTTGCCTCTTTTATTGCCTGGGGTATGCAACCCGTGTTAGTTGGCTTCCAGCAACTCCAAGCCGTCGCCAATGCCGTTGCGCGCCACTGCCAGGTCTTGCTGCTGTTGCTCACTAATGCTGGCGCTCATCGCACAGCTGCCGTTCGCCCGACCCACGTAATATACATAGCCGCCAAGCTTGATGGGCTTTGAGCCTTCTTTTTCCCAGAGGCTAATGTTAGTTTTGGATCGGGTTAGACTTGCTTGGCTGCTGCTGGCGCACCCCTCGATAGCAGCCGCCGCTTTAGTCGTAAAACTATATGTTTCTACGGCTTGATCCGGATAATGGATAACTTCAGTAACGATAATGTTATCTGCTTTCAGCGCCAGACCTGGCTGGAAGCGTACATTCCAGTCCTTGACAACCAGGAATCCATCTTTGACTTCAGTAGTATTCTCAACCGGTTTTTTCTCTTCTCTCCAAGGCTTTCCGTCCATGAGGTCCTTGCTGGCAGCATCAATTTGATTTGCAGTTTTCTGCTGTTTTTGGTTATCTTCTTCAGTATTGTTGCGGTCCCAGACAAACCAGCCTGCGCCAGCCACCAATACTACGACCAGTACTATTACCAGCCCATGCAAAAGGCTAAAGCCGCTCTGATTTTTTATCATTGTTTCTCCTTTATTTACATACGTTTATTTCGGACCGACATAGCGTTTTCCGTCGCGGGTTACGCACACCGGCGGCGCCGACATTTGCAAGGTGCTGCCTTCCTGTGCGCTGCAAGCTTCATAGTCCCGCACGGCTTGGCTTGCGCGCTCCGGCCCCAACCACGCCAGCCAAATTACCACCAAGAGACCGATGGTGCCAATAACGATCAAAACAATTTCAGTGAGGGCAAGCTTTTTCTTATCGTTCTTATTCATGGCCGGCTCCTCATATTCCATTTGTTACCCTGCTCTTGGCGGCGGATTTTGTTCGGACTCGCGGTTTAAGTACCAATGTTGATCGTGATTCTTTAAATCACGGCGCAGCGCGGCGTATTTTTTGTCGAGAATCTTAACGATTTTTGTAACTAACCGCTCTGGATCATCGTCAAAAACCACCAAATCGTTAAATGACGGTTGCAGCTTCATAAGCTCCGGTATAAGGTCGGCCGCGCCACCGCTGCCTAATAGCACGCCGCACGGCTTGCGGGCTTCGAGCGCCGAGGTAAACTCGTGCAAACTACCGAACCGGCCGCCAATAGTGATGACGGCATCGCTGGATTGCACCAGGTAGAGGTCGCGGCCCACGTAGTTCAAGCCGGTAAAGTTGATGAAGTCGAAGACATCTTGCGGCAAGCGGTATTTGCGCATGTGCTCGATGATCGAGTTCGCCGGCGAAAAACCGATGCTGGTACCGCCGGCCTGCTTAGCCTTGTAAGCGGCATAATAAGGCAACCCAACGGTCGCACCGGTGGTAATAATGTGGCCTTCTTTGGCGATAGCCTCGCCGACACGCTCAGCCAGCCCGCGTGACAGCTTTACAGTTACTCCGGCCGCCGCACCGGATACACAGATAGAATAGCGAAGTTCTTTTAAATCTTTTAAATCGTTCGTCATACTAGGCTTAAGTGTACCCGACTTTTTAGTTTTGCGCTAATGCTTGTTCGGGCACCAGCTCGCGCGACAGCTGGCCGGCAACAGCCGCCTCCAGATTTTCCTGATTCAAATAGCGCATCATAAGCTCGTGCCAGAGCCGGTCGCGCACGTAATGCACGATGCGGTCCGCGAACGGCAGGTGGTTGCAGAAGCTGAGCGCGACATCGAGCATATTAAAAGATACCGGCTTACCCTCGTGCAGCGCGCACAGGTGCTGCGTGCCCTGCCAAAAACTGAGTGCCGGCGCAACTTCCGCCAGAGCGTCCTCGGCATGATGCCAGGCCAGATCATCCGGCTGGACATGCGGCTCGAACACCTCGGGGTGGTAGCGCTCTTTGGTCCGGGCATAATATTGCTGGATCATCCGCCACGGCACCGGCTGGCCGACCAATCGGGCCGAAGTATATGGCTCGCTATCCAGCGTGGCGCGTATAACTGCGCCGAAGTCGCCGCGCACCTGCTGCAGCTTCATGTACGAGCTGTAGGCCCGTATATCGTTGAGGTACGTGAAGGTCATTAACAGACTGGTGACAGCCAGGCCGTCAACCTGCGCCTCGAGAGGCAGCAGCACCACGGCACCCAACTCTTTAAAATACAAGATATTGTGCTTTGCTTGCGTCACATACTGGGCACACGCCTTCGACCAGCGGCTGGCATCGGGAAAGAGCACGGTGATATCCCGGCTTTCAAAGTCGGTAGACTGCAACTTGGCGTACTGGGCGTGGTAGGCGCGGTGCCATGAGGCGGATTCAGCGAGCTTGGCAAGCGCCAGCACCTGCGCGAGCGGCTCGTGCTTCAGCATGGAGTCAACCGAGCGGTAGCCCAAGGCCTTCATGGCCGCCTTCGGCGGTTTTTTCTTGAGCAAGCGCTTGGCGACACTTGCTTTCAGCGCAAAGCAGCGGCCGCGGGCATCATGTGAAGCCACGAACTGGCGCACGCGCGACAGCACCTGGCTAGCCGACGCATCGCTGTCGATCTGCAGAGCTTCCCGGACGGCGGTCTCATCGCGGCGCAGTCGTTCGTGCAAGGCGCCATAGAGCTCCGGGCCGGTCGTATCCGACGGATCAAGCCCCAGCTCGGCAATCTTGGTGCGGGCCAGCTGCATAACCTCGGCACTCAAACGGATGTCGGCGCTGGGGCGGCCGCTGGCGCGCTCGAGCTCCTCAATACTATGCCCGAACATCGGTTCCTGGGCCCCCAAACTTTGCGACAAATACCGTGTCATTTCCCTCTTAGATTAGCATAAGCGGGGCGATGTTGGCAAAATGCTGGTAGTTATTGGGATACCTGTTGATACTCGTCAAGGGGCATGCACTCGAACAGCGATCCAAACAGCTTCAACCGCCGCACGATATCGTCAAACTGAGTGCCATCCGCTTCGCTGCCATACTCGCCGGCCACGCTTAAACTAGCAGCGCTGCAATTATAAATAGGCGTGCTACCCCGTTTAAACGTCAAATACAGGTCACCCTGCATGCTACAAGCTTCCGGCCTAAGTAAATACTGGCCGAGGGCAGCCCGTAAATCCCGGTGCACCCGAGCGCCTTTAAAGTCGTACCCCACGCGACCCGTTCTATGCCCAAGCCGTACCCGCTTGCCACTTACCCCTAGTATAGACTGCGTTTTGTGCCACGACGCCAGTTTACCGTCAATAATCGCCACGGCCGCTTCAACTTGGTTGAACATAGCATGGGGCATTTGTCTGCTTACCAGCATTGATGCCGCTGCCGTGACCGTAAGCGGCTGTCCCGCCGCCTCCGACGCGTCATATGTCTCACCAGCTGTCCAACGGCCTTGCAAAGAATGCTGCATGCTCATATCTCTTTTTACGGAAAAATCTGCATGCTGAATCGGCAATTGGTCTATAAGCATTTGGGCGGCATACCGATATGCTTTGACAGGGCTGCCATCGATACCTTCCGGTGGAGATTGGGCATCCTGCATGTTGGCTATTCTGGATTGATATGCCAAAAAACTGTGCTCTACCTCAATCTGAGACTTCGGATCCAAGGCCGTATACTGGGCGGTTCTTTCTATAGTAAGAGGAATCCCTGAAGACATACCTATACTATAGCAAGCCTTTCCGAACCTCAGCGAACAAAGTGCAAAAGCTATTCCCAAATGTTAGAAGCGCACAGGGTGATAGTTTTGCGGTGCCCGGTGCAGCCAGGCTTGCAGCTCTTTCTCTTTGAGCAGGCCAGCCTGAGCACCAACTTTCTGCACAACGCTCATCGAGTTCACCGGCGCCCAGCGCAACGAGTCTTCCAGACTGTAGCCTTTGGCCAGCGCAGCCACAAAGGTAGAAGCAAACGAGTCACCGGCACCGGTGCGGTCGACCGGCGGTGCCGGGTCAGGGTACAGCGGCATGGTGTAGCGGTTAGTGCCGTCCGAGGCGTAAGCGCCCCGTGGGCCGTCCGTCACCACGACCACCTGCGGGCCAAGTGCATGCAGCCTGTTGATGAGATCGTTGACGTCTTCGACATTGCCGCCACCCACAAAGGCGGCTTCTTCGCGGTTCAGTACCAGCACGTCGGTACGCCGGTACAGGCCCTGCAGCCGCTCCACGCCTGCTTGCATCTGGAAGGTGCCCGGCTGGAACGCGAGGTGCACCTCGGGGTGCTCCTGTAGCCACTCCAGGACTTCATCATGGTAATCAAGCGCGTGCTTGCTGATGGAACTGAAGTACACCCAGCGCGGGATCTCGTCTTTGCGGATGTGGGGCCAGCGGTAATCGTATTCCTCGTGCTTGATGAGAATGGTGCGCTCGTCTTTGTACCACAAGACATAGTGGTAGTTGGTTTTGTTACGGGCGTTGATGCGTACGAAGGTGGTGTCGACTTTGTTGCGGCCCAATTCGCGGATGATCTCATGGCCTTCCAGGTCGCCGCCGACATTGGTAACAAAGCCGGTTTTCAGCCCCAGCCGAGCGAAGGCGACGGCCGCATTGGCAGCGTTGCCGACGGCCTTGACTACCTCGACGTGGTCAAACGGGATCTTAGTAGCAAACGGAATTGCCAGCCACTTGCCCTTGTCGTCCTCAATGACATGACCGGCATCGTCAAAAAACTTAATAAAGGCGTCGGTTACGACATCCCCGATGCTTAAGATATCAAGTTTTGACATGAGCCCATCCCCTTTTCGCTTGGCATGTTATCTGTTATCTATTCGCTTATGCTTCAAAGTATACCCTAAATGTCCTGCGCATGCGAGACGAAGTCGTCGCGGTCGAGACTAGCCTCGTCAAGCTCGCCGCGCGTTGCGCTGCTGGCAAGAGCGAGCTGATGTAAAAAGAGTTCTTGCGCCTCGCGCTTTTCGGCGCGGTCGCGGGCCCAAGCCTTTAAGACCGGGTCTTGCAGCGCGCGCGAGTACGAGAACGTCATCGGCCACGGGTGCGGTTCACGCCGCTGGATACGATTGAGGTTTATAAATGCGTCGCGTGTCGTTTGGCCGCCGCTTAGGAAGACCACGCCGCCCAGTTCATGTGGCACGTGCTCATGCAAGACGCGTACCGTGCGCTCCGCCACATCGTCATGGTTGATCGCCACACCGCTGTCTTTGCCCGGCAACACCATACTGGTTTTCAGGATCGCGCCGGGCAGATGCACGCGGAAGGCCCGCATGGTCTGGAATAGGATGTCAAAGACGTGCGCCATTACCCGTGCGCAGTCCTCGATACTGTGCGTGCCCTCGAAAAGCACTTCCGGCTCGACGATCGGAACAATATTCTCATCCTGGCAGATGCGGGCGTACCGAGCCAGCGTATAGGTGTTCGCACCGATACACTCGTCGGTCGGAATGCCGTCACCGATGGTGATGACCGCCCGCCATTTAGCAAATTTGGCGCCGGCGCCTTCATACACGTCCATTTCGGCCGGCAGGCCGTCAAGGCCTTGGGTGACCTTTTCGCCGGGGAAGCCCGGTAGATCAACCAGGCCTTTATCAACCTTTATGCCGGGCACGATGCCGTGCGCTTTGACGTACTCGCGGAAGACCTGACCGCGGCTGGTAGACTGCCAGAACGTTTCGTCGAACATAATGACGCCGCTCATATACTGCTCGGCATCGGGTGTAGTGAGGAGTAGTTCACGGTATTCGCGGCGGGTCGCCTCAGTGCAGGGCACATGCACGGCATCGAAGCGTTTCTGGCATGAAGCGTTGCTTTCGTCTGCCGCCAGAAGGCCCTTGCCCGATGCTAATAACGCCGTAACGATGTCCTCAAGCAATTTTTGATTCATGGTGCCCCTCCCGAGATGCTGTTTATAAAGACTTATGGTTATTTTCCGCGGCGAGCCCGGTGTTTGTCAAGTAAGGCGTGGGCCGCCAGTGCAATGTGCGTGGCAGTAAGGCCGAAGTATTCGAGCAGCTCGTCCGGTGCGCCGGACTCGCCGAAGTGATCCTTCATGCCGACGCGTCGCATCGGCGTTGGCAGCTGCTCGGCCAGCAGCTCGGCGATCGCGCCGCCTAAACCACCGGTAATTTGCGCTTCCTCGGCGGTAACTACCAGGCCGGTCTTCTTGACGCTCTCCAGAATGGTGCGTTCGTCGAGCGGCTTGATAGTGGGCACATGGATGACCTCAGCCGAAATGCCGTCTTTGGCAAGCATTTCGGCGGCGACCATTGCCTGGTAGGTCATCGTACCGGTGGCGATCAGGGTCAGGTCGCTGCCCTCGCGGTAGACATAGGCTTTCCCGATCTCAAATGGCGTTTTGGCGGTCGTAAACACCGGCGTGTCCTCGCGCGCCAGGCGCATGTAGTTGGGACGTTTGTCGAGCGCCATGGCGAGAGTCATTTTTTCAGCTTCAACGCTGTCGCAGGGTGCCAGCACGACCATGTTGGGCAGGCTTCGCATAATGGCGATGTCTTCCAGCATCTGGTGGGTCGCCCCGTCCGGCCCGACACTGACGCCGGCATGAGCGCCGATCACTTTGACTGGCCGGTCGTTCAAGCATATGGTTGTGCGGATTTGCTCCCAACACCTGCCCGGGCAAAAAGCCGCATAGCTGGCCACGAACGGGATTTTGCCCATTGCCGCCAGGCCCGAACCGACGGTGACGAGGTTCTGCTCGCCAATGCCGATCTCAACATATCGCGCCGGGAACGCCTCGGCAAAGATGTTTATGGTAGTTGAATTGGTGAGGTCGGCACAGGCCGCGACGACATTCTCGTCGCGCTTGCCAGCTTCTAATAACCCTCGGCCGAAGCCCTTGCGGTTGGCCTCTTTTTTAATGTCTTTGTCGCGCAGATCGTCGATCAAATGCATGTCGCTCGCCGTTTTACTCATTGTCGTACCCCTCACTATTGATCTTGCCGCGCAAGGTGCGCAGTTCCTTCAGCGCCAGTTTGGCTTGTTCGTCATTCGGCGCGCCGCCGTGCCAGTGGAAGTCGTATTCCATAAAGTCGACGCCCTTGCCAGGAATCGTGTGTGCGATGATGACAACCGGCTTTTCAACGATCGCCTTGGCCATCTGGCAGGCGTCGATTACCGCCTCGACATCATTGCCGTCAATCTCTAGCACGTGCCAGCCGAACGATTCCCACTTGGCGTGCAGGTCCTCCAGCGGCATAACGACCTCTGTCGGGCCGTCAATCTGGATGTTGTTGCGGTCGACGATGGCGATCAGATTGCTCAGCTTGTACTTGCCGATCAGCATAGCAGCTTCCCAAATATTGCCTTCGTTCAGCTCGCCGTCGCCGGTAATGCAGTATACCCATCGGTGATGCTGGCTGTCCATACGCATAGCCAGCGCCATGCCGGCCGCCTGGCTGAGGCCGCAGCCCAAGGGGCCGCTGGTGGTTTCCAGGCCGGGCAACTTGGTGCGTTCCGGGTGGCCTTGCAGGCGTGAGCCCAGCTGACGCAAGGTCATGAGTTCTTTGCGGTCGAAATACCCGGCGTGCGCCATGGCGGCGTACTGCACCGGATTACAATGCCCGTTGCTTAAAATAAGCATGTCGCGCTCGTTCCAATCGGGCTTGGCCGGATCGTGCTTCAACACATTAAAATAGAGCGCCGTAAAGATATCGGCCAGCCCGAGCGGCCCGCCAGCATGGCCGCTGCCCGCCTTCAAAAGCATCTTTATGATGTCCTGGCGGATGTCGTTCGCCACTCGTTCCAGCTCGTCAATCGAATAAATCTGCCTCATTGCGCCGCCTCTTACGTATAGGTTTGCTTATGCTTAATAGTACCGTTAAAGCACTTGCTTGTACAGAGCCTGGTAGGCGAGTGCCGGATGGTCGGCATGCTGGATAAAACCGCCGGTGTTTAGCACCTCGACGCCGCCGCGCACCAGCGCTTGGGCGTTTTGGTCGTTGATACCGCCGTCCCAGCCGATTTCCAGCTGTGGTTTGAGGCGCTTCAGCTCAGCAACTTTATCGAGCAAACTAAGATCAGCCTGGCCGCCGAACCGCCCCAGGTCACCGGAAAACACCAGGACATGGTCGATCATCGCCAGCGCCGGACGGATCAGCTCGACCGGCGTTTCTTGCTTGAGGGCAATTCCCACCTCTATACCATGCCGGTGCATCAGCTCGGCAAACGGTACGAAGTCGCCATCAGCCTCGGCATGTACGATCACCATCTGCGGCACTAAGCCCAAATAGAGTTTGGCATGGTCGAACGGCCGCTTGTACATGACGTGCAAGTCAGCCCGCACGCCGCCTGGCCACCAGACTTGATCGAGCGACATCAATTTGACCGGCGTGAAGATGCCGTCAGCGACATCAATATGAATACGGGTCGCAAACGAGGCCAGACGATGCATCTGGTGACGATACTCCGTAGCGTCCCGTGCGGTCACGGACGGGCAAATCGTGGCTGCCATATAGTACTAGCATACCGCTTATGCCTGTGATTTGCACGTCTATTTGTGCGAGCTGCACACGGGTAGCATACTGAGAGAGCCGGGTCGTAGACTGTCAAATGTTTCATGCATGACTGCCTGCGTTATCATTTGGGCCGACAACACATCGACGGAGTCCGCACCCTGGATACGCGTGCCCGTCGCGGCCGACGCGTGCTCGGACGGCATATGTGCAGCGCCTCTTACAAGGCCGATCAGGAAGCCGCGTTCGTCAAAAACCACAGCGCCTTCATAGGTAAGCTTGTCTTCAGTCCCGGCGTCAGGCTTGCCAAGTTGCGACGCACCGCTTTCTTGCAGGGCAAAGGCCGGCCAATCCGGCGAGTCTGTCACCCCCAGCGCAACAGCCGGCTGAATAATCGGCCGGTAACTGCCATCGGGCTGCTTTTGCTGGGTAATAACGTAGGCTGCGTCCCCGGGCCGCGTACGTGGCGGTGTTGCCGGCAATGCAGCAACCGATCCGGTATCAGCGGTCGTACCTTCCCCATGAAAAGCGAAGGCGAGCTGGCGGCCTGCATTGGTAATGGTATGCTTGGCCGCGCCGCTCACTGGCTGTCCAGCTGCGTTTTGGCCCTCAACCCGTACCGATCCGCATTGCAGGTTAGTGAGCGGATCCATCGGAATAGCATCGTAACTGTAGGCAGTTATCTGATTGCCCAGGCGCAGCCCGGTTGTTGCCTGGCCCGGAGTCTGAATCGACACCACCGCCCCAGACTTGGTGCGGACGCTCTCAGGAATACTGACCGAGCCGACAGGCCTGCCGACTCGCGCTACCCTTCCTTCGCCCGCTGCTATTCCGGCACCGACTTTTTCTTCCGGCGCGACAGCGTTTGCGGTGGCGCCTGCCATTACGACTGCCACCAAAACGGTGGACGCACCAATTATTCTGCGGCCCGCGCTAGTTCTGGGCTTTTCCGCCTGAGCGGATTTGCGGAGATATTCGGCATGATCATGGCGGCTAGTATAGCGCGCCATGAATCCGTCATGGTTCCTCACGAAACCAGAGTCAGGCGCAACAGCGAAATCAGCCCCCGAGCCACCTTCAGGAGCATTAGAATGAATGGTCATTTTAATAATTATATAACATTACGCTCTATTTACCAAATCTACCCGAGCTGATCAAGCTCTTTGATGCGCCGCTTATATCGGGCAGCGCCCGCAAACGGTGTAGCCAGCCATGTTTCGGCAATATCTATCGCTTCTTGGGGAGTTAGCGACCGGGCGGGTAAGCAGAGTACGTTACTGTCGTCATCATTGCGAGCCGCCCGCGATTCATCGGCCTCCCAGATCAGACTGGCTCGAATGCCCTTGAATCGGTTCGCTGCCATACACATACCCTGGCCCGAACCGCAGATGAGAATACCACGCGGGTCCGGATCGTCCGATGCCTGCATGGCGCGCACTACACGCTCTGCAAACTGAGGAAAATCATCGTCCGGGTCCAGCGCTTTATCGCCTTCGTCATGAATCTCGAAGCCTGTCTTTTGCAATGCATCTGTCAGGATCCGTTTTAGCTCGAAGCCGTTGTGATCGGCGCCGATGTATAGTTTCATTGTGGGTGCCCGCTTCCCTTCCTAAAAGTCAGCCGTGCCTAGATGGCTGACCCTTTTTAGGAACTTACTTTTTACTGTGCAACAAACGTCCGGCATCTGCCACTACTTCAACCAGGCGGTTGCTGTAACCCCATTCGTTGTCGTACCACGCTACTACTTTAAGCATATTGCCGCCGATAACGGCCGTCAGTTTCAGGTCTACAATGGCAGAATGGCTATTGCCGATAAAGTCGCTGCTCACCAGTTCTTCCTCGGTTACATCCAGAATACCTTGGTAATACGGTTCTTTGGCGGCTTTTTTAAAGACTTCATTGACTTCTTCGACCGTTACTTTGCGCTTAGTGATAATGACGAAGTCACTCAGCGACACGACGGGCGTCGGAACGCGAACGCTCATACCGCCAAAGATGCCTTCCAGCGCTGGCAGGGCCTTACCGGCGGCAATCGAAGCGCCGGTGGTGGTGGGCACGATGTTTTCAGCCGCATTGCGGGCCTCGCGCAGGTCTTTGGCCGGCGCGTCCTGCAGCACCTGGCTGGCGGTATAACTGTGCACGGTCGTCATCATGGCTTTTTCAATGCCGAAGTTTGCCTCAATGACCGCTGCGACCGGGGTAATACAGTTGGTCGTGCACGAGGCGTTACTGATTATGTCGCTGCCGCCTTCTAGTTTGTCTTCGTTAACGCCTAATACGACAGTCGTAGCGCCTTCACCCTTGGCAGGCGCACTGATAACGACTTTCTTGGCACCAGCGTCGATGTGAGCGCGAGCCTTGGCCGGGTCGACAAAAAATCCGGTCGACTCGATGACGACGTCGACGGCAAGGTCTTTCCAGGGCAACAGTGCCGGGTCGCGCTGCGCCAGCACTTTGATCTTATGGCCGTCTACGATTATGTGTTCTTCGTCGAATGAAACCTCGTGGTCATAGGCGCCGTAGTTGCTGTCATGTTTGAGCAGATGAGCCAGCGTGCGGTTGTCGGTCAGGTCGTTCACGGCTACGATTTCGATATCGCTGCGCGCAAACGCCACCTTAAAGGCGTTACGCCCAATCCGGCCAAAACCGTTAATCGCTACCCGTGTCTTCATACGAACATCCTCCACTTACCCTAAAGCATTAGCCCTTTTAAGGTATTGTAGTCAGCCCTGCCCTAAAACGCAACCGGTTTACAGTAAATCATGCTCGATGGCATATTCGAGCGGCATGATCTGACGATGGTACTTCATTTGCGCCAAAACTGCCGCCGGTTCATCCCACTTGTACTGGTCGTGCTCAAAGCTGAGCGTAACCTCAGGCTCGCCTTCTACCCGGGCAACGAAGAATATCCAGGTACCGCTGCCGTGCTGAGTAACTTCAGTTTGGCCATGCATTAGCTGCGGATCACGTATCTGCAGGCCGGTTTCTTCCTCTGCCTCCCGGATGACGGCATCCATCGGCTGCTCGCCCTCCTCCAGCCAGCCGCCCGGGAAATCCCATTCCAGCGGCCGGCGGTCGTCGGTTTCGCTGCGCCGGATCGTCAGCAGTTTGCCGGCATCGTTAACAATAAAGACTTTCGTAACGACGAAGGTGCGCATCGGCTACTTGTTGTTCCAGCGGTTAATCGATTCTTCGATGATCTTTTTGGCTTCTGTAACGTCGCCCCAACCGAGCACTTTGGTCGAACCCGGCTTTTTGAGATCTTTGTAATGGGTGAAGTGATGCTCGATCTGTTGCTTCCAGCGCTCGCCGAGGTCTTCGAGCGAGTTGATGCGGTCGCCGGTGTGACGGTCGTCGGCAGGTACGACCACAACCTTGTGGTCGGCTTCGCCGTCGTCTTCAAACTGCAGGATACCGATAACCTTGGCCTCCATGTAAATGCCGGTCGGCAGCGGTTCGTCGGTGATAATGAGGGTGTCGAGCTCGTCACCGTCATCATCAAGCGTCTGCGGAATGAAGCCGTAGTTGCAGGGCTTGGCAAAAATCTGGGGCTCGACGCGGTCAAGCATGAAGCAAGCCCGCTCACGGTCCCACTCGATTTTCATCGATGAACCTTTTGAAATCTCAACGACCGTTATCACGGTGCCATTCTGCCAGTCGCCCGGGGTTAAAACTTGGTTAAAATCAGCCATTTGAGAGCCTCCTCGTTACCTGATAATTTCTGTATGACATGTATTGTACCAGATAGCGTGCCCCCGGAGCCACCATCTGCTACAATCACTACATGAGAATCTTCGGGCACCGCGGCGCTGCCGGCTTGGCTCTGGAAAACAGCCGCGAGAGCATCCTGGCCGGTCTGGCGCAACCGGTTGAGCTGGTCGAGTTTGATATCCATATGACCAGCGACGGCCATTTAATCGTCATGCACGACCATATCACCGGGCGGGTGGCGACGCGCAACGTCAACATTCACACCACCACCCTGGCCGAACTGCAAGCCATACCGCTCAAAAACGGCCAACATATTATGACACTGGATGAAGTCTTCGAGCTGGTTGGCGATACAAAGCCCGTCATGCTCGACATCAAAGACAGCGGCTGCGCCGACGAAATCGTGGCGACGCTGGACCGGCATCCGGTCGTCCGCGCCACGATTACTTCTTACAAACATGACAATATCCGCCGCATGCACGAGCTGCGCCCCGACATCGAAACCTACCCGCTTGAGCACTTCAGCCCGTTCGAAATTGTGGCGCATGCCCACGCCATGGGCGCAACCGGCGTCAGCTTAAATGTATGGCTGCTGAACCCGCTTACCTATCGGCTGTGCAAGCGGTACGAACTCGACTTGATCGTCTACACCGTTAACCACCCCTGGCTGGCACGATTTTTACACTGGCTGTATCCGGGCATCGGCATGTATACCGACCATCCTGAGCGCTTCGCCGCATTTACACACGCGGACGGAACCACCACAAAGCGCCCATAGACACTGCCGTCACCAGCGCAGCGACCAGATACTGCTGGGCTATAAGCTCCGTCACTTGCCAGCAGGCCACAGCCGCCAGGGCATTAATGGCAGCGGCAAACCAATACCAGTCCGACGGCGGGTCGACCACACCGTTCAAGGCATACCCGACCGCCATTGCTGCCAGCCAGAATGCCCCCAGATGGCCGATCAAAGGTGCTATCGCATCAACATAAAACACCAGCCCCGAAATTGACATCGCCAAGCCCATCGGCACCGCCCAAGCCCAGAAGATCTTCTGCATCTGATGTACCCGCAGCGGCATTACCCGCCACATAAAGTAAAACGCGATCACCAATATGGCAGTCCAAACGGCATTGATGGCATGCTGCTGGTAATAATGCGTCGCCACGAAACCCGCAGTCACGAGCACGCCCCACAGCGCATAGACCCGCGCCCGCGTATCGATCATTAGAAATTTGATATCATCCATACCTCTACTATACTAGAATCACGTATGTATGCACGATTAGACCATGTTGAGGACACGGCCGAGAATATAAAAACGTTTTGGTTTGCGCCAGAAACGCCCGCCCGTTACGTAGCCGGGCAGTTCGTAGAGTTTTATTTGCTGCATGACAATCACGACAACCGGGGTCAGCGGCGCTGGTTTACGCTGTCCAGCTCTCCCTCGGAACCGATGATCTCGATTACAACCAAGTTCGCCAGCGAAAACGGCAGCTCGTTCAAGCGTGCCCTGGCCGCCATGCCGGTTGGCACGCGGGCGATGTTTTCCGAGCCAATCGGAGATTTCGTTCTGCCTAAAGATACATCCATCCCGCTGGTTTTTGTAGCCGGCGGCATCGGCGTAACACCTATGCGCAGCATGGTCAAATACTTAAGCGACCGCGGCGAAAAGCGTGATGTGCAGGTGCTGTACGGCGCTCGCACACCATCTGAGGTCGCCTTCAGCGAGCTGTTTGAAGGTTACTGCGGCGGCGGCTTCCAGCGCTTCACCGAACGCCCCGTAACTGCCGATGATATCCTGGCCGCCATCGACGGCCGGCCTGAAGCGCTGGTCTACCTGGCCGGCCCCGAACCGATGGTCGAGTCGTTCGTAAGCGCCCTCAAAAAATCCGGCACGCCCGCGCACCGGATTGTGACCGATTACTTCCCCGGCTACCCGGGCGTCTAGCCTTGTCTTTTGTCGGCGTCTTTGTCTGGCTCGGCGACGCATGCAAAACTCCGGCTCGTTTGCCGCGAACGGCGAGCCGGAGTTTTAGTGCAGAGTGATTTTACCGCACGCGCGCTAGCAGCGGCTTATTCGGTGACGATAACCGTCGCCTTCATGTTCGGGTGCGGTTTGCAGAAGTATGAAAAGCTGCCGGCTTCATTGAAGGTATAGCTGTAGCTTTCGCCCTGGGCAAGCGAGTCGCTGTCCGGGCCGCCGTCTTCACCGGTTACGGTGTGGCCGACGCTGTCTTTGTTGGTCCAGGTAATAGTAGTACCTTTTTTGATGGTGATCGTCTCTGGTGAATAGGCAAAATTCTCGATGGCGATCTCAGTTGCCTGGCTGGCAGTGCCGGAGTTGGTATTTGCCTGCTGGTCGGTTGTCTGATCGGAACTCTTCACATCCGTCGACGAGGTTACTTGCTGCGTCGCGCCATCTTCTTTGTCTTTGCTCATCACCATAAAGGCGACGACGCCTGCCAGCGCCACAATAATTACAATCATTATCAAAGCCTGTTTTTTCATGCAAACTCCTCCTTAGTACTTCTTATTGTAACAGACCGGGCGACTAGCCGCCTGGGCCATGAGCGCGTTCATGCAGTTCCTGCATGCGAGCTTCTACTATTTTCTGAAGATCATAACCTCCATTGTTGGCAAAACGCAAAGCCCCGATTGCCAGGTCGGCCACGAGTGTGGCATCAAGCGGCGTCTCCGGTTCCCGCTGATCATCAATGGCTTCTACCTGAGCAGCGATCTTCCCGGCCGTTTTGAGCACGTGGACAAGGTTGTGCCTGTCGGTTTCAAAACCTGCGGCGTGCAACCAGTTCCTCGCATCGTAACTGATCAAATCACTTTGAAGATGTTCTACACTCAAAATGTACTCCTTGATTATACTAGTCGGCGTGCTCGCGGGCGCGGGCTTCGAGGTATTCGCGGATACGCAGCGCTGCTGTGGCGCCCTCGCCGGTGGCGGTCGCGATCTGCATGGTGGCGCCTGAGCGGATGTCGCCGGCTGCGAACACACCGGGGATAGCCGTCTCGAGGTGCTCATTGGTTTTGACGAAGCCGACTTCGTCCAGCTCGACGGCAGTGCTTTGCAAAAACTCACTGTTCGGCTTGAGGCCGACAAAGACGAAGACACCGTCGGTTTCAAAGTCGACCTTTTGGCCGCTTACTTTGTCGGTGCCGACGACTTTTACGACCTTATTGTCTTCACCGACGATTTCATCGGTGGTGGTGTTCATGTGGACGGTAATTTTATCCTGGTGCTTTTCGAGCTCGTGCTGCAGGATTTCGGAGGCACGGAATTTGTCGCCGCGCACTAAAAGGTCGATGTGCGAGGCAAAGCGCGTCAGGAATATCGCCTCCTGCACGGCCGAGTTGCCACCGCCGACCACCACCAGGCGTTTCTCGCGGTAGAAGGCGCCGTCGCAGGTAGCACAGTAGTGCACGCCGCGGCCGTAGTATTCTTGCTCGCCGGGCACGTTGATCTTCTTGTAGTCGCTGCCGGTGGCGATCAGCACCGCCCGGGCGCGGACGTCGCCGCCGGTGGTTTCGAGCCGCTTATGTGCGCCTTCGTCGGTAATTTTAGTAACTTCGCCCAGCTCAATCTGCGCTCCGAAACGCTCGGCTTGCTGGCGCAAGTTTTCGGCGTACTCCAGGCCGGCAATGCCTTTGGGGAAGCCGGGATAGTTGTCGATCCAGTCAGTCACTGCAGCCAAACCACCGATGACACCACGCTCAAACAACATCGTTTCGATGTCTTCTCGGGTCGTATAGATGGCCGCCGTCAATGCCGCCGGGCCGGCGCCAATCATGACCACGTCGTGTACGGTGATGGTAGTTTCTACGGTTTCGTCTGCCGACATGCCTTATACGCCTTTCAATTACCCTACGCTACTGCCGGAGCCAGCTTAGCGAGGTTGAAGCCGACGATGACTTCCTTGGTGTCGTCTTCTTTGGTTACTACGGTTACCGGAACGGTCATCGCGCCGCTGATAGCCAGCGCTTCAGCCTGGCGTTCAGGGTTTTGGTCGAGGTTCACTTCTTCGTACTGCAGCCCTTTCGCGCCTAACCATTTCTTAACCATCGGGCAATATGCGCACGTGGTAGTGGTGAAAATAGTAATGTTCTTGACCATTTTTGTTCCCCTCCGGACAGTTCTTTTCGTTTATGCTTTTGCATATTATATAGCGCTTAAGGCTAAAACAAAAGCGCTATATATTGTGTTTTTTACGCTGTTTACTGGACCTTGTGCAAGATGATGTCAAAGACGAGGTCGGCGTCCGCCGGAATACCCGAACCGGCCGGCGGGTTAGAGCCGTACGCCTTTGCAGCCGGGATAACCAAACGGCGTTTGCCGCCTTCCTTCATGCCTGGAACGCCCTCTTTCCAACCGGCAATCAAGTTGCCGGCCAAGCTGAAGGTAGCCTGCTGGCCGCTGTCGAGCGAACTTTCAAAGACTTCACCTGTAGCAGCCACTGCGCCGGTGTAGTCGACCGTAACGGTGGAGTCGGCTTTGGCCTCGGCTCCGGTACCGGCGGTCAGCTCGGTGATCTGCAGGTCACTTACTTTGTCGGTTAGCGGCGTAAAACCATCCATTTTCTTCCCCTTCGATGTATTCTTGTTATTTTGGGCGTCTTGCAACGCTTTTTCGAGTTCAGCCTGCTGGCTTGCGTTTTTATTGTCCTGCATGACTTCCCAGATGATAAATCCGGTTCCTCCGACGGTCGTCAGCAGAAAGGTGACAGCAACGACACCTAAAAAGATTCGCTCACGCAAACGCGCCATTATATCCTCCATTCCCTTGTCCACATTATTATAGCGCCAAGATGCCTATGGGCGCCATTGTTATTTTAAAACTACATCATTTCAGAAGTTGCATATGCGGCGCAGCGAATACCTGCGTGTCCCGCGCGCGGGGACGTGCCGGCGCACTACGCTTAAAATCAGCGCACCATACGGCCAAGCTGATTGTTAAGAGCCCTACACGATCTCGTATTTCTTGAGGCGCTTCTGCCCGGCCGCACTGCTGGACTGCTGCAGTTTGAGCAGTTCGGCATAAACGCCGCCGCTGCGTTTGAGCTGTGCCGGCGTGCCGGCTTCGCTCACCCGGCCGCCTTGCAGCGTCACGATTTGGTCGACATGCTGGATGGTGCTTAAACGGTGCGCGATGATAATCGTCGTCCGGCCGTGCATCAGGCGCTCCAACGCCTCTTGCACCAGTTGCTCACTCTTACTGTCAAGGCTGGACGTGGCTTCGTCGAGGATAAGAATCGGCGCGTTCTTTAGAAGCGCCCGGGCAATGGCGATGCGCTGCTTTTGCCCGCCGGAGAGCTTGAGCCCGCGCTCACCGATCTCTGTCTCGTACCCCTTCTCGAACTTCATGATGAAATCATGTGCGTTCGCTGCTTTGGCGGCGGCAACCAGCTCGTCGTCGGTCGCCTTCGGCTGGCCGTAACAAATGTTCTCGCGGATCGTGCCGCTAAACAAGGCCGGCTCCTGAAAGACAACGCCGATCGATCGGCGCAGCGACGCCTGGGTCACCTCGCTGACACTTTGGCCGTCGATGCGGATCTGGCCACTGCCGACGTCATATAACCGCAGCAGCAGGTTGGTCAGGGTTGTTTTACCCTCGCCGCTCTCGCCCACCAGTGCGATTTTGGTGCCGGGCCGCACCGTAAAGCTAACACCCTTTAACACTGTCCGATCATCCGTATACGAAAACCGTACGTCGTCGAAGACCACCTCGCCAGCCGTCACCGCCAGCTTGCCGGCGCCCGGCCGGTCGGCCAGCTCTGGCTCTGCATCCATAACTTCAAAGTAATCACGCGTGTTGGCAATCGCCCGTTGGGTCTGGTCGACCAAAAAGCTGATGCTGAAAAGCGGCAGTCGGATCAGCAGAGCATATTGAATCAACAGCACCATCGTGCCGATCGTGTAGGTGCCACGCGCCGTCTCAACGAAAATGTACACCGACACGGCAAAGAAAACCACGTTCATAGCCATACGCCGAATGATATCTTGCCGATGCCAGTAGCGGCTTTGCGGCCGAGTCGTATCAACAACCCGACGATATTGCTTATCAAAGAACGACAATTCACGCTTTTCACGCAAGAAGCTCTTAACGACCCGCACTTGCGACACCGCTTCGGCAAAACGCCCGCTGGCAATGTCTTGATCCTCATTGATTTTCTTTTGGTAGCCTAACCACTTGGTACTGGTACGTGTCGTCAACCAGATGAACAGCGGATATAAGACACCAAGCATCAACGCTACTTGCCAGCTAAAGTATGCCACCACAGCCAGGCTTAACACGGTACTAAAAATAAACTGCAAGAAGTTATTGCTGAACATCTGCGCAAACGTTGCGATCTGGCTGATGCCGCGGGTCATACGATTGATAATCTTGCCCGATAATTCGGTGTCAAAGTATTTTTGCGGCAAGCTAAGGGCGTGCTCGTAATAACGAATGCCGAGCAGGTGTTGCAGTTTTGCCATCATAACGTCGCCGTAATACCCGCTGATGTTCGAGACGAATGTCTGAAGCACGTCAGAGGCGAAAATCGCCACCGCGAAAATTGCCACCAGCTGCACATCGGCCTCACCGCCGCCGATCAGCTTGGTAGCTTCGTCGATTGCACCCTTGGTAAGCAGCGGCCCTAGCTGTATCAGTACGGCCAGCAGCACTGTCAGCAGCGAGATACCGGCATAATACCGCCAGAGCTCTTTAGTGAATCGCAGGATGCGGCCGATTTCCTTCATATCTTGTCCGAAGCGCCCTTATTACACCCGTTCGGCGTGCAGCGCCTCGCCGGCAGCAGTAGCCACTCGGTCAAGCAATGCATTTACTTCGCTGTCGGTCAGCGTGCGCTCATATGAGGCCAGACCCAGCCGCAGCGTAATGTGCTTGTAGTCCGGGCTGTCGGCCGGCTGATAGATGTCTACCGGCCCTAGCGTGCGGTAGGTGTGGCCCGGCCGGTGCTCATCGATATGCGCCCAGACGAAGCTGAAGACATCGGCATAGGGCGTAGTCGCCGGCACGCGCAGGCACAAGTCTTGTTCAACCTTCGGGAAGCGCGGCAAGCGGACGTACTGCGCGCCCAAGCCGAGGTGCTTCATGAGCGGCTCCAAACCCAGCTCGAACCCGGCCGTAAACGCCGGCAGCTTAAGTGCCCGGCGCACCGACGGCGCATACTCGCCGATCCGGCCGACGATATCACCATTCAGTTTGATCGTGGCCGCCCGCCCGGGCTGGTAAAACCGCGCCGCACTGTCTTGCTCGTCACCGGTAATCGGCTCAAAAGCAAGCTTGCCGGCGGCGTCCGTGTCCAGCGAACCGAGCAAATGCAGCAGGTACTTGCGGGCCTGGTAGTAGGCGGCGCCGTCATGTGCAGCCGCAGCGGTTTTATCGGCGGCGGTGTACACGAAGGCTAGACGCGGCAGTTCCTTCGGCAAGCCGTCGTCTTGGCGGACGGTTTTACTGTGCACTTTGTTGATCTCGTACAAGGCAAACTCGTTGTAGCCAGCCTTGATATTCGGGTGGATTTTATCGAGCAGGCTCGGGGTCAAACTCAGGCGCATGTACTGCAAGTCCGGACTCAGCGCATTAGACAAACCGAAGGCTTCGTCGGTATTCTGGCCGGTTTTCTTCAGCAGGTCACCGTGCACGAAGCTGTAGCCTAAGGTCTCGTTGGCGCCGGCCGCGCTGAGCGCTTCGGCGATGCGGCGCTTGAGCTCCAAGTATTGGTCTTTCGGCGCGGGCGTCAGGTCGCGCACGGGCAGCTCAAGCGGCAAATGGTCGTAGCCGTACAAGCGGCCGACTTCCTCGACCACATCCTCCGGCAAGGCGATGTCGGTCCGCCAGAACGGCGCCGTGACCGTTAGGTCGTCGCCGTTCACATCAACCATAAACTCCACGTTGCGCAGCAAACCGGCCATTTCATCGGCCGAAAGGTCAAAACCCAAGCGGGCGTTGATAAACCCGCGGCTTAAGTGTACCGGTGGATGCAGATTGCCGCGCGCTTCGACGCCTTCGGGCAAATGCTTGTCGTCTACGGCGGCGCTGACTTCGCCGCCCGCGTAACGGCAAATCTCGTTAGTGATTTTAGCCAGTACAGCCCGGGTCTGCAGTGGACTCTGACCTTTATTAAATCGGGTTACGGCATCCGTAAACAAACCATGTGCCATCGAGGTCCGGCGCACAGAGTACATGTCAAAGTTAGCGCACTCAATAATGACATTCCGAGTATTCTCATCAACTTCAGTGTCAACGCCTCCCATAACACCACCCACGCCGATCAACGTAGTATCAGTGGCAATCATGATCGCTTCAGACCGGGGCGTGATTTCTTTACCATTCAAGAGCGTCAGCTTCTCACCTTCCTGCGGGAAACGAATTGTCAGCGTGGCATAGCTATCGCTGCCGGATAGTTTCTTAACCTTGTCGTAATCATAGGCATGCAAGGGCTGGCCGGTTTCAAGCATAAAGAAGTTCGTGTAATCAACGATGTTATTAATGCTGCGCAGACCTACGCGGGCGAGGTCGGCCTGCAGCCACACCGGACTTTGCTTGACCGTTACACTCTTGATAGTTACAGCTGAAAAGCGCGGAACTAGTTCCGGTAACTGGTTGTCAATCTTCAGAGGCAGCTCAGCGATGTCCACAGCAGCCACGGCATCAAGATCGGCGTCCATCCGGTACCACTCCGGGCTCTTGTATGGCCGATGGTAAATCCCTTCAATTTCGCGGGCAATGCCCAGCCAGCCGAAGCAATCCGGCCGGTGGGTAAACATTTTATTTTCCATGTCGATGATGACATCGCCGGTTAGGTGGTAGGCTTCTGCAAACGAGGTACCGGGAGCAGCGTCGATGTCGACTTCTAAAATACCTTCGTGGCTGTCGCCCAAAGAGAGCTCACGCTGGCTGGCCAGCATGCCGTTGCTGACGACGCCGCGCAGCGAGCGCGCCTCTAGGACAAAGGGATCCTGCGTGCCATAGGTGTCGGGTACGGTCGCGCCCGGCGGCAACCAGGCCACCAGTAAGCCTTCGCGCACGTTCGGCGCGCCGCAGACGACTTGTACGTAGCCGTTCTCATCGCGCTCTACACCTTCGGCTACGCCGCCGTCGTCGATTTTGCAGACGTGCAGTCGATCGGCCTGCGGATGGTCGTCGCAGGAGATAACTTTAGCAATAATGACGCCCTCGAAGCGCGCTCCGAAATCTATGGTCTCTTCAACCGCGCCCAATTGCGCGCCGATCCGCCCGACCAGATCGTCAATACCATCCGCCGCCGGATCACCGGCCGAGCCGTAATGCTGATTGATGAACTTCAGCGCTGCCGTACTAATCTTCATCCGTGGCCGCCTTTCGGATCTTGGCTTGGATCTCCTGTAGCTCCTGGTCACTCATGCGCGGCCCGTTGCAGGTATCGATAAAGCCGGGATACTCAGGGTAAAAATGCTCGAACTTGACACTGGCAGCGGCTTTGCCCGATTGCAGGCCGTGCATCGGGTACAGCTTGGCGTGTACATAAGCGACGCCTTCGCCCTCAAAGACCATCGCCACTTTCGGCACGTCAAATGCTTTTTCAAGCACCTTGGCAACATTGGTGGCAGCATCGATCAGACCATGCGCGCTTTCGGCGTCGAGCGAAAAAATATAATCACCTTGGTTAGTCTTAGGAATAACCACCGTCAGGCCCGGCGTGCTCGGAAATGGCGTCAAGAACGCCAGGTAGGCGTCGTCTTCCCAGACCTTAAAACTGGGTATCGTGCCATCTACAATATCGTCGAACAACGTCCGTGCCATTGCTGTGTCGCTCATGAAAATCTCCTCAAAAAGTCAAGTTTGCCGCTGTGGAAGTGCCGGACGTCCTCGATGTCGTACTTCATCATCACTAGCCGTTCCAAGCCGAAGCCCCAGGCAAAACCGGTGTATTCAGCCGGATCAATACCGCCCATCTTCAGCACGTTCGGATGCACCATACCCATGCCCATCAGCTCGATCCAGCCGCTGTAACTGCAAACATTGCAGCCCTTCTTGCCGCAAAACGGGCAGCTGAGGGCAAACTCGAACGACGGCTCGGTAAACGGGAAGTAAAACGGCTGGCTCTTTACATCAACCTCTTGGCCGTAGTACTCACCCAGGAACCTCTTGAAGGTCGCCATCAGATGACCGGCGTGAATGCCTTTGTCGACGTACAGGCCTTCAACCTGGTGAAAGGTATGCTCATGGCGGGCGTCGAGGTCTTCATTGCGGAACACCCGGCCGGGAATGACGACCGCGATCGGCTTGCCTTCGTCCAGATTGGAGCGATAGGTTTGCAGCATGCGGTTCTGCATGGTCGAGGTGTGTGCCGGCGCGATGAACGGCTTGCCGCCGGCATCCGTTTCGATGGTCATAAAAGTGTCGTAGTCGTCGCGCGCCGGGTGGCCTTCGGGGAAGTTCAGCGTCTCGAACATGTGGTAATCGTCGTCCAGCTGACGCGATTCGTGCGCCGTAAAGCCCATGCGGTTGAAGATATCGAGCACGCGCTCCAGCTCAAGCGTCAGCGGGTGGCGGCTGCCGTGCTCCACGCTCAGGAGGCGGGGTCGTTTGGCAACCGCGGTATTCGCATCGAAGGGCGCCGTGACGTCGATTGGCGGCAGGGCTTCAGCCTGTTCGGCATGCGCCAGCACCGCTTGTTCAAGTTCGGCTTTTAATTGGTTGATCTCCTGGCCGAAGGCGGCCCGCTCTTCGCCCGGAAGCGTTGGAATTTCAGCGTATAAACCGCGCAGTTCAGCGGCTTTTAAAATATCGGCTTTTTGTTCCAGGCCTTGCAAACGTTCGAGCAGCTGCTCGCGGACAGCACTAATACGGGGATTTTGGTAGCTCATTGGCATTTATTATACACTAGTCAGCTTGCGGCTTGAACGGCGGTTCGTACGGCGGCGGAACAGCCACCCGGTCAAGCGGCGGCAATCTATCAAACGTGGTGATCGGCTGTGTCGCCAATGTTCCTACAACGGCAATGGATATCTCGCGGGCGACAGCAAAATATCCCTTGCTCATGGTCGGATTGTCAGGGTAGTCCAATGGGAAGTACCTGGCGCTCACGCCCTCCCGATCGAAGCTTGCAGTCGTGCTTTCGGGCGCTGCCTGCGCCAGTTGGGTTTGAAACGGCATTCTAAGCGTGTACGTCTCATTATGGTACTTCACAGCGAATTCAACGAAGTCATTGTCAGGAAGCCGACTACCCGTCACGTGGCTCTGGTGCGATTCCCGGGGGAGCTGAACGACTCTATCATAGACCAAACCGATCTTGTACGGCTCGCCCTTCAAAGCAAAGTTCTCGGGGTTACCGCGGGCTCGCAGAAATACATGCAAGGCATCGCCGACGCCGTGCAGCCTGGAGCTCGCCAGAGTCACCGTACCAGGGTAGTCTTCTTGCTTAACGTGCTTTAAGGGTGCCAGCGTCTGTATAGCCGACAAAAACCGAGTATACTCCGGCTCGATCATGGGTACTTTTTCACTTGGCTCAAAAGATTCGCGGCGCGGTAGAGGCATAATTATTACTATTTTATCATATTATATGTCTTTTATCAAATTTGCCAGCTTGCGGCCATTTCGGGTAGCATAGGAGCATGGCAACATTTTCTTTCGACATCGTTTCTGAATATGACAAAGCTGAGATGAACAACGTGTTCGACCAATCCGTACGCGAGATGGCAGCCCGCTATGACTTCAAGGGCACGCCGGCCGCACTCGAGTGGCTCAACAGCGACAAAACCGGCCTGAAGGTCACGGGCAGCGGCGATTGGCAGATTGACGCCATCCTGGATATCGTCCGCAAAAAACTGGCCGCCCGCGGCCAAAGCCAAAAGGTGTTGGATGCATCCAAAGAGCCGGTTACCAGCAACCTGAAAGCCACCAAAGACGTCCCCTTCAAACAAGGTCTGGACCAGGAAAAGGCCAAAAAAATCAGCAGCCTCATCCGCGACAGCGGCCTAAAAGCCAAGCCGCAAATCCAGGGTGACGCCGTCCGGGTTACCTCAGGCAGCAAAGACGACCTGCAAGCCGTCATCCAGTTGCTGAAGAGCCAGGATTTCGACTTTCCGGTCGCCTTTACGAACTACCGTTAGGGCAGCACTGCCGCGCTATGGCCCCTACTCAGGCTCTACCAGCTGATACGGGCGCGGCGCATGCACTACGACTTCAGGCGTCTCATGCTCAAGGATGCATGGCCGCTCGCAGTTGGTGTATTTGCTGATGTCGGACACATCTATTACGACTCTGTTGCCGTTTTGGGTTACCCGCACGGCCGACTGCGGCGCTTTGCCATGGTAGGTCACAACGACTTTATACGTATTGCCCGGCTCGTAGCGCAGGCCGGCCCTGCCTTGCAATATAATCTCATCGAAGGGTTTGAGCGGCTTCGCCACCTCTTGAAGCGAGCTGTTGTAGCGGTGTTCCACCCGCGAGGCCACATGCTGCACCAACGCTCCGCCCACCACCAGAGCCGCCAGCATCAGCGTAGCGATCGAAGCCGTCGCCCAGCTGCTTAAGACCCACTTGCGCCGCAGCATCGAGAGGCCGGCGCAAAATAGCAGCACCATAATCAACGCAGCTAGCCCTAACACCGCCCCTGCGAACACTGTCTCGGCCGTTCCCTCAGGAAAGCCCCATACCCCCGCCACCAGAGCATCATGGTTCACAAGCAAGTGCACCGCGATAGAGCCAATCCCCATCAGCCCGGCTATGGCCGCCAGCAGCAGCACCACCCCGCAGATACCCAGGAAAATCCGCCACAGCTTCAGGAATAATGGCTCAATATAACTACCCGCCCGGCGCGTGACACCAGGGACGTCGGCCCGGTCAACCAGCTCCTTCAGCGTGTCTACGGTTACGGCTTTGCCGCGCATTTGCAGCTTTTCGCTAGGCGTTTTGGCTTCCGGCATCAGTATCCAGAGCAGAATATAAATGAGGATACCTGCGCCGCCCGTCAGCGTTACTACGATAAACAATAGTCGCACAATAATGGCATCGATGCCGAAGAAGGCCGCCAGACCAGAGCCCACGCCGGCCAGCATGGCATTGTCGGTATCGCGGAAGAGGCGCTTGGGCGTGCCAGGCGTCTCGGCTTCGTCGGCTTTGGCCGTTTCTTTCTTGGATTTGGCCGGTTCGCCGTCCTCTTCGCCGCCGAACGCCGACGGCTCACCCAACTGCGCACGCAGGTACGTGATATCTTCGGCCAATACCACTTTTTCGCCGCCGATGCCGCGCTCAGTGAGCAGCTCAGCCATGCGCAGCTCGACTTCTTTGGTGAGCTCGGGATCGTTACCTACCTGCCGCTCGATCGCATGCAAGTACTGTTGTAGTGCTTTATGGGCGTCAACGGCCACGACGAACTGCTGACGGCCCAGATGAATGCGTGTTACTTCGTTCATACCTTACCTTTCTCTAGTGCGATTATCGAAGAATGCAACCGGTGGTGACTGGCCTGTAGCTCGTCAAGCACCTGTTTGCCTTCCGTAGAAAGCCAGTAGTACTTGCGCGGCGGGCCTTGCTCCGACTCTTGCCACTCGTAGCACAGCAAGCCGTCTTTTGCCAGGCGGCTCAAGAGCGGATACAGCGTGCCTTCAACCACGATCAGCTCGGCCTGACGCATACGGCTGATGATCTGCGAGCTATAGACTTTACCCTCTTTGCACAATAGGAGCACGCAGTATACCAGCATGCCTTTGCGCATTTGGGTTTCGGCCTGCTCTACAAACGAGCGTGTGACCGCAGATTGCGGGGCGTTATCTTCATTCATACAGTACTATGTTATACAAGGTACCTGGCTTTGTCAAGTTTAGGCCCGAAAGCTTCATTTTTACTCTGGCTGTGATGCACAAATGCTATACTAGAACCATGAGCGATAAGCCCGAGGGCCTGATCGAACTAGCCAAAACCGTCTTAAAACAAAACGACCGCGGTCTCTACACCGCCCCGGCCGAGCATTACTATCCGCACCAATGGCTGTGGGACAGCTGCTTTACGGCGCTGGGCCAGCGCCATTACGATGTCGAGCGGGCCAAAATGGAGGTTATGAGCCTGCTGCGCGGCCAGTGGTCGAACGGCATGGTGCCGCATACGATCTTCGCTAAAGACTGGAAGTACAAGGGCGACCACAACTCCTGGCGCAGCTGGGTCAGCCCGTATGCGCCGCATGACGCGATCACTAGCGGCATCACGCAGCCGCCTATGCTGGCCGAAGCCGTATACCGGATCGGCGAATGCATGGAGTGGCCCGAGCGCCGCAGCTGGTACCGCCTGACCCTACCGAACCTGCTGGCGTACCACGAGTGGCTGTACCGCGAGCGCGACCCGCACGGCGAAGGCTTGACGCTGCAAATCCACCCCTGGGAAACCGGCCTCGACAACACCCCGCCCTGGATGAGCGAATTGCATGAACACCTGTTGCCGTGGTGGATCCGCGGCCTGCAAAAACTGCATATCGACCCGCTGATCAGCCTTTTCCGGCGCGACAACCAAGGCTCGGCTTTCCACCCGCGCTATTCCAACATCGATGCCCTGGCGATGTACGACGCCCACCGCCGCCTGATGCGCAAGCAGTACGACATCGACAAAATCCTCGACCACTCACTGTTTACCATCGAAGACCTGGCCTTCAACGCCATCTTCATCCGCGCCAATACCCTGCTGCAAGAGATTGCCAAAAGTATCCGCTACGACCTGCCGGAGCCACTGGTAGCCAGTATGGCGCGCAGTGTCAAAGCCTTCGACGAGCTGTGGGACCCATACACCGAGCAGTACTACCCGCGCGACTTCATGACCCACAAGTTGATCAAAGAATCCAGCGTCGCCACGTTGCTGCCGCTCTATGCCGGCTGCATCAGCCAGGAGCGCGCCGCCCTGCTGGTAAAATCAATCGAGAACGAACACATCTTCGGCCCGGCTTACCCGGTACCGAGCGTGCCGCTCAACAGCCCGTGGTTCAACGCTAAAGCCTACTGGCAGGGTCCGACCTGGCTCAACATCAACTGGCTGGTCGCCGACGGCTTGGGGCGCTACGGCTATAAGCATCACCGGGCCGCATTGATCGAAAGCTCGCTGGAGCTAGTTGAAAAACACGGCTTTTACGAGTATTTCGACCCGTTGAGCGGTGACCCGCTGGGTGCGCCGAACTTCAGCTGGAGTGCGGCGGTGGCGCTGGATTGGCTGCAGGCGGCTCGGCCTAGCAAGTAGTAAAATCGCTTTGCACGGCATAGGCATCTTTTAGCATCATTATGCGGCTGGCCGATTTACTGATGTATCAGAATCAGTCTTAGACTAGATTTTGCCGGGGCTATGGTATAGTTACCTGCATGGCAGCAGAAACCGATCCCTGGAATACATCAATTGATCAGTTGGTGCAACATGGTCAGGCAGAGCCGGAGCATCTTCAGTTTGAACGCGGCCGCCGTCTTGGCAAGGCAGCGTGGGATCTTATAGATCACACCATTGCGCTGCATATGCCACCTTACATAGGCAGCGATCATGGCCAATACAGTACCGCAGAGTTGGCGCCCGTGCCGGTCTCTGACCGCGTAACGGCAAACGTGTTTTTCTTAATGGCGAACGCATATCGGCACCTTGCAGGCACGCCTGAATGGATCCGCCACTCTTATGCCATGGAACTCCGTTTAGGCGTCTATGATTCAGCCGCCGACATGAACGACCTTTCCAAAGAAGCCGTCGATACGCATATCATGATTCAACCGAAGAATACCGTCTTTATACCTGTACGGCCAGACGAAAATCGACATAAGCCGTATACAGCCTATTTCGAAGACGGCGTGCATCAACAGGGCCTCCAATTGTATCCGCAGCATACCGAGACAGTCATTGGCATTTTGCAGCGGGTACGCGCTGGCATGGGCGATGGCGCATAGCCCTGCATTCGTGCCGCTCGTACTAGTGTGATAGTATGATCTAATGTTTGAAGTATACAGCCACGGCGACTGGAACGCTGGTATAGAAGATCTCATCCGACAAGCACATGCACCTGCCGACACCGCCTCGAAAGCCCCGACAACTGCAGATACCACCCCAAGTGCCAGCCCAGAGTTGGCAGACAGTGCCCTGGTGCTCGCCCGAGCAGTATGGATGGCGTCCACCGCAATTGATTACGCGAGGCGCAATGACCCTGGAGCAGACATCGAGGAACATGACGCGCACGATATGCTAAAGATTGGCCCCGGACCCCTCACCGATCGTACTCAAGCCGCACTGGAATTCCGAGTTCCAAGCTCATTTCGCAATCTTCGGGGTACGCTCCACTGGTTTTTCAATGCTGAGGCTATCAATGTAACCGTTGGTCTCTTTAACTCAGCCGAGGAAATGACCGATACGTCAGTCCGTCCAAGTGAAACGGTAATCACAGTTGCGCGCCCACCCCAAGATGCTCAGGGGTCGCAAGAATCTCAGAATCCACCACTAACTGGCGTGCGCGATATGGATGCCATGCCGCCGTATGAGGCCCGGTTCCAGAACGGCAACCAGCTTAGCGCCGCCCATACAAATAGCATTGCAACCATCATGCGGGTTATAGGTGTAAGCCAAATACAAGATATAGATACGTGAGCTAGGGCTCAACTAACTTGGCCTGAACGGTATCAGCCGAGCTGGAGGCTTTGTCAGCCAGTTTTTGCACCTTGCCCAGGCGCTGCTCGATCCGGCGTGATTTGGCGCTGGCGGTCTCGATGGTGTTGGTGGCCTGCAATAGCTTCTCGCGGGTTTTGTCGAGCAGATCGCCGAATTTGCCGAAGTCACCCTTGATGGTCGTGAGCAGTTCCCAGACCTGGCCGGTTTGTTCGGCGATCGCCAGTGTGCGGAAGCCAAGCTGATAGCTAGACAAAATAGCCGCGATCGTCGTCGGCCCGGCGATAGTTACGCGGTATTCGGCCTGCATTTGCTCAAACAAGCCCGGCACGCGCAAAATCTCGGCGTACAAGCCTTCCGTGGGCACGTACAGCACCGCAAAGTCGGTCGTTTTGGGCGGCTGGATGTACTTTTCTTTGATGCTCTTGGCCTCTAGCTTGATGCGTGTTACCAGTGATTTGCTGGCCGCCTCGATGGCCGGCATGTCGGCTTTTTCCTGCGCGGCT
This sequence comes from uncultured bacterium, assembly GCA_965652795.1. Lineage (GTDB taxonomy): Bacteria > Patescibacteriota > Saccharimonadia > Saccharimonadales > UBA4665 > CBFGXJ01. The sequence goes on from CBFGXJ010000001.1 coordinate 83,241, forward strand.
ACCAGGCGTTGGTAGTCCTCAATCGGGAACTTAGCATCGATCGGCAGGTAGATAAAACCCTTTTCAGAACTTTTATCCGGCAGCTTGATGGCAAAATCGACGGCATCTTTGCTGCCAGGCTTGAGCATGACCTGTTTTTCGTAATGATCTTTGATGAAGACCTGCTCGAGCAGGCTTTGCAGCTGAACTTCACCCCAGGTGCCGCGGGTTTTGACATTGGTGAGCACACGCTTGAAGTCGCTGACATCGCTGGCCAGGGACTGCATTTCGCCCAAGCCCCGCTGGACGTGCTCCAGGCGCTCGCTAACCAGTTTGAAGCTTTCGCCGAGGCGCTTCTCGAGCGTGCTTTGCAATTTTTCGTCGACGGTGGCGCGCATTTTTTCAAGCTTGTCAGCGTTGTCTTTTTGGAGTGATTCGAGGCGGCCTTCGACGGTTTTGCGGATGGCCTCCAGTTTTTCATCGTTTTTATCGCGGAGCTGTTCAAGACGTTTATCTAAAGACTCGCGGGTCTGGTGGATACCGCCCGTTACCTCGACGCGCAGGTCCTTGTTGGCTTCGGCGAACTCTTTGCGGCTGAGCGCGAACTCCTCCCGCAAGGTGCGGTCAGCGCCACCGGCCGATTGAGCCTTCTTTAGCATCATGAACACACCGGCCAGCCCAGCCAGGTTGGCCACTCCCAAAAGTATCGCAACTATCTCCATATGCTTCTATTGTACTCCGTTTTCAAAGAGACTTTAAAGACCCGGGGGTGATCCCAGGTCTAGCGGAAGTCTCTCACTTCCTACCAGGCATTGTATGCCTGCACGGCCGAAAGCACAAGCCTTTTGACGGCGCAGGCGGCCAGATTTACTGCAACATTTCAGAAATGGTGGCCACCGGACGAAACAAACGCCGCTCTAGAAGCTACCGGATAGGCTCCGGCCGGTAATAATACCCTGTCGCAGCCAGAATATCAGGTATTACCTCGCCCATACGCACTCCGACTGAAGCAATGCCGTAATGCGGGTAAAGCGATGCCATATGCCCTGGTTCATCAGGAACACCGATTAGAAAACTGCCGTCGTCATGCATAAAGCTGATTTCACCGATGTGATCAGATGTATCACGTTGCAGGGCAGCTGTGCGTAAATCCTCATGGATGTGCGTTCGGTAGTTGCCCGCCGCGTCGTCGTATCGCCAGCCGTTCGTACCGTACAGATACTGCTGTTGCTCATCCAAAAACGACAACCCAGGCATCAAGAAGCGTTGCCGGGGAACATTGAGGTCGCCCGCAAACGCGGCCCATAGCGCCGTCCTGGCAACCCGGCTGCCACGTACCACGGCCGGCGCTCCCTCACCCTGCTGGATTTTGTAGCGCCACTCTTTAGAATATACATGCTGCTCATCCACATAAGTAGTCGGGGCTGGCATCGGCACATGTACTTCTGTATAAGCAGCCGTTCCCACGGCAATAAAACTGTGTCTGACCGCCCAGTCTGTCACCTCGTGCGCCGTTCCGCCCCCATTTTCAACTCTATCGATCAAATGCCTCAACTCTCGCTCATGACGCACGCTCATACGCAATACCCCCTTAATCTAATCGGAAAAACCGTTTGACAACACCCGGCAAGATGCGGATGAAGCAAACCACGCCCAAACCAACCAAAAAGCCGCCCACGATATCCAGCGGCGCGTGCAAGCCAAGGTACACCCGCGACCAGCCCATCAAGATAATCGGCACCGCGACCAACCAGCGCCACTTGCCCGGCAAGTACGGAATCAGCAGCAAGGAAATAACCGTGACGATCATAGTGTGCCCGGAAGGAAACCCCATACCGGTGTCGTGGGCGCGCATGGTGACATCGCTCAATATCTCGCCGGGCCGCTCCCGGCCGATCATATGCTTGGCCAGCATGGTTACGAAATAGCCGCCGAAGATCGCTACCGCCATCCGCCAGGCTAACCGGTAGAGGCGCAAAATAAATGCCAGCACAACGCACACCGCGCCGATCAAAGCGCTCTCCGGCGCTACCGTTACCACCAGCGCCGGCAGACGCAAGATATCCGCCATGCCGTTCACGGCCCGGAAGACGCTGATCTCCCAGCCCATCATGCCCATGTGTTGTAGCGTCAGCCAGGTTGAGCCGGCGAAGCCGAGCACAGCAGCCATAAATCCGGCCAGATATGCCTTGGTATGACCAGGCGGAGCAGTGCGAGTCGCGGACTTAGATGCAAGTTTGGATGCCATAAGGTAGCTTTTAGTATACACTGCTAACGCTTTGAAACGAAGGTGTTGTGACTAACATAAAACCGCCACAAGCGATGCGTGTCCCGTGTGATGCCGATGCGGGTGGCAGCCGTAATGGCAACGTCCGGTACCGGCGGGCCCAGCTCCAGCCGCAGCGCCCCGGCACGTAAGTCATGGCCATTCCAGCTGAGGTCTATGGCCAGCGCCTGGCACAGCTTGGCCGGGCCATTCGTCAACGCATCGTCCGGCAGGCCGCGCCGGCGCAGCCGCATCGCCTCCAGGCCTTCAAGCGGCTCCAGCGCACGGATAAGCACCGCCGAGCCTTCGCCTTCCTGACCCGTGACCACATTCATGCAGTAGTGCATGCCATACGTAAAATACACGTACGCCCGGCCGGCCGGGCCGAACATCACCTCAGTCCGCGGCGTTTTGCCTTTGTAGCTGTGGCTGGCGGCGTCGGTCTGGTGGTATGCCTCGGTTTCGACGATCCTGCCCTTCAGCACCGTTCCGTCGTCGAGCGTGCGCACCAGCGTACAGCCGAGCAGCCGTCGGGCGGCAGTTACGGCATCACCTTCTAAAAATGACCGGTCCGTATGCATCTTTCAAGTATACCTTGTGTCGTGCCACTAGGCACCCTTGACCGGAGGCCAGCGTTACGCGCGGAGATTCTCGGGCATGGTACCGTGCTCCGGGAATCTCCGGCTGCACTACGCTTATACTACTGCCCTCCGGTCAAGGGTGCCCGGTGGCAGCTCTAATTACGCTCAGACTTGATACGAATCGCCTTGATGATCAACCCGTCAAACAGCAAATGACTGAAATACCCCGCCACAGCCGCGCCATATAAGATCAGACAGAGCGGCAACAGCTGTTGATTATACAGATACGGCACCAGCAAAATCGGCAGCGGCACGGCCAGCATGGCGATCTTACTGTGCGTCCAGCCGCGATGCTTGCCAATGATCGGTGTCATTGCCAGCAACCCCAGATACGCCGCCGCCTCGAACCGCCCGGTCACAATCAGCAAAATGTCGGCAATAAAAGCGATGCCGAAAAAGATATTCTGCCCCTTGGAGTTGGTGTCGATATCAGGCCAGAGGCCGAACAGCACGGCAACCACGAACAGGCCGACCAGCAGCTGCCAGTTCACCAGCGTAATGCCTGCCCGCACCAGTACCTCGTGCGCAAATGTATTGACGGCCGCCACATAGGCGCCGTTTACGGCTATCGCACCGGCAATATGACCTTTATATCCCGCCATCTGCCGAGGCCGCTCCCCCTGAAGCCTCTTGCTGGCGCGCGGTCTTTAAGGCCCGTGCCAGCCATAATAACTCTTTCAAGGCCCCTTCGACGCTCTTGCGGTAGCGGGCCTCTTGGGTCGGGTCCATCACACCTTCGTCATTAAACAAATCGTCGACCCGCTTAAAATACACCGTCGGCTGGATAACTAGCAGCGCCAAGCTGCGCAACACCGGCAGCAAACCCTCAACACCCCTGGCACCGCCCCAATCGCCATTGCTAACGCCGGCTACCGCCACCGGCTTATGCCTGTACGTCTCCAGATATTCGCTGTCTAAAACGCGCTTCAGGCTGCTTGGAAAACTATGGTTATACTCCGGCATAACGATGAAAAACGCGTCGGCGCGCTTGGCAATCTCACTGTAGTGCGGGTCGCGGTACTCGGCTTCGTCGCCGTCTTCAGGCAAATTGAGGTCGCGCGGATCGACAAACACCACCTCGACGCCAGCTTGCTCACGCGCAACACGCTCTACAAAGCGCGACGCCTTTATAGACTGCCGGCGCGGCCGGATCGTTCCCTCAAGCACCAATAGCGTAATAGGCATATCGTTCATTCAGATCACTCCTTCCTGTCCACGCTCCAGCCGGTCGATCGCCGCGTGGTCGAGCCCGAAGTAATGGGCGATCTCATGCCAAATGGTATGCTTGATTTCTGCCTTTAACTGCGCCGGCGTATCGCAGTATGCGGTGATCGGGCCTTTGAAAATGGTAATTTTATCAGGGCCGTACCCGGTAACACCTTGCCGGTGCGCCAGCGGTACGCCTTCGTATAAACCGAAGAGCGTCATGTCGTCGTGCAGCTCAAGCTGCTCGCGCTGGTCTTCGGTCGGCTCGTCGGCGTAGACGATAGCCACATTCTGCACGGCGCGCATGTGCTCAGGCGGCAGTTCGGCAATCGACTCATCAATCAACAGGGAGAAAGCTTCATCGCTAATTTCTATCACCTCCTTATTGTACCTCAGTTATGGTAAAAATCTTTACATACTGCCTATATGCGATGGGTGCATACTAGTATCCGTTACCATAAACAGGAGCAGCATATGGGAATCATTGCATGGATCATCTTCGGCGGCATTGTTGGCTGGCTGGCTTCGATCATCGCCGGTACGAATGCCCAGCAAGGCATCGTCGGCAATATTATCGTCGGTATCTTAGGTGCGTTCATCGGTGGCGCTATCTTCGACTTCTTAGGCGGAGACGGCAAGATGGAGTTCAGCATCGGCAGCATGTTGGTTGCGCTGGTTGGCGCGGTTATCCTGCTGTTTATCGTTAAGGCGATCCGCGGCCGCAAAGACGCCTAAGCTTTTGCGCGTCAGCGACCTTCCGCCACACTAACACTTCCGCGCAACACTAAGGAGCATCCAAATGGACCCTCAAAAAGAAAAGACCCCTCCGCTGGAACCAGCGGAGGGGGTTTAATACTTCGTCGTGAAAGCTGGCAGGCTTATGCCTGACCGTCGTTTGTCTGCTCTAAACCGGCAATCTGATGGTCTTCATAGTCCGGGGCCGGGCCGAAGGCGCCGCCAAAGAGGTCAGCCGTGTATTCACGGGCGGCCAGATCACGCATACGGCGCTCTTCCTGGTCGGCAGGCGTACCAAGCGTTGTAGCAAAGTATTGGTCCGTAAAGTCAAGTTCCTCTGCAATTACAACTTCAGTATGCGTATCTAAGAAATTAACTATGTGTTCGGCAACACCTATGGGGCCAGGCTGCATGTCCATTTGTGTGCGCTCCTGGGCAATAGCGCAACGGCCAGTTGCCTGAAAAATACGAATCGCATCAGGGTGCGCCTCGGCATCAAGCGGATTAGCCTTATTAGCATGCACTGAAATTTCACAATGGTTACCGCCAAGACGGCTAGCAATCCACTCGGCATCTCTCATCTCAATGGGATCGCCCATTGAGGCATAATCTGCATAGATTTGCTCGGCGCTCATCGGCGGGATGTGTGTAGTCAGGATATTCGCGTTATTTAATTGCATAACTTTACTATAATAACATAATTACTAAATAAAATCAATACCTATATTGCTCATGCTACGCCTTCTTGCGGATTACTGTGAGGGAGCGGTGACACTACAGGCTGAGGAGTTAACGTAGTAATGGTTGCATCTTTGGTATCCGGATTAAACTCAGGTACATGGCTAAGCGCGTAGCACATCCAACCTAGATGCGAAGCGTCCTGAGGCAGCGTGGTAAGCATTTCCTCGCCATGAACATCCGTTAACTGGTTGGCCATTTCACGGCTATAGCTCCAACTGCCTACCGGCCCGCCAAAACGGTTTAGAATAACCCTGCTAGAAACGGAAATCAGTCCAGATCCATCCGGGCGAATAGACGTTATCGGCCGGAGGCAAGCCACCCCCAGCCCTAGAATACCTGGATGCGGGCGCTTCTTATATCCATCGTTCAACCATTCGGCCGGTACGGTGCCCTCCTTTAACATCCATTGCTCCTCGTCAGCTCGCCGGCCAGTCAGGCGATCAACGGCCGTCCAATGCAAGCCACGCAACGTTACAATCTGGCCAGGTACGCGCTCATCGGCAAAAATAACATCGAGCTTGTCGTTCACTTGCTTGAGCATATCGGGACCCTTGGGGCCGCCAGTTGCAGGTCGGATGGGGGTGACAGTAGACATACGGTACTTGCTTTTAGGCCTTTCTAACTCTTTTTATCGCGCTTTCGCTTGTTTGGGTCAAGTTCTTTTTTGCGTAAACGCAGGTTTTTAGGGGTGACTTCAAGCAATTCGTCGTTTTCGATGAAGTCGAGGCACTCTTCGAGGCTGAAAATCGTCGGCGGGGTCAGCTGGGTAACACCGTCCGAGGATTTGCTGCGCATGTTGGTGAGGTGTTTGGCTTTACAGACGTTGATTTCCATGTCGTCATGGCGGTTGTTAAGGCCGACGATCTGTCCGGCGTAAACTTTCTCGGCCGGGCCGACAAACAGAATGCCGCGGGCTTCGGCGGTTTCAAGCGAGTATGGCATGGTGGTACCGGTCTCGTAGGCGATAAGCACGCCGTTGCGCAGCTGCTGGAGGCCCGGGCCAAGTGGCTGGTAGCCGCTCATCAGGCTGTTCATAACGATGGTGCCTTTGGTGTTGGTCATCAGGATGTTGCGCATGCCGAGGAGGGCGCGGGTCGGCAACTCATAGATGAGCTTGGTAACACCTTTAGGGGTGGAGAATTGCTCCTTCAAACGGGCGCGGCGCTGGCCGAGCTCCATCTGGACGGCGCCGACGTGTTCGGCCGGAACCTCAATGATGAGCTCTTCGACCGGCTCCATGGTCTGGCCGTTTTCTTCGTGGGTAACCACCTGTGGGCGGCCGACTTCAAACTCGAAGCCTTCACGGCGCATGGTTTCGATCAATACCGACAAGTGCAGCTCACCGCGACCGGAGACCAGGAAGCCGATGCCGTTCTCGGTGACGCGCAGGCCGACGTTGGTTTCAAGCTCTTTGGTCAGGCGGTCGCCGATCTGGCGGCTGGTGGTAAAGTCGCCCTCGGTGCCCTTGAACGGGCTGGTGTTTGGCCCCAGGTAAATCTGCAGCGTGGGCGCTTCTACCTCTAGCACCGGCAAGGCTTCAGGCTGGGCGGCATCGGCGATGGTTTCACCGATCCGGGCATCGGCGATGCCGGTCAGCTGGACGATGTCGCCGGCGATACCTTCTGGAACTTCAAATTTTGAAACGCCGTGGCTCATGAAGACAAGCTCAACCTTGGCCTTGGCCTGCGTGCCGTCGGTCTTGCAGAGTACGACTTGGTCGCCCGCCTTAACGCGGCCGCGACTGATCCGGCCGACGGCGTACTTACCCTTGTAACTGTCCCAGGCAAGAGCCGTTACCAGCATTTGGAAAGGCTTTTCGAGGTCGACGCTCGGGGCTGGAATCTGGCTGGTGATGGCATCGAAGATAACCTCGAGCGAGGCGTCTTCTTCGGCAGAAGCCGGCATGGCGGCCCAGGCTTTGCCGGCGCGGCCGACGGCGTAATACACCGGGTAATGCAGCTGGTCTTCATGCACGGCCAACTCTAAGAAGAGATCGGCCAGCTCGTTTTCTACCTCTGTAACGCGGCTGCCGGGCTTGTCGATCTTATTGATGATGACGATCGGCTTCAGCCCTTGCCCGAGCGCCTTGGAGAGCACGAATTTGGTCTGCGGCATCGGGCCCTCCTGGGCGTCGACGATCAGCAGGCAGCCGTCGGCCATGTTGAGCGTGCGCTCGACCTCACCCGAAAAGTCGGCGTGGCCGGGCGTGTCGATGATATTGATGCGGTAGTCGTCGTGCTGGACGGCCGTCACCTTGGCGGTGATGGTAATGCCGCGCTCGCGCTCTTGGTCGCCGCTGTCCATAATGAGTGTCTGCGACATCTCGGCCTGGTTGTCGCGGAAGGTTTTAGACTGCTTCAAAAGGCCGTCAACCAATGTTGTCTTGCCGTGGTCGACGTGCGCAATAATTGCGATATTCCGGATCTTAGCCGGGTCTTGTGCTGCAAAAGCCATAGTAAACCGGTCCTTACCACCGGGGTTTATCTGTAACGTTAGGTTGTATTATATCATAAAAGCTATACCGCGTATACTTATGATGCCTGGTTGCCGGTTACTGGCTTTGCCATGACGATCAAGTCGGGGCTGTTGCGGGCAGGGTCGGCGTCTTCGTAGGCAATCGGCTTGAAGCCGCGTGACAAGAAGAACCGCTGCGAGCGGATATTGGCCGGCGCAACTCTCACTTCACTGGGCCGGCCGGTCGCATCGGCCCAGGCCGCACGCGTGTCTTCCAACTCATGCGCCAAACCTTTACCCCAATACTCCTGGGCCACAAAAAGGCCGCGGTAGTTTGTGGCCGGAGCATCCACCAGCGCCTCGGCGGCAGTATAGCCGATAACCACACCGCCCAACGTGGCTATGCGCATAAAATGAGTATCCGGTGAATGCAGTACATAGTCGATACCAGTCAGCCAGCGATTCTCATCGATGGCATGAGCCTGGTTGGGACCAATAACCATATGTTCCCGGCAGGTCAAGAACAGAGCATGAATGCCAGCAGCGTCATCATGACGCGGTGCGCGTATCATACGGCCACTGTCTTAGCGCGGCACAGCGTACCGCGGCTTGCCTAAGCGTCGTTTTATAGCTACCAAGATGGCGCCCGAACCGAACCAATAGGCCGTCAGTCCCACAAAGAACCCAAGCACCGGAATAAAGTACAGCGTCACCAGCACAGCGCCGCCTAAGAGCATGCGCAGCGGCACATTGCGCTGTTTACGCAGCAAGAGCCGCCCCAGCCAGTACCCGGCAACCGGGCCGCTCAGCAGTGCCAGCAGTATCCAGGCGACGAGCACGGTCACCGCCAGCGGAATACCGACAATGGTAACGGCCAGCACAATGCACGAGACCGGCAAAGCAAAACACGCCGCGATACCGACCAGCAAGGGCTTGCTCCACTGGTCAACAATGACATCGCTCATGCTGTGCAGGGTACGCGGCGCGATCAGCGCAACCACCATGCCAATCATCAATAGCGCCAGCAAAACGTAAACGAACCACACCGGATTGAAGAGCGCCTTAGGCTTGTCTTCTTTTTTGTGGGTAGTTTTGCCGGCAACTTCAGCCTCTTTGGCAATAGTGGCATCCGATCGGGCGGTATAGGTCAGGTCGCTGCCGATCCGGGCGTCTTTCTTGAGTTCCAGGAACGAGCCGTTAAAGGTAACGTTACGCGCTACCGGACCGTTGATGATGCCGCGCGTACCGTTCATAACCAAATCGCGGCCGACATTACCCTTTATATTTAATGCATTGCCGAGCGCAGTGACATCCCAGCCGACGTTAGCCGGTGCATCAAGCGAGACGGTGTCGCCGGCAACCGTTACGCTGTGGCCGACATCGGCTGAGATACTCACCCGTTGGCCGGTAACGCGCACATCGCCTTCAACCGTACCGCCGACCGTTACGTCCTGGCCGGCACAAATGACGTCGCCGCGCACTTCGGCCTCGATCGTCACCGACTGCCCCATACAGAAGACATCGCCGTGCACCACGCCGCGGATCGACACGTCTTTGCCCGAGCTATACAGCGTTCCCAGTATCATGCTGCCTCGTCCGGTGTCTTTACTAAACTGTTGTGCGTGCGTCGCTACTGCGAACAATCCAGCCGATACCAGGCCAGCGGCGGCTGCAATGCCCGCCCATTTCCAGAACTTCATAATCCCCTCCTTGCCTATCTTGTTTTTAGTATACCACCGATTGGCCGGTACAGGGGCACCGGCCGTACCGCCGGCACATAAAGCTATTACTAACGGGCGGCAACTGTGGTATAGATAGTACTCGAGTATGCCAAAATCACCCGGATCCCCCTACCCTGCAGAATATTACGCGCGCAAAGTAACCGCGAATATCGCCGCGATACATGAGCAGTATCAGTTAGGCCCGGAGGTATACAACAGCGTGCAGCCGGACGCCTACCATATCTACGATACCGGCCAGCCCGAACTTGACGCCGCACTGCGCCAAAACATGTTCCGCTCGCTGTATCGTGACACCTTTATGTATCGCGAACTGCCCGACGTACACTTAGGCAATATGATTTCGTATGTACAGGAATGTGCGGATGACACCTCCTGGACTGCACCTACCGGCGATGTGATAATTGCACCCAGGTTCGGTCAGGTAGAAGTCACTCCTTATACGTCATATGCCGAAAACGGCTTACGCACCCGCCCCATCGTGAATTTTCTGGGCTTTAGCAACTGCATCAATTATCTTGTCCGCGGATCCGACATTTCGCCCAAGCATCCTATGTATACCGTTCTACGGAAGCTTATTTACCATGACACGCCGTCTCTCGGCGAGAGACCGATTCTCTTTGAAGAGGTAATTCATTATTACCTGGAGCATGGTCTCATCAACACAAGCGCCGAGAATGCTACTGCCCGGCACAACCACAAGCGCGGCCTTTTTATGTTTTGTGCCGCCCGACAGCTCATTCGACCGCTTATTACTATGCACTCCATGGGTGGAGTTACCGCCCGCGAAGCCAGAGCGTTTGCCAAGAACCATGCCGCAGGTTGGTTCAGCGACGAGCTGGATGACCAAATCGGTCGCCAGGCAGAAATGGCCGCCGTTGTCGGCCGTTGTGCACGCAAATGGCCTTCCGGGAGCTCTGAGGCGGACACCTTGTATACGATTACGCGGGCTTGTCTGAAGACTGCCAAGCAGTTGGCCGTAACGGCCATTGAAACCGTTACCATGTTCGACGCTATCGAACGTAGGGACCTGCCGCCAAGCGTACATAATGACCTGCGTATTCTGATACACAATAAAACCCTGTTTACGGGTGACGAGCAGCTAGAACTTATACCGCTTTTGCCCGAAGCATATGCCAAACAACTCCGCCCCAATACGTCCGGCTCGGGCGGTCCGCCGCCTCCGCCGCCAAGCGATAACACCATTGCCCGCTTGCTGAAAGAGAACACTGTGCTGAATGGAGATATAACTACCTTTGGAACCCGATGGACATTGAAAAAGCAGAAATACAAGAGCGCCGGCTTGCCCAAAGTGGCAGCCGCCATTGAGGTCGGCGCACCCGACGAAAAAGGCATTCCGCGCGGGCAAATGGTAAGCCGCGATTTTGCTGCCAGCCTTGCCAATCTTTTACACCAGCTTGCCAGTAAAAAGGACGCTTCGGCTGCACTAAAAACGCTCTGCACTGGCCTGCGTGAAGAACGGATATTGCAACAGAGAATCCGGTCACATCAAGCCCAGGCGAATGAGGAGCGGGTGCCGGTACCGGCGAATACGCTCGTTCACCGGCTGCATGAGCTGGCGGTTTGTCTGGCCGGCGATGATTGGAATGTCGTTAAGTTCGGTGTGCGCGAGCACTGGCCGGTCGAAACTCGCAAACATGTCGAAACTACCGTCTCCAGCATCCGGGAACCCCTGGCCGAATTTTTAGCCGCGCTCGATGCCCGTCCTGCCGGCACGCCCGGCTTCTGCCAAAAGGTTACTTTGTAATATACTAAGTAGTATGTCATCCTATGAGCCCTTGGCTGAACGCATGCGCCCCGCTACGCTTGACGACGTCGTCGGCCAGCACCATTTGCTGGCGCACGGGCAGATCATCCGCGAAGTAATCGGCCGCAGCGCGCCCACCAGTCTGATCCTGTGGGGCCCGCCGGGCAGCGGCAAAACCACCCTTGCCCGCATCATCGCCCGCGAGACCGGCGCGGAATTCGTCGAGCTCAGCGCCGTTACCGGTAAAAAAGCCGACGTCACCCGCATCGTCGAGCATGCGCAGGCCAACCGCCGCCTGGGTATGCGCACGGTGTTGTTCGTCGACGAAATCCACCGCTTCAACAAAGCGCAGCAAGACGCCTTCTTGCCGTATGTCGAGAACGGCACGCTGGTGCTGATCGGCGCCACGACTGAGAACCCCAGCTTTGAAGTCATCACCCCGCTTTTGAGCCGCTCGCGCGTACTGGTGCTTGAACCGCTCACCAAAGCAGACATCATCACCATCCTGGAACGGGCCGCCAAAACCGAGAAACTCACTAAAAAACGCCTGCCGGCCAAAAGTATCGACCTCCTGGCCGAGCTTTCCGGCGGCGACGCACGCGTCGCACTCGGCAATTTGGAGCTGGCCCTTCAGCTTACCGACAAGACGGTTACACCGGCAATCGTAACCACTGCCGCCCAAAAGCGCGTTCCCGGCTACGATAAAGCCGGCGAGCAGCATTACAACATCATCAGCGCGTTTATAAAGAGTTTGCGCGGCTCCGACGCTACGGCTGCGCTGTACTACATGGCGCGCATGCTGCAGGCCGGCGAAGACCCGAAGTTCATCGCCCGCCGGATGGTGATTTTCGCTTCGGAAGATATCGGCCTGGCCGCGCCGGCGGCTCTCAATGTAGCAGTATCGGCCTTCTTAGCGGTTGAACGGATCGGCCTGCCGGAATGCGAGTACAACCTGTACCACTGCGCCAGCGTGCTGGCGAAAGCGCCCAAGTCGCGCGTCGTTGCCAGCGCCATGTATGCCGCCAAAGCCGCCGCCCGCGACTACCCCGATCTTGCCGTGCCCCTGCACCTGCGGAACGCACCGACCAAACTAATGCGTGACCTGGGTTACCAAAAAGGCTACGCCTGGGAAGCTGACTTCAAACCCGACAAAGGCTTCTTACCGCCGGAGCTGAGCGGCCAGGATTTCTTTGAAAAGGAGCGTTCAGAGTAGCTTATGTCCGCCTCCTATGAAGTCCCTGGTCTGCCGCATATTCCACGCGGGCCGGAAATCGCTAGCCGATTGGGCACAATCACCGCCGACGTAACGGCTTGCCTGCCGGCCCACAGCTTCATTGCTCGTGCCGGCTACACTTTATTCGAGCCGCAACCGCGAAATAATAACCTGGACTATCGGCCGGTGTATTCGCTTGAGGTGCAAAGCACCAGCCCGCCGCCCGGCCACACCGGCAAGCGCAACGCAGGCACACTTATAACCAGACAGGGCAAGAAAGTCGACAAAATCCTGAATGTGATCGGGGACAATGTCTTTGCAGGAGCTAAAACGGAATCCGGTGACCGGCACCGCACTTTTGTGCAGCCCGAGGGCCAACATCAGGTTGCAACCGATGTCATGGTCACCCTGTTGCCGCCGCCCGTAAACCCCCCTTTAGAATTCCCCGAACGCTTGCAGCGGGTTCTAAACTTCTTGCAGAAGGTCGACCTACCCGTCACGCATGTCGATGTGACCCAGCCTCGGGCGGACCTGCCTGGCTGTTCGGTTACGGCCGCTTACAACGGCGGATTCGAGCCGCAGCTTGAAACTGTTTTTGACTGGCTTCTACCCGCCGCCCCGGTCATTAACAGAGATAGGCTCCTTATGGGGTTTCAGTTCTATGCCACCGACACCGTGGCTCCGGCAAGCGCGGGCATGTTCAATATTCGCTACCGCTCCCCGCTACAAGCCATGCTCCTGATAGCGTCAATGATTAGCAAGACAAACAAGCGCATTAAAGAACGGGCCAAGCAGCAGCCTCAGTAACGGCATAATAGAGGCGCTTTTGGCGGCTTAGCGCGATTTAGCGGGCGGCGATTTGCTCCCAGGGCAAGTCCGGCTTGCCGAAGTGGCCATATGCAGACGTCTGGCGGTAGATAGGCCGGGCTAGGTTAAGGCCTTCGATGATACCCTTGACACTGGTGTCGATCAGCTTATCTTTGAAGGTGTGTAGCTCGGCCTCGCTGACGGTGGCTGTACCGAAGGTTTCGATGGTTTGCATGAGCGGGCGCGGCTGGCCGATCACATAGGCCAGGCCGACCTCGCAGCGTTCGGCCAAACCGGCCGCTACGATATTCTTAGCGATGTAGCGGGCGGCATAAGCGCCGGAACGGTCTACCTTGCTCGGGTCCTTGCCGCTGAAGGCACCGCCGCCGACGCGGGCATAGCCACCGTAGGTGTCGGCCACAATCTTACGGCCAGTCAAGCCGGCGTCAGACTCCGGCCCTGGGATGTGCCACAGACCGGTGCCATTCACGATGATGTGCTCGTCGGCGGGCAGCGCCAGCTGGTAAGCGGCCAACACCGGTTTAAAAATATGTTCGATGACGTCGGCACGGACTTGCTCGGGGTTGGCCGACTCGGCATGGGCGACGGCGGCGACGAGCTTTTCTACCGCAACTGGCTTGCCGTTTTCGTAACGGACGGTTACCTGGGCCTTGCCGTCAGGCCGCAACCAGGCCAAGCCGTTTTGTTCGCGGACGGCATCGATCCGGCGGGTTAAGGCATGCGCCAACGTAATCGGCAATGGCATAAGCTCCGGTGTTTCAGTGCAGGCGTAGCCAAACATCATGCCTTGGTCGCCAGCGCCATCGGCATCGGTGCCCAGAGCGATCTCGGGCGACTGCTGGTGCAAGTTATCGGTAAAGGTGGACTGGTCTGAGAACCCCCAGGCCGGCACGGTGTAGCCGAGACGCCGGATGGTATCGCGGACAATCGTTTCGAAGTCGACGATAGCGGTGGTTTTAATCTCACCGAACAAGCTGATCTGGTTTGCGCCGGCCACGGTCTCGACGCCGGCGCGGGCGTGCGGGTCTTGTGCCAGGAGCGCGTCTACAACGGCATCCGAGATCGCGTCGCAGATTTTATCGGGATGGCCGGCGCACACTGACTCACTGGTGAACAAACGCACTACCGGCTCGGACGAGTCGGCCGGATTGATTGTGTTGGTGGCCTCGCTTGGAAGGCCGGTCTTTACGGTTGGCATAAAAATATCCTTTCTGCTGCTGCCTTATGCGGCTAAGCGGAAAGGATGCGCTGGCGAAGTAACCCCAAATAACATCTTCCCGCTCTTGCCCCAAAGGACAAACAGCGGCTAGATGGAGCACCTTACCCGGGTGGGCAGGTTGCCGGCAGATCGACGAGCTAGATCTCTCCCTGCACTCTGTATATTTTCTAGGTTGTTAATGGCTCTAGTGTACATCAGGCTGGCGCGCAGTGGCAAGCGAATATCGATCCATCATAAATTGATTAATCAGCATCGTGGCGGCGGCCGTCCAGCGCCGCCTTTGGCCCCGGCTAGCCCATTCGCCGGTTTCGATACGATGGGTCATTTGGTCGAATGCTTCGGCCGGCCCAGCCTTAAGCGCGTAATCGATGGCCGGATACGGAATAACGTGCACCGGTGAAGCCGGCAGCTCGGCCAATTTCTGGGGCGGCCAGATAGCCACCCGCCGCATGACCGCCGCAGTATACCCCATAAAGATGCTCAGATGTGAATCGCGCCTGCCTTGCTTGCCGTACTGGCCCTGCAGCGAGCTGGGTGTCACGATGTAATGCGAGGGCCGTTCGGATTGCAACAGGTAGGCAGCCACCAGCCGCCGGCGCGCCCTGTTGAAGGAGCCATCCAGCGCCACCTCCTGCTGGTCTTCCTGCAAAGTTTTCATCATGGCGCCTAAGGCAACAATATTGGCGTTCGTCTCGTCCAGCAGGCTCTCGACCGTTTCAGACGGCATCACCTCACCCCCTAAGCGCGCAGTAACAATCCGCATCGAAGGCAAGTACGCCAGCGCGGTCAGACAACTCATGCGCAGGTCATTCCACTCCGTCAGCCTGCCGCGGCTTTGCGGTATGCCATCCTTTAAGCGCTCGAATCCCTTATCCTGAGCCGCCCAAAACGTTTCCGCAACCGTCAATGCCTCCTTGCGCGCCTCCGGCCCAAGAGGAGGATTATCATTCCGCGCCGGACCCATTGCAATTTGAGCTGCCGCCCAGCCTCCAGCCAAGCCGACCACCGGATGCGGATCTCCCGTCATGCCCTCGACAAACCGCATCAGCACCTTCGGCTGCCGCGCACCCTGATCTATAAAGTCCTTAAAGGCTTTATTTTGTATGCCGAGGCAGGCGAGCTCTCTCCTCATGATGGACTATACTGTAGCATAATTTTGCTTTACTAGCGTTATTCCGGCCCTGATGAACGGGCCCATGCTCCAGTAGCCCCTGGCGCCAAAATGTACCAGTCGCAAAACCCTGGTGCAAATCATAATGATTTGCTATAATTACCCCTGTCTTTGACAACATTGGGGATTGGCCAAGCGGTAAGGCAACGGGTTCTGGTCCCGTGATCGGGGGTTCGAATCCCTCATCCCCAGCCAATTTTGATAACAGAGGTAGAATGCCCCGAAAATTCGGGGCATTTGTCTTTATCTGGCACCACCCATATTTATTGCTAAGCGTAGTCATAAGTTACGCAGACATTTGTTTATAGAGCACTCGGATGATAAAATATGCTTTTTAAAACTTTGAATTGTGGCAATGTATGACTACTCCTGAGCAATTTGGCAAGCACCCTCTTCAAGATGATTACAATGTAACTCGCTGGACAAGCGAGAAAGTCCTCACTACAGGCGTCGAACAAGGTTGGGCAGATCCCGAGGATTGGCGGACGATTGATTTTTCGACCCGCCCGAGCTGCGAAGGACCGTATGAGTTTGACCACGAGGGCCGCCCCCTCAACCGGCACCGCACCCCAGATATGCCAGGCGATAGAGGTGAACTTGGTAAGCACGGTCCAAATTATGCCGCTGAGTCGCTCATTGTTGCCCTCGACAATACGGGGAAACGATACATCCTGCTTGTTCGGCGCAACGACCCCGGCCGCACGGCTGAAGAACAACAGTGGTCACTCCCGGGCGGTATGGTGGACGCAGGAGAACATGCTAGCGCTGCGGCAATACGCGAAGTTCGCGAGGAAGTAGGAGTTGACCTCTCCGCCATACCGTTCAGAACGCTCTACCAAATGTATGCCAATGACTATCGTAATACGCGTAACTCGTGGATAGAAACGACAGGCACGCTGCAAATACTGCATCATACGCCTGAAACTCAGGCCGATGGTATTGAAATATCCGCGACCCGCTGGTTTGAACTTCCCGACACCCTAGAGCAGCTAGAAGAACAAACGGGTAAACTATTTGCAAGTCATGGTGAGGGTGTAAGGCTGATTCTTGAAGAGTTGCACCGTTTTAAACACCTCATGGATGAAGCCCAGCAGCTTCATGGCCAAGGAAAGTTTGCTGAAGCAAGGCAGCAATACCTCAAAGCCGCAGAGGTACTGCCAGACCCGCTCGAAAAAGGACGCGCGATTCGTGGGGCGGCATCGGGCGCCGAACGTACTGGAGACAGAGGAACGGCCATACACGAAGCCAGGCAAGCGCTAGATATGCACGATCAAACCGTGCTTTCCTATCCAGAATACATAATACAAGCCCGACGTGAGCGCGCCGCCAGTCGGGGTGTGCTGGGCAAAATGATTATTGCTGCAGTCATGTATCAAGAACGTTTCAGCGAACTTACCCCAACAGAAGCACGAATAAGTGCTCGAGATGGCCTCGCGCATTTAGATGGAGCGCTTGAAGATATTATTGCTGTTGAAGCGGCCACTGGGATAGTTCCTGATCAGTATAGGATTAATCTTATGAGCAGGCTGGCCGTAGCCCATTCCCTATATGGAGATGAGCTAAAGGGCAGGAACTACGCACGCCAGGCTCGCTCGTTGGGCAGACAATCAGAAGATAAGAGTAACCCTACAAGTGTTGATTTTTCATCAAGTTATCGTGTGATGGCCCGCGCGCGGTCAACGGCAAGAGGTTACACAGCGGTTGCAGCAAGTCGCTTGGCGTCTCATGGTCCTGGTTTACGACGTCAAGCAGTATTACTACTGGCGGGGAATAAGCATCTTGGGCTTTAGATTATCTCTTAAGCAATGTCAATTATTACGCAATATCTCAGGATCAATAATAGTAATTACACCTTTATAGTAACCAAATCCAAGCTTCTCCAGCTTCTTAGCAAGCAGAATAAAATCTGCAACCAAGGGGTGCCAGCTGAGAGACTCATCCCCAGCCAAAGTATTCGAACGCAAAATACCCCTGTAAAACGGGATATTTTAGTTTGGTTTTCGGGCAGGAGTGATAGGGCAACCAAACGCCGTCTTGCTATAATTGAACCTAACATCAAGCAAAAAGGAAGAATATGCCCGTAATAAGACTTGAATATGATGATGCCGTAGTGAACGAAACCGAAGCTCAAGCTATTTGCGACGCCGCTCAGAAGGTGGTCGCAGATGCGACCAGTATTAAGGAAGTATTTGTTTATGGCAATACTTCTCACATTAAAGTGAAAGTTGCCCCCATAGAAATTTGGGTAGAGATGAGCGACCATAAAGTGGACGATGCTGATGCGCTCGCCAAAAGTATGCGCGAAGGATTGAGTGCTTGGAAAAACCAGACTAATTTTCCTCATTTGATCAACCTCACTTTGATCCCAATGGCCTGGAAGTTGGAGCTTGATATTTAGGTTTGTCTAGTAGCTCCCGGATTCTTCCAACTTTAAGTTGAACTTAGATGAAATTTCATTATCAGATACATATATGCACCGACATAGCATAAGCGTATAGTTGATAGCATGATTATACACTCTCCGATACACGCTCTTCAGCGCGCAAGCAAGAAAGCCGCGTACTTTACAGCAGCTCTTTTACTCGCCAGTGCGACTGTGTTTGCCATAGCACCCCCGCGTACTGCCCATGCTTTGGCGACCGAAAAAATAGTATTTACCGGCGGACCCTTTGCCGGAGGAATGCCCGGGACAATAACCGACACTATTTACTCCAGCGACCTTGGCGGTACGACGGCCACGCCTTTGGGTATGGGAATAGATCCTCGCATATCGCCGGACGGCACAAAGATCGTATATGCCTATGGCGACGGCACTGCGCATGACACAGATATATACGTGATGAATGCCGACGGTAGCAACAAGGTAAATCTTACACCGGACAGTACGCTGCGCGACTTCCATCCGTCGTGGTCGCCTGATAGCCGACATATTTTATTTGACCGCACCAACGCCACAACGGGACAGCAAGACGTCTACGAAATAGACACTGCCGGCAATGGCGCCCGGCTATTGGTGCAGAATGCGCGGGATGCTTCGTGGTCTCCGGATGGTGCAACCCTTTTGTTTATGAGGCCGACCGATGGATCGCACCTTTTATATACGGCCTCGGCCGATGGTTTGAACGTACGGCCATTTACTACCCGTGCGAATCCCAACTCCAATACGATGAACTCCCTTCCCCGGTGGTCACCCGATGGTAACTGGATAGCTTGGGTGGCCAATGATTGTGGCTGCGGCACAAGCGAAGTAATTAGAATGGCTCATCCGGATGGCAGCGGGCGCATAGACCTTTACCCTAGCGGTGCGCTCCATCCTAACTCGATCATAAGCGACATAGCCTGGAGCGGGGACGGTACGCATCTGCTCTTTCTGTACCAAATCGGCAATAATACCGCACCCCAGGGTGCCGAGTGGATAGTGTATAGCCAAGATATCCAGACACTGAGTGTGTCACAGGTAGCTATGCCTTTCCCGAGCACAGACATTTTGCATACCATTACTATCGGCGACTTACGCATGGCAGCCGCTAGCGCCGCCCCTGCTATCGCGTCGTTGCCCGACCGTACGTTGCATAAGGGCGAAGTCTACACTGTCAGCGGCTCATTTGCTGATGGCGACTCAGCGTCATGGACAGCTGTCGTCAATTATGGCGATGGATCAGGTACGCAGCCGCTTGCGCTCAGCGGAATGGACTTTACGCTCAACCATACATACACGCAGGCAGGCAGCTATCCGATCACCGTTATGATAACCGACGACCAGGGTATAAAAAGCTTGGCTCGGGCCCAAATAACAGTCACTAACTCTGCGCCTACCATCGGTGCCATAACCGCGCCTGTCGCTCCCGTTGCTGCCAGCACATCTATTACTGCAAACGCTCCCTTTACCGATTTAGATCCTAGTGACATGCATAGTGCTACCTGGAGTTGGGGCGACGGCACCTCTAGCACGGGAACGGTTACGGAAACGAATGGTAGTGGCGTGGTCAGCGATACGCACACCTACACGCAGACTGGCGTGTACTCGGTACATCTCACTGTTACCGATGCTTCGGGAGCTAGTGCAACGGCGACCTACGATTATGTGGTCGTACACAATCCGGCAAGTGGTGCATTAGCGGCCTCTGGCAAGTACACCTCCGAGCCGAGCTGGTATATTCCCGATCCGGCAGCCACCGGACCAGTAAAAGTCGGCGTACAAGCAAAGTATAATAACAATGTATTGAATGGACAGGTTAAAGTCACCTTTAATGCAGGCAACCTGACATTCACTTCGACTTCTTTGCAGTGGTTAGTGGTGAACGGGGCGAAAGCACAGCTTAAAGCTACCGGTACAATTAACGGCAGTGGCAACTACACGCTTATCTTGACTGCTGTGGATGGCAAGCAAACGGACGGCGATAATCTCATCCGTATCAAAATTGCCAATAGTACAGGCACTGCTATATATGATACTCAGTCAGGCTACCCTGACACCGCCGACCCGACCACAGTCATGAACAACGGCTCTGTGAATATCCAAAATTAACGGAGTCCTGCATGCCAGTATAAACATATGAGTATTCTAGAACCACATCCCCCGACCGTATTACTCTTGGAGTGGTACCTGATACGGTTATATTGGGTGAGAATGGCGGGTTTATTATCGACCCTCCGGCTTCGCGTAACGCGGGGGTAGTGACTACGCCTATTATCAAAGATATCGGCCGGATATTTAGTCTTAGCATGTTCAGTGAAGAACGCGTACCTTTTGCAATCGGATCAGGGTCATTGGCGGAAGTTGCTATCGGCACAAATATTAACAGCTTGCCTATCAAGTTTCCTGGTACTGAGTATCGTATTCCCGCAGAGCTAAGCGGCATCCGCCAATTACTGGAAACTTGTGTAGCTTTCAATAGGACCGTAGACCACACGGAGGGTAGCCGTTATGTGTATCTTTCACTCCAAAGAACTTATACCACGCCCGGCCGCAAACAGAGAAGCGAAAAAATACATGTCGACGGCATCCAGGGGCCTAGAATTCAGCCTAAAGTAGAAGTGGAACATGGCTATGTTATGGTAGACCGAGATCCCACTATCTTTTTCCCTGGGCCTATAGATATGAGCAACATCGACGTAGATGTTCATGACATGGAGCAAGTGTTTGCTCAACGAGTAGATCGTGGGCGTTCAATGTCATTTCCCGTAGGGACCATAGCTATGATAGATGGCTGCTGCGTACATGAGGCGATCGCCTCAAGTCAGGCAGGCCCCCGTGGGTTCTTCCGGCTACTGTATGCCGCACGCCCGTACGACCGTATAGGAAACTCTTTTAATGCGTTGTTTAGCGAAGACTATGAAAAGCAAGGCTGGCAGTTTCAAACTCGCCAGATGCCCACTAATCTATTGCCGCCACCGTCAAGACCGAGCCAGCATCGCCTTAACGACCCAACTTCAGACGCTTAACAAATACAAGGTCTGATTCGAATCCCATCATCATTTAATGCGACATGCCTAGAGGTAAAATACTACACCGTAATAGATTGCCACGCTTGAATATCATGGCGAGAACGGTTATGCTTAAGGTTAATGTACCTGACAAACGAAAGTAACGCGTAATGTTGCGTATTCGGCTTATTCTTATAGGCACTCTGAGCATGGTAGTGGCATTGTCGGTCATCCTGGCCATACTGCCGTATCCGCAAGTTTGGGATGAGTTGCCGGCCGATCAAATGGGGCCGCTAATAGCTATCAACTTTTTTATTGTTGCGATTCAGCTGAGCGCCGCTGGGTTAGTGCTTTTAGGGTTGAAAGGATATAAGACCGCATTCCGGCATGTCTATTACCGTATTGCAGCCGGCATGTCACTGGTGGCATTTGTAACAGTTCTTAGTATTTTGCTTTCGCTTCTACTTCCAAAAGGCAACGATCGTGCCATTGAGGCGGCCACGACCGTGTTGTATGTAGGAGGTATAGGCATCGTCTATCTCGGGCTTCTGAAGCTGGCCAATATAGTGAAAATCCAAAGCCGTCTTCACAGCCTGATCTACCTTATGGGTGGTGGGGTGATTGCAGTCATTGGGTTGCTGGTAGTTAACCTGCCGTTTAACGGCCAAGACGGCGTGTTGACGTATGCAAATCAGGTGCTTCTTGTTCTGATAGCCGTTTTCAGTCTGGCCGGCGCTAATTTGGCAAGCCGTGTTCGGCATGCGGTATCAGAACACTACCGTCCAACAATGAAAAGTTTGTTTTGGTCGCTGAGCCTAAGAGGAGTGGCCTGTATTGCGCTGTTAACCCAGCCGTTAGGGATGCCTGCGGCAGCGGCAAGCGGTGTAAGCATCCTCGCTTCTATCGGCTCAATTGTTTTCTTCATGAAAGCGGCATATGATCTGCTCAAATCAACCTATCAACAGGAAGTGCATGCAACCAGCGCCTCGCTTGTGGATATCAATGTCTATCTGGCTTCGCTTGTTTCCGTGCAGAGTAATGTAGACCGTCTGCTCGACCCGATGCGAGGCGTTACGGCCGAATCTTCCTTGGCGGGAAATCAGTTCAGCAGCCAAGACAAAGCCGTGCTTGAGACAGTTTGCCAGAATCTCAAAAACTACTTGGTCACTGCCGAGCCGATCCGCTCATTTACTCTGGACGAGCTGAATGAAATGCTGAGAATACGTTTTGATTATAAGGGTTAGCTGCCTGAGCGGAGCAAGTGCTGCTAGCTGCCGGCAATACAAGCAACATTTGGCTTTCACCTGATCAAGCACCCAGTTGCACCCAGTTGCCGCGCCCATCATGAAGCGGCACATTGAGGAATTTCGCGATCTGATCAGCCTCCTCGTACAACACGGGACCATCGGTCTTTCTTCTTTCGAGAATCTTAATCCGAGACTTATCCTCCAGTATTAGCGACATCCTGCTGCCTTTTTTGAAAGAGAAATTCTGCCCACTGCTTCAGTGTCCATTCCCATCTATGATGAGTACTCGAAAACCGAGAAGCTTGTTATTCTACGGCTTTAGCACGATCTTAAAAGCATTGTCCTGCTTCTTCTGGAAGATTTCGTAGGCATGCGACGCCTCGCTGAGCGGTAATGTGTGGGTTGCAAAGTCATCTACGCCAAACATGTTTTCGTCTACTAACAGCGGCAATATTTCCTGGGTCCAAAAAGGTGCGTTGGCCTGCCCCATACGGACTTGGATTTGCTTATCGAATAAAGCATCGAGCGAAATGGGATCGGCCTGCCCGGCATATACCCCTATGATCGACAGCGTGCCGCCGCGCCCGATCATTTCGATGGCGCTGTGCAGCGCAAACAGACGGTCCATGCCAGCTGTTGTGAATACCTTCTGGGCGGCTTTATCCGGCAGCATGCCGGTTAACTGCTGAACGGCTTTGACGGTTGGCGATCCATGCGCTTCCATGCCGACCGCGTCGATGACCGCTTCGGGGCCGCGGCCACCCAATTTGTCGCGCACAGCTTGGGCCAGTGCTTGCTGGTCACCCTCAAATTCCCGCACGTCAATAACCTCAACTCCGTGCGAGGCAGCGCGCTGCAGCCGCTCAGGAACCAAATCTATACCGATGATTTTACTAGCCCCTTGATACTCGGCTATGCGGGTCGCCATCTCGCCAATTGGCCCAAGGCCGATTACCACTACGGTGCTGTTTTCGGGAATATTGGCATACTTCACCGCTTGCCAGGCGGTCGGCAGTACATCCGACAAGAATAAAAATCGTTCGTCCGGCGGACCCTCCGGCACCTTTTTCGCCATAAAATCAGCATGCGGCACACGCAGGTACTCCGCCTGGCCGCCCGGCACATGGCCGTACAGTTTAGTGTAGCCAAACAGTGCCGCACCGCGGTTCATCTCTTTGACCTGCGTGGTTTCGCACTGGGTGGTCAGCCCCTTTTTGCACATGGCGCATGCGCCGCAGGCTATGTTAAACGGCACCACCACCCGGTCGCCCACCTTGACGTTTTTAACTTTGCCGCCCACCTCCTGCACAATGCCCATAGGCTCATGGCCCAGGATGTCGCCTTTTTCCATGAAGGGCGTCATTACTTCGTACAGATGCAAATCTGAGCCGCAGATCGCCGTGGAAGTGATCTTGATAATCGCATCTGTCGGCTCTATGATCTCCGGATCGGGCATGTCCTGAACAATAATGTTTCTTTTGCCTTGCCATGTTGCTGCCTTCATAGGATCCCCTTCCACTTAGAATGTGCTTGGTCGGAATCCTTTATTATAGGCTTAAGGATTTTCGGGTCTATCTGATATGTTACAGTGCGCCATGTAATCGGTAGAAGCACTTTGCAAGGGCGAAGTATTCTAGCTACTCTGCGACGGGTATACGCCAAGCATAATAGAATCACAGCCAACCCGGCCCATTGTAAGGCCCGTGTTGAATGCGTCTAAGCGTTGAGCACTGGCGCCATGCCGGCCGCCGCCGAGTTCACCTACGAAGAGTGTAGCCTCATCAATCAAGTCGGGCTGTGTAGCCTTTACGGCAACTGCGGCCAGACAGTCTGCCGCCAATTCTTCATTGGTGCCTTCAATTTTTATGTCCGTTGATGCCATAAGGTGGTGGCCGATTTCATGCGCGGCCGTTACGGCAGCGACTGCTTCGGGGCCGGCGCCTTTTGCCTGGGCTTCAGCTTGTTTTTCGGCATAACGCTCGCTGGATATGTAGACAGTGTCTTTATCGCTACAGTAGGTGGCAGGACTTACAGAATCTGCTCTAATGCCTTTCCTGTAGGAGGCGCCAACCGCACAACGCACCTCGCCACCCGTGATAGTCTTCAGGGCTATGGAACCGACGTTCTCGTGCTGCTCGCCCCAGTAGGCCTTGGCTTGCTCGAATGCGTAGGTTAGTTCCGGGCTGTTCGGGCCGAACTCGGCACTGCTACCGCCGGCACTACATGCGCCCGCAAACAGTGCACTGGTTGCCATTAGGGCAGCGGCTGAACGCTTTATCCTCTTAGCCATAATAAACATATTATACTACTTATGCTTTAAAAAGTCAATACTATCAGCCCATCTTGCCGCTTTACTGCGACGCTGATTAGCATTTGCCCTTAGTGCATCCGGTTACTTATTTGCTATCATGACACTATGCCTGCTGAACTCTGCCCGCCCGGGTCGCTTCCGCCCTCCGAGCTGACCAGCTTCGTCTTGGATAATCTGCCGTCTTACGAGGCGCTATGGGCACCTACGTTAGAAGCCGGGAGGAACGTCTTTAGATCTGTACTGGCTGCAACGGTAGAGGCAAGCCCTAGGGGCCAGCGTCTGGGCAGCGGTTTTTATAACAAGGTGTATGCCATAGGGCCGGACGAGCGCGTTGCCGTCAAGCGGTTGGGGGCTGGCGGTAACGACCCCGATAAACAGGATCAGTATTGGCAAGCCATCCAACGCGACCATCAAACTGTTCTCGACTACTTCGGCCGGGCATTTGTGCCGGATACGGAGTTCATTATTCTGGGCCATGCCATGCCGGAGGACGGCAGCGCCACCCCTCCTCGGCCGCGCCAATACCTCACCGTACAGGAACGGGCCGTCGGCCATACGCTCTATCGTTTTCCTGAAGGGTTCCGGGCATCGGCCGAACTTCAGGGAGCAGCAGCTACATATATCGGCCGTTGTATGCGCATGATGAAAGGCGGCATAGCGCTCGACCATCCCGATGACCTGATGATCAACGACGCCCCTGAACCTTTTAGAAAAATAACCCTGCTCGATACGAACAATCTTGCCCGGTTTGATGAGGTGCTGCGGAGCCGTAACCCCACGATTTTCCTCGACGAGTTTGGTCTCACTCCTGACGCGATTACTACGCCGGATCATCTGGTGACTACGATTCGCGGCTTGGTGCCAGCCATCTTACAATTGGGAGCGTCAAAAACCAAAGAACTCCAAGCGTGTGATTACCCTTCACTCATGGATAGGCTGCGTCCGAATTGGGGAGATTTGGAGTATCCGCTCCGGGAGGCACTCCGGCGGATTCCCCGCAACGTAGAGCGCCTTACGCCAAACTTGCGCGACAATCCATATCTGGACCATGTTTTATATAGCGGGCTGGAGGGTCTTGTTTCAATCGCGGACCGCTTCGCGCCGGACGGCCAGTATCCGCATGCAGCGCTGCAAATAATGCAGCAGCTTGGCGTACAGCCTGCGGATGTGCCGGCTTGAAGCGTGCGGCAATAGCCTTACGCTCTTCGCGCAATATTAGCATATTCCTTGGAAACCGCCTGATGGATAGCAGGACGGCTATTTCTCCAACCGCATGCTCAACCCGATACCCCCAAACTCCTTGCATACGAAGGTCGGTTCGGCGGGCGTGCTTAGTGCAGGATCATAGCGGTAGTTAAGGTCGTTAAAGCGCACAAGTGCATCAGCCGAGCATATCCGTTCCATTACCAGCCAGCGCGCAAAAGCGCCGCGGGCGATCTTGGTATGCACGATCACCTGGGTCGGCTTGCCGGTTTTAGGGTTTACGGTAAGGAAGCGGGGCGCCACCACGTGTGCGGCGCTGATGTACGGCGTCACTGTCTTCGTATACTCGACGGCAGACAGGTTGACGACCAAGCCCTCTTTGGGCAGCGTCTCAGCGATATCCGTACCCCAGTATTTATATAAACTGCCGAATGGTGGCCCCGGCAATGCATAGCCCATCTCCAGCCGGTACGGACGGACACCGTCGTACGGCCTAAGGATGCCGTACAGCCCCGAGAGTATCCGCAGCGTTTGCTGGGCGTAGTCGCGGTCGGCCTTAGACAACGTGCTGGCGCGCAACCCGCTGTAGATATCCCCGATGAAGCTGTCTATGGCCAGGGATTGCTCGCCAGGCGAAGCATTCCAGGCTGCGAACATAGCATGCACCTTGCGCGATAACGGCTCCGAGATATGCATCACCGCTTGCAGCTGCGCCGGGCTCAGCGTTTGCACATGGGCAGCCAGCGGCAGCACCTTATCCAGCAGCATAGGAGTGGTAATGGGCGTTACCGGCGCCGGCGCGCGCATCGTCTTGGACGAATGGATGAGAATGGCGAGGTCCACGCTTTAAGCCGCTCCGAAGCGCTTGATGGCACGGGCGCGGGCTTTCGCAGCCTCGACCTCTCGGTTATGCGGCTCGGCATGGGTAGTTAGCGCACCGAGCAGCCTTTGGGCGACAACCGCCACTTCTTCAACTGCTGTATTGAAGGCCGCTTCGTTCGCTTTGGACGGTTCATGGAAGCCCGACAGCTTGCGCACGAACTGCAAAGCCGCCGCCTTGATCTCATCATCGGTAGCGGGCGGGTCAAAGTTAAAAAGCGTCTTAATGTTGCGGCACATAGGGGCGGCTCCTGGTTATTGCTATAGTATACTGCCCGGCCGGATGGCGGCTCAAGCCCGGGCCAGCCCCTTCGTCTTTATAAATTTTGCAGCCGCACCAACGAATCATACGTCGCCGTCAGCGACTGGATAGTCTCATCAGATACACCGGCCTGCTGCCTGAGCTCATCCAGCTGGGTCTTGAACTGGCCGAGCCAGACGTCTTGAGCCATACCCGGTAAGGCGTTGAAGGTTTTTTCGAGCTGAGCCGTGTCGACCTGGCCGTTCGAGATGAACGACTCGAGGTTCAGCGGCGAGCGGAGCTGCTCGGCCTGCGTGGCGACGCTTTGGCCGGCTTGCTGCAAGCTGTCGCCGCCGCGGTTTACCAGCCAGCTGATCGCCATAATCAGCAGGATAATGCACCCGATAAAGAAAAGAACGCATACAATAACGACCGCCAGTAGCAGCTTCTTCGCCTTGCGCATCATGTGCGCATCGCCCAGGCGGGCATGGCGGCTTATGTCTTGCAGTTTACGCATATAGTGTTCCATGGCAACGCCCTCTTACTCTGTATGACGATACGGCTCCAGCCTGAAGATCACCCCAATATATACTATTTTCGGGCGTAGCAGCCACTAAGGCGCTGCGGCGCGGGCCTGCTATACTTTTTATAAGCACTTACGTTATAGCTACGCGTGAATCGAACATTAGAACAGTCCGTTACGTACTGACACGCACTACTTTCTCTGGGGTATTTTTTAATTATTCATAATAAATAAGAGAAAGCGAGGTACCCTATGGCACGGCTTCCCATCCCGGGCGGAGACGTTGAAGCTTGGGCGGAGATTCTAAACGAGTTCTTACGCGTTTCGCATAACGAAGACGGCACCCTGAAGCAAGACAGCGTGCCGGTACGGTCGGTGGCGCTGGACAATCTGGATGTCGTAAATCCCGAGACCCAGCGGGTGGAGAACCTGGTACTGATGAACCGTGGCGGCCGGCTGGAGTGGCGGCAATCATCCACCATCAATGTCCTCAATTTTGGAGCGATTGGCGACGGAATTGCCGACGACACCGCGGCCATCCAGGCAGCAATCGACGCGGTCGGCAATGGCGGCACGGTGCTGATCCCGCGCGGTACCTACCTGGTGCGCGGGCTAAAGATCCGGCGTAATGGCACCACCATCAGCGGCGAAAGCCGTTACGGGACGCGGCTGGTACGGATCAAAGGCAGCACCGCACCCCTGCTCGACATGAGCGGCACCGCTTCGATGAGCGGCCACCTGAAGTACTGCACCGTTGGTACCATTACCCTGCACGGCAACTACCAGGAGGGTGTGCTGATCCGCTCGTATTACGCCGATAACTTTATTTTGCGCGACGTCAGCTTTGCGCACTGCAACGGCGTCGCTATGGACTTTATCGAAGTCTGGGACACGCGGCTATACTTCTGCGTATGGGAAAACTGCGGCTCAGTCACCCAGCCTGCTACGCTCTTCCGCAACACCATGCCGCCCGGCGAGTTCGGCTACAGCGATGACAGCACCAACCAGATACACTTCTTGGGTTGCCGCTGGGAAAGCTGGCGCAACGGCGCCGTCAAGATCGACGGCGGCGTCAATGGCTCGCGCCGGCTGCTGAATGGCATGTTTTTCGTCTCGTGCAAGATGGAAACCAGGCACGCCGCCGGAGCGGCCTTTCAGATCATGCCGGGCAGTACGATCGTATTCGTCAACCAACTATATATCGCCATCATGGCGGTCGATCCTGATACCAAAAAACCGGTCGATGCGATTGAGGACCATGGCTCGCATATCTTTATGACCGACATTTACATTCAGTGGGGCTCAGAGATCAATATCTCCAAATCACTGGTGCACATCTGGCGCGGCGGGCCGCACATGTACTACAAAGTCGACGCCTTTTACCCGCTTGAAGACCCCGTCGAGGCGGCTATTATTGCCGAGCCGGAGGCGACCGATGTGATTACATCGTGTAATATCGTGAACCGCGGCAAATTGTTCAAAGGCGACGTGGCTAATGTGCTGATCGCCAGCCAGCGCAAAGGCCTGACGCTACCGCTGGAGGCGAGCGGCGTCTTCCGGCTGCAGGATGTGGCTGGCAAAGACCTTTTGAAGTTCAACAACACCGGTAACCGGCCGCAGTTACAGTTCCCCTCCGGCGTAGACGCGGCCGGATATGCCGACGCCTACACGACCGAGAAATGGCGCATTGTGAGCAGCACCGGCTCGGCGCGATTTGCCAGCGGCAAACTACAGGTAGACGGCAGCAAAGGCCATATCGGCCTTGGCGCCGCGCCGATCGCGAACGCTGCTTTGCTGATCAAAACAGCCGACGCGGGCGACCGGGGCATAGCCGTGGTACGCGGTAACAGTGCCGGCACCGGACGACTGCTGGAATTCCAGGATGAGAAACATGCCGTGCAAGGCCTTGCCTTCGACCCGCAGGGCCGGCCACTGGCAGTCGGCACGCCGCCCCGCGTAACGGCCGGCGCCCAGGTAAGCTATGCCAACCCGGGTGTGCAGGTGCGCGACGTGGCCGGCAATATCGTGGCGGCGGTGCGGCCGTCGCCGACTGCGCCGGGCCCGGTCGCCAGCATTACCTTCGCCCGCCCCTATGCCAGCACGCCGCAGAGCATCATGCTTATGGACAACTCGGCTACACCCGCCAACCTGTACATCTCCGCCCGCAGCGCTACCGGCTTTACAGTCTCGACGCGCAGTGCTTTGCGCGGTGGGGCACTACTAGCCTTCGACTACCTGGTCATTGCCTAACTCCTAGGGTGCGGTCTTCCGCGCCAGCAACGGCAGCGTCGACAACACCCGGCTTTTCTCGCGGCGGTCTTCAGCGTCACACACCGAGGCCTCAAGCGTATCCAGCAGCTCGTACAACGGGTTATCATCCACAAACAACTGGCTGCGCACCAGCCGCTGCCGGGCCGCACGGACATGCCGCCTGATATCCTGGCACAACCGCGGCATGGTAACCTGGCGGAAGCCAGGCCGCATGCGCGCCTCAAGCGCAGCCAGGTCGTAGGTGCCGGGGCCAACTTTAAGGTCGCGCAAAATAGCCGTTACGACATAGCTGGCCTGGCCGGCGGCGATATCTTTGGCCCAATCGTGCATGTCGTCATTGAGTTGCCGGGCGATAAGGTAGTGCTTGAAGGCCGCCTCGACCTGCTTCACCGCCCTGCCTCCGGTCGGCAAGCGCTCAAATAAAAGCAGCATCAGCGGCAGCACGTGCGCAAAGGCGCGCCGGGCAAGCACTGCGCCAGCGTCGTAACGTGGCAACTGCGGGATCACAATCGTCCCATTCTGGCGGCCAAACCGGCACTGGCGTACCTCCCAGGCATTGGCCTCGTCCATCCCGGCAAAGACCGCTTCGATATACGCCTCCGAGGCAGTTGCTTGCGGCACGGCTTGCCGCAAACAGCGCAGTGCAGCCCGCATGGCCACATTCGCTACCGGCAGTGCCGCCGGGTCACCCTCGTCGTCCAGAAAATCGTCGTATACCGTGTAGGCCGCCCACGTACATACATTGGCTGCACCCAGCATACTATAGGTTTCGGAAGGAAGACGCAGCGGCTGGCGCAACGAAACGGCAAAAAAATGCGGTAAAAGGGTAATCTCGTTATTGGTATCAACGCGGTCGATGGTCTCTATAAGCTTGAGTGCCGAGGAGCGCAGGGGCTCGGCATGACCGCTAAACAGGCGGCGCGACGCCGCAATGACCGTTGAGCGTTTAAGCCCCACTGAGGCGCCCCGCGTGCCGGCCCGCGGAGGCGCCACATGTAATGCGCCCAGAACGCAAGCCGACACCGCCAACCCGGCAGAAGGTTGCCTGACCCCGGCGCCCCCCGCGCCTGCGCCTGCGCCCTCGCCCTGGCAGCGGCACGGCTCTGCCGTCCAGAAGCCGTCCGACTGCTGGGCGGCCTCTATGCCTGCCAGCCAGTCAGGCCGCTTGTCGTCAGGCGTGCCGGTTGGTGTTGCCCGCCTAAAGGCATACACCGCCGCCGCTCGTCCAACAACACTATTCCACACCGTACCCTTCTGCGTACGCCACCAAAGGGTCGCCACTGTCTGACTACCGCCGGAGCGCGCCAGCAGGTAAGCTGGCACTGCCGCGCACGCCCCGCATGGCGGTCGGGCCTCTTGGCGCGAGAGCGATTCACCCAAAAAAACCTGTACGGCCGGCAGCGGCTGCGCCACCTTCCCGGCGAACGCCGCGATAGCGGCATGGACGCCCGGGCTGGCAGCGCCATCAAAGGCGTACGGGCCGCCCGGCGCCAGCTCGGCTGCAACTAAACGCTGCACCGCCGCCGCCAGCATATCGGCAGACACGTCCGCCGGGCGGTAGGCCCATAGCGCCGCCAATGCCAGATAGACCGTCGCCGGATCGCCGCTGCGAACATACTCAAGGCGCAAGAAATTCCCCAGCCGCCGGGCCAGCTGCCTGCGTACAACCGTCAGTTCAGGCGCGGGCGGCAGGGCATACAATATAAGCGCTGCGTCGTACGGCAGCAAAGCAGCAAGCCGCGCCCCGGCCAATTCGGCAAATGCGGCTATAGCTCGGGCGGTAACATGACGGCTCATGGTCGCGGCAAGGTGATGGTAAAGACCGTGTGGTCGCTTTTAGGATCCAGCGTAATCGTGCCGCCGAAGTTGGTTTCAACCGTTTGGCGGGCAATGAAGAGGCCGATACCCAGACCGGACTGCTTGGTACTGTGGAATGGTTTGAAGATGTGCGGCCGTTCGCTGCGCGGGATGCCTTCACCCCAGTCTTCGATGGTTATGATGATATGTTTTTTGGTGCGCTTGAGGCTGACCGTTATCCGGCGCTTCTGCGGATTAAAGGCCTGTTTCGGGATGTCGCCGTACGCGTCGATGGCATTATTGGTAATGATCGCCACCACCTGCGAAAAGCAAGCCACGTCGCCCACATACCACACCGGCTCACCCGGAGCGTGCCACTGCAAATCGATTTCGGCCTGCTTGGCCTTGTACTGCAAAAAAGTAACCACTTCCGTGGTTTTCTGAGTCATGTCGAAACGCTGGCGCTGAATGCCGCCCTGCAATCTGGACCGGGTATTAACCACGATCTCTTCCAGATACTTGGTAATTTCGCGGGCGCGGGCGATCTCGGCCGAGTGCCGCGTGCGCTGCAAGCCCTCCAACTCCATGGTGAGCACGGTCAGGTGGTTGGCAAGGTCATGCAGCAGCGTCACGCCCATTTGGCCGAGCTCGGCAAAGCGGTAAAGCTGGCGCATTTCGTTCAACTGCGTCTGGCGCAGCTCGGCAGTACGCTCTTTGACGCGCTCTTTCAAGGTACGTTTTTGTTTGAGAAGCGCCGCCCGGGCCTGACGGGCGTGCGCCAGCGACCCCTGCATTTCACGGTTATACAGCCACGACGTCAGTCCGAGCATGGCAAAGATCGTGCCGTACCCCAGCACGTCGCCGAATGTCGACTCGTACCCGGCCCACTGCGCCGGCTGGTGCCAGTCGAGCATGTGCGCCGTTTGCACCCCTGCCAGGATACCCACCGACGTAGCCGCCGCCATAATGCTGGCCGAGGCCGTCAGTAGTATACCGGCCAGCACGATAACCAGACCAAACAGCAGTAGTCCGATCGGCGTATTCACGCCCCAGCTCAGCACGATGCCCGCCGCCAGCAGCAGATACATCGATGTCAACATGCCAGCCGCAATCATATGCCGGCCACGCCGCAAAAGCACATGCGCCGTAGCGATGTAAGCGAATGCCGCTACGCACACACCCAGCGATACCGCCGCGTGCAGGCTAGGAT
Source organism: uncultured bacterium (assembly GCA_965652795.1). Lineage (GTDB taxonomy): Bacteria > Patescibacteriota > Saccharimonadia > Saccharimonadales > UBA4665 > CBFGXJ01. The sequence goes on from CBFGXJ010000001.1 coordinate 116,310, forward strand.
GCATATGCAGACTAATCACGAGCAGCGCGCTAATCGCTGCCACAACAAGATACGAGCCAAAAATAACCGTCGAACATATAACCCTGCTGCTACGCGGACTTTCTTCAAGCTGCACAGACATCACCACCTCCCAGTAAATGGATCGTTATTATTGGGATGCCGCTGCGCTTGGCGCGGGGTCGACGACGACCGCTTTGTCGAACCACGGTGCGCCGGCCGTGAATTCCTGATCAAGCGAGCTTTCAACCGCGCTTTGGCTGCGAGCCTCCGGGTCGGTCAAAATCGTAAAAATTGTTTGTTTCATCACTGGTCCCTCCTTTTTAGATATATTTATTCGTCCTGGATCATATAGCCTATGCCATACGCGGTTTTGATGAGAGGTTTGTCAAACGGACGGTCGATTTTGTCGCGCAGATGTTTGATGTGCACATCAATGGTGTTATTCCAATTGTTAGCACCCGCTTCCCAAACGTGGTCGATGATCATGGTGCGGGTCAGGGCGCGGCCGCGGTTGACGACCAAATACTCTAAAATGTCGAATTCTTTGCGGCGTAGACTGATCGCGACGCCAGCGCGGTGGACTTGGCGGCGGGTGCTGTTGAGCGTCATGTCACCGACCGTAATCACCTGTTCCTGCTCGAGCGGCCGGTGGCTGCGCCTGAGCAGCGCCGCGATGCGCGCCTTTAAAACATCGCCGCCGAACGGCTTGGTGACGTAATCGTCAGCGCCCGAATCCAGTAGCTGCACCGACATGCCCGGATCTTGCTGGGCCGTTAATACTAAAATAGGAGCCGTGACATTCATTGTCCGCAGCTCCTTGCAAATTTCCAGGCCGTTCATGTCGGGCAGTTGGAGATCTAATAGGATCATATTGTACGTAACCGCTGCCGCTTTATCCATGCCGTCCCGCCCGGTCGGGGCCGAATCGACAATATAAGAGGATCTGAGCAGTTTTTTGACGATATCGACTAAAAACCGATTGTCATCAATATGCAATATTTTCATACAAACAGTCCGTCCTTTACCCAGGAGGTAATAATCTGTTAATAAAGTGTTTAAATTACTGCTAGTATATATCAGCCTCTATTAAAAGATTATGAAAATTATTACAAAAAACGTGAGCGGAATCATACACCGCACTACACCTTGCCTATGCGGCGCGAAAAAATGGCCAGTTCATAACGAGTTAATAATGGTCCCCTACACTTCCGAGCATAAAACGTTATAAATCAGGGGGAAGAAATGAAAAAAAGACCATTAGTGCTGGGGATTTTGGTCGCTGCACTAGTTTCGTTAGGTATCGGAGGCGGCAAGGCAGCGGCGCTACCGCCGCAAACCGATGTGACTGGTGTCATCACGGAAAACAGCATGAACGTAGCAAGCGCCCAAGTTACGGTAGTTTGTAACGGCTCAAGCATGACCGACACTACCGACGCGTACGGCGCCTATCTGGTAACGTACCCGCTGGATGACTGTCCGGTTGGCGCTACGCTCCAAGTGACGGCCGTCAAAGACGGAAAGAGCGGCGCTACGAGCGGCTCGGTGACCGGAATTACCACTAAACTGAACCTGGCAATTGTCAACGTATCGATCCCCGAGTACGGCTTGATCGGTACCATGGCGGCTGGCGTAGCGGGCGTAGGCTTGATCTTTTATGCCCGGCGGCAACAGCAACAACAGCGGCAGGTATAATTGACCGCGTTCGTGCATCAACTTCGCGCTGCTATCACGCCGCTTTCTAAGCGGCTGATAGCTTTTGCGGGGTTGTTCATTTTGGTCTCGGGCCTCTTTGGCCCCAGGATCATCGGCAGCGAAGCTTTACACCAGGGCGGGTTTGAGCTGTACGGCGGCATTGGCAAGGCTATGTTATTTGGCTTGATCGCTTTTGTGCTGCTTGTCCGCCACAGCCGCCGGTCATTACATGTACCTGCCGTGCGCTGGCCTGCGGCGCTGGGCTGGTGCTTGGCCGCTGGCGTAGCGCTGGGCCTTGCCTGGGTGCATAGTACTAAGCTTATTGCCGGCGACTATAGCAGCTTTAACCTACTGATGGCGCACGGCGGCCTTGTTATCGGCGTAGGGTTGCTAGCGCTGGGGTGCCTGGGCCTGGGCACGGTAGGCTCGGCCTGGCGGGTGTACCGCCGCGAAATAGCCGCGACGCTGCTGATAACAATTGCTTTTTACGTCTTTTTGCTGGCGGTGTATGCTATGTGGCGTCCGCTGGCGGGCGTGGTGATGTATAGTGTCGAGGCACTATTGAGCCTGCACGGGCTGCAGGTGACCATCCTGCCGCCAAACGTATTGCTGCTGGATAAGTTCGGCATTACCATTGCCGAGTACTGCTCGGGCGTAGAATCGATCGCGCTCTTCACCAGCCTGTACGCGCTGATCGGGCTGCTTGACAGGCACCGCTTGCATCTTAAGCGGTACCTGCTGATCTTCCCGGTGGCGCTGGGCTTGCTTTGCGCGCTGAACATCGTGCGCGTGTACTTTTTGATCGCCTCCGGATATTACATCAATCCGCAGATCGCCTTCAGTTTGTTTCATACCTATGCGGGATTGGTGTTTTTTATAGCGTATAGCGCCGCCTTCTGGCTGGTAGCCTATAAGCATTTGGTATCTAAACAGGAGAGGTTACAGCATGAGCCGGCCCTCCAAGCCTAAACGCATCCTTATAACGCACGTATATTCCAGCGACAACAAAGGTGACGCCGCTTTGACGGCGGTGCTGATCCGCGATCTGCGGCGCGCCTTCCCGGCAGCCGAGCTGCGCGTGCTCACCCTGCAGCCATCCACTAAGCACCGGCCGCCCGAGGGCGTGCCGGAGCAGCCGAGCTTTATGCATTATGCGCTGGAACGCTACCGCCATCCGGTATTGAAGCTTATATATACGCTGTATATGTTCGCCGCGACGCTGCTGTGGGCGCGCTGCAAACGCAGCTTCGGCCGGAATACATATCTGCCAAAGCATTTGCAGACCGTGGCAGACGCCTACGTGTGGGCAGACCTCGTCGTACCGGTAGGCGGCGGTTATTTGCGCAGTCGTCCAGGACTGATGCACCGGATGAACGTACCTTTGCTGCTGCACCCGCTGTGGTTCGGGCATGTGCTGGGCAAGCCGACGGTGCTGTACTCGCAGTCGGTCGGCCCCTTCCAAAACCGGTTTGAAGGCTGGTTGGTAGCGCGCGTGCTGCAGCACATGACGCTCATCCTGCTGCGCGAGGACGTATCGGTGGCACTCTTGCAGCAACTGGGCGTCTCGCATAACGTCCTGCGGGCCATCGATTCCGGTTTCCTGCTGAGTGGCCGGTACTCGGAGCAGCTCAGGCAGCGGTTTGCAATCCCGCGTGGTAAGCGCCTGCTGGGCGTCACGGTACGCGCCTGGTTGCCGCCAGCGCAGCAGGAGGCATACGAACGGGCCGTCGCCCATGCCCTGGACACCTTGTGCGCCGAACAGAATCTCTATGTGGTCTTCGTGCCGCAAGTAACGGCCGCGCACGGCGACGACGACCGGATCGTCAGCCAGCGGGTGCATGCGCGCATGCGGCGAGGCTACAACGCCAGCGTTATGGAGGACGAGCTCGACCACGAACAAATCAAAGGGGTCTACGAACAATTCGATGCGCTGCTCGGCACGCGGTTCCACTCGGTTATTTTCTCGCTCACGGCCACAGTACCAGTCCTCGCCATCGAGTACGAGCACAAAACCAGCGGCATCATGCACGATTTAGGCCTCGGCGAGTGGGTCGTAAAAATTGAGGACGTGACCGCAAAAGGCTTAACTAAGCAGCTGCGGCGCCTATTTGCGCGCAGCCAGTCGTATAGCGCGCAGCTGACGGCCGTCGTGCCGCCGTATATCGATCGGGCCCAAGAGGCAGTCCGGGCGCTGGCAGCTGCGTACGCCCGGACGAAATCGTAGCCGAGATCCCTAAGCAATCACCTGGTAGTCAAAACTGAGGATCAACCCGCCACGCAGTGCCGACCGGGTCGAGATGGTAAACCCGGCTTCGCTGCGGGCCGAAACATACAAATCACCGCTCACCGCCGAGTGGTCAGTCAGGGTGATTGACTGCGGGATGCCAGTATACGGCCGCGAAAACGTTACGGTCGCAATAACACCCGGCGCCGTCGGCGACGGCCGCACCGCCGCCGTGATGCTGCCGGCAGCATCACGCACCTGGACGCGCGGATTTGCATATGACGCCTGGTCGCCAGCCGTAATTTTAGGCGGTGTACCGACGGCGATCAGACGGCCATTATAGTCAAAGGCCATGCCTTGCAGATTATACGTTTCATCTTGGAACTCCAGCAGCCGGGCAATCGAATTACGGCTCGGCCGCACGATCCCCAGCGCCTTATCACCCTCCACGGCCGGCCGGATCAGCATAGCCATACCCGTAAACGGCGTGGCATTCATGCCAATGTAGCCCTTAGTGCCTTCTATTTGGAACTTACCGCCGGCAAAACGCGCCGCGCCGGTCGAGCCGATCACGCGCCACTTTTCAGCCAGGTAATTATCGGAGAAGCCGACCATGTCGGTGGCATTCAGCGTGTGCAGGGCCGGGCGGGTGGTATTGTTGTCGATCTTCAGCAGGTCTTTGCCGGTAGGTACCGACGATATCCGGAAGACGCCGGTCGTATCGATCGGAATGTGCACGCCTTTACTGGGACTGCTAAGCAGCATGTCGGCCACGTCGCCCTTGTATGGTTTACCCCTATTCACAACGTTGCATGACGTTATGACATCGAATGCCTGCGGTTCGGCGATGATAGCCGCCTCGACCGGGTCTTCATTGGGGTAGTACGAGCTTAATTTGTAGTACATGTGCGGGCCGCTGCGCCAGCAGTGCACCAGCGAGTTGGCAATTTTAACCTCAGCACCCCATTGCACGTAGGTATCGGTCATAAAGATATGCGAGCCGTGGTCTTCGATGGCATCGACCGGTTTGTTAGTGTCCGGCTCGACCGCCATAATCGCAATGTACAATTGGTTTACAAAAACGATCGTACTGCCCGGCATGATCTGGAAGGCCGCTCCGGCGGCGTGCCGGCTCTCCATTTTACACGATACGAAGAAAAAGCCGTTCAGCAGCCGGGTTGAGCCGTTTGCCCAGCCGTCCAGCCGCACGGCGCCATTGCGCCAGCTTTCCCAGCGGCAGCCTAAGAAGTGAATCTGGTTTGTATTGTCGTCGCTGTAGCCGAACTGGCCCATCGGCATACTGTTGCGGAAAAGAGTTGCCGGTTCCGTCACCGAGCCGCAGTTTTCCCAGGTACAGTTGTAAAAACGCGTGTCCCAAACCTCGATGAAGTCCACCGACGTGCCGTCGCAGTGCACGAAGCTGACGTCGCGGAAAATGAAGTTATCGGCGTAGTACGACCGCAGCAGCAAGCCCGGCTTGTAGTTGCCGATCAGCATGAGGTTGGTGACCGAGCAGAACTTCAAATGGCCGCTCATCGAGGCGGTGCCGCTGGCGTCGATCAGCGGGTCAGTCGAGCCTGTGATGCGCGACAGCCGCGTGCCAAAGCGGGCCTCGCCGGTGATGGTGATGCCGTGTTTGCGGATTTTTAGACCACGGATCATATAGGTGCCGCGCGGTATCTCGATGATGCCGCCGTTTTCGGCCGCATCGATGGCGGCCTGGATGGCGGCCGTGTCATCGGTTTGGCCGTCGCCTTTGGCGCCGTAATCCGTCACGTTGATGCGCAGCCGGGTGTTGGCGCGCGATACTTCGGCTGGGTTCTTCCAGACCAACCGGTCATTGTCATTGGTAAGGACCAAGTTCGAGATGTTTTGGTCGGCATTGTTCTTCACATCGAGGTCGCGCAGCGTGACCGAGTGGGGCGGAACGCTCTCCACCCGCTGCGTGCCATCCGGGTTATGCGAAACCAGCAGGTATTCGTTGAGCAGTTCCGCCCAAATCTCGTGATCGCTGCCAGGTACGGGTAGTCGTGCCATGCGTATTCTCCTTTATTTACATGCGATGTATATGTTTTGCGTCCGGGCCGGCCGTTTTACGTGTGCTCCATGCCCTGCTCGCGCGGCCGCCCGAACGCAGGCGAGCCGACATAGAGGAAGCCCAGCCCGCTTACACCGGCCGCCACATTGCCGGCAAGCCATGCCCAACCGACGGCGGCCAAACCATGGCCGTCGAGCGCCAAGTAGCTTACCGCCATAATCGTGCCGGCATAGATGACATTCATGCCCAGCATGCCGGGCACGTTTTTCGTTACTTTAAAGATCGCACCCAGCACCGCGTACAGCGCCACCGGCAGCGCACCCAGCGCAAACAAGCGCAACAACCCGCTGGCGCCCTGACTGTACGACGCCCCAAACAGCCCGAGCAGCCACGGACTCAACAGCACCAAGCCCAGCACTGCTGCCGGCAACAGCCAGCACAACAGCCGCAGCGCACCGCGCACATGCCGCCCGGTGGCGGCTTCGTCATGCGAGCTTTCGGCGAAGACCGATTGCATCGACGCATAAATAATGGTGTAAAGCACACCGGCAATCGTAAAGGCCATGTAGTAATAAGCCGCTTCTGCCGCTCCCAGCTGTGCGATGATAAGCAGCGGCAGTACCGTCGGCGGCAGCAAATTCAACATACTGGCCGCATAAGCCGACGTCGAAAACCGCCGGTTAGCACGTATCAGCCGCGTGTCGAACCGGCGCACAAACCGGTAGCCGAATGCCCGGTACATCCACCACAAACTCAGTCCCAGCCCGACCAGTTGCGCCACCCCGGCAATAAGAAAGATCATCAGTGCCCCGCCCCGAACCAGCGCCAGCGGCAACAGCACTTTGCAAAGGCTGAAGAGCGTGTTGATCAAGAGGATATACCCGGCGCGCTTGCCGGCCAGAAAGACAGCATTCGTCAGTGTGTTCAAGCCGGTGACCACAGTAAAGAAAACGAAAGCGGCAAAAGCTCCTCCGCTGCGCAGCACCGCAAAATCAGACGACACGATCGGCAGGATAACGGCCACGGCCGCCGCGAGCACAGCCGTAATGGCCGCCACGACGCATAAGCCGCCGGTAATATACTCGTTCTTTTGCTGCGCCCGCGGCAAAAACCGCACGAACGCCGTATCGAACCCGGCCAGCCCCGCCAAAGACAAAAGGCCCGACACTGCCAGCAGCGTCGTCGCAAGCCCTACCGCCGCCGGGTCGTAGGCCCGGCTCACCACTACCCAAAATACAAACCCCAGCGCCGCCATCACCAGCGTTGCCAGCATCAGGTACACCGCGTTCATCAGCAAGCTGCTGGCGCGCAGCTGCCGCCACTTGCTCCGGGCAAGCGCTACTAAGCGCATCATCTATAGACCTCCGTTACGCCGGTGCTGTACAAGCGGTTTTTGGCCGCCTGATAATACTCAATCGGGAAGCTCATGCTGAGCGGACTGCCGTCGAAGTACACGTAGAACCGCTCGTCTTTGACTTGCGCATAGTCGAGGTACACGTAGCTGTCGGGGCCGATCTGCGACGGTAAAATCCCTGGTTCGGTGAAGGGATACTCCGGATCCAGCATGACGGCGCGGTTGAAGTTGGCCGCGCGCACGTCCTCGGTCTCGAAGATGCGGTGCTTCATCCAGGCAAAAGACGCTTGGTCGGGCGCGGTGCTGTAGTACAGTCCGAAGTACACCCCGTGATTATTCAGGCTCAGCGGCGGACTCACCCCGCCCAAGACCTGTCCGAAAAAACCGCTGAACAGTAAAAACAGCGCTGTAACCGCCCCGGCCGCCGACCACGTCGCCACGCGGCCGCGCACGAACCGCCCCAGCGGCGCCAACAGCAACATCATCGGCAGCAGCAGGAAGATCAGCCCCTGCTGAAACGCCCTGAGCACCCCATAATTAATCGACAACACTGGCAGCACCACCAGCAGTCCCAACAACAAGATCCCCGCCACGCCCACATAAACGAAATCCGGTGTCAGTCCTGCATCCGGGCGACGCCGAAGCAGCTTATACAGCGCCAAACCCACGCCCAGCACCGCCAGCACCTGAAGCACCTTGGCGTACTGCTGCCGCAAAAGCGCCAGCAGGCCCGGCCGCAAGCCTGCTTCGGCCGCCCGCTCGCCCAGCGGCGTCAGCGGTGTAGTATCACTCACCAGCATAGGCGAAAACGTCGTCTCCACCGGCGAGACATCCTCTTCTTCAAGATGTGACGCCTCCAAATACGAATGGTACAGCTCAGCCTGCGACCGGCCGCCCGAAAACAGCAGCGCTCCGCCGGTATCGGTCGACTTGTTATCCGCCGTGAAGACCGCCGGGATGTTGGCCAGCGAATCCTTCAGCGTAACCCCCAGCCCGCCGCTTGTACCCGTAAGCTGGCTATACCAGCCGAATGCCATGCCGAACAGCAGAAGAGCGAACAGCGGCGAGACCACCGTTTTCAAGGCCACCGTACTGCTGCCGGCCCGACGCTGTTGCCATATTTTAAGCGCCAATTTGCAGCCGACCGCCACAAAGAACAACGCCACGAACATATACGTCGTCGAGTAATGTGACAGCACCACCCCCAGCGCGCACAAGAAAAACAGCAGTTTGAACCGCCACACCTGCGCCACGTTCGACACCACCAGCAGCGCCAGCGCAAAAAACAAGTACGCTACACCCTGCCGGGTCAGCATCGCCGAGTCATTAATGAACGTCGGATAGCACAAAAAGAGCATGCAGCCGGTTAGCGCCACTAACTGCGAAGCATACCGCCTCAGCAGCACATACACCACCACCGGGCAAACCGCAAACACCGCCTGCAGGATCACCTTGAACACGATCACGCCGGAAATATTCAAGAACCGGGCAAACAGCTCCGGCAGAATCGTTATGCTCAGGCAGGCATTGTACGGGTCGCGGTGAAAGGCGATGTTCCACAGCGCATGCTCGTGCGTAAGGGTATACACACGGAATTCCCGCGCGATATCGTGGCCGACCACATGCCAGCCGCGCAGCGAGGTCATCAAAAGCAGCGTGAAACCGAGCGCAAAGATCAGCCAGGCAATCGCGCCGTCGGGCAACTCGTGACGTTTAAAAAACGCGTAGACGATGAGCCCGGCCGCAAGCGCCAAGGTTACCAGCGCCAACACTGCATCACCCCCGTTGTTGAGGCGGAATGCTCCCAGCGCCGCCAAGCACGGCAGCGCTACCGTCCCGGCCACGATGACCCGCACCGGCCAGGCGAACGGCCGCCGCACCGGCCGCCTCAGACGCAGCACGAACCGGTTGGTCCGCATACTGACGGCAATAATGGCAATCGTCACCAGGTTCCAGGCCACCGTAATACCCGGCAACTCAAGCGGCCGTTCCACCCCTAATAGCGGCCAGACCTGGTTGGCCAGCAAGCCGCTGAGCATCAGCACCAGCAGGCTCAGGCCGAAGCTGTAGATAACCGCTGTTATAGCGTCGCGCGGCATAATGCACAAGGCTTGCAGCAGTGCCAGCCCCGGTAAGAACACCAGGCACAGCAGGAGCAGCAGCGTAAACGGCAGCCACCCCAGCACATGCGTCAGCACCAGCAGCACATTGGCCGCCACCAGGCCGGCCAGCAGCAACACACTTACCTGGCGCGGGCTAAGCAGCCAAAACTTCTTCATACAATGCCTCGTATTCCTTCAGTAAATGCCGCCAACGACGCCGGGCCGCCGCTTTGTAGCCCGTTTCAACCATAGCTGCCAGCTTAGCGTAATCGGCATAGTACCGCTCGATCGCCTCCACCAGCCCTTCCGCGGTTGGCGGCACTACGATCCCGATGCCCTGCAGGTGCTCCTCTACCCCAATCACCCGGGTGCCGATGATCGGTATGCGGGCCGCCATCGCCTCCAACAGCACCAGCGGCTGCGCTTCATACAGCGACGGCATTACCAGCACATCGGCATTCTTATAAAACTCCAGCACCGCATCGCGGTCGATCCGGCCGTGCAGCCTCACCGTATCCAGTTTCCACTTGCGAAGAGCTGTTTCTATAGCCGGCCGTTCCTCGCCGTCGCCGATGACGTCCAGCTGCACCGGGCGCGACGTACGCGCCAACGCTTCCAGCAGCACCGGCAGGTTCTTCTGCTTGCTAAAACGCCCCACGAACAGCAGCTTAAGCCGGTCCGGCGCCCGCACCGGCAGCGGCAGGCGGCCGACGTTGAAGTAACGCTCGTCGATGCCGTTGCTGAGGAGGCGCACCGGCCCGGTGTAGCTGTAGTAAGTCCGCACCAGCCGGCCAGTTTTCTCATTCAACACAATCACCGCCGACGCCGACCGCAAGACGCGTTTCAACACGAAGCGCTTATACAGCGGCAGCAAAAATCCGGCCGGGCCGGACGGTTCGAAGTCGATGTGCAGCTCGGCAATATACTTGAAGCGCTTCAAGCGGCTGGCCAGCCACACCATCTCGGGCGTAAAGGCTTGCCCGACGTGCAGGTGTACCAGGCTGCCACGCCGAGCCGTACGCAGGAGCGCCCACAAAAACCCGGGCATAACCGGCGCGTGCCCAAATACAAAACAGCGCAGCCGCCGCACCCACGCATTGCCTTCCTGCACCTTGCCAACCGGCCCGCCGCCAGCCGCCGATGCCAGCACATCGACACGATGCCCGGCAAGCGCTAAATGCTGCGCAAGGTCATGCGCAGCATTTTCCTGGCCGCCAAGATGCGGTGGATAATATGAGCTGCTGTGTATAAGATGGCGTTTTTTCGTCATGTCGTATCCCAATAGACACGTTCGGCAGTCCGGGCAATCGCTGGCCAGGCGTATTTTTTTGCCTCTTCAAACCCTTTCTCGGCCAGCACCTGCCGCAGCCCGTCGTCCGACATGCACGCCAGCATGGCATGCATCAAGGCGCCGGCATCACCGGGCGGTACGACCCGGGCAGCGTCGAATTGTTTGGGCATGTCGCGCATAATGCCGACCGCCGAGACGATCACCGGTACGCGTGCCGCCCAGGCCTCGAGCATCGTCAGCGGCGTTGTTTCATACAGCGACGGAAAGACGGCCACGTCGGCTTTTGCCAGCATCCGGCGCACCGCACGCGGCGGCTTGCGCCCGGCAAATACGACGATATCCTCGACGCCCTCTTCTTCGGCCAGTGAGCGCAGCGCTTGCTCCTGCGAGCCTTCGCCGATGATGATAATCCGGAAGTCTTTCTCGGTGGCCTGCGTTAGAAGCGCAGCTGCTTTTATCAGATACTCGTAGCCCTTTTGCGTTTCCAGACGGCCCATCGTAACGAAGGTACAGTCGCTCTCGGCTTTGCCGCTGGGTATCTCTTTACTCCAAAACGTTAGGTCGACGCCATTAGACAGCACCCGCGCATCAGCCACACCGGCCGCACGCAGTTGCTCGATATCATAGCGGTTGGGCGCCGTAACCCGCCGCGGGCGGGCAGCCCGGGCCAGCACCAGTTCGACGCTGCGCCGGAACCAGGTGTGGGCTTTGTCATAAAAGGTAACGATATGGAAGGTATGCACGAGCGGCACCCGGTACAACCTGGCCGCAAATGAGGCGAAAAACGCCATATCGACGGAATGCGTGTGGATCACATCCGGCCGCTCCCGCCGGATAATGCCGAACATCCGCACCAACAGCGACAGCAGTGAGAGCAAACGCCGCCAGGTAATGTGGTCGAGCCGTTCAGGCTTGTCGCGGAAACCTACCTTGTAAATGCCGTCGCCGGTTTTGATCTCATTGCAGTTCGAGGTAACCACGCTTACCGTATGCCCGGCCGCCTCCTGCTGCTTGCGCAGGTTCGATACCACGACGGCGTCACCACCCAAGGCCCGCGGATACTTCTTGGTTACGTGCAGGATCCTCATAGCATGTAGACCTCGGCTTGCTTGACGGCCAGGGCGTGCCAGTCATAGTCGGGTACGGTATGCGTGATGGATGGTTTGTCACCGGCCGACAGCCACTGCGACACCGCCTCGGCGATGGCAGCCGGCTCAAGCGGTACGATACTGCCGTTAACACCCGGCCGCACCAGGTGACGGACCGCATTTGAAGGCGAATCGACCGTTATGACCGGCGTACCGCAAGCTAAAGCTTCAAGCGAGGTGATGCCAAAGCCCTCGCGCACCGACGGCGAGCAAAAGACACGGGCGGCCTTCATATACGCGTAGACTTGCTTAGCTTCAGGCAGCGGATCCATAAATCGGATTTGTTTTTTGAGGCCGCGCTCCGCCACCAGCGCCTCCAGGCGGGCGCGCTCCAGGCCCTGCCCGATGATAATGCAGCGGATATCCGGCCGTTCGGCTGCAACCGGCACCAGTGATTCGATAAGCATGTCGACATGCTTGTCTTTTACCAGCCTGCCCACGTACAGCACGTCGCAGTGCACCTTCGCCGGCCGCACCCGCCCTAGAAGCGAACCGTCAAGCCCCGACGCCACCAGCTCAACCCGCTTGACCCGGCCGTGGATCGACTCCAGCTGCCCCTTGGTGTGCGCCGAGGCCGCCGTAATGCGGTACGGAAGGCGCGTGCTCAGCCGCTCGATAATCGCCGCCACCAGCCCCATATTACCCATGTAGGTCACCCACTCCTTGCGCGATAGCGCCTCGTGCCAGGTCGCATAGAGTTTGCGGCCGCGCAGCTTGCACACCAGCCAGGCGCTCAATACCGGAAAGAACGGCATATGGTCGACATCCAGCACGTCGAACCGCACCCGGATCAGCTTCAAACACGCCAGCGCAAAGACTACCGCCTCTTTGATGGTGCGACGGTCGCCGTGGTACATGGCCCGGTACTTGCACAAAGCATGCAGGTAGACCCCATCCTCAAACCAGGTCGTGTCCGGGCTCTTCCACCAATGCATGGTGTAAATATGCACGTCGTGCCCCATGGCCGCTAGGCGCTTGGTGATCTCGTGCAGGCGCTTTTCTTTGCCGCCCTTCATGTAGGGGTACACGGCGTCGCTCACAAAGACGATCTTGCGTCGCGACGGCAACGGCTTGTCGCCCTGCGAAATAGCCGCCAGCTCCTCACTGGTGACGGGTCGCTGGCGGTGTGAGCGCCAAAACAGGTTTTTAATGAGCATCTTGAGGATAGCCAGACCGTCACGGAAGGGATGCAGACTCGATTCGCCCGCCCGCGGGTGGTAGCTGATCGGCACCGACGTCAGCGTGTAGCCAAGGCGCGCCATCTTAGTAATCATTTCCATCTCGATGGCAAAGCCGCTGCTTTCAATCCGCGGCTCAAGGTCGTCGATGACGGTTTTCTTCCAGGCGAAATAGCCGGTCAGCACATCGGTAACGTTGGCGCCATAGAACCAGCGCACGCCCAGCGTAAACAATTTATTGCCGATATAATTCAGACGGTTCATAGACGATGCCAGCATGCGGCCTTCCAGCCGCGAGCCGACCACGACATCCGAGAAGTTGCTTCTGAGCGGCTCGATCAAACGCAGTATTTCGCTGGAGCTGTAGGTGTTGTCGCCGTCCAGCATAACCACGTAATCGGTATCCGATGCCACGCCGCGAAAGCCCGTCCGAAGTGCATTCCCCTTGCCTTTTTTAGCCTCGAACAACACCGTAGCGCCAGCCGTCCGGGCCACGGCAGCGGTGTCGTCGGTCGAATTATTATCAATGACGTACACCCGCACATCCACCCCGGCGTCGGCCAAATCTTGCGCCGGCAAGTCCTTGATAACCTGGGCGATGCCGGCAGCCTCGTTGTAGCACGGGATGACCAAAGCGAGCTTTTTGCGTGCCGTTTTTTGCGTATCGAGCATATTACACATTGTCAGCCTCCTCAATGTCCGCTGCGTCCAAAATAGTTACCCAATAATGGATAGATTGCGTTGCCATGTGCGGCGCATCTTGGCCGAACATGCCCCGGCTGCCGTACTCGATCTGCACCTCTAAAGCCACCCGCTTGCCTAGCGGCGGCAGTGTGACGCTGCGGGTGACTTCGGCTTCTGCGCCCGCCGCCAGGCGCTGCACGCCCTCCGTTAGCACTCGGTTACCGGCAGAGTCGGCTGCCCGGGCCAGTATCCGATAACGGTATTCGGTCGTTTGCCGTTCGACATTGCGGATCGTGAAGTCGATCCGCTGCTCGGAATCCGGTAAGGCGAACATCGGCAAGTCGTCATGATGCGTGAAATACAATTCGCTGAAGCGTTCCGACTGCGGAATCAGCCGCCAGGCATGCAATTGGCGCACGAAAAGTAACTGTCCCAACCCGGTAACCAGCATAAAAGCTACCACTGCCACTACGAGCAATACGAGCTGCTTCCGATTAAACCGACGTGTGTTGGATCGCATCATAGCTATACTTTCCGGTAATTCCAAGCAAGACTTATGCTGCTGGAACGCCGTAGCCCCAATGTAGGCGAGCGAAATTATAAAAATATTAAATGGCCATATTTCAGCTGCGAGCCGGCTAGGAACCGTTGCTATAATGCTGCCATGCATACGCACCAGCACCGTTTTCGGCAATGGCTGCGGCCGCGGGCAATCTTGCGGCTCGGCCTCTACGCCGGCATAAGCCTCACCCTACTCATAACGGCGGCCGCCCCGCCGGCAGAGGCGGCAGTGCCGCGCACCAGGCATCAGGTCGGCATCGCTACCGGAGCTTCGCTGCTCTATATGAATGACACCCAGCTCACAAAACGCCTGCGCGATATCGAACGGCTTGGCGCCTCCTGGATTCGGGTCGACTTCAACTGGTATGCCATCCAGCCAGTGAGCCGCGACCAGTTCCGCTGGGAATTGTATGACCGCGTCGTGGCCCAAGCCAGCGCGCATAAGCTGAAAATCCTGGCCGTCTTAGGCTATACGCCGGAGTGGGCGCAGGAACCGTACTGCGCCCAACTGGCGCGTTCGACGGCAGCAGCCCAAAAATGCAACCCGCACGACAACGACGACTTCGGCCACTTTGCCGGTACGGTTGCCGAGCGCTACGCCGATAAAAACATCCGCGCCTGGGAAATCTGGAACGAGCCAAACCTCGTTGCCTACTGGAAAACCGCCAAAAGCAATGGCACTACCTTCGTAGACCCGAAGGCATACGCACGCCTAGCCAACGCCGGCGCGCGCGAAATCCGCAAGCACAGCGACGGCGCCATCCTCACCGGCGGCATGGGCCCGATGTTCGAGCCCTCACGCAGCCGCGGTATGAGCCAAAGCGACTTCTTGGCCCGCATGTTGCCGCGCCTGCAAGCCAACTTGTTCTCGGGCGTGGCCATGCACCCTTACAGCTGGCCGTTGCTACCGACCAAGCCCGCCACCTACAACGCCTTCTACACCGTCGATAACGGCCGCCCGGCGTATAATTTGCGCACCGTCATGAAGCGTGCCGGCTGGAATAAAAAACAAATCTGGGCCACCGAGTACGGCGCCAGCACTAAAGGCAAGCGCCCGCTCAGCAACAAGCGTTCGGCGCGCAACCGGCCCGACCACGTCAGTGAAGCGCGCCAGGCACACATCATCCAACAAGGCATCGAAGCCTGGTTCAAAAAGCCGGCCGCCGGCCCGATTTTCATCCACTCCGACGGTGACGCCTGGCTGCGGACCCACAAAAATGAAGGCGGCTTCGGCTTACGCCGGGCCGACGGCAGCAAAAAACCGGCCTACAAGGCCGTCCAAAAGGCCGTGCACCGGTTGCATTACAAGAAAAAGTAACCCCGTTTGATGCTGCCGCACCTCCGGTTAGCCAATAGCTTGTCCTTCCGGTGCAACAGGCGCCTCAACAAAGCGCACTAATTGCCAGTCCGGGTAGTCGGTTACGCGCAGGCCGGCCAGCATAGTGCGGCCAACTTGAGCGACTGTGTCCGCCTCTGGATCAGCTGCCAAATTATATATATCAAGGTTGATCTGATACACCACATCCGTAACTCGGTCTGCAATTGATAAAAAATGGCTCGTAGCCGCTGGCAAGTAATTTCCGAACAGTTCATCACATTCGGGGCGCGTAGCCACCCCATATTGCGCCGCGAAGCTTCCCCGCTTTGTATTCACTATGATGTCAAACGGGCTGAACATAGCATTGTCTTTAGTGAAGTGCCACCCCGCTACGGTATTGGGATCAGCATTAAAGACGCTGGTAACATTCTTTAGGATATGTACGGTAAACCCGCGCATATCCAACGGAATCCGGTCAGCATGCCGATGCTCGTCATCAGCTCCGTACCCATTTGGCTCAGATGGCTCAGCTGGCAGCGTATGTCCTATCAGCCTATTAACCGGCTTGGCATGAAAATAATCGCCGAATTCTTCCGTCTTCCAGTCCGCAGGCTTGGGGATGGATAGCTTATCCGCAATTACAACGCGCTCATACCCTTCAGGCGTCCATAGTGCAGGCATACTTCGTAGTATATCGCATTTCATGCTACTAGCTGCGAATGGCGTTGAAGGTCAGCATCACGGGCTGACGCGGTTAGCACGGGTCAGTTGCGTCGGCCCACCGCCGCAGGAGTAAGCTGCCAGGCCATACCGATGGCGGGCGGCAGTACCGATCCCCCGACAAACATCGCAAATTTTCGCGCCGGACAGCCCAATCGCCCTTCAGCCGCAGCCTGCCGCCCCGTCGGACATGATGGCGGGGACGGCGTACGGAGCGCAGCCGCGCTGAAGCCCCAGGAGTCGGATTCGTCCCAGCCCCAGCCAATAGCTGATTGCAATTCATCCCCGCGGAGCCTGGTACTGAGAGTAAGTGCTCTCGCGTAGTCCGGGCTGTCCAAGATGGCCATATCAATGACACGCCCGGGGCGCTCGCCCCACTCTTTCCTGTGTAAGCGGGCTATAACCGACCCGGCGCCGACCAAAGCATTGCTGGCCACATGCCTAACAGACGGCCGGCGGCGGTACCCCTGGCGCATACTCCACCAGGATTTCAAATCGAGCCGTAAGGTTCCGTCCTGTAAAGAGCGCACATCACGGGAAGCAGGCAAGCGGCGCAGAACCAGCAACTGCGTCGCGACATCGGCTACACAGCGCTCAGGCGCCGGCAGCGCCTGCCAGGCGCGTTCTGCTGCTGGCAGAAACGTCTGCCAGGCGGTTGGGGCAGCCAGGTCATCAGTCGTTGGCCGGTAGGCGGCATAGGGCGGCAAGCTGCGGCGCCGTATCGCACCCCTCAGCATATTCTCCGCTAGCGCCTGCCGGATAGACCTGAGCGACTCCGGACACCGCAACTCCCGCGCCATGCCGTGCATAATCTTGCCCATGCCATAGTACGCCGTCCGCTTCAAAGCCGCTACCGGCAAGTCGGCGGCTTCATTATGTACCCGTAATGCCCGCTGCCAACCTACGGCACCGTTCGACGCGGCAGGAGCCGCCGCCCGGGCGTATTCCAGCAAGGCCTGCCACTCGGGTGGCGCCAACCGGTCAGCAGGCCCACCCGTGTTACCATTACAAGCCGGGGGGACAGAAAACGTCTTTTCAACCGTCATATTAAAAGCAGCGCTTCAGCCCGAACCATCGAGCCTAAGCCATATATCTAGCGGATAAAATAGGTTACGGTTACATCGTAATTCAGCTCGTTCTCGCCAGGCTGCACGGAAAGCCGCGGCAGGGCAGCTTTAGCGTCGGTGGCTGCTTCATTACGGACGGCCATATCGGAGGCGTACGGCATCACGCCGAAGCCACCGCCCGTCTTTACCGATTTGACCTTACCGACTTTGAATCCAAGGTTAGCGGCCATTTGATCAGCTTTGGCCCGGGCGTCTTTAGTAGCTTCGTTGCGGGCGTCAGCCTCAAGCTGTTTCCGTTTTTTGTCGCTGAAGCTCGCCTGCGGCGACACCGATCCGATCGGCGACGTCGTCAATAAGTAATCTTGGACCTTCTGAGCCATGGCCTGCGTCGGCACCGTCACCGTTAGCTGTAAGGCGTAGGTTACTTTGCCGCTGTCTTCCCGGAATATCTGATAGTCGTAGCCGTTCGAGTTGCTTTTGATCTGCTCATCTTTGACACCGAGCTCTTTCAGCTTAGCCGTAACTTCATTGCTCTTTTTAGTCAGCTCATCCAAGGCGGCAGCTTTATCGGCCTGCGCGAACTGATAGCTGGGGTAAAAGACAAATTCATCCGGTACCGCCTGTAGTGTTGCTTCGCCGGTAACTTCAACTATTTGCGTATCACTCGACACCTGCGACCACGGCTTCCACACTAACAGCATGCCAAGAATTACCAATAAAAGAGCCGCCACCACCAGTCGGAGATCTACCGAGAGCCGAAGTTTAGTACCGTTACCTGAGTTGTTGTCTGTGGCTTGCATAAACATCCTTTTTTATAGCTAACTTTAGTGTGGCGCGTTCTGCCCCAGTTGTAAAGAGCTTCCGAAGCGGCTGGCATCTATATTAGATAAAGTGCTTGTGCATAAACTATTGTCACCGGTATAGTTGAGGGAGTATAAAAGAGAGTCTCACCATGCAACCACAAGATCCCAACCGGCCCGAGGGCACGCCTCCTGCCGCTCCCTGGCCGCCTACAACACCGCAATCACCGTTGGGGCAGCAGGTCGCGCCACAGCCGCAGCCGCCTGTCACACCGCAACCGTCGGGCGGCCCGCAACTAGCCATGCCACCGGCTAACCCCGATCAAACGCCGCCCTTACCAGGCGAAGGCGGTAATCCCTTCCCGTCGGCAAGCAGCGTCATTCCCGGTCCGGCACCAGCTCCGACCACTCCGGTCGGTGGCCCGCAGCCGGCCGGCCTCACCAAAAAGAAACTCATTCTGGCTGCCATCGTCGTTGCCGTGTTGCTGTTGCTCGGTGCCATCGTTGCCATACTCAGCTTCAGCTTATTGGCCTCGATCAAGCTCAAAACCTACACCAATGCCAAGTACTCAATGCAAGTCCCGGCCGAATACAAACAAGAGGTCAATGGCGACAGCGTTAACTTCACCGAGAACGAACCCGAGAAAACGCGCTCGGAAGTTATGGTGTATTATGCCGATTTCCCCAGCACGCTTACCGACGACCAGGCGGCGACCATAAAAGATACCTTGCGCAACCAGCTTAAGAGCGCGGCTGATGACCTGGCGAAAGACGACGCCAAAAAGGTCGAGGGCTTAGTAGTCAAAGAGACCACCTTCCACGCCGCTCCTGCCCTCCAGCTGACGGCGCGCGTCACCGAAGATGGTGCTACCGTTGGCAAGGTTACGTTGGTCGCCGTTGTCGACACCCAGCGGCTGTACATGATCGGCGTAGCTGCCCACAACTCCGATAAAGGCCTGCAAAAGAAAACCGATGCCGTTATCGACTCCTTCCGATTGAAGT
>CBFGXJ010000002.1:0-121277 GCA_965652795.1 uncultured bacterium
GGTAGTTTCGGCGTCGTTGAATGCCAGCTCAAGCGCATGGATGCGGCCGTCGAGGTCTGGCTCAACGAATTCCAGCCGGCCGCCGGTCACGCGGTAGCCTTCAAAGCTGCTTGAGCCTTCGATCAGCAATTTGTAGCAGTACAGCTGGAGCTGGTATTTGTGCAGGCGGGCCTCGCGGGTCCACTTGGCGTACGGGCGGCCGGTTTTGTAGTCGATGACGGTAATGGTGCGGCTCGTGCGGTCGATCTCGAGCCGGTCGGCTTTGCCGCTTAGATGGGCATCGGCGACAAAGACACCTTCACGGCCGAAGTTATGCTCGGCTTTGTCGGTTGGCTTGAAGCTGTGGCCGCGCTGCGCCAGATACATGCTGAGGGCGCGCTGGCCGCGGGCGAGCTCGAGGGCGTACTGCTCGGGGGTGAGCGCATAGCGCTTCAGCCGGGCGGCAAAGTATTGCAGCGCGCCCTGCACCGGCGGCAGCTCACCCGTCTCGCTCAGGCGGTGCTGTACCCACTCGAGGGTTTCGTGGATGGCGCTGCCGAACTGGCTGCTGATGCTCGGCGCGCGCGGAAAGCGCAAAATAGTGTCAAAGAAAAATGCTTCCGGCCCGGCGTACTGGACATCTAAAAAGTGCGTCAAATGCGTCGGGCTGAGCTGGTACTGCGCCAGCCGCTCGCCCAGCAATCCGGCCAGGCTGGCCGATGTACGTGCCCCGGTGTGGCGCTGCCGCCAGTTGAGCTCGAGCGATTCTAAGGTCGGGGCGCTGTGGTCGTTCGGCTGCACAACCTGGGCATGCTCGGGCAGCACCAGCGCCCGGACGCTGCCGTCGGGCTGCTCTTGCTCGTTTAGATACTTCAGGCGGCGGGTCTCGCGGCCGCTGTAGGTGCGGGCGAAGCTGGTCAGGTGCAAGCCGCGCTTGGCGCGCGTGACGGCCACAAAGAAAATCCGCAAGCGCTCGTCGTCGGTCGCGCCGGCGTGGCGGATGGGCGCCAGGTTGGGCGGCAGGGTCAGCTTGTTGCTGTTGCCGCGCGACGAGCTGCCCCAGATGTCGTCTTGCAGGGATGGCAAAAAGACGTGTTCGAACTCCAGGCCCTTAGCTTTGAAGACCGTCATCAACTGGACGGCGTCGGCTTGTTGGTTGTAGGGGCTGGTGTTGAGCAGGCGCTCCTCGGCAGCTTCGTACATTTCAACGAAGCGGATAAGGTCTTCCAGGCGCAGGACTTCCCCGCTGGCGGCTTGGTGGTCGCGCAAGCGGGCGCGCAGGACGGTCAGGTGCGACACGGTGTCATAGAAAAGCTCCGGTTGGCGGGCGGCGACGGCTTTGCCGGTGTAGAACGCGCGCAGCGGTGAGCGGACGTAAAGCTGCTGGGTTGCGGCCGCGTGGCCGCGTGAGTTGGCCGTTTCGGTATCATTATGTTCGCTGCCGTGCGCGTCAGGCGGGGTTAAGGGATCATCATGGCTGGTGCCGGTACGAACGTCCTCGTTGCCGATGAGTTGGTCGAGCATTTCCTCGAGAGTGGCGCTGGCAGCCCGACTGGCCAAGGCGAGCAGCAGTAGCGCCGGCAAACGAAAGGCCGGGCCGGCTTCGAGGCAGGCCTGCGCCCAGCTGAGCGGCGGATCTTCAGCGCTGCCGCCCCGACGGGTTTGCTGTACCTGCCACGACACACGCCACAAATCTGCCACGTCGATGTCCCAGAATGGGTAGCTCAGTACCTCGGGCCAGAGGGCGTCAGCCAGTCCGTCGTCGTGCGCGTGCAGCGCCAATACCAGCCGGCTCATAGTGATAAGCTGCGCCACGACAGGTGCTTCTAAGATATTCTCGCGTTTTTCGTAGCGCATCGGCACGTCGAGGGCGGCCAGGTACGGCACAAGCGGCTCAAGCTGGCGGTGCTTCGGGGCAAGCACGGCGATCTCACTCGGTGGTGTCCCCTGCTTGACCAGCTGCTGGATGCGCCGGGCGATCCAATCGTACTGGGCGACATCGCTTAAAAACTCGTGCCGGGCCAGGTCGGCCCGCGGGGGCAGGGCCGGGTTTGCGGCGTGCAGGGCTTTAGTAAGGTCGAAGTGGCCGGCCAGCCGCGCCTCGATCTGCTCTGCAACTGCCCGGGCGGCGGCCAGGATGTCGGCGCTGGAGCGGTAATTTTCAGTCAAGTTTACGACCAGCACGCCACGGTACATCTGGTAAAAATCAAGCATGTTGGAGTACTGGGCGCCCTGGAAGGCGTAAATGGCTTGGTCGTCGTCGCCGACGGCCAGCACGTTGGGGCGGCCTTCGTGCACCGGATTGTCGCTGAGCAGTTGCACTAGCCGCAGCTGGGCGGCGTTGGTGTCTTGGAACTCATCCAGCAGCAAGTACTGGTATTGCTCTTGCAGGCTGTAGCGCAGCTCGGGGGTGTGCTCTAGCGCTTCGATGGCGCGCAGGATCATGTCGTCGAAATCGTACCAGCCGCCTTCGGCCAGAGCGGCCTCGTATTGCTCAAACACATCGGCCAGGGCGAGCATGCGCCGGGTTTCGAGGGCACCTTTTATAACGAAGGCATTGTCGGCGTTTTTTTCGAGCCAGGCGGTCTTCCAGGCGGTGAGCGGCTTGGTACTGCCGCTGGCGTCGGCCTCGGCCAGGGCGGTCTCGAGCTGGCTGGCGGCCAGGGCGGCCAGCGGTAAGAAGCTGGCGCTGGCGGGAGCGGCGGGCACGAGCGGGGCGAGGCCGTGCAGGACGACTTCAAACAACGGGCGTGATTTTTCAAGTTTGGTCGGCATGCGCTGCACGCCGCTGAAAGCCTCCTGTACCAGCGGGCTGGCGGTAATGATAAACGCGGCGTTTTCACCGGCCAGCTGGCGCAAGGCGTCGGCGCTCAACAGCGCGCGCTTGACCTCGCTGATGGTGCCGATGAGGTCGCCTAGGTGGTGCCGCAGTTGCTTCAACGGATTGTCGTAGGCCAGGCCGTCGACGATGCCGCGCACGATCTGGCGTTTGGTGAGGTCGTCGGCCGGAGCCTGCAAGCGCGTTTCAGCGAAGGCTTCCGGAAAGCGTCGGATGAGGTCGCCGCCAAAGGCGTGGTAGGTGCTGATGCCGACACTGTAGGCATCCTGGCCGATAAACCGCGTCAGGCGGCGGCGCATATTCTCTGCCCCGCTTTCGGTAAAGGTCAGACACAATATGTTGCTGGGCAAGGTGTCGGTCTGCTGCAAAATGTGGGCGACGCGCACGCTTAAAAGCTGTGTCTTGCCCGTGCCCGGCCCGGCGATGACCAGCACCGGCCCGTCGATCGCCTCGACGGCCTGCTTTTGAGCAGTGTTCAAGCTGGTGAGTGCCTCCTGGTATGCGTCCATGGCATTATTATACGCTTCCTTGCTGGCGCAGGAAGGTTTTCACGCTGGCCCCATGCCCATGCAGCAGCTAGCGGAGTAATTCTCCAGCCAAAGAGATTAGAATCCTATGCATCAGCCTATGGTCGAGAGCCTCTAAATGCCGTATTATGAAGAATCTGATATGAGTGAGTACATAGCACCAGCCCTGACGGGCGAACTAGTTGATGTTGTCGATGAGCACGGCGAGCCGACCGGCTTGGTCGTCGACAAAGCTATTGCGCATGCGCGTGGTCTGCGCCACCCCGACGTCCACGTATGGGTGACGGATGGCCGGCGATTGTTGCAGCAGCAGCGGGCAGAAGACAAGACGATCATGCCGGGCGAATGGGATATTTCCGTGTCCGGCCATGTGATGGCCGGCGAGTCATATCGTGACGCAGCTATCCGTGAAACGGCCGAAGAACTGGGCCGGGTCTGGCCGCCGGAGCGATTCATACCGGCTGGCCGCATGGCGTTGGATATGTATTTTGAGCCTGGCCCGTGGAGACACAGCGTCGTTGGCGGTAATTTCGTCATTGTTGAGCGCAACTTACGCCTGGAAGACCTTACATTGCAACCCGGCGAGGTGATCGGCACCCGACTGTACGATATCGATCAGCTGGAACGCGACCTGGCCGATCCGGCTACGGCCGGCCGGCATGCGTCCCAGCCGCTTGAACTATGGGCGCTAGGGATCGCAGCCATGCGTGACGCGGTGCGGCAGTAGCGGCTCATTTTGTCGTGCTTGGCCGCTGGTTTGATCGCCGGGCGACGGTGGCGACGGTATGGCCGGCATCAAACCAGCCCTTGCCAAAACCGGCATACTCCGAAACAATGGTAAGAAGCTAAACGGAGCGCCCCAGCATGCAAAAAATAGTTCCCCACCTTTGGTTTGATACTCAGGCCAAGGAAGCCGCCGAGTTTTACTGTTCGGTTTTCCCGAATGCGATGATCACTAACAGCGTCGTGGTGCCCGGCACGCCCAGCGGCGACTGCGACTTCGTCACATTCAACCTGAACGGCCATGATTTCATGGCGATCAGCGCCGGCCCGCTGTTTACCTTCAACGCATCGATTTCGTTCATGGTGAACTTCGACCCGTCGCACGACGACCAGGCCGAGATGCATTTGCGGGCACTGTGGGACAAGCTCATGGACGGCGGTGAGGCGCTCATGCCGCTGCAAGAATACCCCTTCAGTAAGCTGTACGGCTGGGTAAAAGACCGCTACGGCGTTAGCTGGCAGCTTATCTTGAGCGACCCTGACGGCGAAGACCGGCCGTTCATCACGCCCTCGCTGCTGTTTGCGGGCGTGAATACCAATAAAGCCGAGGAAGCCATGAACTACTACCTGTCGGTCTTTAAGGACGCCCGGCCCGGTGAGTTGGCGCGCTACCCCGAAGACACCGGCCCGGCCAAGAAAGGTTCGCTCATGTACGGCGACTGCATGCTGGAGGGCCAATGGTTTGCGATGATGGACTCCGGTGTCGAGCAGCCCGATACCTTCAACGAAGCGATTTCTCTGCTGATCAACTCTGATAGTCAGGAAGAAATCGACTACTATTGGCAGCTTTCGGCCGTGCCTGAGGCCGAGCAATGCGGCTGGCTGAAAGACAAATACGGTGTGGCCTGGCAGGTCTCGCCGGCCGACATGAACGACGTGTTCGCCGAAGGCACGCCGGCGCAAATTGAAGCCGTTACCAAGGCCTTCCTGCCGATGAAAAAACTTGACATCGCTGCCATCCGGGCTGCGTACGAAGCGGCCAACTAAGGCTCATGATAACTGCCGAGCATCTCACTAAAACGTATAAAGACAAGCGCGCCGTCGATGACATTTCCTTTAAGGTGGAAACCGGTAAGGTAACCGGCTTTCTAGGGCCGAACGGCGCGGGCAAATCTACCACGATGCGTCTGATGCTGGGCCTGGACAATGGTCAGGGTACGACGACGTTCGACGGCAAACGCCTGCGCGACTATGCGGAGCCGGCCAAGATCGTAGGTATTCTACTGGAGGCGAAAGCGTTTCACCCGACGCGCAGCGCCCGCGCCCATCTGCGGGCGCTGGCGGCGCTGGGCAATGTGCCCGCCAGCCGGGTCGATGAAGTCCTTGATATCGTTGGCTTGCGCGACGTCGCCAAGAAGTCGCCCGGCAAGTTCTCGCTCGGAATGAGCCAGCGCCTCGGTTTGGCGGCGGCCATCCTCGGCAAGCCGAAGTACCTGATGCTCGACGAACCTGCCAACGGCCTTGATCCGGAGGGTATCAAGTGGCTGCGTGATTTTTTGAAGGACTATGCCGACCAAGGCAATGCGGTGTTCGTGTCGAGCCACTTGCTAAGCGAAATGTCGCAGATGGCCGACAATGTCATTGTCATCGGCAAGGGCAAGCTGATAGCGAACACCTCGGTCAGCGAGCTGCTGGGCGGCAGCACCCACAATAGCGTGTACGTGCGGGCAGCGGAACTGGCTCAGCTGAAAAAGCTGCTCGAGGACGCCGGCCGCGTGTACGAGCCGAAAGATGACGGCGTGATCCTGCGCGGCGTAAAAACCGACGATATCGGCCCGCTGGTCTCAAATGCCGGCATTACCGTCTTAGAGCTCTCAAACCGTACAGCCTCACTGGAAGAAGTCTTCTTCGAGCTGACGGCCGACTCGCAGGAATACCGCGCCCATAGCGAAAGGAACGCATCATGATGGCTGTAATCAAATACGAACTGATCAAACTTTTTAGCATCCGTTCCACCTACGGAGCGGTTGTTCTGGCGCTAGCTTTCTCTGTTTTGATTTCGGTGTTTTCTGTAATTGAATATAAGGGTATGCCCGGTCAGCTCGACGGCATTACGGCGGCGCGTGTCATGCTGGATGCACCATTCGTTGCCGCCCAAGTCGGTACGATCATCGCTATGCTGATCATGCTGCACGAATATCGCTACAACATGATCATGTATACCTTGACGGCATGCCGGTCGCGGTCGCGGGTATTACTTTCCAAAATAGCGGTGGTGGCGCTGTTCAGCGCGGGACTGGTTTTGGCGTGCGCGGCTTTGGGGCTGATAGTCTTTTATATCGGTTTCGCCCTGAGAGGCATAAGCGTACCCGACCAGACCTTCAATGTTCTGACTACACTTGCCAAAAGTGTGACATTCGGTGTCGGCTTCGGCTTGGCGGGCCTGCTGATCGCGACGATCACCCGCAACATTGTGTTCAGTATCGTCACCTTCTTCATGCTGATTGGCGCGCTCGAGCCGCTTTTGGGCAACTTGGTATTGAAGGACAACGCGGTTTACCTGCCGTTTACAGCACTATCCAATGTGCTGGTGCCGCCTGGTCAGCCGGTACTGCCGGAGGCCATATCACCCCTTATGGGCGGCCTGGTCTTCTTTGCCTACCTTGTGGTCGGCTGGATTGTGGCGTGGGTGCTGTTTTTGCGTCGTGATGCTAATTAGGTATCCGGATCGCTACACCTGGAAAAGAGCTGCACACTAGTATAGAATATACATCTTATGCCACATATTCTAGCTAGACTGAACGCTTCTGATCCGGCCGTACTGAGTTTGGAAGCAGGGGCTTGGAGTACTAGACCGTTAGGGTTCGAGGTAGATACATTTACCTCTCGTCCCGACCAACAGATGCAGGACTTTAAAAGTGCCCTGAACCGCTTGGTTGCTTCTACGGATCCGGATGTGGCGGCGGTGCGCGACAGGGTCAACGATACCTATCGTAACGACACTGCCGGCGCACCTGAAGACTTTGCCTTTGCCTGCGGTCCTGACCAAAATATTCTTGATACGCTAGCGGCGGCCGACGACGACACGCTTCGTACGTTTGCCGCCTGGAACCGCCAACGCATGGCGGCTCAGCGCGAGGCCATGACGGCGGCAATGCCTGCGCTAGGTGAAGACGCCGAGCTGCGGGCCATATGCTTAGGCAATTTGGGCCTGATCTCGCCTGATGCCATACGATCGTTCTCGAGGGTGTTTGACCGTGTAGATCGCATCAAGAGGTATCACCCGTTGGATAGCTTTGAGGCTGGTGTGAGCGTAGGGCTTTCTACCCAATATGATATGTACATTACCCATCAATTTGCGGACGGATATGCCTTTGGTAAGCCGACGCAGGAGTATTTTAAAGTGGGATTCCATGAGCTTGGCCATCTGGTGTGCCGTGATGCCACTTGGACGCGCCCCTTTAAGTACCTACCGATGGTGGAAGAAGTGATGTTGTCGCACTATACTTCTGTCAGTGATGAGAATGGCACGGATCACATCCTCGACATCTGTGAGGCTACGCAGCCGGCAGATTATTACCGGCCGGAACGCCGGCTGTTCGGCGTTGTGATGCGGGAGCAGCAGCAGCCTGACCTTGTGGTTATGTCGGCGGGCAGAGCTTTGATGATGCCGGCGGGCAGCCAGGAAGAAGCGGTGGTAGTGCTAGCGCTTTTTAAAGGTTTCCATACGCTCTTCCCCGAGCATGGCGAAGCTGCCCTGGTGAACTTCGTGAAAGAATATACCCACGCGCCGCCACTAGGGCGTTCGCGGGTAGCCCAAGCGTGGGCGGCAACAGCTTACCAGCGTCAAACCGGTACGGCTATGCCCGCGTAACTTGAGTCTGACTGGCTTGTCCTAACTGGTGTAACTAAGGCGCGCTGCTGTATTAGTGCGCCGGCTGGCTGTCGAGAGCGGCTCAAGGAGCTAAATACGTTGCCGGGCGCAGGTCGGGCATTCTTCTTCGTGGACGAACTCGGTCAGCCATTGCTCGCCCGCCCTCCACCAGGGTGCGTAGTCGGCGAAGCCCTTCGCATCGGCAGCCAACCGCAGCATCCAGCCGACGAAGCCGAACAGCTGGACCTTGCCCCACTGCACTGCCGCCCAGCCGGTGCCGACCGGAATAACGGTAATCGGTGGTTTAGGTGTGTACGGCTCCATGGCATCGCCTTCGGCTTCGCGGATGAGGTTGCGCGCCAGGAAGATAGCATCGTAGAGGGCGGTTTGGGCCATGCCGCTGTAGGGCGTGTCGGCGTTGTCGCCGATGACGAAGATACTGCGTTCGGCTTGCAGGTATTTGTCGACCTGCACCTTGCGCCTATCCGTCAAAGTGAATTTATTCTCAGTGAAGAACGGGTGGTTGGCCACACCGGCCGTCCAGATGATGCTGTGGCTTTGGATCGGCTTGCCATCGACGGTGAGGCCGGCCGGGCTGGCGCCCTCGACTTTTTTGCCCAGGTACAGGCTGACTCCCAGGCGGCGCAGCCGCTTGGCGATCTGACGGCCGATCCGCTTCGGCAGCCGCGGTACCAGCGTCGGCATAGCCTCGACTAAGTCGACGTGGATACCCTTGGGGCTGACCCCGTGTGCCTTGGCAACTTCTTTCAGATAAGCTGGCAGCATGCCCGCCAGCTCGATACCGGTCGGCCCGCCGCCGACCACGACGTAATTGAGCGCCGGCTTGCCGCGCTCGTCGATTTGTTCGTGCAAGTGGGCCTTCAGACGCTTGGCGTCGGCCACAGACTTGAGTGTGTAGGCATATTCGGCCATGCCGGGAATGCCAAAGTAATTGGTAATGGTGCCGAGCGCCAGTACCAAAATATCGTAAGAAAATTTCTCACGTTTTGTCGTGTGCAGCTGTTTGCGGTCGCGGTCGACCTTGGATACTTCCGCAAGGACGACGGTAACCGGCTTGCCGGCAAATAACTCTGCCAACGGCAAGCTGGACTGCGCGCTGGTGCCGCCGACGGCCGTATGGTACAGGGTCGGGTAGAATTCAAAGGCCGGTTTGTTTGAGATAAGCGTGATGTCGTAGAGCTCGCTGGCATCGGAAAGCTCAAGCGCCAGCTTGACACCGGCAAAGCCGCCGCCGGCGATCACAATGTGTTTTTTCTGCGTCATGCTTATGATTATACAAGACTGGTACTCCTGGCGGGCAGATTATTCCTCAAATAGTATTGTTACGCTACGGCGTATGGGTATCTACCTTTTCCGGCCTGACCCGCTTCTCGGTTTTAGCATAGAGGTCGTAGGCCTTACGGTCGGCGGGGGTGGGATTGTCGGCTACCAGCGCGCGCGGCCAGAGCTTGAGCGTCCGGACGGTGTCCAGCTGGGCGCAATACACCAGCACCTGCGCGATCAGGTACATCCAAAACAGCAGCCCGAGGACGACGGCAAACGTACCATACAGATTATCGAAGTTCTTTAGTTGCGAAGACACCAGCAAGCTGCCGAAGGTTAAAAGCAGCTGAATCACCAGCGCGGCCAGCGCCGAGCCGACCCACAGGTCTTTCCAGGCGACGCTGCGCGCTGTGGCGACCCGGAAGATCGCCATCAGCACCAGTGTTGCGATGCTAAAACCGATGATATTCAGCCCGAGCTTCACCCACCAGCCATGCCCGAGGCCGGATGTCAGGCTGGACGCCGCAACGGTTACCAAAAAACCCAGCGCGCCCAGACCCATCATAGCGAAGCTCTGCCCCACCGCCTTCGGGAAGCCCGCCCGTTTGCTCTTCGGCACCTGCCAAATGTTATCGAGCGTAAAGCGCAGCGCATCAGCGGCGCCGCGGGCGCCATAGAGCGTGAGCGCCAGCCCCACTACCAGCCCGATACCGGTCTTGCCCATGTCGCCGATGCTGGCTTGCAGCTGATCGCCCAGCAGCGGGAAGTAACTGCTCACGTTTTGGCTCACTTCGCGCTGGAGCTCGGCATTGCCCTGGAAGAACAACTGCAACACCGTCACCAGCACCAACAGCAGCGGGAACAGCGATAAAAACCCGTAGTACGTAATCAGCGCAGCATGGTAGCCGCCATTATCATCGCCATATTTTTTGACGACGGCGAACGGAAAGCCCACCACCGGATGGCGCCGCTGAAATGCATCAAGCGTATGCAAGGTTTTTTGCAGGATGTTCATGTGGTTTGTGTTCTTGGCTGTTGCGGGCGTTTGGCCGGGTTTATTTACCGCTGTGAAACACCTTCTTGGCTTTGCCAATCAACTCCTCTCCAAAGTGAGCGACGGTGGCAACTGCATGGAATTTTTCGGCGATGCTGCGCTCGATAGCGATAATTTTTGCCCGGATGGCCAAAATAGCCACGATAGCCACGATCATGCCTAGGAACATCACGCCCATGTAGATGATCGCCATAATGTAGAATGCTTGTTCAAGACCTGTCATAGTGAGCTCCTTCTTTATCCTTTCATAATACGTTTAGTTGTAGCTTTTGAACTGTGAAAGTTCTCACACCGGTGGTCGGACTAGAGAATCTTCAGTGATTTTATGGTGCCTACGGCCGCTTCGTATTCTTCGCTGCCGGTGAAGGCGCTGCGCGTCATGAGGTCGAAGCCGCCCAGACCGGTCTTTGTAGCGTCGCGGAAGCCGCCGACCACGATGTAGACATCGCCGTTGATGAAGAACCGGGCCAGCGCTTCGCCCTTTTTAAACTGGTCGGCACTGGTCAACACGACAAAGCTGGCGTTTTCGCCTTGCCCGGCGACGGTGATATTGGTGTAGTGGCGCTGATTGTCGGTGGGGGCGGTGTACGCGATGGTTTCGGAGTCTTGGACGGCATTTGAGCCGCGGATGGCGGTTTGACCGTCGGCATCGGCGCCCTGGCGGATTTTTAAGACGAATACGCCGGTTTTTGAACCGCCGGCCGCCGTAGCGTAGGTGGCGCTGGGTGACGTCAGGGTCAGCTCGCCGCTGCTTGGGTCCTCGCTGCCCTGCCAGCCGGCCGGTTTGGTGACTTCCAGGTTGAGCTTGGTGCTTTTAAGTGTGCTGGCGTCGGTGGGGCTGCTGGTGTCCGGCTGAGCTGCCGGTGCATTGCTGGTATCTGTAGGGTTAGCTGCTGGGGTCGGGTTGGGCGACGCAGGGTCCGGCTTAAGGAATATGAAGTACGCCGCCGCGCCACCCGCCGCTAAAAGTACGATGCACGCGACTATAATTGCCCATTTGCGGCCGCTGCCGCTGCGACCATGACGTTGGGGCGGCTGGGGGTGCTGCCGCTGGAAGTCCGGTTGCTCGAAGTCGAACCGGTGCGGCGCCGGCTGTTCCGACCCGTCTGGTGGCGGAGCTGGCCGTTCCGGCGGCAGGCCCGGTTGCGGTGCTGGTGATTGCTGGGTGTCTGAGCTCGGATGCATCAGGAAGTATCCGTTTACTTATTTCACTGTACAGGAGGTAGCCTGCCCGGCGCCAGACTACATTAGATGGTCAAAATATTATATAGTAATACTACACAGTGAGTGAGGTCACATGTGACAGTGCCCGGCAATATACCCTCAGGTTCGACTCCCTTTGAAATTCGAGGTTTGCATATTCCTTACTTTGCTGCTGCCGCGGCTCAAGGCTCACCCGGCAATATAAGCCATCAAATTGAGTACCGGTACAATGTCGTCGTGTCTCGAATCGCTGAATCTGACCTGAGGCTCAACAATGCCGAGCGTAGCAGGTTACAACTGCCATCCGGAAGCAGCCAGCATGCCGGCCTCAGAGGGATACATTCCAGAACACTACAGCATTTTATTGAGCTGACGGACGACCACGCGGTGCATCTGACGGCCAAGCCGGATGCCATATGCAAGGTACAGTCATTAGTCAGCCTGCACTGCGGTGATAGATGGTCGCACGTTGATGGCTCTCACATACCCAGCGCCGACAGCAAAATACTGGAACACTTTCAAAACGTAGCCATGTACGACGCCGACACAGCTCGTAAGATGCGGGTTGAGCGCGATTACGACAGAGACGGTTTCCCGATAGCCCTGATCGTCGGTTCGGCGGCCGTTATCAAGGCTACGTTAGCTGCCGAAACGGTTGAGGACTGGCGCGACCAATGGATGCAATCGGTTTGGCCGTATTCGCCGAATGCATAAGTCGTGCTACGGTCGTGAGTCGTGCTACGGCCCGCGCGGCGGCAACGCATACGCTCTCGGCTTGCACTTCCGTCCCATACCGCTTAAGCTAGAAGCAGTATGGATGATTTCAAGCAAGCGCTTGCAGTGGCCGGCTTTACGGGCGATATCGACGATTCAGAGATAACGCGTGAACTCTATAGCCACGACGCCAGCTTATTCGAGATCATGCCTCAGTTGGTGGTGGCGCCAAAGACGCCGGAGGACGTACAAATCCTGGTGCGGGTAGCCGCCGAGGCCAAGAAGAAGCTGCCCGGACTGTCGCTTACGGCCCGCTCGGCCGGCACGGACATGTCTGGCGGCGCCGTCAACGACTCGGTTATCGTCGACTTCAACAAGTACCTGCATGGAGTAACTAAAGTGACTTCTACCGAAGGCCACGCCCGGCCGGGCACGTTCTTCCGCGATTTCGACGCTGAAACCCTCAAGCAAAATGTGCTTTTGCCGCCCTACCCTGCCAGTCGCGAGCTGTGTACCATCGGCGGCATGGTGGCGAATAACTCCGGCGGCGAGAAGTCACTCGAATACGGCAAAACCATCGACTTCGTCAATGAGCTGAAGGTAGTGCTGGCAGACGGCAACGAGTACGCCATGCGACCGCTTACCAAGCCGGAGCTGGTGAAGAAAATGGCCGAGCCGACCTACGAAGGCCGCCTGTACAAAGGGCTGTTCGACCTGATCGAGCGGCATTACGATGCCATCAAAGCAGCCGAGCCGCAGGTCAGCAAAAATTCGATGGGCTACAACCTGTGGGACGTCTGGAACCGCGAAACAGGCGTGTTCGACATGACCAAGCTGATCGTGGGTTCGCAAGGTACGCTCGGTCTGGTAACCGATATCAAGTTCCGGCTGGTGCCGCGCCGGGCGCATTCCGGCCTGCTGGTGTGCTTTTTGAAGGACATGAACCGCCTGGGCGATCTCGTCAATGATGTGCTCAAGCACAAACCGGCAACCTTCGAGTGCTTCGACGACAATACGCTGTACCTCTCGATCAAATTCATGCCGTACTTCGCGAAAACATTGGGCGTCTGGGGCATGCTCAAGCTGATGTTCAGCCTGATCCCGGACGGCCTGATGCTGCTCAAAGGCATCCCCAAGATGATTCTGATGGTAGAGTTCAACGGTGAGAGCGTCGAAGAAGTAGCCGAAAAAATCGACAACCTCCGCCGTGACCTCAAGCCTTACGGCATGGCCATGGAGCGGGACGAAACCGAAGCTAAGAGCCGCAAGTTTTGGATCATGCGCCGCGAAGCCTTCAACCTGCTGCGCAAAAAGGTGAAGGAAAAGCACACCGCGCCCTTCATCGATGACCTCGTCGTAGCGCCGCCCTATTTGCCGGAGTTTTTGCCGAAGCTGCGCTATATCATCAAAAAATACGATCTGCTGGCGACGATCCAGGGACATATCGGCGACGGTAACTTCCACGTCATACCGCTGATGAAGATTGAGGACCCGAAAGAGCGCGAGAAACTTTTACCGGCCATGCAGGAGGTGGACCAGCTGGTGCTCAAATACAAGGGGTCTTTGAGCGGCGAGCACAACGACGGCCTGGTGCGCGGCCCGTGGCTGGAGCAGCAGTTCGGTGCGGACATCGTCGGGCTGTTCCGGCAAGCAAAGCAGCTGTTCGATCCGGAAAACCTCTTCAATCCGCACAAGAAGTCTGACGCTGATTGGGATTATAGCTACAAGCATATCCGCGAGCATTTTTAGACTCAGACGTACCTATGCTGGCGAGTATGTCACAATAGGGGCATGACAAATTACGAACTCAATCCACCGCCCCGGCTAACAAGACTCGACAACGCATATATCCAGCGGCCCGGCGAAGGTGATCCTCGTCTGAACGGCGTGGTTCTGCCGCCCAGACCTCTGCGGCAAAACTACAACATACCGACATTCAGCAGCGTCAGGCGGCATTATGGCAAGGCAGTGTTACCGCCGGATGAGATAACAGCCTGGCGTCCGCCCAGCGCCGAGCGTGCGCGGGTTATCAGGGTGCTTGATAGCCACACAGTTGCGGGCAACGGCTATGCGTATTTTTTTGATGGGGCTGCCACTATGGTCCAGGTGCTCTTTAACCTTGTGTTTCAATGTCGCGCCGTTCCAAGTGTGTCGGGGATAACCGGTATTCTCTGGGCCCGCGAGAACAATGCCAACATTGACTCCAGCATCGCGGCGTCTCTTATGGAATTACGGCATATCTTCGGCAATTTGATAAACGCCTTTGTAGAGCCTGCTTTTGTAACTTCTGAAGACCGGATCGGCCGGCAGCGGGCCGGCCGGGTGGCGTTGCGCGAAGAAGTGGTGCTTGCATATGGTATGGCGCCTGAAGAAAGAGCTTTGCTGCGGCCGCTGCAGTTTGACCGCAGCGTATTTGGCCGCCCGGGCACTGCCGATGCAGGTAGGTCGGGCAGTCCGAAGCGACCTCAGCGACCGACAAGTGCCTTCCGGCTTGATCTGGCCAGAACCGATGAAGAAGTGGGAGCATCGGGCCTTATGGCTCCCAGATTGTTCCCTGCCGCGCACGGTAATCCGAGCTCCAAGGTTTCGCAAAATGAGTCGGACTCTGCAGCCGCGCAAAACGAGCGGGACTCAACGGCCGCGCAACACGAGCGGGACTCGACGGCCGCATCAACGGCCGCGCAAGACAAACCAGACCCCAAAGAACCATGGCTTGGCTCGGGTTATTATGAGCCGGACCCTTCCAGCTTTGTTGCGCCAGCAGAAAAACTACTACCGGTGGCGATGCTGGCAAGAGCACTGGGCCGGTCGGTTTACGAGGTGCTAGAGGGTGCCGCGGAGCTGAACGGTGCGCTTCCGGTACTCGTCGAGACTGATAACGGCGGGCCCAGGCCCCATCTGCCGGCAGAAGTGCTTAACCAGCTTTCTTTTGCTCTGCGCCACCAGGTCTCCCCGCCTCTTGCGGCAATCTCCTCGCAGAAAAGACCGTGCGGCAAGGAGTGCGAAATCTTCGACTAACGTATGGACTACTGTAGGTACGGCTGCAACATTGATCGGATCAGGTGCCTCAGGTATGCTGGTAGCAGATAATCGATAGCGCTAAGGAGACAAACAACATGGGTACCCTTGAAAAACTTGAGCTACAGCTGGATGACTGGCTACGCAAAAAGGCTCCGTATCAGCTGCCCGAGAACGCCCGCCGCGCGGTTGCCCGCTCGCTGTGGTGGATCGCACTGGTGTTCGGCGTATTGCAGCTGGTGGCAGCCTGGACACTTTGGCGGGCGGCTGACCGTGTCGACGAACTGGTGGACTACGCCAACCGTATCAGCCTCTATGCTTCCGGCGAGCCGATCCAGTCGCTGGGCTTCTTCTTTTATTTGAGTTTGGCAATTTTGATTATCGACGGGCTTATCATGTTGGCGGCGTTCCAGAGCTTGCAGCAGTTTAAAAAACAAGGCTGGAATCTGCTCTTTTACAGCGCATTGCTTAACCTGGTTGCGGGTTTGCTCATGCTGTTCTCGGACTACGGCGGTGGCGTGGGCGACTTTGTGCGTGCCTTGCTCTTTAGCATCTTGGGCGGGTACCTGCTGTTCCAGGTGCGCGAGTACTTCACGGGTATCAAAAAAGCCGGCGACCCGGTTACTGTTAAGCATGACGGTACGGTGCCGCCAACGCCGGCTGCTAGCAAATAATGATCAGACAAAAAGGCGTGTACGTGTAGTCGTGTACTTGCTAGGTATACACTTGCGGATCGGCCTCGGTTCTACTATCCCGCACATAAAAAAGCCGGATGCGATGTTAGCATCCGGCCGTCCAGTGTATCGGTGAGTCCGCTGGGGGCTGCTGCTTCCCCTCTTTAAGCGAACTCTTGGCGTAGTTTACGCCAGCGCCGGGCTTGCAGCCGTTCGGCCTTTTCTTCCCACGACCTGTCGTCGATGTCATTCAGACTTTCAAGGTACGCGCGGGATAATTGTGTCGGACTTGTTAATAATTTTAACTTCTTCATGTGACTTATGACCTCCCCTTCGTGCATTCATTAGTCAACGCTTATAACTATAACCCCTTATGCTATACCGTAGCTGTAAGCAATTTTACGCTCCAAATGTGATATTCGGCGCGCCTTACCTCTAGTCGCCGGTGGATGGATAGGAGTATACTAAAACGGTAATGCCTACACCTTCAGTGCCAGTGCGCGGCAGCTTAAAAGATTTTTTGAAGGCCAGGAAGCGAACGTTGCTGGGACTGGCTGTGCTGTTGTTATTCTTGTACGCCGTTGTGCCGCAGGTGGCCGGGCTGGGCAAAAGTTTCGATGTGGTTATGAATGCCGATCTGAGATTCATTGCATTGGCGTTCTTGTGCTGGGCGGTGATTTATATATTGGCGGTCGTGATGTATATGATCCTGGCACTCTACCCGTTGTCGTTCAGGCGGACGCTTACGGCTCAGGTAGCATCCGGCTTTACGGGCAAGTTGCTGCCGTCGGGTTTAGGGGTGGTCGGCTTGTATGTGCAGTATTTGCGCAAGTGCAAGCATACCTTGGGCGAGGCCGTAGCGGTAGCCAGCGTAAATAACCTGGCTGCGGTGATCGGCCATATCTGCCTGATCATCGGCTTTTTACTGGCGGGTACGCCCCTGCCCGAGCTGGACTTGGAGCGGATGGCGCCGTCGCGGCTCACGCTGCTGGCCGTTGTGGCTGTAGTTGCAGCGCTGGCCGCGCTGGGTGTGCTGCTGCGGGCCAAATTGCGGGCGTTTTGGAATAGTGTCCTCAAGACCCTGCGGGTGTACCGCGAGCATCCGGGTAAAATTGTGGCTGCAGTGCTGTGGTCGATTCCGCAGACCTTCGCGTACATCGGCGTGCTGTATTTCTCTATGGTGGCGCTGGGGTTGGAGCTTGATATCCGGGCTTTGTTTATGGTGGCGACCTTCAGCATGCTGGCCGGCACTCTGATACCGGTGCCGGGCGGCATCGTCGGCGCCGAAGCGGGTATGACGGCTGCCTTTATGGCCTACGGTTTCAGTTTTCAGGACGGACTGACGGTGGCGCTGCTGTACCGCGCGTTTATCTATTGGCTGCCAATTCTGCCCGGTGCGGTCACTTTTGCCTTCCGGCGACGCGACTACCTGTAAAAAACGTGGGGCAAGAAGGCCTTGGGGGGAACCTCTTGCCCATACGTGTGGTAAGCGCCCGCGCCCAGTAAAGCGCTCATATGCCAGTATCGTTGCCGGCCGGCAATGCCACTATGAAAAATGTTACTGCTGGCATGCATAACCACGCGTATAGTGGGGCACACGTCTAAACGGAGGTAGTGGCAGATGAGTGACGATGAGAACAAAATCCATGCAGGCGAACAGCTCGACAGCCGTCCCGGCCACCAATCCGAGATGCAGGAAAAGCCCGAAACCATAAAGCCTACATATAAACCCGCCGGCAAACTGGCGGGCAAAACCGCGCTGATCACCGGCGGAGACAGCGGCATCGGCCGGGCCGTAGCCGTGCACTTCGCAGCTGAGGGCGCCAATGTCGTAATAAGTTATTTGGAGGAAACAGAAGATGCCGTTATTAGCCGCAAAATGGTTGAAGAAAGGGGTGCGCGCTGTCTTGCCGTTGCTGGCGACGTGGGTCGCAAAGAAGTTGCTAAGGAGCTTGTCGAAAAAACGCTAGAAGCCTTCGGCAGCCTCGATATCTTAGTGAACAACGCCGGCGAGCAGCACCCGCAGGACAGTATTACCGATATCTCGTCCGACCAGCTTGAAGCAACCTTCGCCAGTAATATTTTCTCGATGTTTTACCTTGCCCAGTCGGCAGTGCCGTATATGAAGCAAGGCGCAACAATCATAAATACCAGCTCGGTCACTGCCTACCGCGGCAGCCCGAACCTGCTGGATTACTCGTCGACCAAGGGTGCGATAAATTCCTTTACCCGGTCACTGGCGTTGTCGTTGGCCGATAAAGGCATCCGTGTAAACGGCGTTGCGCCCGGCCCGATCTGGACGCCGCTGATCCCTTCGACATTTCCGAAAGAAAAAGTTGAAACCTTCGGTACCGACGTGCCTTTAGGCCGCAGCGGCGAGCCGTCAGAGGTCGCCCCGGCGTTCGTCTTTCTGGCATCGGATGATGCCTCATACATCACCGGCCAGATGATCCATGTCAATGGCGGTGAGATCGTCAACGGCTAATTGTTGTAGGTCCAGCCGGGCCAGCACTCTTGACGCTGAAGTAGCGTTACGCGCAAGGTTTCTAGGGCGCATTGCTGCGCGCCTGGAATCTTTGGCTGCACTACGCTTATACTACTTCAGCGTCAAGGGTTCTGGTCTGGTTGAGCCTATAAGCCGATCGAGCGGCGCAGGACGCTACGTTCGCGCTCGGTTGGCCATGGATTGAACGTGCAGCCCTGCAGGTCGATCGATTGCTGCTGCATAACCGGCGCCGCCTGGCCGCTGCCTGGGCAGGAGCTGTGGTCGAAGCCGAACCAGTGGCCGGTTTCGTGGTTGATGACCATGTGGCGATAATTCTCGAGGCTGCCGCCGGAGGCTCTCCAGGCCGGGCTTGTCTCTTGCCAGCGGGTAAAGTTGATAACCACATTTGATCCGACGCGGCAGCTCCACTCCGGATCGCAAATGGCACCGAAGGTCGGCATCAGGTCGGCGCGCGTCAGCCAGACGGTAAAGTCGCATTCACTGTCGGCTGGTACGAAGGCCACTTGCCCTTCCAGACCCCAGCCGCGCAAGTCGGCGTAGGTTTGTTTGAGCTGGTTTTCAAAGGTTTGCAGGTGGGACTCATCGACGCCTTTTAAGCCGATGCAGTAGCGGTAAGTGCGGGTGTCGGCGTAGGGCTCCAGCTTGAAGCTAAGCGCTTTGCGGGTTTCGAGCGCTTGTTTGGTGGCGCTTAAAGCTGCTGCCAGATTGCCGGCCCGCAGGCCGCTGTTCGCGCTGGTGCGGGCGATGGATGTCTTGATGGTGAAATCGTCCAGCCGGTAGCCGCCTCCGTCTGCTGGGACAAACCAGGTAGCTATGTCGCTGGCGTTCAGCTTGATGGTTTTACTGCCTGCCTGGTAGGACAGCGGGGTATCCAGCTGGCTTTGCAGCTTGCGGGCGTCGGCGCCTGCCTGAGGCGTGCCGTATTTAGGGGCTTTTTTGCTGACTGGCACAGTGATGCTCTTCGTGCCAGCGTCGAGGCCGGTCAACAGGCTGGATTTCAAACGGGCGATGCTGAGGTCGTAGCCGTCCCGGCCAGGCACGACCTCGAACTTGCTGTTTGCCAGCTTGAGCCCGGCATCGGTCGGCGGCTGGTGGAAGGTGGGTACGAGCGTCTCGGCCTTTTGTTGTAATGACAAGTCATTTACGGCAATGGGCGCGGCTAGCTCATGGCGAATAAAGAGGTTGGCAAGCGGCAGCCAGTTGCGGCTGTTGTTCAAGGATGCTTTCGTGCGGCCGCTGTCGATGCTGAGGCCCAGGTCTGCCGGAGCGACAATGGCTTTTTTGCCCTCGTAGCGTAGGGTTATGGCCGCAGGCAGGGTTTGGGTGCCGGCACGCTTTTCGATATCGCCGAAGGCGACGTTGCCCATATGTGCGCCTGCTACGGTGGTGCGCGGGAAGGTCCGGTTGTAATATATGGCCGCTATGAGCAGGTTGCACAGCACAAACGCGCCCATGCCGATCAGGCCGAAGCGTATAAGCTTGGCACGCCGGCTACGCGGCCGGTGATGATGCGACCGGTTACGGTTCGGGTAAATAACGCCCATTCAGATAAGTATACCGTATCTATAGTCCGGCTACGAACTGGGTCAGGACCAACACGCCCATGTAGAAGGCCAGCTCGCTGCTCTGTTGGGTGATGGCTAGCGCATCGCTGGTGTAGCGCTCCGGCCGGCGGGTCAGGTATGCACCCAAAATGGCCCGGATAATCCAAATAACCGGCAACAGGACAATATACACCGGGTGGGCGAACAGCGCGATCGGCAGCATGCCCAAAAGTGCCAAAATGATGAAATCAACGTCGTCCAGCCGCACGCCGCTTAACCGTGTGTACCAGCCGTGCAGTTCCGGCTTGAGCGGCCGGTGCGTGAACAAAAAAGCCATCGTTACGAAGCTTGAAAAAGCGTGCGCAGCGATCAGCGCGGTCAGGATCAGGTGGTGCGGCATAGCCAGGAGCAGCTGGAACTTGGCAAAGATAAGCAGAAAGATGGCAATGGTGCCGGTGGCACCGATGGCGCGGGCGTATTCGTTCGTCTGCCCTCTTGAGACCTGGTCGAAAAAGTGCCCCGCTCCCCGCTCGCGAAAGGCGTGCGTCAGCCAAACGGTAAAAATGATGGCGCCGGTCACGCCCAGGGCTTTGCTGCCCGTCAGGTAATCCAGCCCAAGAAACACAAGGCCTGAGAACAAGCCCGTCATCGCGCTGATAAGGGGTAGATACCGCGCCGCCTGCCCTGGGTGCAGCATGCCCTTTTGGGCGAACGCGTGCAAGCGCCGCGGCCGCTCGGCTTGCGTAAAGTGCATCCAGGCGGTAATAACGGCGCGTAACTGATTGATAAAGACTTCGGAGGCGCCTCCCAGCACCTTCTGAGCGATCATCCCCGCATTATACCGTAAAATAACTCTTTGCACCAGAGGTGGTAATCCGGTATGATAGTTTGATGGGAGAAGAAATTCGACAAGCTAAACAGTCTATAGATAATACCATTACACGAGAACGTAGCGGCGAACGCCGCGCAAAGAACGGCCGGGCATTGCGCCGCGTGCTGGCAATCGGCGCCGGTGCGATGGCTCTGATTACCGCTATTGGCCTAAGTGCCGGCGCACCGCGTAAATTATTTCCCGAGGATAGCCGGATCGTGGCCGGAGTGCCTGGGCAGATTGAAGACAAGTACATCCAAGGGTCCGGCTGCACGATCGACTTTGACACCTTGGACCTTTGCCGCACCACAAGAGAATATGTCTTTAAGATGGAGCAATGTCCTGAAGACAAAAACGAAGTGTTGCACCGGGGTCAGGCGCAGCTGGCAGTCAATCCCGAGATAGGCGAAGTTGCAGGTCGCTGCGTCCTTGACACCGTTCGGGTAACTCGAGACGAGTACTATCAGCACCAGCCGGGCGCTGCCTTTGTGCCGCATGGCTATGACTGGGGGCAGCCGGTAGCCCGTCCGTAGCGAACAATTCAAGTCTGCTATGTCGCATCCCTCGCCCGCCGACCGCTTGAATATGGAAGCGGCCGCACACAACCTTACCCGGTGGCAGCCCCGCGGTGATTTGGCCGCTAAATATGTACCCTCTAAACAAAAACAGCAGACAGCGACAAAGCGGTAGAAAAGATCGGGGATATCTGGTACAATACTCCCGTCGCTCGTAAGGCTGCATCCTCTGCGAATAGCTATGCAGTCAGCCGCCGAGTGCACCCTATTGGGGATTCGCCAAGTGGTAAGGCACCGGGTTTTGGTCCCGGCATTCGGGGGTTCGAATCCCTCATCCCCAGCCAAGTTAAGCAACAGATATGAAAGTGTTCCAAAATTTGGGGCACTTTTTGTTTTGTAAACTTTGCAATCTGTAATCATGAGTTCGAATCCTTTATGGTCGCCATGTATCAAGTTGCGAACTCTCGAAACTATCCGGCTTTGCTATTATTCTCATATGGTAGGTAAACTTATTTTTGTCTCCGGACTTTCCGGCTCTGGTAAGACCACGCTCATTACGCGCGCCCTAGAACATCTACCTGATGTTAAATATTTGAAAACGTATACCACTCGGCCCAAGAGGACGACCGAAACTAACTCAATCGAATATGTCTTTGTGAGTGATAGTGAATATGAGAAGCTCAAAGCCGCCTCTAAGTCTTGGGATCATACTGATTACGTAGGCTATAAGTATGGCGCGGATGTAGATCAGATTAAAGCTGATTTAGCGAATGGAACAAGCGTCATATGTTCGGTCGTGCCCAATATGAATGAAATAAAACGCATGGCAGCCTTATACGGGCAAGAACCTATCCTGATATGGATTGACACGCCTCCCCACGTTGCCAAACAACGTCTCGCAGGAGATGCGGCACGTAAAGCGCGTATTGAGGATGATTCAATTAGGCAACATTTTAATGTACTGTTTAGGCCAACGGGCAATCTGGAGGAGGACGCCTCACGCTTTACCCAGAGTCTGAAAAGTCTACTGTAGCTAAATCGGCCAGCTTGTTGTACATGGCTAGCAAACTCGGATAAATGGTGTTCCAATTTTGGGCTACGTGACCAGCCAGGAATTATTAACAGATACGCGAAAGTTGGCTTTCGCGTATCTGTGTTTTCTATATGTAGAGTCGTCTGTTAGTTTCTTCGTGCGTTGTATCCTCTGTTAGAATAATAGGTATCTAATGGAGTGCCTATTATGGGTGCAATGATAACGATTAAATACACTAGCTCAGTAGAAGCTGCCGACATAGATGTATTGGCAAATGGTCTTAAAACTCTTGTGGAGGAAGTGATTGGCGAGAATGACGTTTTCATCTACGCCGAAACTCCCAGTTTTGCCGTTGGCATTGAACCGATTGAAGTTTTTGTTCAAGTCAATGGGCGTGAAGTCCCTGATCCAGAACAATTGACGCAAGCCATCGCGGAGAAGTTCTCTGCCTGGAAACAAAAGAACACTTTTAACCAGTCTATAAATTTGAATGTAATCCCGGTCCAGTGGCATTTTAGGATCGGGCTTTAAGTACGATTGTTCCAATATGAAAGTTTGGAATATGTTCTTTGTTCCCAGCCATGAGATTATTCAACTCAAGAAAGATGTCCGAATTAGGGCATCTTTTTGTTTGGTGAAAAATCGTTACACCTTAGAAAAGTTCGATCCCTTTTCTCCTAATCTCTCCTATAATTAGAGGTATAGTTTAGAAGGAATATTGACTACATGATGAACGATGACGAAATTATTGAAGATTTTAAAAGGTTGGATGCCGCTAACTCCACAGAGTGTGATCATTTTTTTGAAAGATGGGGAGTGGGCCAATCTTTAATTGGCCCAAGTCGACCATACGAAAGATTTGAAGCTTATAGACATGTATTGGAGCTAGCTCAGAGTGCGGACCCCAATAAATATGATATTGCACATAAGGGTACTGCTTTTTTCTTTTGTGGGATTCTACTTTTTGATTTGAAGTACTTTGAGTCAGCTATATTCTATATCACTGCGGCACTTTCAGAAGATCGGAGACGGACGGGAAGCACCTCACTTGTCGATTATATAGGTACGCCCGCAGGGCAGATACTCTCTTTAGATGAAAATACAAAATGGAGAAGACACTCAGCACCTTTTCGTTCAGCGGTAAAAGCATTTCTGGACGAATATAATGCCGAGAACAGTACGACGCATAGTGTCGATGAGTTCGTGCAAAAATTAATCCATCCAATGTTACAGGATCAGCATTATTCCGTTGTGACTTCGATTTATTCTTACATCCTGGAGTATCAAGAGAAATCGAAGAACCTAGATTTAGCCGGAAGAAACATAGACTCAATGGAACCTGTATTAGTCAGTCTTTTCAAGGGTGCTCTCATATTTGAAACACTACTTAAGTATTATTATCCGCTGGATAATAGCGGAAACAGAATTTTGACTTTGGGCGGCTTTAGAAACAACACCAACTTTGCGGCCGATTTTCCATCCGTCAATCTTTCACGCCCAACCAATACTTTGCAGTCAATTCTGGATGACGCAACTGACAATACATATACGACTACACTGGAGAATACTGCAAGGATAAGAAATACGACAGGTCATAAGCTTGTTTGGGATAACATATTCTCTGACACAGATAATTACAAAAAACTATTCAAGCAAGAGATTTTTGCCATACTGTATGTCATTACTAAACAGTGGTAGTACACATGATTACTTGAGAATATGCTGCCGAGTAGTCGCGGCAAATGCAAAAGCAATGTAAGATTCCCACTAGGAGAACTCAGTTGTGCCATATATTCACCCAAACAGTCTTGACCACATGAAGACTCAAAAAATCACCCCTCTTGAACTGCTTAATAAACTAGAGTTTCTATTTGAGAAGTACTCCGACGAACTAAGAGCCACTACTCAGCCATATATCCTCCGCAGAGTTAAGGAGAAAGTCTCAGGTTACAGCTATCACCCGGAAGATGCGATCATACGCGAAACCCTGATCGAGCACAGTGGTTCCCTGCCGATAGTGGCAACCGCCTTTTATCCCTATATTGACGATGACGAAGTTGATCTTGGCCAGGCGTTGGTGATGCTGGCTATTCACGACATTGGCGAGCTTATTACTGGTGACGAGATGACTTTTACTAAAAAGGCATCCAGCAAAGATCCCGAACGTGAAGCTGCGCTAGGTTTATTGCATCCCTACTACCACACGATTTATGACGATATCGAAACCCAAAACTCAAAGTCCGCCAAGTTCGCGAAGGCCATCGACAAAATCACGCCGGACATCATGGAGTACCTGGCGCCAGCTGATGTAACGCTATGGCGGTACAAGCACTTCGCCAAAAAGGAGCCGCACGAGATAATCCCAACCATTGAGAAGTTTAAACG
This sequence comes from uncultured bacterium, assembly GCA_965652795.1. Taxonomy (GTDB): domain Bacteria; phylum Patescibacteriota; class Saccharimonadia; order Saccharimonadales; family UBA4665; genus CBFGXJ01. The sequence goes on from CBFGXJ010000002.1 coordinate 24,744, forward strand.
GCCATATATGCTCTGGAATCCATTCATGACGGAGTTCCATAAGTTACTCCTCGAAAAAGTCGACGCCAAACTCAAGGCGGAGGTCAACAAGCTTTAGATACATTTGGTACAAACTTGGCCAAATGGTGTTCCAGCTTTGGGCTACCTCGCCAGCCAAGATAAAAGACATGGGCGCAAGTCTGCGTCATTTATATTTTTGTTGAGAGTTTGAGAGATTCGAAGATTGTTTAGGAATGCCGAGGGCATTCCGGGTAGCGTTATAGTGTCGAATCCCTCCGCCCAGCTTATCTACCGGCAGCTCATGCTAAATAACGACATGTCCAAACCTAAGTCACGGAAAAACTATGCTTTCATCGACAGCCAGAATCTAAACCTCGGCGTACGTTCTTTAGGATGGCGGATCGACTATAAGAAGTTCAGACTGTATCTCAAGAACAAATTTCATGTTGAGCAGGCATTCATATTCATTGGCCTGGTAAACAATAATCAAAAGCTTTATTCGGAACTACAAAAGGCTGGCTTCATCCTCGTGTTTAAGCCCACGGTCCAGTACTTCGAGAACGGCAAACAGACTGTCAAAGGTAACGTTGACGCCGAGCTTGTACTGCATGCCGCAGCTATTGAATATAGGAATTATGATAAAGCAGTTATCGTGAGCGGTGACGGTGATTTTGCTTGTCTTATTGCGTTTCTGGCCGAGAAAGACAAAATACTGCATGTTCTGACGCCAAATAGTAAGTACTCAAAGCTGCTCAAATCGTTTTCGCAGTACATCATCCACGCAAACCAACTCAAGGCATCCATAGCATACAAAAAGACCGGCATCGGCGGTCGGTCGAAACCTTAGGCCTATCCGGTCATGGTGATAGCTTTACTATAGCAAAAAGGACATCATCTTTCAATATGGTAAAATTATAGCCATGCAACAAACCGTCACAAGCCGCGATATTTATGGCAATGAATACGACGTTTCTGTAAGTGAGCTTACCTGGCGTCCGGCAGCGTATGCCATCATTACCCGCGGCGATAAAATATTGCTCGTCAGCGAACGTAACTCATACCACCTGCCAGGCGGCGGCGTAAATCTGGGTGAAGCACCAGAAGTGGGCGTTATACGTGAAGTCAAAGAAGAAACTGGACTGGATATTACAAATCCGCATCTTATAGGGTCGCTTTCAACATTCTTCACCCCGACTCATAAAAAGAGTTTAGAGAAGCCGCCGCACGTTCAGTCATTGCTTCTCTACTACTTATGCGATGTGGGCGATGGCGAAATCTCACTTGATGGACTTGAAGAAGATGAGCGAGAATATGGCCTAGCGCCTGAGTGGGTGATGATTGAAAAACTAGAAACTTTGCCTGTCGGCAGTACCGTTGATTGGCGGGCTATCGTTAAGAATGCCCTTGCGAATCAATAGCTTGATCTCATAAATTTCTTGTTCTAGTGTTTCGACGTTATCCTCAAAAGTTTTACTATCGCCCCTTCTCCCCAGCCATGAAAAAAGATTGACATGATGTCAATCTTTTTTCATGGGCGCGCGCATAACCGTAGGGTACAATAGATATATGAGAAAGGGCGCTGATGAATAATCTAGATAGATACAAAGATGATCTGGACAAGCTTATTACTTTAGGGAATAATCTTTATGCAAAATTGATTTTTGAATCTCGTCCAGAATATGCCAAAGAGTTCAAAGAAAAAAATCCTAAGCGCTACACGGCAATTACAACAGAAGTTGATCGTTTTAGTGGACATTATCAGCAGTGGTATTCAGAAGCATACGATCTTATACGTCAGTTGATGCCGTCACGTCTCAATGACTTCGAAGAGTACTATAAGGGTAAAGGTGCTCGGAAAGATATAACCTACGCAAACTATACAATCAAAGACGCCCTTAATGGCCTACAGATTACGCGTGGGTGGGAAAAAGAAAAAATCGTCGGCATAGATGCCGCTGTCAGTCCTATGGAACAGCAACTCAAAATTGTTGAGGGTGTTAAGCGGCGGCTTGAAAGTAGTCTGTTCGATATTAAAACATTGGTACATGCCGAGCAGCTAGATGATGAGCTGTCCGAGGCAGAAGCCCTATTGAAGAATGGTTATCGTCGTGCCGCAGGGGCATTAGCCGGGGTTGCTCTAGAATCTCATTTGAAGGCGGTAGCCATGCAACATAAAATCATTATATCCAAAAAGAACCCTTCGATTGCGGACTACAATGACGCTCTTAAGGAGAGTGTAATTGATATCGCTGAGTGGCGGAGAATTCAATATCTAGCTGATCTGCGCAACAAATGTGACCATAAAAAGACAACGGATCCGACCGAGGAAGAAGTTGCTGATCTCATTGCAGGGGTTAAAAGGGTAACTAAGAACGTGCTCTAGAGTTATATATGAAATTATTTTCGAAGCGTACCACCACCACTCGTGCCGAAGCGCTTGATGATAGACTCGTAAGCGCTAGGTTGAGAGCACGACGCAGTGAGCTTATTTCGTCCGAAACTCGCAACCGTATTGTAAGTGAAATCAAATTCATCACATCCAATGATGATTTTTTGGAAAAATTCATTCTTTCCGAGGATCAGGTTGAAGACCGCATCTATCTTGATAAACATAAGCTAGATAATTTTTCATTAGCAGAGTTAGGATATCGTTTGTCAGACTATTTCGACTTTGAAGACTTCGACATGCATTCTACAGAGTTGAGGTCCCGATATAATGAGAATGAGGTTGAAAAGTTCTTTGATGACACGAGGCTTTTTGATCTCGCGGAAATTACAATCCTGTTTGCGCGTTCTGAAAAAAGAGCAGAGGTTATCAAGCGCTTTAATAACATACTTTCGGAAGAAAACGCTGATTTTCAAATAATAGAACATTTAATTACCAAACTATCCGGGGAAACACTAAGGACACTTCGCAATATCCTGAAGGACAACAACATTAAGAGTAAGCTTGGATCATACTTTGATTTTGAAACAAGTCACGATTACGTGAATGCTGCAAAGCTCTCTGCAGACATCGTTAACCTTATATTTTCTGGCGTCATTAAGGATCAAAAACCTAAGGAGATAAAAGCCCTAAAGGACAGGCTAACTCAAAAATTATTAGGCCCACAGGCCGATAAAGAAAAAATAGAGCGATTGGACAAATATATTGACTCACTGCTTAAAACGGCCAAAGATCTAAGCAACGATACTTATGACGTAAGGCATACGGAAAAGTCTACACTTCAGGTTAAAAATGATAATTTCTACAAGCTGATTGCCGGGCATAATATGTCCATTGTTGAGCTAGTCCTCACAACTCTGAAAGATGACTACGTACTGAGTGATGATTGGGAGAATATAAAAAGTAACTACGTAAAAAAATATAAAATCAACACCAATGAGAGAATTACTATAAGCAAAGCCGACATAGATGATCAGCCTATAGACCTTAGCGACATACCTTTTTAGCTGAATTTATGGGGCTCGATTAATTTTATGAGGAGATTGAAAAAATCTAAGAGCCCATCGCCAATTTCTTTTGCCTCTTCGAGCGTGTATGAATGTCCGTTTTGCTTCTCTAATATCCGTCGCAGTTCTTCGTAAGTTTCGGCGTTAATTTCGGTCATATTCAATCCCACAAACCTCGGTTTGGAAAGTTTGGAATATGTCCATTATCCCCAGCCATAGTATTCGAATAGAAATCACCCCTGAAAAGAGGTGGTTTTTTGGTTTGGACTTTGAGGGGGAGAGATAGGACGTCCAAACTTTCGTAAAACATCCTTTGATATAGTAAGTAACAGCACTAATTACGGAGAAAGTTATTATGAAGAAAATCTGCCTATTCGATGTGAACGAAACCCTCCTCGATCTGAGTGCGCTAGACCCGGAATTTGAAAAGGTTTTCGGCAATGCCGCTGTTCGCAAGGAGTGGTTCGGGCAGTTTATCCAGTCTGCTTTCGTCTCGGTAATCACGGATTCATACCAGCCATTTGGGGTTATTGGCTCGGCCGCCTTTGATATGATCGCAAAGCGCCATGGGCTTACAATAGCCGAGGAAGACAAAAAAGCCCTCCTAAGTACAATCGTCAAACTACCACCCCACCCAGAGGTGGCCGAAAATCTCGCTCGCCTCAAACAAAACGGCCACACGCTAGCTGCCTTCACCAACTCAACAGTTGAAGTCGCCCAAAAGCAATTAGAGAATGCCGGTATAGCACAATACTTTGACAAGGTGCTATCAGCCGATATGGTCAAGCGACTCAAGCCCGCCAAAGAAGCATACGAAATGGCGGCCCAAAGCTTTAATGTCGAAACAAAAGACACACGTCTTATTGCGGCGCATGCTTGGGATATTGCTGGTGCGCTTAAAGCTGGCTGTTCTGCTGCGTTCATCGCAAGGCCAGGTATGGTGCTTGATCCACTGTACGAGCAGCCTGAAATTGTTGGCAAAGACTTACGAGAAGTTGTCGATGCAATAATCAGGCAAGATAAATAGAGCAAGCTCATTCCTCGTTTTCCAGCAATTCTCGGATTTCTCTAATATCTTGTTCAATATTTTCATCTTCGGAATCGTCTGGAGTTTGGACTACGAACCATCTCCCCAGCCAAGTTAGAGCAATACGGTTAGAACGCTCGCATTTCGGGCGTTTTTCTTGTTTCCGTTCATTGTCACCTCTGTTAGTTCGGTTCGAATCCCTGATCCCCTATTTCTCCTTGTCATCTGTTATGCTAGATAAATGACTAAATGTATTGCTGTAATTGGTGGCGGCCTGGCGGGAACTTCTGCTGCTTATACGCTCATGAAGCGCGGCTACGACGTTACAATTCTCGAAAGAAACGATTATCTTGGCGGCCGGATTCATACACATGCAGTAGATGGCGTTGTCACTGAAATGGGTGCTGGCTTCATGACCAAAATTTATACCAACTTGCTAACCTTCCTGCGAAATGAAGGTCTGGATATGCAACTGTACCGTCAGCATGGTTCGTCCGGTATTGTGCGCAACGGACAAGTCCGGATGGCGACACTACCTACATTAATGGGAAACGATGCGTTATCATGGGACGCCAAGTTGCGTGTCGTTCCGCTTTTCTTCAAAACCTTGGCTCGTTGGCAACATCTTGATCACCACGATTTTTGGCGCGCAGACCGGTACGATAACCGCTCAGTGACAGATATGTTTGACAAGCGAAGCAAAGAAGTTCTGGAGTATTTACTGCAACCGATGCTGAATGGCTACTTTTATTGGACACCGGAACATGTGAGCGAAGCAATGCTGTTTTGTCTCTGCAAAGCCGCACTCATACAAGGTGGGACGTACAAAATGCAAGGTGGATTGCAACGGATTCCAGAGAAAGCGGCCGAGGGTAGTACCGTCCTTCTGGAGCATGAGGTAAGTAAGATACGACGAAGCGAGGACGGGCTTTATGAAGTTTTTGTTGAGCACAATGGAAAGGCTAAAACGCTTCAGGCCGACGGTATAGTGTGCGCCACAACTGCGTCAGTCGTACCACGTATAATTACTGATCTAAACGACGTACAGAAAGCTTTCTTCGGTACGGTTCAATACTCCTCTACGGCTGTAGTAGCGCGTTTCTACGAGCAAAAACACATCCAAGGTGACAAAGGCATAGCGTTTCCGCGCCGTGAAGGCATTGAACTAGCTGCCGTTACAGCCGAACCCGGCAAGAACCGCTTAGCAGCCGTAAAAACGTTTGCATCAGGCACCATCGGCCACCAGCTTTGTAAAGAATCAGACGAGACTATTATTCAAAAGCTTACTCGTGCAATGGAACCGGCTCATAGTGCCGTACTGGTAGGCGATCCCGATCCGCTCGCTATACATATTCAGCGGTGGCCCGAAGCCCTGCCGTTCTTCGATGTAGGACATTTTAAGCGCCTACGCGCATTTGAGAACGGCGAGATAGAAGATCCGAACCAGCCGGTAGTATTTGCGGGTGATTATCTGGGCGGGCCATTCATGGAAGGTGCGTTTACGAGTGGAGTACGAGCTGCAAAACGCCTTGATGCGCGGCTACGGCATTGATTATCTCTATTCATCGAATAATTCTCGGATCAGTGCGATAGTTTTCTCGTCAATAGGTTGATTGTATAGCTCTCGCTTATCGAACCTTACCCCCAGCCAATAAAAATGACATAGGCACAAGTCTATGTCATTTTTATTTATTTGAGAATGTCAAGGGATTCGAAGAATAATAAGGAATGCCGGGGGCATTCCGGCCCAGCCTACAGTGTCGAATCCCTATCTAGGATTAAAGATTAGTTACTACAGCAACTGGATTCGGCCAAGGAAGCGTTCCTTCAGCTCCCATATAGCCACTACGGTCATAATGCCGATACGCCGTATTAGGAACCGAATCACACAAAGGTGATCCCGCAGGAGCTACGATCTGTACGCCAAACTGGACCTTACCATCCCCAATGGCCATTTTAAGCGCATACTTCCCCGCCTCATTTGCTTTTGTCATAGGGCTGGCGTTTTCTTCCCACGCGTCAGCCCTAGCTTCGGGGCTCTTAAAACTTGCACGTACACCATATGCGCCTTCAGGTACGACACCACGCGCAACTACGCCCGTCGTAAATAAGCCGGTATTTGTTTGGAGCAATACGTTTGTATTTGGTTCAACGTATGTATTACTTACGGCTGGCGGTGACACACAAGCATCGTTAGGAATATCGTAGGTAGGGTTTTTGGCATAGCCTACGCCTTCCGCTAAGGCTATACCTAATAGAAGAGCTGCGGCCGTGCCTGCCCGGTATGGATGACGCTTAATAGTTTCAGGAAATTTCATAATGCTGATAACTTCATGTATATTATACCATATAATGAACCGCCTACATACTGAGTCGTCCGTTCAGACGCCATCATTTCACGTTGTTATTCCCTGCTACAACGAAGAGGCATATGTCGGCGGACTGCTCACTGATTTAGCGGAACAGTCGTACAAACCTGGCACAGTGATCGTGGCTGATTGTGCTTCAAAGGATGCTACGGTTGCAGTTGCAGAGCGATATGAAAGTCTTCTGCCACTAAAGGTCATACAGTCATCCGCTCAGTCACCGGCGGCCGCCCGGAATAGCGGTGTAAAAGTCCTTCAATGCCCTGCAGAAGACTACCTTGTATTTGTCGACGCCGACATGCGGTTGCCTGACGGTTTTTTAGCAAAAATCCGTGAAGTAAGCAGCGACCATCCTGTCGATTTTATATCACCTGCTTTCAGAAGTGATGGCAAGCATAGGGGCGACGCTTTCTCGATCCGGCAAATGAACACCTATAACCGGCGCATGATAGCGAACGGCAAAGTTGCCGGCATCGGCGGTGTCATGATCGTCCGCAAAGCCATTCACGACAGCGTTGGTGGCTTTCCTGAAGATGTAGCACAAGATGATATGGGCTACGTGGCCCGGCTTACCGCTGCCGGAGCCACCGCATATTATGCAGGTGATGCTTACGCTATAAACTCCAGCCGCCGGTTGCGTCAAGAAGGTACGTTAAAGTGGCTACTTAGTATGCTGCCAGAGCATTCCAGAGCTACCACACTGTTGAGCCGGATCTTAAGAAAAGATGTTACAAAGAAAGAGTATGGCCATTACCGGTAATACGTGGCTGGAAATCAAACAGTACCTTAATTTCATAGACTTCTTGTTCCAGCTTCTCAGAATCGCTCTCAAAAGGGGCGGTTTTTTGGTTTGGGCTTCGGATAGGGAGATAGGACGTCCAAACTTTTATGCCCTTCACCAGATTTTCTGCAAGCCGCTCTGTTATGATCCGGCAAAAGTCGAAGTGGTCAACAAGGAATAATGACGCAAAAAGCCCTGCAGATTAGCGGCTGCGCTTGGAGGCCGCTAGCTTTGCCCGCTCAGCCGTCCACATGGCTGCAGAGGCATTAAAGAAATCTGCAAGCAGTTGCATATCGGCCTCGGAGTAGTTGCTTAACAACTTTTTTTGTGCCCGGCGTACCGGCTTAAAGAGCGACTCAATCTTTTTAGATCCTTGCTTAGTCATGACTATCAGGGTGCTGCGCCTATCCTCGGGGTTTGGGGTGCGCATAACCAGTCGGTTCTGTTCGAGGCGGTCAATCATGGCAGTGGTCGAGCCGGTACTTAGCCCGGTGTACCTGGATAATTCTGACGGCTTGGACAGCCCATCAAAGTAGATAAGGCTCAAACATTCCATATCCGTAATATGTACCCCCAGCTTTTGGGCGACTGCATGGCGGAACAGCACCCAACTGATGCGGTAATCGCGGGCGCCTAGCATTACGCGTTGTGCGAGGTCGTTATGGTGGATACTATTCATTGCATTTACCTCTACAATAGAGTATTATCATTATAGAGCCTTTAACATAAAATAGCAAGGAGTAATACATGAAACGATTCATCATTCTATACAAAGGCCCGGCCACTCCGCCAAATGCTGCACACGAAGGCTGGCCGCAATGGTTCGACGGCTTGGGTGACGCATTAGTAAACAAAGGCGGCCCTATGTTAGACGGTTGGTCAGTCAACGCGAGTGACGTAACAAGCGTGCAAGAACCGCGGTTAAACGGCTACAGCATTATCCAGGCCGAGAGTGCTTCTGTCGCACAAAGCCTGCTGGCAACACACCCATACATCGCACTTGGATCGGAGTATACCATCGAGCTATACGAGATTCCGGCCGAATAAATAAGCGTAAGAAGGAAATAATTACATGAAACTAAACAGCATTTCTGGCGTAACCTACTTGGTAAAAGATCTAGCGGCATCGGTAAAGTTCTACGAAGATCTTGGCTTTCGCATGGGCAAACAAGATGAGCAGCATGCATTGTGCTACGTCAACTGGTTTTGGATTGACCTAGTAGCCGATGCCAAGGCATGCAAAGACGAAGCTACGGCGCTGTACATTAAAGTAGATAGTATCGACGAGCATTACCAAGACGTAGTCGCCCAGGGCATGAAGCCAGAGGGCGAGCCAGAGAAAAAGCCCTCAGGTAACCGCGAGTTCGTACTATGCGATCCCGACGGCCACCAACTAGTATTCTTTGAGAAAAAGTAGGAGGGCCGGCGGTGCAGCTTAACGAAACGTTTACGATCAATGCGCCCATAGCACAGGTGTGGCAAGCCCTGACTGACGCTACCGTTATAGAGCATTGGACTACCGGACCAGCGCACATGGACCCGAAAGCGGGCGGGAAATTCAGCATATACGACGGCGACGTACATGGCATCACTACTGAATGTGTACCAGAGCAGCTGCTACGGCAGGACTGGCAAGGCGATGACCACCCGGACCGCACCTACGACGTTACTTTTAGGTTTCATGCCCCGGATGCGCAGACTACAACCGTAACCGTCGTCCACACTGCCAGCCGGGACGACTACGACTCCATGCGGGATGGCTGGCAAGAATATTACTTTAAACCCCTCAAGCAGCTACTCGAAAAACAAGCCACGAGCCAGACCCATCTGGTACTTACCGGCAAGAAGCACGTTACCGGTAATGTGTGGACATTTAGCTTTGCCTCCAGCCAGCCCCTCTCTTGGATAGCGGGCCAGTATATATGGGTCGAGTTACTGCATGATAGACCGGATGCTAAGGGTGCGCGGCGATGGTTTACTATTTCGTCTGCGCCCTACGAAGGCGAGATACGCATTACCACGCGCGTATCAGACAGCACCTTTAAGCGGGCGTTGGCGGCATTACCTATGGGTGGCGAGCTGCGTTTGCTCGAAAAGCCGGACGGCGACTTTATTTGGCATGACTCCGGCGACCTGCCTATGGTGTTCGTAGCTGGCGGTATAGGCATTACCGCCTTTCACAGCATGCTTGCGCAGCGCGTGTACGACGACGCTCCCATTGCCGTTACTTTGCTGTACGGCAGCCGCGACGAACACATTCCATTCCGGGAAGAACTCGACCAGTGGGCAGCGCAGCACCCGGAGTTCAGTGTACGCTACATAACCGGCGCGCAGCTGTCGGCGGAGCACCTCATAGAGATACATCCCGGCATAACTGCGTCGCTGCTATACATTTCGGGCCCAGAGGCAATGGTGAAAGCACTGGGGGAAGCGCTACTTGCCCGCGGCCTTCCGCAGTCACAGCTCCGGCTGGATGCGTTACCCAACTACACAGATCGCAACTACTGAGCCGCACTACGATAACGTCAGCCATGAGATCGTCCAGACCTTTTCCAAGGCTATATCTTTTAGCTTTTGTAGCTCTAGCTTGGGCGGGGCTAAGTCGGCGGCACACACCAAAACAACCCCATAACCGGGGCTGTTCTGGTGTAAGGCTAGCGCAGCAAAAGTGTCTGGAACTTTATGGTTTTTTACAGACGAAGTTAGCTGCTACGTCGGTACTGCCCTGCCCTTTGTACACAGCTGCTTGCGGGTATGCGCAGAGCGGACGGGTTTGAATGACAGTATTAGTTGCATCCCGCTTCTCAGCCAGTAATGTCTGGGGTGCTTTACCGCGCTCTACCCAGTCTATGAGCGCTTGCAGCTGGCCTGTCGGTTGCGAGCCGGTACCGCCGCCGCAATGGCCTACGCCGGGAGCCATGAACAGCCGGGCAAAGTCCTGGGTTTTTTCAAGCCCGCCCATAGCTTTAACGACCCTATCGTAATAGTGGATAGAGCCTTCGGGCAAGATCAGCTGGTCGCTCCAGCCGTGCCACATCAGGAGCTTGCCGCCGTTTTTGCGGAATGGGCTGAGGTCTGGGTTGTCGCCGAATATCAGGCCGTATTGTTGCGTTGACTGAGTAAGTAGCTGCTCGAATTGCGGCAGCGTAAGGGTGCGCCAATCCCAGTCAGGGTTTTGGAGCAAGAAGTACCGGATGCCGTCAAGCGTCAGCGTGGACGGATTGCCGACCAACTGGCCATCTACCACCCGCGTGCCGTTAAGTGTGGCAAAGCTGCTGCCGCGCGTTAGGCCATACCATATGAAGTTACCTTCGGTGTCGCGCGGTCCTTGCCAGATTTTAGCAATGACGTTGGCGTCAGCCTGCGTAATTGTTCCGCAGGGAGTCGAGCTGCCTACGAGTGCCTGCGGGCTATAGGTACATTTGCGCGGATCGCCGATAACTCCATCGGTAACGCCGTCTAGTTTGTCGCAGGCCTGTATGGCGGCGGCGTTGGCGGCTTCAAACTTACATTGCGGCAAAAAGTTGCCCGCCTCTTGCATTACCATTTGGCCCCAGATGCCTATGACCCGCTGGGTCGTCACGTTGATAGCTGGCGCTCCTGCCAAGACGCCGTCATAGTCGGCTGGATAGCGCTGCGCTTCGGTAATGCCTTGCCGCCCGCCCGTGGAACAGCCGTTAAAATACGAGTATTTGGCTTCTTTGCCGTAAAAAGCCTTCACCAGCGCCTTGCCTGCTACGGTCATTTCGTGGATACCCAGCACCGTGTCCTGCATAAGCTGCCAGTTAAGACTGCGGTCTGGATTGAGCGCGAAGCTGCCGTCGGCTACGGTATGGCCGGTGTCGGTAGCTCCTGCCGCATACCCCTGGCTTACCGGAGTGGACAAAGAATTGACCGAACCACCGACGTAACCGCCGCCACCGGTGCCCATGAAGCGTCCGTTCCAGGTATTAACCGGTAGCCAGATCCAAATGTTCACATCGTCCCCGGCGGGCGGATGCGTGGTAGAAACAGTCACCTTGCACGTTGCCGGCGCGGTTGCCGTGGCAGGGTCCTCTACGGCTGTATCTACGGTGTACCGTACGTTATCGGTGCGCTCGCTAATGGCAACGGTTTTTAAACTGTCGCAAGAGCGGGCAGGCTTAGCTGCAGCTGATGCCTGAGACAGTGCGGTTTGCGCCAATGCTCCCCCTGTCGTACTCCATAGCAATACCGCAACCGACAGCGACAGCAACAGCTTTTGCGCTGCCCCGGCAAAATGTAGTTTTTTTAGTCTTCCCATACGTCAGTGTCCCCCATACTTACAGAATCTAAAGTATAGCAAGCAGTCGTAAACATAACCATATTTTTTATGGACATTTTTTGTAAAAACGCATATCACTTTGGCCTTGACGCTGTAGGAGCACGCTCGAGTAAGAACCGGTGGTGTTTAATGCTACAATTGTCATGTTCCGGAGAAGTTTTACATGATAATGCCGTTTAAGACTCCTCCAAACCGACAGCTTCTAATTAAATTAACGAGGGTAATATGTCTTTTGGAAGTACAATGTTTGTCGAAGGTAGGCGCGGAACAGTAGCAATGGGACCAGTATCGGCAGATGGATTGGAGGCCTGGCCGGAGCTAGGGCCGGACCATCCCATGTTTGCAAAAATAATGCCTGAGGGGCGTGGCAAACTTGCAAGAAATTTGATGGATCGGGCCGGCTTTGTCAGAGCCCTGGCTGCCAATGACGGTACAGTGCACTGGGGGCTGCACCGAGAAGACGCTTTGGTTGGACTGGCCAGCCTATTCCCCAGCCGCAAACGCCAAGCGATGGTAGGACGGGTACTGGTGCTGCCAGACTACTGGGGAGCTGGTGTCGCACCCCAGGGACTTAATGGAATTATCGGATGGTTTGCATCCGAAATGGCCGCAGGAAAACGCGTAGACAGGGTCGGCGCAGGAATACTGCAAGAAAACCGCGCAGCCCGGCTTAACGCGCGGGCTATTGGCATGGCTTGCATAGAGCGCAACTTAATCGCTGCGGATGGCCGTCTATACGACTACCTCGAGGTCCAGGACCCACGCATTCCACTCGATTCAGCAGATCCCGCCTACGACGAGCGTAAGCGGGCGCAGGAAGTGTTCCTGGAAGCATATGAGCAGATCCGGCAGCGGGTACACTTCAGCGATCCTACGCGTACTCTTATTGAATTCTAGAAGAGGTATTGTCATGCAAGAACGAGGAGGCAAGCTGCCAGCTGTAAATGTGTCTGGCGAAACAACGGACTTCCTTTCCCGGCTCGAGGCTCACCGATTCACGCGCGGTGACGCCTTTGCTATAGATCTCAACGGGTTGCGCTGTGGGGTCGTGTCTCACCCCCGACATGTGCAGGAGGTTTTGGTGAGCGGGCGCTACCCTGATAAAGGGCCGATCTACAATGGTATACGCCGTGTGATAGGCGGCGGCATTACCACTAAAAGTGGCCAAGAATGGCGGTCAACGCGTCGCGTCATGGCGCCTGCCTTTCGTCACGAATACGTTAACGAAATGATAGGCACTATTGCCGCCACCGGCCAGGCCTACGTAGAGGATCTCCGTGAGCGTGCAGGCGACGGTACGCCTATTGACGTGCAAAAGGAGATGGCGGACCTAACTCTCAGAACGCTAACGGCCACCATGTTTGGCCCAAATGGTGAAACCGTTAATGAGCTGTCCTACGCCGTACTTCGCGACACCTTTACATTGGCAAGTAAAAGAGATCCAAGCACCGTCACCAAAGATGAATGGCAAAAACATGAGAGTAACGCAGCACTGCTTAATGCCACCGCGGAGGACATGATTACTGGCTCACGCAACGCAGAGCCGGATGGCACATTGCTCTCCATGCTGGCACACGCCAAAGATGAGACAGGAGCATACTTGAGCGATGCCACTCTCAAGGATGAACTGGTTAATCTTATATTTGCAGGAGAAGCAACCACTGGTGTAGCACTAATGTGGTTCTTTAAATCACTTCAGGAGCACCCTGAGATTGCCAAGCGAGTCACCCACGAGGTGCGATCCACACTGGCAAACCGCACGCCCACGGCGGAAGACATACCAAAACTGGCTTATACGCGCCGGGTCTTGGATGAAACGATGCGCCTACGGCCTCCGATACCCTTTATTGCTCGAGCTGTGCCCGAAGAAAGAACTATTGGTCCCCTCAGGCTCAGTGCCGGCGATGCCATTATGGTCTATATGTATGGGACACATCGGCACCCTGATTTTTGGAGCCAGCCGGAACAGTTTAACCCGGACAGGTTTTTGCCAGATAAAATCAGTGCTAGAGACCGGTGGGCGTACCTGCCTTTTGCGATCGGCAACCGCCTGTGTATCGGCAAAGAGTTCGCACTCGCCGAGCTTGCTATTCATACTGCTTTACTTATCCAAAATTTTGACTGGGAAGTGTCACCAGAGCCGGTTCGGCCGCATGCGCGCATAACCTTACAGGCCAGCATCCCTATATGCGCTCAGCTACGACCCGTTTCTAATTAGTAACTGAGCGACTATTATATTTTACAAAGTGCACTATTGTTATAATCTAATTTATAATTACCGATCCGCAAGTAGTCCAACTCTGCTAAGCTGTATATATGCATCCAAAACGCGTACAAAAAGGTATCGTCGGCCTAGCGCTGGTTTTGGTTGTCGTCGCCGGTGGGGTGTTCCTTGCTACTTCCCTTCAAAAATCTGATGAAAAACACCGCGAGGTTTTAGAGACGATCTTGCGCGGCTCGGATAAAGCGCCATTTGGGAATATATCCCGCAACACCCCCTTCTACGATGGAGGGGCTGTTTCTGCGATTGAAGCAAGCTATGACAACAGCGACGTATCGCAGGTACAAACAGATTTGCAACAGCGGCTGGAGGCAGAAGGTTTTAGGCTGGTTTGCCCCGGCGGCAGGGATTCGCCCGCTGAAACCCTTCAGAAAGATACCATGGAGCCGCGTCAGCAATGCGCTGTTAGCGGGCATGGAGCGGAGGGAACTGTTTGGCTTGGTACATCCGTGGCGGGCACTCAAATGTCGGCGATTGTCCGTTTTTAGGGATATGCAAGGGATGAATCATGCTACGCGCCTGCGGTATTGTGGTCGTTCTACGTGCAACTTGGGTGTGCCGGGAAAAGGCTCTTGACTGCGCACACTTATGGTAAAATACGTGTAAAGTAAGACGGCCTACGCGTCGTAAGGATAATGCTCCAGGTGGACCTGGGCGGCGGCGGTTATGATCTGCCCGAGGGGTACCATCTTTTCCTCTATGAGCAACTTTTCTTGGGTAGTTGGCCGCGAGGCGCGAAGCTTCGTGTTGACGTCAATCGTAACAGCCTGATGGTCGCTATCGCCGCAGTAGTCTACGACACGCTGGTAAAGATCATCAAAGACTGGAATTTTTGTAGTCTGCCCCAATAAACCGTAGTATACAAAATGGCTTAGATAAGCACGGTTAGGCGGAGTTGTGTGCGCATCGTTCGTGCCTCTTGGGCGTCCGTCTTGAATGACCAAGTAATGGTAGTCGCCCAATGCGATACCCGCGGCTATGCTGGCTATGAGGTCCCGGCGGGCGGTTTCTCTTTCCTCGGCGGGCAGCGTACCTGTATTCCATGCCCGATTAACAAGTGCCATATCTGCACCAAACCGCCGTGCGACTTCTTCACTGTTCGTGTGCATCGGGCTGGCAGTGTACTTTTGTACCCGGCCCGATAGCTGACGTACCATGGGGTTAATGATCTTCAGGGGGCAGTAGCCTTGTTCATTGCGAGGAATCCGCTCGGGCTCGGTGACGGCAACATACCGGATCAGCTGTGCTTGCAAGTCAGGCGTGCCTTGGCTGTGTCGGAATGCCTCAAAGCTGATATCGCGTAATTCCTTACTAGAATAGAGTGAGCTGGACATATGCGTGGTACCTTCTCCTGCACGCCTGCACCATATGTGCGAGCGGGCGAGACAATAACTTATTTTACAATAAAAAATAGTAATTGTCTATTTGGCATGGGCGTGCTAGAGGTTTCGGTTAGTTGTGGGCTGCAATGTGAGCTCCGGGTTACGTCTCTTTATGCTTTAACTGCTTGGCCCACAGCCGGGCATACACGCCGCCTTTGGCGAGCAGTTGCTCGTGCGTGCCGTCCTCTACGCAAGCGCCTTTTTCGATCACGATAATACGGTCCATCTCAGATAATGTGCTTAAGCGGTGCGCAATGACGACGGCCGTCTTGCCTTTTAATATTCGTGAGAACGAATCTTTTATGATCTGCTCACTTTCGCTGTCGAGCGCGCTGGTGGCTTCATCCAGAACGATGATCGGTGAATGTTGCAGGACTGCCCGGGCGATGGCGATGCGCTGCTTTTGGCCGCCGCTGAGCTTTACGCCCCGTTCGCCGACAATGCTATCGAGCCCTTCGGGTAGTTGCGATACGAAAGTCCAGGCGTGGGCTGCTTTCAGCGCGGCGTGAATCTCGTCATCGGTCGCATCCGGCTTAGAGAGTAATACGTTGTCGCGGATGCTGGCATGCAATAATAGCGGCTCTTGCGGCACGTAGCCGATCTGCTTGCGCAGGTCGGCTTGCCGGAGCTGGCGCACGTCGATGCCATCCAGCAATACCTGCCCACCGCGTACGTCGTTGAACCGTAACAGTAATTTAGCCAGCGTACTTTTGCCGGCGCCGCTCAAACCGACGACGCCCACCTTTTGCCCGGCCGGGATATCCAGAGAAAAATCCGTAAAGACAGACCGCGCGCCGTTTTTCTTGTCGTAGGCGAATGAAACCGCATCAAAGGTAAGTCGGCCCCGAACGTTCTCGAGCGTCTTGGGTTTTGGCGGGTCGGTAACGGTGTTCTGGCGGTTTAGGATTTCGAATGCCGGGATGATGCGGTCGATAAAGTCGTCGTGCTCGTCGAGGTCTTCCGACAGCGAGTATATGCCAACAAGGATG
The DNA here is from genome assembly GCA_965652795.1 of uncultured bacterium. GTDB lineage: Bacteria > Patescibacteriota > Saccharimonadia > Saccharimonadales > UBA4665 > CBFGXJ01. Next base: position 41,326 of record CBFGXJ010000002.1, read on the forward strand.
GTTGTAGTGTACGTAACCACCAGCACGGCCGCTGTAATGTCGATGGCGCCGCTGCTCATCCGCTGCACGACCAGCCACAGTAGAATTAGGAAAAAAGCCACCGTTAGGACTTCGCGGAGCGCGATCAGCTTCGACTGCATGGTGTAGCGTTTATAGTATAGCCGGGATTCGTTTTCGGCCCGGCGGCGCACATCATGGATATGCGCATGCTCCTGGGCGCTGGATTTTACGGCCAGAATATTAGACACGATGTCAGCCATGCGGCCGGAGTTGTACTTGTACACCTCGCGCGTCTCGGTGCGGTATGGCGTAATGGCATATGAAGCCCAGAAAAGGTACACGGCCTGCGTGGCGCTTAACGCCAGCGCTGCCAGCCCCAGCCATATATCCAGGTAGATGATGACACACAGCGGAAACAGAATGCTCAACACGGTGTTGAGGTAACGGTCGCGCAGAGCCCGCACAAGCTGCATGCAGCCATCGACGTAATGCCGGGTGGCGGTTGTGAGGTATCCGGCCAGGTTGGAATGGAAGTAATCCAGGTCGGCCGATACCAGCCGCGAGAAGTAATTGCCGGTAATTTCCCGGTAGGTTTTATTCTCGCCCAGCATGCCAATGTACTTAACCAGCGGCGCCAGCACTCCGAGTGTTAAAGAGAAGCAGGCATACAATAATACCGCCTTTTCGGCCCCGTCGAAGTTCTTGGTGGAGAGGTTGGTGATTATCAGGCTGATTGCAATCGGCAGGATGATCAACTTGCAGATTCTGGCGGCAATTTGCATGATGAAAGATATGCGCACCGGCCATGACTGGCCGTACGTACTCCACAAATGAGCATAGACTTGCCCGTACTTACGGAACCCTTGTAGCATTGGTTTATTCTATCATGAAACTTGATTACCGGCAGACAGGCGCGGTTTCGCGCATATGCTTAGCCAGTTTATACTGAAGATATACCAACTCGCAAGGAGGATCGTCATGTCGGCTAGCGAAGCGCTCTGGAAACCGTTTACGCCTAACCACCTCACCACCGGACTGCCCGATGAACGTTTTTGGCAACCGCAAACAACACCGTTTAAAGACGAACGGGGCGTGTGGCATGTATTCGACTACGAGTCGGTAGCCAGGCTCATGACTGACCGCAGGCATTTTTCGCAGCAATACGGTACGCTTGGCGATCCGGCGGTCAATTTGCAGTTCCGCGTACCGTGGGCTTTTGACGGTGCTACACACCGGGGCTTGCGTAAATACCTTGAAGCGGCATTTGAATTTCGGAATATTGAAAACAAGTTTACTTCCAGAATCGCCGGTTTCTCGGCCGACATTATCAGTACTGTCCATGAGCAAAACCATCCTGAACGGGGGGAGTTCGAGGTGATGAGTACGCTTGGGCGGCTCTCAGGCCAAGTCATCCGTTCTATATTAGGTATGCCGCTAGACGATGGCACCGAACAGCAGCTTGAACATTGGATGCGGGCATGCGAAGAAGCAGAGAACCCGCTTGAGCCGCCGGACTTAAGTGAAGCTGCTAACTTGATCAACGACGTCATAGAGACGCGCAAGAAAACCGGGGGTAACGATGAGCCGATCGACCGGCTGATTGGCTTTGAAGGTACGGCTGAAATTGCTGATGGGCATGTGTGGGGGCGTACCGAGACTATCGGGCAGGTGTGGGGTGTGCTGTTTGCCGGCAAGCTCACTACCAAAAAGGGTATCGGCAACGTGGCGTATATGTTGGCTACTGAACGGGGTTTGGCGGACGCTTTGCGCCAGCACCCCGAGCAGCAAGGCGCGGCTATCGCAGAGGTAGACCGCTTGCTGCCGCCCTTCCCGTCGGTACCGGTCGCTGCCATTGCGCCGGTAGCTTTGGCTGGCGCCGATATCCAACCATACGAGCCGGTTACGGGCTGGATATCGTCGGCTAATCGGGATCCGCGGCATTTTAAGGATCCAAATAGCTTCGACCAAGATCGACGATCCGGCCCTGGCGTCAGCCAATCACTTACGTTTGCCATTGGACCGCATATGTGCATCGGCAAAGGGCTTTCCAGGCTGGAGCGTACCATTTTGCTTGGTCAGATACTGCCGGCGTTCCCTGGTATTGAGCTAGCAGCCGATCGTCCGGTTGTCAGTGACGGGCCGTTTACACTCGGGCCTGAAGACCTGCATCTTGCGTACGGTGCATGACTAGTAGATTTCTGTAAAAGGGCGTCTAACTAGGCTCGCAAACATCTGCTATGATTGCTGTATGTGGTTTATTCTTGCTGGACTGGCGCTGGTTGCCGGCGCGGTGCTGGTGCTGCGCTTGCATCCGCCGTTCGGCGGCAGGCCGAAGCGGTGGGAGTCGTCGGCGAATTTTAAAGGCCGTCTGTTTGTAAACCAGATTGCAACGCCTATGAATATGAGCGCCCGTGACATGCTGGCGATTATCCGCGAGTCGCTGCGGCGCGACACGCAGCGCAAACCAGCCCGCCCGCTGATGCCCGCCCGTCCGGATCTGCAAGCGTTTTTAGCAGCCACGAAGCCACAGCTGGTATGGCTGGGCCACTCGGCGGCGCTTATCCGGCTGCATGGCAAAACACTTTTGCTGGATCCGATGCTCAGCAAGGCAGCTTCGCCCTTCCAGTTCGCAGGGCCGAAGCGGTTTGCGCCGCCGCCCATCACCATAGAGGACGTGCCGCATGTGGACGCCGTTTTGATCTCGCACGACCATTACGACCATTTGGATTACACAACCATCAAGAAGCTTCGCGGCAAAACTACGACCTTCTTCGTGCCGCTCGGCGTGGCCGCCCATTTGCGCAAGTGGGGCGTGCGCAGCTCGCAAATCGTAGAGCTTGACTGGTGGGAGACAGCGTCGCTTGGCGATATAACATTAGTATGTACGCCGGCGCGGCATTTTTCGGGCCGGCGGCTGCGCGACCGCTTCAAAACATTGTGGTGCTCGTGGGTAATAGGGTCAGCCGACGCTGCTGTATACTTTAGCGGCGACACCGGCTACGGGCCGCACTTCAAGCAAATCGGGCAAAAGTATGGCCCGTTCGACCTGACACTGCTCGAATGCGGCCAATACGACAGGCGCTGGCCGAATATTCATATGATGCCCGAGCAAACCTTTGCTGCGCATCAAGACTTAGGCGGCAAGCGCCTCATGCCGATCCACTGGGGCGCCTTTACTTTGGCGTTGCATGCTTGGATCGACTCGGTCGAGCGCGTGCGCGCGGCAGCCCAGCCGCACGGCGCTGAGGTAATGACGCCGCAAATCGGTGAGGTCGTCGCTATGCGCGGCCGCAGCTACCCGCACGAGGATTGGTGGCGGCAGGTATCATCCTAATTTACTATTCTCGGGCAGAGGCGATGACTTGTTGCCATTGCTCGCAAGCTGGCGCAGGCAATTCCTTAGCAGACTAGGAATATTGCTAAATACACAAGCACATGGTATAATTTATGCCTATGCATACCCCTGGTGTTTCCCCTGAGAGCCCTCATTCGGATAACCCTGCTTTGCCGGAGCCTGCGTCCATAGAATCTAGCGTTAATGGCACATGGTTCACTTACTGGCCGGATGCCGCTATTGCGCATATATATGATGGCCCAAGTGGAACGTTACGGGCCTATAACATGCGGACTACCTGGGATCCCGAAGTAATTAAAAATGACAGCAAGGCACAAGAGCCGATCAGGGAGGCGTTGCTCGATAGTGGTATCGAGGCACCCGTGGGTTACCCGGAGGTCGACGCGGTCGTCGATGCCATACAAGCCGACGAGATGACCCCGACACTTCCTGAAGAACTTGTTGAGCCGCACAACGTTGGCGGCTGGTTCGTGGTACAAAGTACGCACAACCCCAAGCGGCATAGCGTGCGGCGCAATTACCACCTGATGCGTCTTAAGAGTGCAGCATATGAAGAGCAGGATTCCGGTAGGCCGGCACTGGTTGTCAAGCGTCAAGAGCTGCGCCCGCCGCTACCCTACCCGCGTGATAAGCCGGGCATCGGAATATACATATGCACCGAGAAGACCGATGGCAATAAGGATGGGGAGGTCAAGCGCTCATACAGGTTTGATTACGGTTCTCTGGATAGCAATGAGCGTAAAGAAATCTTTCCACGGGGCCCTCTAGTCGAGCCTACAACGGATGGCGGCAGGTTTGGCTCGGATCCAATTGCCTTGGACTTTTATCGGGTGTCGGATGAAACAGCCGACCAACTACTGCGTATGCGCAAGCCCGAGGCGCGCCCTTGGGTGTCTCCGCTGCGCCGCCCCAAAGCCGTACCGTTATCTACATACGTGAATGCCGACCCCCGCGGCCCACTGCAGACCTGGAGCGACCGCGAAGCGGCTCAAGGCCCGAAACGTGTATTTGACGAACTCATCGACCAATTACCCGACCACCTGCCTTTTTATCCCAACGAAGAGTCGGTTCCCCGCTACGCGCCGCCACAGATCGAGCGGTACCTGGCAAGCAAAATGCCGCATCGAATCCTGAGCAGGCATGTGGCAACCAAGGGCACGCTTGCGCCTGAAGGCAGTATCGCCTGTCTGCGCGACGAAGTCCGCACCAAGTTCTTCCTATTAGCTATCCGTGAAGCGATAAAAGGCATGGTCAGCGAAGGCAAAGAAGTGATCGAAGTCTGCGACGCCGGTACCGGCGCATTCCCGGTTATGGCGCTGTATGCGGCGCTATGTTCGGATCGGGTCCGCTGCACCGCGCTCGAGCTGAATCCTCATTCGGCCAAGGCGGCGCGTCAGATCATTGAAGCGTTCGGCCTGGAGAATAGGATCGATCTGCATGAAACCAACGCCATTACCTTTACACCGGACCCGGATCGCCCTATCGACGTGCTCGTCTCTGAAACAATGAACGTTGCGCTCACCGATGAGCCGATGGTAGACATCATGAAGAATCTGCGACCGCACGTCCGGGACGGCGGCGTTATACTGCCAAGCAGGGTTGACGTCAAAGCCGCAATTGTTTCAAGGGAGGAATACCTGCAACCAACCCAATATGCCCGGCCCGGCCGTCTGATCCAGCCTATTGTACGGTCGACGTGGCACGACGTTGCCCGCTATACCCCCGGCCAAGACCTCGACGAAATAGCTTTTTCGCTGTCGACCGAGGGTATGCCGAAAGGAACGTACCAGATGGCTCTAGCCAGCGATGTTGCCGTCGGTTCGCGCACGTTAGGCTACTCCCAGTCGTTGTTGAGCATGCCCTACTACGCCAGAAAACAAGATAAGAATAAGTCCATCGAGACCTTTGAAGTCGATCCGAACGCCGGCGATGTGCCTACCGTCAACGTGCGGTATACGCCGGGCGCCCATGCTACCGAGATCGACATGCGATACGCATAACCGGCACTTGCCGCTTATGTCACGGCTGCTATACTGGCAGTATGGCCGCATCAAAAAAGGATATCCTGAGTGTTACCGGGCTCACCAAAACATACGGCAATAAAACCGTAGTCAAAGGTGTTAGCTTTAACGTGCGCGAGGGCGAGATATTCGGCATTTTAGGCCCGAACGGCGCCGGCAAAACGACGACGCTCGAGATGATCGAGACGCTACGGCCGATTGACGACGGCGAGGCGGTGCTGGACGGCATCGTTGTGCGCGAGCGGCCCGACGAAGTGCGCCGGATTATCGGCGTACAGACACAGAGTTCGTCATTCTTCGATAAGCTTACCCTGACCGAGCTTCTGCGTTTTCTGGGTACGATCTACGGCCGCAGCGTCGACGCCAAGCAATTGTTAAAAGACGTCCAGCTGGAAGACAAAGCCGGCAGCTACCCAGAGAAATTATCCGGCGGCCAGAAGCAGCGCTTTAGTATTGCGGCGGCGCTGGTCAATAATCCGCGAGTCTTGTTCTTGGATGAGCCCACGACCGGGCTCGACCCGCAGGCCCGGCGCAACCTCTGGGATCTTATCAAATCCATCCGCGACAGCGGCGTTACGGTTATGCTGACATCCCATTACATGGAGGAGGCACAGCTGCTGTGTGACCGCGTGGCGATCATGGACAACGGCGCTATCATTGCGCTGGACACACCTGCGAAGCTGATCCAGAATCTGCTCAAACAAGGCTTCCATAAAGAAACTGAAGTCCAGCAGGCAGACCTGGAAGACGTATTTATCAGTCTAACCGGCAAGGCGCTCAGGGAGTAGGCTATGTTCCAATCGATAAAAACTACCTGGGCTTATGGCAAAATCGAACTGTTGCGTGCCTTGCGCGACCCGCTGACCACGCTTATTTTATTCGGTATTCCGGTGGTGCTGGTGCTGGTTTTCGGTGCGCTGATGAATAACAGCGATAATATTTCGCTGCGGGTGGCGGTAGTCAACAACTCCCAAGGGCAGTTCGCCGACAACTTCGAGGAAGCACTCGGCAAAGTAAAAGCCTTTAAGTTGCCCGATGAAACCCTGACGCTCGACCAAGCCCGCGACAAAATGAATGATGACGCCCTGGACGGTATTATTGAATTGCCGCAAGACTTCGGCAGCGTCAAGCAAGGCGTGCCGACCGGCACCGTCCGATTGTATTACGACCAAGCCAGTGTGCAAACCGGTGAGATCGTGGCCGGTGTGATGCGAAGCGTGGTCGATGAGACCAATAAACGGCTTGTAAAGGTGCCCACGCCCATCGTGATCGAACGGACGCCGATCAATGTCGGTGCGGTCGATGCCTTTGACAGTATATTTGCCATGTTCACCGGTATGGCGACAATGATGGTCGGCGTGTTTGCCGTCGGGTCGGTCTTCCCTACCGCTAAGAAAACCGGCATTTTGCGCCGGCTCAGGGCAACGCCGATTAAAGCGCGAGAGGTTATCGGTGGCACCATGATCTGTTATACGGTTATCGGGTTGATCGGCGCGGCTCTGCTGACTATTCTGGCGGTGACGTTGTTCGACCTTACGATGCAGGGCGACTGGCTGACGTTCGCGGTGTTTATACTCATCTCACAGATAGTTATGCTGGGTATTGGCTTGGCAATCGGCGGCATCGCTAAAAACTCCACGCAGTCGGATGTGATCGGACAAATCGTCTTCCTGGCCTCCTTAGCGGTGAGCGGCGTGTGGTTCCCGCGGGCGCTGATGCCGGAGTTTCTGCAGGCTATTACCGATTACATGCCGCTGACCCCCATTATCGGCGGTATCCAAGCGGTAGTGACCGAGGGCGCTACGTTTCTGACGCTTGGCGCGGAACTCTCAGTGCTTGCTGTTTGGGGTATTGTGGCGTATGTGCTGGGTGCGAAGCTCTTCCGCTGGGAGTAGTATTTGACACCTAACCTCGCTATTATATAGCAATGATTGAGAAACAACCTCCCAAGCGACAACCGCCCGAACGGCCGGACCAAGCCGAACCGACAGCTCCTAACCGCCTCTCTGCGCGTGCTCGCAGTCTGATTGCTGCCGGTGTGGCAGCCGGCGTCGTAGCATGCGGATACGGTGCCGTTAACTTCTGGCGTGAGATGAATCCTGACGAAAGCGCCATTGTCGGCGGCGTGCCTGCCCTCGTGCGCGACACCTGGCTTAAAAATGAGGGTTGCACTGCACAGGCCGGCGTTACCTGTGCGCAACAAAGTGTTAGCCATGTCGCCATCCTGACGCAATGCCCTGAGGACGTTGCGGCTATGAGGAACGGTGCTCAGCTAGCAACATACGAACCGGTAGTGGCTACCCGCCAGGAAGGCTGCGTAACCGATGAGGCCGTGATCGGCAATGCTGCCGTAGCTGGTGTGCTTAGAGGCATAATCATTACGCCTCCGGGTAACGTGGGCGCGGTGCTGTATAGGTCTTCGTAGGTCGTATTCGTATCGCATACAGCCGCGCGCAGCCTATAGCTTGACGGCGGTGCCGCTGGCGCTGACCATCAGCATGCTGCCACCGGAGCCGATTGTTTCGTAGTCGAGGTCGATACCTATGACAGCGTTGGCGCCCATGGCGGCGGCGCGTTCTTCTAGCTCCTGCAGGGCGATTTCGCGGGCTTTGGCCAGCTCTTCTTCATATGCTGCTGAGCGGCCGCCCACGATGTCGCGGACGCCGGCAAAAATATCTTTGATAATATTAGCGCCGACGATCGCCTCGCCGGTTGCCAGACCGAGGTATTCTTGGACTTGCTTGCCGTCGACGGCGGGAGTAGTGGTAAGTATCATATCGGACTCCTTATCTTATATGTGTCATTATAATACGTTATTTTTATTTTGCTGGCCCGCAAAGAGCTGCTACAATAAAACCGTAATGCTGCTTACGCTTCTAAGCATATGAAAAAAGCAAAAACCACCCGATCCAGAACATCTCCTTCCCAAGCGGCCGGCAAGCGGGCCTTACGTTCGGCTGCCCGGTCGAGTACAGCTGCGCGCCGGACCGCGCCAGCCAAAAAGGCCGGGTTGTTGCGGCGCGCGCATCATCATAGCGTCCAGGCGATCCTGAAGATGCCGGTATTTGCGCATGGCGCCGTGGTGGGCGGGTTTTTCGGTTTGATGCTTCTGATGGTACTGCAACCGGTTATGCCGGCGGCAGCGCTGACGCTTGTCTCCAGCCGCGACTGCGACAGTAACGCCGTCATGAACTGCGGTGCGCTCACCACGCGCGAATTACAGCAAAAGTACAAGAACAAAGGTGTTGCCCAGATATACTCGCACTTCGGCATAACCGCTCAGGACATCGCCGATTCCGACACGACCGCGGTCGCTGGACGGGTGTATAAAGACGGCACCGTTCGTGTGGCTGGTACGGTGGTCGCCACTGACGCCGTAACCGCCGGCCGCGAGAATATCGCCGGCAGCACCAAGGTGAACGTCGACGGGGTAACCTTTTACAAGCGGGCGCCAAAAGTCTCCTTCCGTATCGAGTCTATCGCTGCTTTCGTGATCATGAAAGACGGTGCCTTCAAATCAGCCATTCTAGCTGCCTGCGGCAACCCGGTCATGGCCAAGGCGGTAGTGACGCCTACGCCGGCACCGGTAGAAGAAAAACCGCCCACGGTCCAACCTCCGGCCGTTGAGACCCCTGCCCCTGTGGCATCAACGCAAACGCCCGACAGTACGCCGACTGCCGTGCTGGCTTCGCAACCTGTCGAGCAGCCGCCGCTGCCTAATACTGGTCCTGGCGCTGTGGTGGTGGTCGGCTTGCTAGCGGTAGTCGGCGGCTACCTCTTCCACGCGACGCACCGCCATATCCGGCATAAACGGCGCATGCGCCACCACGCTTAGATACACTACGGTATAATCGGAACATGGCGTATTTTTATGCACGGCTGCAGCCGTTTATCCGGGCGTTTATTATCTCGGATGCGATGTTGTATTCCTCGTTAAACCTCATCAACATTCTATTTGTCGTCTACGTTACTACGAGCGTACCTGGTGGCACGGTAAAGTCGGCTACGGCGGTGATCGCGATCGGCTTGGTGGCCCGGATCGTGGTTGAGCTGTTGGCGGGACGTGCCAGCTCACGTTTATCCGAGCAGCATAAGCTGCGGTTGATCATCGGCGGCATGGCGGCGATAAGCATCAGCTATGCCGGGTTCGCATTGTCGCACAGCATCGCGCTGCTGGCATGCTTATGGGTGGTAAACGGCATCGGCTGGGCGCTCGGGCACCCGGCTAAGCTTGCTCTGGTAGCCAAGCATATCAACCACGACCAAGCCAGCCAGGAGTGGGGTGTGACCGACGCCCTCAATATGACGCTCGTAGTGGTAACGATGCTGCTGGGCGCGTATGTAGTGAGCTTGTTTGACTACGGCCTGTTATTTGCAATGGCCGCGGTAATCAATACCATCGGCCTGGTGCCGTACGTGCTTTATGCCCGGAGTTTGCGCCGCCGTACGCTTATGCACTAGGCGGCTTTGCCGCTGGCGTGGGTGTACGCGGGCGTAACGACCGGCTTGATAAACGAATGCCCGCGCCCCGCTAATCGCCTGCTTACGATGCCGGCGATGTCTCCGGTCTGGCTAAGGCCATTTTTTTGCCGGGTAAGGTTGCGCAGTAGATCGAAGGTGCGCGTGGGTGTCAAGCGCAGATCGGCCCGCGTGTCGAGGATTATGGTGTGCGGTGGTTGGTTCGGTATTTTGCCGCCGGTCAGCAAGCACAGCTGTGTCGCCGGTTGCAGTCTTCCTTCGGGGCCGTATGTTGCCAGTACTATGTCGTAGGTATGGCGCTCGGGTGTGACGGATTCGCCTTCCAGCGTGCCCATATTGACAGAGTTGAAGCCTTTACTGAAGCGCCGCGAGGCTCGCGTGGGTGCCGGCAAAGCCACGATATTAGTGGTCTGCAGGCAGCTCAGACTGATCAGCACTTTAGAGACCAGGCGCTCCAGGCTGCGCGGGTATACTTCCTCCTTCTCCGGATCAAACACTTTTAGAATCAGCCTGCTCATCGCCATAAGGTCGGCCTGCAGTTCCGTTTTGGTTTGCTCGGTTAGCTCACCGCAAATCATATCCTTGAAGGCATTAATAGGGAGTCGCGACTCGTAACGTGTCTCCATGGCCTGTGTTTCGGCGGCCAGTAACGGCAGTTTGCCTGACTCTGCTTCGGCAAAAAACGTTTCGCTGGCTTGAATGCCGAGTGTTCGGGCGGTGTCGATGACGGCCAAATCGCCGGTCCGCTTACCGTTTTCGAGGCGGTCGATCGAACTCGCGCTACGCTTTGGCGCGAACACGGTAGATTCAATCAAGGCCGATGACCCGGCCCGTAGCACATGCGGCATATTGCTGGAGGCCATTTCCACCCCCAGGCCGTACAAGATGTCGCTATCCGTCAGGCCATACCCGCGTGGCAAGCGATTGTACTCATGGAAAGCCGGCGGGCCGAGATTTTCGGCCTTTGATTGCCGGGCGGGCCCGCCCGGCGGCGTATTAGCATACTCAGATGAGGGCAACTGCATTGAATAATAGTAAACGATTTTGTAATAATGGCAAATCCATTGATTTAAAAATTCTTGGTTTCAGGCGTGTCAGCTGCCTAAAATGCTAACCGATCGGGCAATGACGAGTGCCAGCGTAAAGATCGATATCAAAGCCTGGCTGCCCATCAGCAGCTTGGCGATGTGGGTAAGCGGCCGCGAATCCGCCGGGGCGAAGTTGATAGCATTGGTGATCGACAAATAGAGGAAATCAATAAACTCAGGCTGCCAGTTTTTATACTCTTGCTTGAGGTCTTGTTGGGTGAACTCGAAATCCTGCTCGCTTTTGGAGAGCCGGCTTCCCGACAACCCTGGGCTATCCAGCTCCCAGTACCACAGCGCGTAAACAATGATATTAGTGCCGAAAATTGCCAAGGCTGAAATCAGCAATTCCGTCCCGGACAGCGTAGCGTGTGTGATGACCAGCTGATGCAGTACCAGGGCCAGCGAGGAAGCGTTGGCGATTGAAAGCAGCGCCAGCAGGCCGGTAGCGATGGAGTGCTGGATGCCGATCTTGCGCAACGTATGCAGCGACGCGGCAAAGCCAAGCAGGACGGCCAGGCCGATCTCGACCGGAATGATCAGGTATTGCGGCCCTATAAGTAACTGGTCGTTAATCTTCCAAACGGCAATCTGCAAGCCGATAGCTATGAACAGGGCAAGCTGGGCATGGGTGAGTTCTCGTTTTGATATTCGGTGCACCATGATGTGTTTATGCTTAGTATACGGCCACCTGCCCTGGCGGGCAAGTTGCGGCTCCTTGCCCGCCCGGCCAGGTGGCCGTATACTAAAACGTAAGCATGAACAGAAAGACACGGCTATCGATCGCACTGGCCCTCACGGCGGCGGGGTTGCTTACTGCGGTGCTGGCGTGGTTGTCGCGTGACGCCGTGCTGGCGGTACTCCGCCCCGACGGGCCGGTGGCCAGTCAGCAGCTCGACCTGATCGTCTTCACCTGCCTTTTGGCGGTTATCGTCGTGCTGCCGGTGTTCTTCCTCACTATCTACATCCCTTGGAAGTACCGTGCCACCAACAAAAAAGCCGCCTACAAGCCGGACTTGCACGGTAGCGCCTTGGCCGAGGCGATCTGGTGGCTGGTACCGTTGGTGTTGATTGTCATTCTGGCGGTAGTCACCTGGGTGAGCTCGCACCGGTTGGACCCGTACCGGCCGCTTAAATCAGACGCTACGCCGGTGCGCGTGCAGGTGGCGGCTCTTAACTGGAAGTGGCTGTTCATATATCCCGAAGAGAACATTGCGACCGTCAATTACTTGCAGGTGCCAGAGGACACGCCGATCAATTTCGAGATTACGGCCGACGCACCGATGAACTCATTCTGGATACCGAAATTGGGCGGCCAGGTCTACGCTATGGCCGGCATGCAAACCAAACTGCATTTGCAAGCCGACCGCCCCGGCGAGTACCGCGGCGTATCGGCTAATTTGAGCGGCGAGGGCTTCGCCGGCATGACATTTACGTTAAAGGCAACCAGTGACGCCGCTTACCGCGAATGGCTCGCGTGGGTCAAACAAGTCCCCGAAAAACTTACCACGGCGCAGTACGACAAGCTCGCTATGCCCAGCAAAGACCATCCGGTAACCGTCTATGCCTCCCGCGATCCGGGCCTGTATGATAGGATTATTATGAAGTATATGATGCCCGGCCACGGCGCGAGCCCTGAAGGCAAACGTCACGACGGCGCTCATAACGAAGCAAATACGCATCATGATGCGGGGCACGATGGTCCATAGGGGAATGAGGGAATGCTAGGGAGATTTACGCTTGACGCACTGCAACACGGCTGGATCGTTACATTCGGCCAGTTGACGATGGTGCTCGGCGTACTGACGATCGTCGGCCTGCTTACCTACTTTAAAAAGTGGCGCTGGCTATGGGACAACTGGCTAACCTCTCTCGATCCGAAGAAAATCGGCGTGATGTACATGATCGTGGCGGCGGTGATGCTGCTGCGCGGTGTCATGGATGCCCTGATGCTGCGGGTGCAGCAGGCGTTATCGGTGGGTGATTCCAGTGGTATTTTGTCGTCCGACCACTTCCAGCAAGTGTTTTCGGCGCACGGTACGATCATGATTTTCTTTGTGGCGATGGGCGTGATTTTCGCGCTGATGAACCTGATTATTCCGCTCCAGATCGGCGCGCGCGACGTGGCCTTCCCGTTCCTGAACGCGGTGAGCTTTTGGCTGTTCGCGGCTGGCGCGGTGCTGGTGAATGTCTCGCTGGTGGTCGGCGAGTTCGCGGCTGCCGGCTGGCTGGCCTACCCGCCGTTGTCGGGTATCGCGTATAGTCCGGGCGTGGGCGTGGATTATTGGATTTGGAGTTTGCAGATTGCCGGTGTCGGCAGTTTGCTGTCGGGGGTGAACTTCCTGGTGACGATCATAAAGATGCGCGCGCCCGGCATGACGCTGATGAAAATGCCGCTCTTTACCTGGAGCGCGCTCGGCAGCTTATTGCTGATCATCTTTGCCTTTCCTATCTTAACGGTTACGCTGACGCTGCTGGCACTGGACCGCACGCTCGGCATGCACTTCTTTACATCGGATTTTGGCGGGAATCCGATGATGTATATCAACCTGATATGGGCCTGGGGCCATCCGGAGGTGTATATCCTGGTGCTGCCGGCCTTCGGCGTATTTTCTGAGGTCGTGGCGACGTTCTCGCGCAAGCGGCTGTTCGGTTATACGTCTATGGTGTGGGCGATCGGCGCGATTACGTTTCTTTCGTTCGTTGTTTGGCTGCACCACTTCTTTACGATGGGGGCGGGGCCGAACGTCAATGCCTTCTTCGGCATAATGACGATGGTGATTGCGGTACCGACAGGCGTGAAGGTCTTTAACTGGCTGTTTACGATGTATAAGGGACGGGTGCGTTTCACGACGCCGATGCTGTGGTTCATCGGCTTCGTGGTGACATTTACCATCGGTGGTGTGGCCGGCGTGCTGATGAGCGTGCCGGCGATTGACTTCCAGGTGCATAACAGCCTCTTTTTGGTAGCACACTTCCACACTATGATCATCGGCGGCGTGTTGTTCGGCGCTTTTGCGGCACTGGCCTATTGGTTCCCCAAGTTTACCGGTTTTCCGCTGCACGAGGGGTTGGGCAAGTGCGCGTTCGGCTTTTGGCTGGCGGGCTTTACGCTTGCCTTCGTGCCGCTGTACATCCTCGGCTTAATGGGCGCTACGCGGCGGCTTGACCATTACGATGCGACGTTGGGCTGGCAAGGGCTGTTCGTGGTGGCGGGCGTGGGGGTCGTGCTTATTCTAGTCGGCATTGGGTTCCAGGTTTTGCAAGTGGTATGGAGCGTTTTCAGGCATTATAAATCCAAGCTACCCAAAGTGCTGGTGGACGACCCGTGGGACGGCCGGACACTGGAGTGGTCGGTTACTTCCCCGCCACCGTTTTACAACTTTGCCCGCGTGCCTGAAGTCCATGGCCGTGATGCCTTCTGGGATGCCAAGCAGGCGCGGCCGGCCAAGGCGGTAAAACGGGTCTACGAGGACATCCGCTTACCGAAGAACACCGGTGCGGCCGTTATCGTCGGCATGTGCGCTGCCGCCGCCGGTTTCGGTATCATCTGGTATATGTGGTGGCTGGCGGCTGCGGGTGTAATCGGGCTGGTTGCGACGTTGATCGTGCGTTTGTCGCAGGATGAGACTGAGTATACGGTGCCGGCCAGCGAGATCGCCGCGCTCGAGGCCGCTGCGTTCGACCCGGCCCGCAAGGAGGCGACTGCGTAATGAAGCCGACTACCCAAACCGCAAGCCACGCCGCGGGTCACGCTGCCGGCCACGAAGCCCACGAGACGGCTAACACCGATAAAGTCACCTTCGGTTTCTGGGTCTACCTTATGACCGACTGTGTGCTGTTTGCAACGCTGTTCGCAACCTACGCCGTACTGCACAACAACACGTTCGGCGGGCCGGGTGCAGCCGACCTTTTCAGCTTGCCGTTCGTGCTGGTTGAGACGCTGCTCCTGCTGACCAGCAGCTTTACAGCCGGCCTGGCGCTGCTAGCGGCGCGTGCCGGGCAGAAGCGCTGGGTACTGGTGTGGTTGGCGGTGACATTCGGGCTGGGAGCGGCCTTCCTTGGTATGGAGCTGCACGAGTTTGCGGTCTTGGCGCACGAGGGTAACAGCTGGCAGCGCAGCGGCTTCCTCTCGGCTTTCTTCACGCTGATTGGGACGCACGGGCTGCACATCGCCATCGGCTTGATCTGGATCGCAGTACTGGCGGCACAGATATGGCGCAAGGGTTTGACGGTGCACACCCGCCGCAGGCTGACGGTCTTCGGCCTTTTCTGGCACTTCCTTGACGTCGTCTGGATATTCATATTTACCTTGGTGTACTTAATGGGGGCGCTCTAATGCAAGAATCCGAACACGCACAGCCGACCTACGCAGCGTATGTGATCGGCTTCGGTTTGTCGCTGGTACTGACGCTGGCAGCGTACTTCACTGTTACCCGCCATGCGCTTACCGGCCAAGTGGCTACACTAGTGCTGGCCGGCCTGGCAGTGGCGCAGCTCCTGGTGCAGCTGGTATTCTTCCTGCATCTAGGGCGCGGGCCGAAGCCGCGCTGGAATCTGGTGATTTTCTGCTTCATGCTGCTGGTCGTGGGTATTTTGGTGATCGGCACGCTGTGGATTATGCATAACCTTGACTACAACATGATGCATATGCCCAAAGACGAAATTGATTCGTACATGCACAAGCACGAGGGAATGTAATGCCGGCAGCGCTATACCGCTTAGTGAAGCCGGGCATCGTCTACGGCAATCTCTTTAGTGCGGTGGCCGGCTTTTTGCTGGGTGCGGCGCTTGCCGGCCGGTTCGAGCTGGTGGCATTTGCGGCCGGTATGGCCGGTACGGCGCTGGTGATCGCCGCCGGCTGCGTAATCAATAACATAACCGACCGGTCGATCGACAAAAAGATGGAGCGTACAAAGCGGCGCGGGCTCGTCACCGGCCAGGTGTCGGTACGCCTGGCGCTGGGGTATGCCGGCCTGCTTTTGGCGGTTGGCTTTGGCGTGCTGGCGCTCGGTACCAATGGGGTGGTAGTGGCGTTAGGCGCGCTAGGGTTTATGGTGTATGTGCTGCCGTACGCGGTCGCTAAGCGGCGTGGCAGCTACGGGGCGCTGGTCGGCAGTATCTCTGGCGCTACGCCGATCGCTGCCGGCTACGCGGCCGCAACCGGCCAATTCGATGCGGTATTGGTGGCACTCTTCCTGGTGATGGCATGTTGGCAGATGCCGCACTTTTACTCGATTGCCATCTACCGACGTGCCGAGTACGCGCAGGCCGGCTTGCCGGTGTTACCGATCAAGCGATCGCTGCGCACGGCAAAGTGGCATATCTTCGGTTTTACGGTTGTGTACGGCGCGGCCGTGCTTGCCCTGGCGATAGCGGCTGACCTGGGATACGTGTTTGCGGCGGTTATGGCGGCGCTGTGTGCGCAGTGGCTATGGCTGGCGGCGCGGGGGTTCGCAGCTACCGACCACGATTGGTGGGCGCGGCGGATGTTCGGTTTTTCGCTGCATGTGCTGGTGGTGTTTTGCGCCTTGATCTCGATCGATATTGTGCTGCCGTAGTGGTATACTTTTTATATGCTTATGATTCACATTACCGTTGCCGTTTTGGGTTTGCTGGCCGGCGCCGCAGCTTGTATATTCCCTTCCCGCCGGACATTGCTAGCAGCATACGGCTTGGTGGCGGCGACGCTCGCCAGCGGCACGTATCTGGTTATTGCCCTACAGGCGCCGCTGCTGCATAGCTGTTTGAGCGGCTTGGCATATTTGGCAGTTACGGGCGTGTGTATCGCTTGGGCCCGCAGAAAACTAGCTATTCAGCACCTGTTGTAGTTTGGCCGGATATACCGTAATGATCTGCCGGTCGAGGACGATCGAGTGCTGGGCATGCAGTTTGCGCAGGACCTTGCCGGTCGTCTCACGGGAAAGATGTATCGTGCCTGCTAAATCCTGGATGGTGAGCGGCAACCGCACTGCCCCTGTAACCGGGTCGCGTTCATGGACGCCCAGCCGCCCGGCCAGGCTCAGCAGCCCGAATATCACGCGCTCTTCGGCCGACTCGATGTGTAGGTTGATCAGCCGCTCGATGATTGCCATCTGTTGATGAATAATCGCTAAAAGGGCGCTGGGCGAGTGCTCGATAAAGTTGGTAAATTCCGCAATCGGCTTGGTGCGCAGCGTCACGTCCGTCAGGGCGAAGAACGCCACATCGAACAGTTCGCGGTCGAACAGCCATTTTATCGGGAAGAGCTCGCCTTCTTCATATATATGCTGGATGCGCTCTACACCTTCGCGGTTGCATGAAATAACCTTCACGCTGCCCCGGGTGATCCAGTAGGCGTGCTCCGGCCGGTCGTAATAGCCGATAATCAAAGCCCGTTTCGGGTACGTTACTTCCTTTCCGGTAGAAAAAAAGTCGTTTAATCGGCTGCGAGCTGAGGTAGTATCCATTAGTAGAGTGATTATACCAGAGATTCCACCTTATAAACTGTTAAATTACAGAAGTTTGTTATACTGGTAGGCATATGAGTAAAAACGACTACGCGATTGTTGCTGAAGGTATCAAAAAATCCTTCGGCAAGGTCCAGGTTTTGAATGGCATCGACCTCAAAGTGCACCGAGGTACGATCGTAGCCATCCTGGGTCCGAATGGTGCCGGTAAAACTACCACCGTGCGGATCCTGACGACGCTCTTGCAGGCTGATGCCGGCACGGCGACCGTAGAGGGCTACGACGTTCACCGCCAGGCCGATGACGTCCGCAGCCTGATCGGCCTGACCGGCCAGTACGCCGCCATCGACGAATACCTGACCGGCCGTGAGAACCTGAAGATGATGGGCCGCTTGTACCATCTCTCCAAGCAGGACGCCGCCGCCCGCACCGAGGAACTGCTGGAGCAGTTCGACCTCGTCGACGCCGCCGACCGTCCGGCCAAGACGTACTCCGGCGGTATGCGCCGCCGCCTCGACCTTGCCGCCAGCTTGATCGCAACGCCGCCGGTGATCTTCCTCGACGAACCCACCACCGGTCTTGACCCGCGCTCGCGCCTGGCCATGTGGGACATCATTAAAAAGTTAGTAGCGGGCGGTTCGACCATCCTATTGACCACCCAGTACCTGGAAGAAGCCGACCAGCTGGCCGACCGCATCGCCGTGATTGACGGCGGCAAAGTGATCGCCGAAGGCACGGCTGATGAGCTGAAGGAAGGTGTCGGACGCGAACGGATCGAGTTTACCTTCGCAGGGCCGACCGACCTTAAAAAGGCCACTCAGTTGCTAAGCGACGCCCCCGCCCTGCAAACCAACGAAAAGCGTACCAGCATCAGCCTGGCCAACGATGGCGGCGTCAAAAAGCTGCGCGCCCTGCTCGACCAGCTTGAAACGGCTGGTGTGAAGGTCGAAGGTCTCTCACTGCACAAGCCGACGCTCGACGACGTCTTCCTGCACTTGACCGGCCACGCCACCACGACCGATGAAGACGAAGACGCTGCAACCGGTGATAAAGCAAAACCCGCAAAGGAGAAAAAATAATGGCCTCGGACCCGCAAGCTCCCGTAATGCGCCTGCAAAGCGTGCGGCCGTTGAAGCGCAGCAAACTCTTTTGGGCGCTGAGCGACTCGCGCATGCTGATCTGGCGGACGATGACGCATATCGTGCGCAACTTCGACCAATTATTGTCGGTCGCGATGCAGCCGATCATGTTTACGCTGCTGTTCCGCTATGTTTTTGGTGGCGCCATCGAAACCGAAGGCATCACCTATGCCAACTTCTTGTTTGCCGGTATTTTGGTCCAGACCGTCGCCTTCGGCTCGTCGTATACGGCCATGGGTGTTGCAACCGATTTGTCGCGCGGTGTCATTGACCGGTTCAAGTCGTTGCCAATGTGGAACTCAGCAGTCTTGGTCGGCCACACCGTTGCCGACCTGGTGCGCAACACGATTTCGGCCGTCATCATGATTTTGGTCGGGTTGCTGGTGGGCTTCCGGCCGAATGCCACGCCGCTGGAGTGGCTGTATGCCTTCGGTATCCTGCTGGCGTTTTCGTTCGCGTTATCGTGGCTGACGGCAATCGTGGGTATGATCGCTAAAAGCATTGAGGCCGTGCAGTGGATCACGTTCGTTTTCATCATGCCGATTACCTTCGCCAGTACCGCCTTTGTGCCGCCGGAGGGTATGCCAGCCGGCCTGCGCGCCTTTGTTGAGAACCAGCCGGTGACGCACACCATCGAGGCGATACGCTCGCTCACCGCCGGTACGCCGATGGGCGACCACGCCTGGCTGTCGCTGGTCTGGAGCGCAGCGATCCTGATCGTCGCCGTACCGCTGACGGGATATTTATTCCGCACCAGGGCGAGCCGGTAGGTACGCTGCCGCGTGGCACGGAGAGTTACTTTAACGCACCCGTAACGGGGGAATGGACGTATGAAACACATCGTTACCAGATTTAAAACCTTTCGCTTGGGCGTGTATGAGACAATCGCCTTCTTGACCGGCTTCGTGCTGATGTCATACGAGCTGGTAGCGGCGCGTTTGCTGGCGCCCAGCATCGGCACCTCGATGTATGTTTGGACGAGCGTGATCGGTACCATGATCGCCGCGCTGGCGCTCGGCTATGCCGCCGGTGGCTGGGTAGCCGATAAGCGCACTGCCAAGCAAGATGTGGCCTGGCTGCTGCTGGCCAGCTGCATGGCGGTGGTAGGTACGCTGGTGTTCTACCAGGAGACGTTAGCCATTATCGCCGACCTAACACGCGACCAACGGGTGCAGGGCGTGCTGGCGGCGCTGCTGCTCTTTATGCCGGCCAGCTTCTTGCTGGGTATGATCAGCCCGTATCTGGTGCGCCTGCGCACAAAGTCGGTCGAGACCACCGGCCGGTCGGTGGCCGGTTTGAGCGCGCTGAACTCGATCGGCGGTATCTCGGGCACCTTTGCGACCGGTTTCGGCTTCTTCACCTGGTTCGGCTCGCGCGAGACGCTGGTGCTGGTGATCGCACTGCTGCTGATCTGTAGCTGGATGATTCTGCCCCGCCTGCGTATGGCGCAGCGGCTGGCAATTACGATCGGGTTAGTGGTTGTGGTCGTGCTGCAATTCGCTTCCCCGGTGCAAGCCGGCTCGATCAAGATCGATACGCCATCGGCACATTATGAAGTGATTGAAACGTTGTATGGAGGCCAGCCGGTGCGCGTCCTGATGACCGGCCCGTTCGGCTACCAGTCGGGCGTGTTTGCGGACGGTGACCGCGAGCTAGCCTTCGCCTACACCATCCGCATGGCGGAATTGGTCGAAGCGGCGCCGCAGAAAGACCGCATACTGGTGCTGGGCGGCGGCGCCCTGACCTTGCCCGATTACCTGGCACGGGCCTATCCCGAATCACAAGTGGACGTAGTAGAAATCGACCCGAAGCTGGTCGACATCGCCAAAGACCACTTCAACTACAGTTCGCCTGAAAACATTCAGGTCTTTGCCGAGGACGCCCGGGCTTACGTAAACCGCACCAACGAGAAATACGATATTATCATTGGCGACGTCTATAGCGACTCGTTTATTCCATTCTCGCTGACGACACGCGAGTACACGGCCCGTTTGAAGCAAATCCTCAAACCCGACGGCGCAGTTATAACCAATGTGATCGGCAGCACGAACGCCAAGTGCGTTGATCTGCTGGCTGGTGTGTATGATTCGCACGCGGCCGTATTTGCCCGGCGGTTGGTTGTGCCGGTGCACCGGTTTGACCTCGAAGGCGGCCGGCAGAACGTCCTGACGGCGTACTCGAATGGCTCACTCGATTGGGCACGCGGCATTTTGTACGCCCAGGAACCGGACCTGCCGAAAGGCCCCGTCTTCACCGATAACTTCGCGCCAGTTGAGCCGATGACCCGCCGCTGCAACACTACAGCTTTGTAATGCTTTTGGCGAAGGCTACGGCTTTTTGTAGCTCTTGTACACGCATGTCGTAGCCTAAAAGGAAGTCGGTGGACTCCGTTGACGGTACGACTACCCGCATAACCAGGACGTCTACATCCCGTATGACGAACGTTACGCTGCCGTACTTGCCGGGCGCATGTGGCGGTAATGGAATGGCTAGCGCGGGCTGACCCTCGCCTGATATACCCGGATTATTCTTTTTCCAGCGCCAGATTACCCACATGGCTTCAGGCACGGCTCCTCGCAAGCACTCACCGTAGTAGCGCGCCATATATCCTACCAGTTTTAATGTTTCCGGAGCCATCGATAAGCGCCGGCGCCAATTGCCTTCCATCTCCCAGGTTGCCCATTCCGGTACATCGGAAGAGTATGCATCAGGGTCTTTAAGAGGCGTGTTGCCTTTACACTGCGTGCGCATCCACTCCCACATGCGCCCTAAGTCCTCGCGGCTATACGCTGCCGGCAGGCCGCTGGCTGAAGATAATGCTTTGCGGGCTTCGTCGAGGCTATCCACCCACTGCTTGAGCATCACATCGTCGTCCATGGCTACAGTATCGCCCATGCCCACAGTATAGAAGGGATCCGAGGCGATACGCAACTTCAAATGAATTTAGTAGGATCGCAGCTGCTTGAGGGCTTCGGCGGTAGATTTTAGCTCGGGGCAAGCTCTTTCAGTATATATGTGCACGGCTTTGCCATTGTTAAGTTGTACTGTTGCGACTTGTTCTTTGGCTTCCAGCTCGGATGCGGCTAAGGGTGTATGCATTACTTCCACGCCGCGGCTGCAGGCTTGCATGTGCGGCACGCGTTTGAACATTTCTTCCATATTGCTAGTGCTGTACAGCTCCGCAGCCATTTGGTTGAAGACGGCGCTGCTGCTAACGGTCAGGTCGGTATGCTCATTGCCCGGGATAACGTTATACGTTAGTTTGCTGACATTCTGAACAGGCAGATACAGTTTTGCTTCCGGGAAATATATATCACCAGTCTTTGGATCGCGCACGGCATCGGTCTTGGTCTGCTCAGCGCTCTTAATAACAAGTTCACGGATGGCCACAATGCCGGCTTGGTCGCGAGTTGCGTTAAAGGCGTCGATGTACCAGACCTTGATGCCAATGATGGCAAGCGCCAACGCGACGATGCTCACCCCGGCAATAATTTTAAAGCGATTTGTTTCTATACTAGGTTTTTTTGATTGTTTAGGCATACCTTATATATACCAGTTACTGCCGGGCGCAACAATAGCATAAGCGGTTTGCCTGGTCGGGTCAGGACGCGCATAGAGAAAAAGCCCCGGATTACTCCGGGGCTTTCGGGGTTGCCAAAGGGCTGCCGTGGCGGCGGCGCCCTTCTCTAGCGGCAAGGTTATTAGATGGCGTCTACTTCGACGTCGTTGACGTTTACGAGGCCGGTTTGCTTAACGGTGCTCATGTCAACGTCTACCTTGTTGTTGGACAGCACGTTGTTGTCCTTGATAACGGTGGTGTTGCCGCTGTCGGTTACGTTGAAGCTGTCCTTGACGGTAGTCTCGATCTTGGTGTTGTTGGTGGTGGACTTGTCGGTGTAGGTGTTACCACTGTTTACGGCAGTGTTGTAAGAGTCCTTGTTGGTGGTGGTGTTGAAGCTGTCTTTAACGGTAATGTCGGTCTTCACCTTGGTGTTGTAAGAGTCTTTGTTGAAGCTGTCCTTGACGGTGATGTCAACGTCAGTCTTGTTGGTTGTGTGAGTGTTGTGCGAGCCGATGGTGGCAGTGTTGTAAGAGTCCTTAGTAACGGTAGAGGTGTTATTGGTGGTAGTGTTGTTCGTGGTGTAGGTGTTGGTAGTGGTGTTGAAGCTGTGGTTGGCGCCAGCCAGGTAGTGGCCCTTCTTCCAGTCCATCTTGAGGTCGGTTTTGTAGATGCCGCCCCCGTGGCCATGGCCACCGCCGTGAACGGTTACTTCAGGAGCTTCGTTCTTTACATGGGTGTTCTGGGCAGGAGCGTTGCAGCTGTCGGCAGAAACGGTGTGGACCGGCTTAGCCTGCTGAACAGATGCAACCAATGATGCTTGTTGGGTGGCTTGCAGAGCGAGCGCGCTGTTTACCTGGGCGTTTACCAATGGGGTAACTACGGCAACGGAAGCCAAGATAGCTACCAGCATGCCGCCGAAGCCGAAGATGGCTGCAAGGATTAAGTTCTTATTCTGTAATGCTGATGTACTGGTTTTTGACATGGTATTCTCCTCTGTCGTTGGTATTAAGAACCTTAATTTGTAAATTGCCGGAAACACTCACACTAAGCGAATCCTAATGCACACTGTGCGCGTTGCTTTTGCAACACGTCTGTAAAATATTTTACACCTGTTTCTGTAAAAAGAGTAAACATTTTTACAGAAAATGTTCGGCGTTTCCCCGCGTTTAATGAGTATTTAATAATTGCATGGTAGTTGCTGGTACCCTTGCCTAATAATTACCGGCTTTTTCAAGGCCGAAGAATGCTTCGAGTGTAGCTTGAGGTGTTTTGTGAAGTTCGGCTGAGAGGCTTTTGCCGACGTAGCGGACGTGCCAGGGCTCATATATATAGCCGGTCTCGGCTTGCTTGCCCTCCGGGTAGCGGATGATGAAGCCGTGTTCGTGGGCGTGAGCGGCCAGCCACTTGCCTTCCGGAGTGTCCGCGAAGCAGGCTTGTATCTCGCAGCTGCGGTCGAGCGGTTCAAGGTCGGCTACCAGGCCGGTCTGGTGCTCACTGTGGCCGGGCCGGGCGCTCTCGGTGTCGGCTTTAGCTTGGCCGAGCTGGGCGACGTTGCGGTTATAGACGGTTTTTTGCAAATTGTAGGAGCGGTAGCCGCTGGCTAGCATTAAATGGATACCGTCTTGTTTGGCGGCTGCGGCCATGGCTTCAAGGGCTGTGGCGGTTTCGGCGCGGAGCTGCATTTCTTCGCCGCCGTTCTTCTGACGCAAAGGTATATCCGGGATGACGAGGTCGGCGGGAGTGTAGTCGCGCGGTTCGAGCAGGCGTTTTTTGTTGACGACTACCCACGGGCTGGACGGGTCGGTGATGGATTCGGCGGTTTTGTCGAAGGCTGGCGCTTCCGGCGCTGCGCTGGGTGCGGGGGTGGTTTTGCTGGCTTGGTCTTTTGCCGGCGTGCTTCTGGCGAAAGCCAGCACCAGCCAGACGATGACGCCCAGGGCGATGAGTGCTAGGACCAGCCAGGATTTTTTGGTTTTGGGCATTAGGGGTATTGTAACAAATTCCCCGCGGACTGAGATTAGGATTTTCAATGTGGGGGATCTTGTGGGGTGATTGCTAATCGAAGCAACTTATGGTAGAATACCGGCCTAAACAAATCAATTAACAGATTGGCAGTTGTTCATGTTTTTTTCGTACATTTTTAGCAAGCTCCGCCTGGCCGGCCGGCAGCGGGCGTATATTTTAATTGGTCTGGCTTTGCTGCTGGTGGCAGTTGCCGGTTTGTCTATCCGGCAGTACCGCAGCGATATCGCGGCCGCCGAGTACGCCTCGCGGCAGTCTGCTGACGCTGCCCTGCATGCGCTTGACCAGACTATCTCCCAGCAAGTAGCAATCTTTGAAGCAAAGCGGGCGGCCGAAGAAGCCGAAAAGAAGAAAAAAGCCGAGGAAGAGACTGCCAAGAAGGCGGCTGAGGAGGCTCGGAAGCAGCAGGGTGCGCAGCCGGCTCCCGGCAGTGGGCGCACGTCGACTACTCAAGGGCGGCGGATTACGTCGTTGGATGACAAGACCGGTAATGCTGGTGGGGGTCAGACTATTGATCGGACGCCTTCTTATCCGGTAACGTCGGTCTGGAATCCAAACTTACCCACTTCATTTTATACTTTACAGCCCACTACCCAATCGAGCGAATGTTCTAAGAGCTTAGGTTGTTATGCTTGGCTAGAAGTCTCAGTACCTACCGGTGGCTATCGGGCTATTCCTCAGCCTACCAACCCTGGAGATAGTCGCCCGATCAAAGTTAGCGGCGTTGCGATAGCGGGTAGCTATGAACCGAGCACGGGCACGACGTGGCGGCTCAATTTTGATATGAATCAAATGGCGCCGGGAACGTATGTGATCCGGCTGGTTTCGGTAGTCATTACTGACGGAGTAAACCAGTATTATTCTTTGGACTATCCGGTTACGGTGAAGGACTAATACCCTTATCGATTCGCGGTAAGTATTATTTGTTTGGCTTTTCAGCAACGGCAACAGTGCCGAGGATTACATCCCGTACCGTTCCGAAGACGCCCAGCGCGCCCAAACCAACAGCAAAGATAATTGAACTAGTATACTCTTTCCAGAGCGCACTGTTGTGAGCGAGGTTATCCCACAGCATAGCCCAATAACCTTCCGTTTGGAGGATGTCCCATTTGCTCATGCCCTGCACTTCATCCGCCTCGGCCACTAGGTAGTCAAGCATATCAGCGGCCATACCCGACAGGATCGAGAGAACAATACCAATTACGATATAGAATAAGATGATGTATAGCGATGGTCGGTCGATCCCACCGGCGCCTTTTTTATAGAGCCATACTGTCAGCCAGGCCATTGCGAAAGTGGCAATTGATGCAATAAAACCCATCTCCCATATAATGATCCATAACACAATACCAACGATGGGGCCGCCAATTGCGTAAAGAGCACCTTTCACATAGTTTAGTTTTGGTTTTTTAGCAGGCGCTTTAGCCATAAGTACTCCGTAGTTTAGTTGAATATGATCGGAATGTATCATAGGTTGCCCTGGGGTACAACCTAAGTAGAATTATCTCTACCAATATGGCCTTTATATGAACGAGAAAACTATTATTTATTTTACAAATCTTTCCCGATACTTCTCATCCATTATAGCCTCCACCATTTCGATCATTGCTTTTTACCTAAACTACGAATCTTATTGAGGAGTGTATGAGCTATCCATGTAGCGAAAAAGGGTATCACAAGACCATATTGAAGGGTGTAGTGGTACCACCTGAGGCCACTGCCTCTATAGAATATATATACAAGTGCCCCTATTAAGATATACATTAAGAAAAAGGTTATAGGGTACCATCGTCGGCGCCATTTAGGCCATTTTTTATACCTGTCTTTTATATGGCTATAAAGACTTTTTTGAATGCGTTTTTCTAAGGGTGACTCGAACATTATATATAAGCACGCAGCTAGGCCTGTCCCAATTCCAAGGATTATAAAGAACTTAAACATGGATTCAACGGAGCTGTCATTGCTACACACTCCATGCGAAGGGATCGAAGCTTTGCCACATGGACTTATCGCCCCCAAAGATAGAACTGCGCATAGTGTGATTGCGAAGAATATGCCCAGTATACCGGGATGCTGTAACCATGTTGCCGCGTATTTTAGGCGTTTTGAGAATTTGACTTTTTTTCTGCGTTTCATTTCGAGATAGTGATTGTATTATAACCGTTCTTGATAACGGTATATGACATGGTTTAATTATAGCTTTTATTAAATTAATTTTTCTAACTAAAAGAATGATCGTGCATAATCTACTTACGGATGGTGATCTAATCTCAACACATAACTTGAGGTTTGATACTAACCCCATTAATTTCATGGCCCCATTCTTCGGTCTCAAGAAAAGCTCGTAGACACAGCATAAGCTCAGCCGCTGGTCTTTCGCCTAATGCGTCTAAGCGTTTCTTAAGATACGCAATTGCCAAAGCTTCATTAAATTTTGATTGGACTAGAGCCCTCTCGATATACTCTACATATTCTTTGGTAGGATCTTTTTTAAAAGCGGGTGAACAAACAGTAAATCCAAATATCTCTCCCAATGCTCCTTCAGGGTTGTATTTTGTTGGGAGAAATTCGGCATGACGCGCTTTAAAACGTAACCATAACGAGTTGTCTAGAATATTTTTTGTATGTATGTCGAAAAGATGGATTTCATAGTGGACGGCCCATCGTACGTTTGGATCAGAACCAAAAGGCTTTAATTCTACTTCTTGCCAGCGCTCATCCTCAGAGTACGATAATAAGCCGATTAACATTTTACTTTCCATTACCACCATCCTTTGATGATTAAATGTCCATTCCTAGCTCTGTTGGGAAACGACTAAGATACAGTCTGAGATGATCGGAGCTTCCGATTCTCCGGCGGGAGTTTTTCAATTTCTAAGGTAAGGTCATCATTAATGGCTTTGAGGCTTGCCGTAAATTCTTCCCAGTCATCCATATCAATATGTTCTTCAAAGCCGTGAACAAGCCTATTTCTAGTAACTATGGCTAATTTAATGCGTTCATATTGTGCATCGTCAATGCGGCCGTCATCTAGTAAGTTCCTTAAGTCACTCCATAAAGAGCGCCGGCCGCCCTTAGGTCGCCTAGTTTTAAGAGGAGTTGAAAGAATGAAGATGAATGAGAGCAGGCGACGACATTCAGTCAGAAAAGCTTTTTTTGTGACTTTATTGCCATATTTGGTTGTCGCTACGACATCTAGTACGATATCTTCTGCCTCATCCTCATCAATGTGTATGTCATCCAGTTTTTCTATAGCTTCACCTAAGATGGCCTCAAGTCGGGATGATATACGCTTACAATCTGACAGGTCCGACTTAGTAAAGCTCTTGTTATGCGCCACCTTACATCGTAATTCATAAAGATCTATCCATAAACGCTCTAATTCCTCTGCACTGCAATTTACTTGTGAACTAAAATATCTTTCCCAGTTAGATGTGGGTATAAGCGACTCTAGCTCTTCCCTTTTAAAACTTTTCTTAGCGTTTTGTTTTAATTCTTTTATCAGGGCGTCACGGTCCTTGACAAACTTCTCACTTAATAGAATATCTTTTAAACTAATAAAATCTACATTATACAAATACGTTGTATCAGAGTTATTGGATCTTATAAGCTTTTGAACATCATCAGGAACTCTTTCGGCCGTCCATGATAAGCCTACATTAATATGCATAAACTTAGTTATGAGTCTGCGCATTAGATTTTCAGTATGTGAAATGGTGGGATACGCACTTCTTGCATAGTGGATACTAATGTCATCCCATAAAACTTGAAGAGCTAGGGGGCTAATCAGTATGTTGTTAACAGTTCTTTTTATAGATCGTAAGAAATTACTGAATGCATCAAATTCCTTTTTATTGCTGATACTAAAAATAAGATCAAAATATAGAGCGTCTTGAGACAGAGGTCGCTCCTTACTTGCCTTTCCACTTATAAACTGAAATTTAATTTCCAGCCTTTCATCGTAACTTAGTTTATCTTCGCTTATTATTTTGATTTTTGAATCAGACTGTATAAGATGTTTCAACGCTCCTACGGTATTGCATGAAGTCTTTTCGGGATCTACTAATATTAGGTATTCAACTTTATACATGTTTAAGTATGCCAATTTTTTGCCGTACTGATGGCGTTTGCTTAATAAGAGCTAGCTTTGTTACGCACAATCCTTTATTAAAGCCTCTCTGATGTCCCTGCGTCGCGACAAGATTTCATTTTTCAATTCGTCCGAGAATCCACCCGTCCAGTCGTATAGCAACTCTATTGTCTTATTGGCTATTTCATTCTCGCTGGCGTCTCGTTTCTTATCAAACCATATATATAAATCATATGACAAACTATCATACTCATCATGGTCGCCTCCTAGATCTTTAATTAGACCTAAAGGGTCCCAATCGGCAATATATTCTTTTATGTATTGTGCTTTCATCTTATATACCTAGCAAATTTTGACATCGCCGTTACAGTAATTACGCGTCCACTTTTACTTAAGAATACATTACCCAAATAGTGGGAATATTTATATGCATCTCTGCTTAGCGTCTGCTTACCATATTTTACTATAAAGTTCACGGCTTGGGGACTCATTTGCTGTCTTCCTGCGCCACCAGTTCCGGCCATCCTTCCTATCGCGTGTTTAGAATAACCTGTGATTTGTCTATTTTTACCTGCTGAGTTAACGATTTTCTGCATTTGACCCAATCGCGCAACAGTAGTAGCGGTCTTAACACTCTTAGCCACCTGATACGCCTTCACCGCACCCCCAACTCCCACCGCCGCAAGGGCAATGCCCGACGCGGCAATCACGGCATTCTTCCTGTCTCCGGCAGCAGCGTAAGCTGCGGCGGAGACACTGGCAGCTGCCATGCCGACCGGACCGGGAATAGCACTGGCCCAAGAAGCAGCACTGGCTGCCCGCTTGAACATGGCCTTGAAGCCTCGTTGCCCGGTCAGGTCAAAGTCATTGACCGGATCTGTCGGGTAGACGTAGTTGTTGTCTACACCGCCTTCAATGGGATCGACCTGGAGGAACCGGCCGAGGCTTGGGATGAATGTGCGTTCGCCCATTTGGATGGGTTGCAGTGCCATGCTGGATTCGGTGAGTTTTTGGTGCTGGCCGGTGTAGCTGTAGCTGGTGCCGGTTAAGGCATTGGCTGGGTTTGCTTGCCCGGCGATCTTTTCGCCGAACGGGCCGGTCAGTGTAGTGGACTTCAAGGCACCGGCTGCATCCGTTACGGCCATGACGTCGCCGTGGATGTTGGGCAGGCTGTAGGTGTGTTTGTCTGTATTTGCTGGAGCATTCGGCCGGATAGTAACTAGCGCACCGCCAGGCAGTGTCAGGTATTTCTCGGTGACGTTGCCGCCAGCGTCAGTGACGAAGTCAGGCGTGTCGCCCGAGGCGGTGTAGCCGTAGTAGTCTGTGGTTGTGCTGCCGCCCGCCGTGTAGGCGCGCTGTTTCAGGCGGCCCTGGACGTCGCGCTCGTAGGCGGCGGTGGTGTTGGTGGCTGCGTCGTAAATGGATTGGAGACGGTCTGAGCTGTCGTAGGTGAAGTCGGTGCGAACGGCTGAGCTACCAAGCCGGGTGGTGTTGCCGTGGGCGTCGTACTGGACGCTGGAGAGTTTGGGGTCGCTGCTGCTTACCAGGCGGTCGGCGTGGTCGTAGCAGTAGGTGGTGGTTACGCCGTTAACGGTTTGGCGGACGCGGTTGCCGTTCTTGCCTGCTTGCGCGTTGATGTTGTTGGCGGTGCCGCATGAGGTGTCTGGGATGCCGAAATCGTAGGCGTAGGTATTGCTGCCGATGGTTGCGGCCGTTAGCCTGCCGGCTTTGTCGTAGGTGTAGGATTTGGTGGTGCCGTTTTCCGTACCACTCAGGATATCGCCGGTTGTGGCTCGGATGACTTGGTCGGCAATGGTTTGGTTGTTTGCAAGGGTATACGTCAGCCCATTCATACGGCCGAGGCTGTCCCGGCTTATGCTGGAGAGCTTTTGGTTGCCGGAGTAATCTACCGAAGCGATCTGGCTGTATTGGTTGTAGGTGATGTGGGCGTACACTGTGCCGTCGAGCTTTTGGTCTACCAGACGGTCAAGATTGTCGTACGTAAACTCTTCTAAGCCGAGCGGGCTGGTCCGACTTACGATACGGCCGCCGGTGTCGTAGGTACTTGTCGTAACGTTGCCGCGGGCATCCGTATAGCTTACGTTTCGTCCTAGCAGGTCATTTTCTACCATTATAGTGCCGGCACTATCCGATGTGCTGGTTATGAGCGGGTTGCCGCCGACGGCGTAGTTATTGGTGATTGTGCGAGCTGGCTGCCCATTGAAAGAAGGCACGTGCGTTGAAGCTACCCTTCCTCTGGTGTCGTAGGTGGTACATGTCCAGGCATCACTGTTTATGCGGCTGGCAACTATTGCGCCGGAGGCGTCATAGACGGTTTCAGAAGTGCGTGAACTTGACGCGCCTGCGCCGTCTGGATCGGTATAGACTTTGCGTTTTGCCATAGCCCCTTGGCTGACGGCCGGGCTGCCTGCGAGGCAAGGGTTTGACCGCGTTTCGCTGCCTGCGTAATAGGTATACTGCGTACTGCTTCCGCCCGGTAATGTTTTACTTGTTTGGCGTAAGTATGTGTTTGGCGTGGTCGGGGACTCATATGTGAAGTTAGTTGTAAGGTTTAGTCCGCCTGCATCTTCCGTAGCGGCTACAACGTTACCTAACTCCGGATTCGGGCCGTAGTTACTTGTACTGGTAACATTTCCTATTGCCCCATCAAACACCGTAGAACTAGTCTCAAGGTCGTAGTTAGGCTTCAGGTACTGGGTTATATTCTCCCACTGCTCCGCCTGTCCCGGCCGGGTAACAAATAGAGTAAAGGTACTGTCACCAGTCCGGTTGTAATACTCAATCGTCACATCATGCAGCGAATTGCCGGTATTGTTGTAGCTGAAGGTAACGTGGTTGCGGGCTGAACCGTCGTTCCAGTCATTCAGCAACAATACGTTGTCTATGTACATCCGTACCCCGCCGTCAGAATGAATCTTGAAGGTATGGTTGCCACTGGATGGGAAACGCATCTTCCCCGTTGCTCTAAAGCCCCAGTTGTCGCTGACGCCGGTAATGGGCGAGCCGGAGCCGTAGCTTTTGCGCATGGCAGTCAGGTCTACGCCGGAGGCTTCAGCTAAACCGGTGGTACGGAGCTTCGGTGCGCCGATGAGACTCTTACTTTCCGGGCCGTAGGCATAGTAGCTGACTGCCAGGCCGTTAATACCTTCGTCGTAGCCGGTGTCGGTGCGCGGGACTTGGGCGGCATTAGCTGCTAGTGGTTTGCGATCGGAACCGTACCAGGCAGATGGTGCCGGACCGTACTGCGAGATGGCACGATCGTCATCGTCGTAGATGGTGGTGGATTTCAGACCGGTAGCATCAGTGGTGCTGAGCACCATGTCTTTAGTGGCATGCCATTCGGTTACCGTCGCCAAATTAGCCGCATCCACATCGCGCGTGGTGCGTAAGGACGCGTCGTACTCGATCCGGCGTGAGAAGCCGTTCGGTTCGGCTGCGCCGGAAACATGCTGCTGCGTTGCGCCGGTGTAGCTGCCGCTTACCCCCGGTAAATACTCGATGCTGTGCACCATGCGGGTGGCTCCGGCGGTGGCAGCCGGTTGGGTGACGCTGGTAGCGCGGCCCAGCACATCGTAGCTAATTTCGGTCAGTACGCTGGCGTCATTCGCCCGGACACCAGCGGCAACGGCGTCGTTGGCCAACGCGTCGCGCACGGCCACAATCTGCCCGAGAGTGTTGTACTGGTAGTCTACGGCTTCGTTGCCTGGCTCTAGAATGCGGGCCAGGTTGCCCTGCTTGTAATAAAAGTAAGTTGCGCGGCCGTCGTTGGTTTTAACGGCGCAGATCATGTTGGCGGGCGTGGCATCGAAGCCGCCCGGCAGGTTGCCGCACTCGCTGCTGCCGGCGTAGAAGACTTTGGCCCAGCGGCCGTTGTCGGTGCCGTCGGTGATCTGCGTCAAACGTACCGGTGTGCCTGAGTAGTCGTACTTCAGGGCGGCTGGTTTGCGGTCGTCGGCGGGCGTGGTGACGGAGCGCAGAGTACCGTCCGGGTTAAAGATGTACGTCCGGCCGTCGGCGTCCTCGAGGGTGAATGAGGCGTCGCCATTTTTAACCAGTTTGCCGTCTTCACCAGCTGGGGCTTTGTAGGCGTTGTTGACCCATTTGTATTCGTGAGTGCTGCCGGTGGAATCCGATAGTACGACGCTGTCGCCGCCGGCTTTGAGGTGGTCGTAGCTCAGCGAGCCGTCCGGGTCGATGCCCAGCGCCCAGCCGCTTGGCAGTACCTTCGCACTCGGCGACAGCCACGACCCTGGCACGACCTGCGTCGTTCCGGGTACGTTCTTTTGCTCGCTCCACAGCGTCATGGTGGCCCCGCCAACGTTTTCGTAATATTCGATGGTGATCGGGACGGATTGTCCGGCGGTCAGGAAGGTGCCGGTGTCTATGCCCCACTTCAGCTGGGCGTCTTTGTCGTACCATTCCTCCAGCACTACGGCGTTGTTGGTACCGATCTTGATGCGCACACCGTCGTCGCTGGCCGCGCCGAACTTGTAGGTGCCGGTAACGGGTACCGTCAGGTAGCCAGTCCAGCGTACCAGGAAGCCGTTGTCCGGCATGCTCGGGGCCGGTGCGCCGTTTTCCCATGCAAACGAGAGCAATGGGTCATTGCGCTGCATAATGAGTGTGTTTGAGGCGTCGGTAAAGCTGTGTGAGCCGGCGTCTTTGTAGTAACGGCCGGTCAGGCCGCTGGTGGGCGCGATGGGCCGGGCGCCGGTTTGCAGCCACTCGGTTTTGACGACACCGTTGTAGCCGCCAGGTGCTTGCACAAGTAATTGCATGGTGGCGTCGCCGGTCGATTCGTAGTATTCGACCGTAACCGGTACGATCTGCCCGGCTGTCAAAGTAACCGCTGAGCCGTACAGCGTTGTTGCCTGCTGGCTTTGCCATTGGTTTACGATCAGCTGGCCGTTGACCGTCAGGCGCGAGCCGTCGTCGCTGCGGGTGCCGAAGGTGTAACTGCCACTGGTCGGCGCGACGAAGTAGCCCGTCCATTTGGCGTAGAAGTTATCGGCGGCAATCGGCGAAGCCGGCTGGCCGGTCTGCCAGGCGAAGTCGACTTTGCCGTCCACCCGGCGCACATTTGGCTCGCCGCTGGTGTTTTGGCCGCTGGTCCAGTATTCGCCGATGAGGCCATTCCGAGAGCGCACCGGCGAGTTGTAATCCAAGCTGACGCCCAAAGACCCGCCCAGCGCAGCAGACGTATGGCTGCTTGCACTGGTTGTCACGTTGCCTGTCGCCAGGCCCACTGACACCGGCCCGAGCGTATCAAACGTCTGGGTCGAGTCCTTCCCCGTCCGCGAGTCCACCTTAAACGCCACCGGCACGCCGTATGAGCCGGTCACGTTATGGTACGGGTTATGTGTTGCCGCCTGGATGTAATACGTCATGCCGTCTTCCAGCAGGCCATCGGGGATAGTCCAGTTGGTAGCCGCCTCGTTGCCCGACACCATCACCGTGCCGACACAGCCAGGGCTGGTGCTGACGCAGTATTTGTATTGCAGCCGGCCACCGGTGTGCGGGTGGGTGTGGCTGGTCACGGCAAAGGATACTTGCGGGTCGGTAAAGACCTGGTTAGACGTCGGCGACGTCACCGTTGGCATCGGCAGCATGTCGCTGTAAGTGAATTCGAGCCACGAGGTTTCCGGGTCGAAGTTTTTATATGTCGTCGAGAGTTCCTCCTGGCCGCGGATGAATACCGCCGCGCCGTAATCGCCGGCGTTCACGGCGTTGCGGTAGAGTTGGGTCACGTTAATGTCGCCCTGCTGGCCGATCAGCGCATCGCCGCTCCACGAGCCGCCACGGTAGCCGTTGAACATCCAGTAGTCGGTATGCCAGGCGCTGAACCACTTCGGATCGTCGGTACCGGTCCAAAAGTTCACTCCGCTGCGCTTTTGCAGGTGCAATTTGGCATTGTTTACCTCTTTGTCTTTCATAAAGTCGTAGTTCACATAGAAAGCCGTTTGCCACCATTGCCAGTAGCCGTATTCGTCCTGCGTAGACCCCGCCAAGAGGTTGCAGACCGTTGGGCCGCAGTTGTTGTTATCGCTGCGGAAGGAATAATAGTTATTGCTGCTGCCGTCGCGCAGACCAATTTTAATGATCGGTGAAACGGTGGGATCAATGACGGCCGGGAAGGCGCGCTCCGGCAGACTGCGCAAATAATCGCGGTCTACGCCTACGCTCAAGCGGCCGTTTTCGTAGGTTTGCTTGAGGCCACCGTTGGTCGTAAAACCGGTGTTATTAAGCATCAGGTTCGGCGGCGCGATGCCAAACTGTTCATCCAGCGTGCCGTCGAACTTGTACTGCAAGCCGGTTTTGTCCCCGGCTGGCGCGGGCACTAACGTGCCCCCGACCACCTCGAACGACACCGTATTCGTGGCGTCTTTGTGCTTCAAGATAATGTTTTCCTTCAGCCCGCTCGAACCAACGGTGTACGCCACATTCACGCCCGGCCAGAGGTCGTAGTAGTTGATGGTCTGCTCGTCACCGGCCCAGGTAATCACCGGAGCGACGCCCTTCTTGGCATTAACCGGCTTGAAGCCGACTTGCTGGCCGTCTTTCTTAATGCGGATCATCGGCACGCTGGCGTCGGAGGGTGCGAAGCGGGCTTGCCAATCGTTGTCACGCACGGTAAAGGTGGTCTGTCCGGAGAATCCGGACCTAACCGCGCCAAACGCTTCGCCGAAGAAGTTGGACGAGTCAGCCGCGTTTTTATCTTCGACCACCCTGGTGTCAATTCGCTGCCACGCCCCCTCTTTTTTATAGTAGCGAGGGGCTTTGTATTCGCGCCGCGTCAATGAGCCGTTCGAGTTCAAAAAAGTGTCGCTGAAGGCGGTACGCTTGTCTTCGAGCTCATCAACTTTCGTTACTTCCAAAGAAGACGCCTCACCCGAAAGCCCCTCGCCCACAGCCGGCTGCGCCGCGGGCGAATCCGCCGCCGCGGCCGGTTTCTCGGCCAGAGCTCCAGGCAGCTGCCCTTGCCTGCCTGCTTCTACAGCCGCAGCCGCCGCCGAAGCCGTCGGAACAAAACAACTGACGACGAACAATAAACAGACAAAAAATGCCATATATCTGGCGCCCAGTCGTTCAGACTGGGGGTGTGGCGTACGGTGCGTATAGAACATGAGCTTCTTCCTAAGGTAAAAATAACTGTTCCCGGCATAATAGACCTAGTTGCCTCGCACTGCAAGTACAAAAACCAAACGTGCCAGCTGCAGGCGAACCGCAGGCCAGCCGCAGAAACACTTGCCCCAGCCACCGAATAATCGTACAGTAGTGCTAACACCATTACAGCTATGACCAAAACAAGCCAAAATCCTACCGATTACATCGTGCCTTTAAATATGAACGGCCTCCAGGGCCGCATGCTGCACATGCCAGCGCGCAGAGCCGGCCAGCGCGAAATCCTGTTTATTTACGGTCATCACTCCAGCTTGGAGCGCTGGTGGGGGCTGGTACAAAACTTCAACCGTTACGGCGCCGTTACTATGCCCGACCTGCCCGGCTTCGGCGGCATGGACAGCTTTTATAAGATCGGCGAGACGG
Source organism: uncultured bacterium (assembly GCA_965652795.1). Classification (GTDB taxonomy): domain Bacteria; phylum Patescibacteriota; class Saccharimonadia; order Saccharimonadales; family UBA4665; genus CBFGXJ01. The sequence goes on from CBFGXJ010000002.1 coordinate 77,094, forward strand.
CCAGCATCGACAAATTGGCCGACTACCTGGCGGCGTTCATAAAGATGCGCTACAAACGGCGCCGGGTGACGCTGGTGGGCATGAGCCTGGGCTTCGTGATCGCTACCCGCATGCTGCAACGCTACCCTGATCTAGTAAAAAAGGTCGATTTACTAGTTAGCTTGGCGGGTTTCGCCCATAAGGATGACTTTGTATTTTCGCGTGCACGACGGCTGCAATACCTTACGCTGGCCCGGGTGTTCTCGTTGCCGGTGGCGGCTGGGTTCTTCCGGCACGTCTGTTTAAACGCCCACGTTTTGCGTGCAGTCTACCGCCGGACGCACAATGCCAAAGAAAAATTCGCCGGGCTGATCGGCGAGGAATTAAAAGAAATTACCGAGTTTGAGGTTCGTTTGTGGCACGACAACGATGTCCGGACATACTCACAAACCACCAAAGAATTTCTGCAGCTGGACAATACCAAAGTGCCGGTCGGCATACCGGTGCATCATGTTGGCGTGGCGGCCGACCGCTACTTCGACAATGCCGTCGTCGAGCAGCACATGCGCCAGATATTCAGCGAGTTCCATCTGGTAGCAACGCTGAACGCCGCCAATCATGCTCCCAGCGTGATCGCTGATGCCAAGTCGGCCTCGGCGTTCATCCCGCCCAAGCTGAAGCGCCTGCTAAGCACCCCGCCGTTAGACAAGAAGAAGTAAGGCTTGGTATAATAGGGTATAACATTATGATGAAAATCGGATTGGTATGTCCTTATAGCATTGCCAAGGGCGGCGGCGTTCAGGAGCACGTCTTTGCCGTCCAGGCCGAGCTGGCCGCCCGCGGCCACGATGTGTATATCATTACGCCGCAGCCGCGCGACTACGAGCCCGCGCCGGGCGCCAAGATTTTGTTTGTCGGTACGGCTACCGATTTCAGTTCCCCGTTGCAAACCACCGTGCAGGTTTCGGCGGCCGACGACGAAGCCATCAACGATATGCTTGAGCGCGAGCAGTTCGACATCATCCACTTCCACGAACCGTGGGTGCCGGTGCTGAGCCGCCAGATTTTGAGCCGCTCCAACTCTATAAATGTCGCCACCTTCCACGCCAAACTGCCTGAAAACATCATGATGCGCACCATGACGAAGGTGGTCACGCCCTACACGAAGTCTGTCCTTAAATATATCCACGAATTTACCGCCGTGTCGGAAGCCGCTGCCGAGTACGTCTGCTCGCTGACCGACCAGCCGGTGGCGCTTATCCCGAACGGCATCGACCTCATGCGCTACAAAGCGCCCCGCCGCCGCGATAAAGCCGCTGACGCCGCCAAGACCATTCTCTACATCGGCCGGCTGGAGCCGCGTAAAGGGGTAAACTACCTTTTGAAGGCGTTTGCAGCCATGAGCGCCCTGCAGCCGAATGTCCGCCTGGTGATCGCCGGCGACGGCGTCGACCGCGAAAAACTGGAAGAATACGTCCATGAAACTGGCCTTAAGAATGTCGACTTTCTCGGTTACATCAGCGACGAGCAAAAACGCAAGCTGTTGAAAGAAGCCGACTTGTTCTGCTCGCCCGCCCTGTACGGCGAGAGCTTCGGCATCGTGCTGCTGGAGGCGATGGCTTCCGGCCTGGTAACAGTCGGCGGCAACAACCCTGGCTATGCCAGCGTGATGACCGGCCTGGGCTCAATTTCTCTGGTAGACCCGAAAGACACTGAGGAGTTCGTGCGCCGCCTCACCTTGCTACTGCACGAAAACGACCTGCGCACCCTCTGGCGCACCTGGGCCAAAAGCCAACTGCCGCAATACGACTACAAGGCCGTTACCGACCAATACGAAGAAGTCTACAGCCAAGCCCTGGAGCAGCACCGGTAAGCGGCTATGTTTGACGAGTCGCTCAAGATCGGTTTCGTGCTCGACGACTCGCTGGATAAAACCGATGGCGTGCAGCAGTATGTGCTAACGCTGGGCGAATACCTGCGCGCCCAAGGCCACAACGTGCACTATCTGGTCGGCGAGACGACCCGGCGCGACCTGCCCAATGTGCATTCGCTCAGCAAAAACATGCGCGTGCGTTTCAACCAGAACCGCATGTCGATGCCTTTGCCGGCGCCGCGCGGGCCGATCCGCCGCCTGCTCGGCGATGAACAATTCGATATTCTGCATGTACAGATGCCGTACAGCCCGTTTCTGGCTGGCCGGATCATAAAGCTGGCACCGATCCGGACGGCGTTGGTCGGCACCTTTCACGTCGCGCCGCATGGCCGCCTGGTACACGCCGCCAACTGGATGCTGCACTGGCTGATCAACGCTACGCTCAGGCGCTTCGACGAAGTCATGAGCGTGTCGACGATCGCCCAGGACTTTGCCTGGCAGACCTTCGATATTGAAAGCGCGCTGGTGCCCAACTGCGCTACCCTGTCGCCGTTTTATACCGCAAAGCCGCGCAAGGAATTTGCGGCTCACGAACCGGCGACGATTGTCTTCCTCGGCCGGCTAGTGGAACGTAAAGGCTGCCGTCAGCTTCTAAATGCACTGGCCCATTTGAAGCGCCACCGCATGACCAACGTGCCGTTCAGGGTGGTGATCTGCGGTGCCGGCCCGCTCGAAGCCGATTTGAAAGAATACGTCCGGCGGGAGCACCTCGGCAGTATGGTTACCTTTACCGGTGCGGTGTCTGAGGCCGACAAGCCGGGCTATCTGGCTTCGGCCGACATCGCCGTCTTCCCCAGCACCGGCGGCGAGAGCTTCGGCATCGTGTTGCTGGAAGCGATGGCGGCGGCCCGCGGCGCGGTATTGGCAGGCGACAATCCCGGCTACGCCAAACTTATGAGCGGCCGGCCGGCAGCCCTTTTTGACCCGCATAATCCCGACCAGCTGGCGCACAAAATCGTCGAGCTGCTCGAAGACCCGGCGATGCGCACCGAAATTGCCGCCTGGCAGCGGCAGTACGTCGCCCGCTACGACGTAGCCAATGTTGCCGACGAAGTCCTGTCTTTGTATGGTTCTGCATTGCATAAGCGGCGAGCGTAAGCAATAATAAGAGCAGCATGTTTAGCTTTACATCACGCCCTAAGTCCAGCAAAAGCCAAGAGGTGTTTGTAAATGTTTCAAACCGTACGCTGGTGCGGGTCTTTCTGGTTGCGACGGCTTTTATCATCGGCCTGATGGCTATCAAGCAGGCGCAGACGGCATTAATTCTTATCTTTACGGCCTTCTTCCTGGCGCTGGCGCTGAACGCGCCGGTGCATTGGCTGGCGCAGCGTTTGCCGGGTAAGCGGCGCGGCAATCGGACGCTGGCGACGGCAATATCATTCTTTGTGGTAATCGCCGTGCTGATCGGCTTCTTTGCCAGCATTGTGCCGCCGCTGGTGCGCCAGACGTCTAACTTCATAAGTGCCGCACCCGAGCTGATTGACAACGCCCGCAGCCAGGATAGCGCCATTGGTGAATTCATCCGGCGTTATAACCTCGAATCGCAAGTCGATAAATTCTCATCCCAGTTGGGCGACCGCCTAAAAGACAGTACCGGAGCGGCCGTATCCTCGCTGAGCAAACTCGGCAGCAGTATCTTCTCGATGCTTGCCATTTTGGCGCTCACCTTTATGATGCTGATCGAAGGGCCGCGCTGGCTGCGGCTGTTTGAAGATATCGTGCCCGATGCGCATCATCCGCGCCTGCGCCGCCTGATGGCCGATATGTACCGCGTAGTAAAGGGGTATGTGAACGGCCAGGTCACGCTGGCGGCGATTGCGGCCGTACTGCTGCTGCCGGCAATGTTTATCTTAGGTATCAGTTATCCGATCGCGCTGATGGTGGTTGTCTTTATATGTGGCTTGATCCCGCTGGTTGGGCACACCATCGGTGCGGTGATTGTTACGACGGTAGCGCTGTTCCATTCGCCGGTTTCAGCCATTATCATCCTTGCTTACTACATTTTGTACCAGCAGATTGAAAACTATGTCATCCAGCCGCGCGTACAGGCAAACTCTACCAATATGTCGCCGCTCTTGGTGTTCATGTCGGTTATTATTGGTGTTAACTTCGGCGGGTTGTTCGGCGGTCTGGTAGCCATTCCCGTAGCGGGTTGTATCCGTATCTTCGTGCTGGACTATTTACAGCGCAAGCACATCATCGAAACCGAGCCGAACGAACATGAGATTGACGACACGCACAACAAGCACGCCAAAAAACCGGCCAAACAAAATAAAGAGAAGTAACGCTTGATTGACTAGATCGCGGCCGTAGGGCCCATGCCGGTTTTACGTGGGGTGACTCCGGGGTTTGCGGCAAGGAATCCGTTCGGCACCCAGTTCTGGCGGCCTGATTGGCCTGGGTTTGCGGCGCTGAATTCGCCCGGCACCCAGAGGCCATGCTTGCTCGACGGCTCACGTGTGCCCAAGGGTACGATATGTACGGTGTCGAGCCTGGTGCGAGCTTCGTCCTCGGGCACACCCAGCTTGGCTGCCAAGGGCAGCAGTTCTTCTGTCTGCTTGGCATGGGCGTCTTTGAGCGCTTCGCGCATGTCGTCGGTTATTATGATTTGCTTTAGGCCGCGAGGTGCTGGCCGCGTCCACAGCAGTCGCCATTCGCCGCCAACGGGCTGCGCGAACAAGTGGTCGTATAGGCCGGGCGCACTGGTATTTACCGGCCGCCCGGCTAGGTTTGCAATGCCGGCTTCAAGGCCGAGCCGCCCGGCCGCAGCGGCCATGTCAAGCAGGGTAAGCGCTTCGGCGTGCTGCCCGGTAGGTTTGTCGGGGTGGTGTAGCCAGCCTATTTGGGTTTCAAGTTGATGCATAGCTGTTCCTTTCTTATTATATGTGCCTGCCGGGTTGGCTTGGGGCCAAACTTGTGCATGCCTCGCTTACGTTCTAAACCAGATTTGACCAGCTGAGGTGTCGCGCACAGCTATACCTGCCTGGCTGAGCTGGTCTCGCAGCGCATCTGAGCCTTGCCAATCGCGGGCAGTGCGCGCATGGTGGCGCTTGGCAAGCAGTGACTTTTGCTCGTCGTTGATATCTGGTACTAATGCGAGGCTCAGGCCCAGGCTGTCATCTATGTGGCGGAGGAAGCTGCGCAGCGCGTGTATACCATCATGGCGGATGAGGCTGGTTTCGAGCTGCGTGAAGACGGCGTCGATTACCGCTAATGCGCGCGGCGTATCCAGATCATCGGCCAGGGCTGCCTTTAATTGCACGATGCCCTGCTCTATTGCTTGCAAGGCGGCAGCGTAGGCATCTTGCCCGGCTTGATCGGCCGGTGCGTCGGCCACGGGCTGCCACACTAGCGCTGCGGTGTTCTGCCAATGCTTCAGCCGGTTATTCGCTGCCTCAAGGCTGGCCCACGAGAATTTCGATTGTGAGCGGTAGTGCGACTCCAGTACGTGCAGGCGCAGGGCTTCCAAGGGTAAGCCGCGCTGTTCGATCTCTTCCAATAAGATGCCGTTGCCGAGGCTCTTTGCAATTTTTTCGCCTTCAACGGTAATGTGATTACTGTGCAGCCACACATTGCAGAAGCGTTTGCCGGTGGCAGCTTCACTTTGCGCAATTTCATTGGTGTGGTGAATGGGTATGTGCTCGATGCCACCGGTGTGGATATCGAGGGTGTCGCCCAGGTATTTCATGCTCATGGCCGAGCATTCGATGTGCCAACCGGGGAAACCTTTACCCCAAGGGCTGTCCCACTCCATGTCGCGCTGGCGGTCTTTGGGCGAGAACTTCCAAAGCGCGAAGTCGCTGATATTGCGCTTCTCGGTGTTGTGCTCTACCCGTGCGCCAGCCTGCAGGTCGTCGAGGTCGAGCCGGGCAAAGGCGGCATAAGCCGGAAACTTGGCCGTGTCGTAGTAGACGCCGTCGGAGGTAACGTAGGTAAACCCCTTCTCTTCCAATTTTTGGATGAGTTCGATCTGCTCGGCGATGTGTTCGGTCGCCTTGCATATTTGGCCTGGCGTCAGGATGTTGAGACGTTGCAGGCCGTTTAGGAAGTAATCGGTGTAAAAGGCCGCCACATCCCAGGCGGTTTTGCCTTCGCGGCGGGCGCCCTTCTCTAACTTGTCTTCGCCGTCATCGGCGTCGCTTACCAGGTGGCCGACGTCGGTGATGTTCATGACCCACTCCGGCTCAAGCCCGTTTGCTTTCAATGCCCGCACCAGTAAGTCCCACCGCAGGTAGGCAAACCAGTTGCCAATGTGCGGATAATCGTAGACCGTCGGGCCACAAGTGTAGAGGCGGACCTTCGGTGGTTCTAAAGGGGCAAGGTCTTCGACGCTACGCGTCAGTGTGTTGTATAGCTTCATCGGAAAAATCTTCTTGTTTAAGGTTGTCGAGCAGTTCGGTCGCGTAGCGTATACACTCTGATTTTACCTCGTTGAAGGGGCGGCCGTCTTGCACCTTGAAGCCGCTGGCGTAGGCGTGGCCGCCGCCACCGAAGTGTTCGGCCAGGGCTTTAGCGATCGGAAAGCCGGGGTTGCAGCGGATTTTAGCGGTGATACGGCTGCCGTTGTACTGCTTGAAGGCGATGGCGACAGCGGTGTTAATGGTCATGCGCATGTCTTCGATGACGAGCATCGACGGGTTGTAGAGCGGGCTGTACCGCTCGATCTCGTGCCATGGGATGGTAATGGTGGCGATGCGGTCATCGGCGGTGTACTCGACCCGTTGGAGCAGCTCACCTTTATAATGAACCAGCTCGGGTTGCTTGAGCATGGTGCTGCGCCGGCCGGCCTCGAGCGTTGGAATGCTGACTCCGCCTTCAACTAATTCAGCAATAATATGAATGCTGCGGGCGGTGGTTGCAGAAGTCGTAAGACCCAGGCTGTCGGCCAGGATGGCGGTAGCGAGCAAGTGCTTGGCCTCGAGGTTAAGCGGCCAGTCCAGGGCGCGGGCAAGCTCATAGATTAGTTCGCCGGTGGCAACAGCCGGATGATTGCATGTGACGGTTGCAAAACTGAGCGGCTTCTCAACGTCATGGTGGTCAAGCACGATGGCGGGTTTGGCATGCAAGTCTTGCATGCGGCCGGATTTTGCCAGTTGTTCAAACAAGCTGTCTGAGCCGACGTCGACGGTGATGCTGAGGTCGAACTGGCGCGGCAACTCGTTGGTGATCCGGTCCCAGCCGCTTAAGTAGCGCAAATATGCCGGCACGTCGACGCCGCAGTACAAAATGACCTCTTTGCCCATATCGCCCAAAATATGCTCTAAAGCCAAGGCGCTGCCAATGCTGTCGCCGTCGGGGTTGTCGGCCTGCAGTACCAGGATAGTCTGAGCGCCGGCGATGGCGCTGGCGATTGCTTGCTGCTCGGGATACATGTAGCTATTGTATCTGTTTAGCGGTTATTTTCAAATTGAGCAGTACCCTACCTAGGGCAGAAGACTGCCTACCTGTTGTCGTAGAGCCGCGACGAGTCCAATGCGGCTATGATGTGCTCTGATGGCGTGGCTACGCTGATCTTCGGCCAATTGCCGGTGCCACGGCCGATCGGTTCTTGTATTTGGATGTTATACCAAAGCATTGTTAAAGGGCTCGCAAAGCCGGTATCCGGAGCGTAGTCGCTGTAGTTATGCAGCCCGTATACTTGCCCGTCTAACCCGACAATCGGCGAGCCGCTGGCGCCAGCTTCCGTGGCGCATTGGCTGCCTTTCAGCTTGTCGGGAGGTGGCTCGCAGCTTTTTCCGGATTGAAAGCCGTTTAGTGTGTTGACTTCGTTCGTAGCGACCGGGCCAAGGCTGACCCCTTGAAACTGATCATACACGTCTATATTCTGGAAACTTGAATACATCACAGGCATGCCTCTGGCTGGCTGAGACCGTGCCAGCGGCAATGCGGTAACCCGCCTTGCCGTGTCGTTGTCGACGCGCATAATGGCCAGATCCCAGCCAGTTTCAAAGTATTGCGAGCAGCCGTCAACTATGCCGGGGTCTCTACCGTAATTGGCTACGCCAGTAATGCTCATGGTACGGACTGCCTGGTGAGATGCACCTGTTAGAAGATGGCCGGCAGTGATTAGGAATGTTTGTCCGTTATCAGGATGGCGGGCATAAAAACCGGTGGCCATATATCCCCGCCCATCACGGTGCATCGTAACGGAAATCCGAACCGTTGCCCGCAGTACGCGTTCGCTAAGAGCACGCGGTATGGCCGGCTGATTCTGAATAGTACCATCCTGGTTTCTGCGAATGACGACCGGCTCTGTAAAACCGGCCGGTTCGTGGGTTGGTGCGATGGCTGGTACGCGGTTGAAGCACGGCTGTGCAAGACTGGGTCCGTGTATAATCGTCACCTGTGATTGTTGCTCCGGAGTCGCATTGGCGCCGGGCACGGAGAGGGCGGCAGCCAGACTCAGAACGGAGGCCGCCACTCGGGCCAGAGGACGTTTTTTGTTGCTTCCTACGGGTTGTGTTTCACGCATTGTTTTTAGAGTCCGCCGGGATACGTTTATAGAACTTGGCGGCCTTCAAGGGCACGGCTCAACGTAATCTGGTCGGCATATTCGAGGTCGACCCCGATCGGCAAACCCCGCGCTAAGCGGGTTACTTTTACCGGGCGGTCACCGATTTGCTGCTGAATGTACAGCGAGGTCGACTCGCCTTCGACGCTGGCGTTAGTCGCCAGGATGATCTCTTCGACCTTGTCTTCGTCGATGCGGGCGATCAGCTCGGCGATATGCAGCTGCTCCGGCCCGATGCCGTCGATCGGCGAGACCAGGCCGCCCAATACGTGGTAGGTGCCGTTATAAGAATGGGTTTTTTCGAGTGCGACGATATCGAACGGCTCAGCGACAACTGCTATCACCTGCTTATTGCGTGACGGGTCGGTATAGAGGTCGGATAGCTCCTGACCCGCTGGCACCAGGGCGAAGGTTTTGCGGCAGTAGCCGATGCCGGCATGCAGATCTTCAAGCGCCGCTGCCAGGCCTTTGGCCTTGCCGGCATCAGCCCGTACCAAATAGTACGCGTAGCGCTCGGCGGTGCGCGGCCCGACGCCCGGCAGTTTGCCGAGCGCTTCGATAACGTCAACTAATGCTGGCGGAAGAATCTGCATGCTATATTGGTGTTCCTAAAGAGTCGCGGGCGGGAGCTTACAGGCCTAAGTCGCCCAGTGCACCCATCATTGGCTGCATTTTTTCAGCGGCGACCTTCTGGCTGGCCTGGATGGCTTCTTTAACGGCGTCTTCAATCCAGCGCTCCAACTCTTCAATGTCGTCGAGGTCTACGTAGTCAGGGTCGATATGGATCTTCTTGATTTTCTGCTCGCCGGTGATCTCGACGCGGACGGCGCCATCACCCTTCTCAACGACGATAATTTGCTTCTGCAATTCCTTTTGGATTTTTTTAACGCGAAGCAACATCTTTGCTTGGTCAAAACGGCTCATGTATCAAATCTCCTTTTATATGGTGTATTGTATCAGATCAGACTGGGGTTGTCGTAGTGAGGCTGTGTCTGCTTGGTCAAATTGCGGCATCGAGCTCTTACTGGTGCGGTAATGGGCTAAGTCGGGCCTACAGGAGCCGCACCATTACAGTTTTTGGATAGTAAACGCTTGGTGGGTTGCCCGCGCCTGCGGCCACCCTACAAAATAATGCCGCAAATGAAAAGTAACGGCCAGCAGTACAATTACGCTTAAGAGGCCCAATCCGACGGCCCGGGCAAACGGATTGCGCGGAAAAACGCTCAGCCATTCGCTCATAAGGTAATATATGCCGCCGGCGATCATCAGGTATATAAAAGGCAGGAGTACGACGAGCGTAACCGCGCCGCCCAACCCTATCAACGTGAGTATCAATACTGTAAAGGCGACGAGCAGCTGCGTCCGCCGCAGGCGCAGTGATTTGCAGTAGACGATCACGCCGATACCCAGCATGACCAGGCTGAAGATGTCGAGCAGCGGCGCCTGCCCCAGCCAGGTTTCAGGGCTGGAGCTATTATTGCGGATGAGTATGTCTACCGGTACGGTGGCGATTTGCTTGAGGGTCGGTATGAGCTCCGGCCAGCCCGGCCCGGCCGGCAAACCGACCCAGGTTTTTATAAGTTCCGGCGTACGGTAAAACGCCCAGGCCAGCGGAGCGACCGCGGCCGTAAATACCACCGCGCCGGCGGTTACTACGCCAAGATGCTGCTTGAACACTTTGTCCAAGGTTCGCCATTGCCAGATCGCGCCGACCACCAGTAGGGCGATCATCCCCGGCACATACAACAGCAGCGACGCCAGCAGACAAACAAAGAATACCGGCCACGGACTTTTAGACTGCTTCATCCAAAATCCGGCTGCCAGCAGCAGGAAAAGCAGGTACGATAGCACAACCGGCGTGCCCAAACGGCCGGTATGCAAAAAGAGCGCCGACGTACCAAACAGCAGGCTGCCGTAAAACGCTGTGCGCGGTCCGTGCCAGTTGCGCACCAGCATAAAGAAGACAGCCAGCGTTACCAGACTTACGCCAACGGAAACAGTACGCGCCAGAAACAGGCTGTGTTGATTCAAATAAAGCAGCGCGTGGTTTATAAGCGTAAAGGGCGCATTGAGCGGGTTGTCTAGAATAGCGCGCAGCGGCGTGGAGGCGTGATGCGTCGCAACTTCGGCGGCGGCGTAGCCGGGAGTGAGGTCGCCAAGACGCCACACCAGCAGGCCGGCCAGGAAGCCGAACAGAAGCGTATGCAGGATGATCGATGGCCAATGGTCGCGTGCCCAGCGGGCGAGATTTCGCAGCTTCATACGTAAGGTCTAGTATAGCATGGGCACTTTGTCTATTGGATACTCGGAGCCGATGGCAGGCTGTTTGCCGGAGGCTCTGCCTATTTGTTGCTATGCGGCGAACGGATTGCTGTGGCGCGTGTCGAGGCTGCGGAAACGTTGTTTGTCTTTATCGAAGTACAGTTCTACGGTGCCGAGCGCACCGTTACGGTGCTTCTTGATCAGAATGTCGGTGATGTTTTTACGCTCGGTCTCGGGGTTGTAGTATTCTTCGCGGTAAATGAATGCCACGATGTCGGCGTCCTGCTCAATCGAGCCGGACTCGCGCAGGTCGGCCAGCTGCGGGATTTGCGGACTGCGAGATTCTACCGAGCGGCTGAGCTGGCTGAGCGCGATCAGCGGTACGTTGAGTTCGCGCGCGATCAGCTTTAAGCCACGGGAGATTTCTGAAATTTCCTGCACCCGGTTGTCCGAGCTGCCGAAGCGCGAGCCGCCGCTCATCAGCTGCAGATAGTCGACGATGATGAGCCCGAGCTGGTGCTTGTGTGATTCGCGGCGGGCCTTGGTGCGCAGGTCGCTGACCGTCAGGCCGGGCGTGTCGTCGATGAATATCGGCGCTTGCCCCAGCGGGCCCATCGCCAAGCTGATGCGCTCAAAATCCTGCTCGTTCATCTTGCCGTTACGCAGCGCCCAGGCGTCGACGCCGGACTCGACGGACAGCATGCGCTCGACCAGCTGCTCTTTGCCCATCTCAAGGCTGAAGAACAAGACCGGCTGCTTGGCGATAGTGGCGACGTTATAGGCCAGGTTCAGCGAAAACGCCGTTTTGCCCATTGCCGGCCGGGCAGCTAGAATCAGTAGGTCGGATCGCTGCAACCCGGCTAAAATATTGTCCATATCGCGGAAGCCGGTCGTAACGCCGCGCAAGCTGCCCTTGTTTTCATAGAGGTCGTGGATGCGTTCCCAGCTGTCGTGCAGGATGTCCTCGATGCTAACGATACTTTGCTTGACATGCTTTTGACTTACCTGGAACAGACGCGATTCGGCCTCTTCAATCAACTCCTTCAGCGCCTTGGACTCATCGAAGCTGAGGTCGGTAAGCTCCTGCGAGGCACTGATCAGCCGTCGCCGCAGCGCCTTCTGAGCTACGATTTCGGCGTATTGTTCAACATGGGCGGCCGTCGGCACGAAGTTGGTTAGCTCTGCCAGGTATGAGGCTCCGCCGACTAGATCCAGTACGCTGTCGGACTTCAGCTGGTCGGCCAGGGTTAAGACGTCGATCGGGCTGCGCCGCTCATACAACTTGGTAATGGCGCTGTAGATGTGCTCGTGCCGCTTGTCGAAGAAGTCGGCGGCGCTGATGATGTCGGCAATCTTAATCAACGCATCGGCGTCGATCAAAATCGCGCCGAGCAGGCTGGCTTCTGCCTCCAGGTTATGCGGCGGCTCGGCTTTGGCGCCGCCTTGGGAGCCTGCGCCTCTGTTTCGTGGTGTATCGTCCCGGTCCATGCGTGTACTCGTACTTACGATTCTAGCACTTCGGCGCCGCCAAAGATATTGCTGATGGTTGCGACGGCCGGATCGGCGGGCGGAGCGGTGACTGGGGCTGCGGGCGGGGCTGCTTGGGCGGTGCGCTGGGGCGTGGCCGGCATCGGTGCCGGCGCTGCTGCCACGCTGTGCACGACTTCACCTGGGTCGGGCGGCGGCATAGCGGCGGCTTGGTCGTCCACTACGCAAGCCACCTGCATGTCATGGCCGGTTACTTCCTGGATAATCTGGCTGATCGCCTGACGGTTGTGGGCGTCTTTAAAGCGTTTCTGGTGAAAGTCGTAATTGAAGTGCAACGTTACCTGCCCCGGCTCAAAGCTGGTCCGGGCAAACCTGGCGGCGGTATGCAGCGTGGTGTGCTGCAATTTGAGCTGGGCCAAAACAGTTTGCCACAATTCAGGAGTCAGGGTGGTACTGTCGGTGCGCACCGGCGGCTCGGGAGGTGCTAGTGGCGGCTGGTCGGGTGCAGGCGGCGGGGACACCGGCGGCAAGGGGTCGGCTGCCAGCTCGGCAAGGGGCTCGGTGCTGGCTACGGGCGCCGGGGCTACTGGGTGGGCGGCATGCGCGGCCATGATCGGCTTGGCTTTCGGCTGTTTGGCGCCGTCATCAGAGGGTCCGCCGGTCGGACTGCCGGTACCTGCCGAGGCGGGGCCGTGCACGGCAAGCGCGGTGCCTACCAGCGCCAGCTCCAGGCTCATGGCCGGATTCGGCGAGGCGGGTACCTGAATGAGTTTCTCAAGCAGCTCAAGCGTTGCTTCGACCGGCAAGACCGGCGTGCCGGCAATAAGGCCGTCGCGCAGCAGCCGTCCTACTTGCCGGGCGGTCTGGGCGGGTTCGTAGCCACGCTCACGGGTGGTTTTCAGGCTGAGGACAACGGCGGCCGGGTCTCCGGCGGTCATGCCATCAAGCAGGGCTTGAACCAATTCGGCCGGGGCAATGCCCAGCAGCGCCTGTACGTCCGCCAGGGTGACCCGGTCGGCGGCATGGCGGGCTTGGTCGAGCAGGCTGATGCTGTCACGGAAGGAGCCCTCGCCGTGGGCGGCGATCAGCTCAAGCGCGTCGTCATCGATCCGGACGCCCTCTTGCTTGGCAATGCTGCTTAAGTGAGCTATGACTTTAGCCAGTTCTACAGGTTTAAAGGCAAACCGCTGCGTCCGACTGATGATGGTCTCGGGCAGCTTATGCACCTCAGTTGTAGCCAGAATGAAGATGGCGTGGGCTGGCGGCTCTTCAAGCGTCTTCAGGAGCGCATTGAAGGCTTCTTTGGTGAGCATGTGGACTTCGTCGATGATGTAGACTTTGTATTTGGCGCTGGCCGGCGCGATGTGCACTTTGTCGCGCAAGTCACGGATTTCGTCGATCCGGCGGTTCGACGCGGCGTCGATCTCGATAATATCCAGATGCGGCCGGTCTTCGCTGTACGGCAGCTGGTTGATCTCGTGCGCCAGGATGCGTGCAATCGACGTCTTGCCGGTGCCCCGCGGCCCGGTGAACAAATAGGCGTGGCTGACAGTGCCGTTTTTAAGCGCTCGCGCCAGCGCATCGGTAATATGCTCTTGCCCGACGATCTCGGAGAGCTTTTTAGAACGGTATGTCCGATAGAGTGCCTGCCCCATTCTTATTAGTATACTGCATTCTGGCGAGGAGACATGTTGTTAAAGTGTCTTAGTAGGTCGGGTCAGCTGCTGGTTCATTGCGCATGTGTGCGTAATACTGCGCGATGAACGTGTGAGGTTCAAAGCCGTATTGCGGCCTGGAGGAGGAGCGCGGATCGATTCGTGTCAGCCATGACCTATTAAAAAGGTCCGTGATACCTACCCGTATGTATAAGCGCCGGGATTTCTGATTTATGATTCTTCGCTGCTCGCTGGTATTTGTCGGCATAACCCTAGGCGGATCATGACGCCGATAGCGGACGCTGGTGATGCTCAAAAGAAATTGCGGAAGGGGTGACCGGGGGTTCGGGTCCATATGAATACTCCTGGCGAGCATACGTACGCGGTGGTAGTTCTGTGTAAGCTCACGAGGAACTTCTTCCAGGCCGCGATTCGGAGATTCTATCAGAAACTGATTGTATCGATCATAGGCTACTGAGATATAGTCTGGGTCCAGCGCGGCTATATATGTACCGTAGATGAAGCGCTGCCGATCTTCAATATTTAAATCAGGGTAAGGTAGTAGGCGGGTGTTGAGCTCGGACAGGTGCCGCCGGTAATCCTCTTGATCGCGTGCAATGCCTGATCGCAGTGGTGCTTCTGACGAAGGTAATCCTCCTGGTCTGGCTGTTTGGGTCATCGTAAAATGCTCACTTATTGTGATTACGTCACGTACTGGTTATAAAGCGGCTTCGAGCGCGGCCCATTCGGCGGCGGAGTCGTCTTCGGGTACGTTGACACTTACTTGGTCGCCAGGCTTGGCTTTGAAGTAAGTAACGCTTGCCAGAAGGACGCGGTACTGCTTGCCGGCGACATCAACGAAGTAATGGCCGTTATCGAGCTGGAGCGTGCCCACGACTTGCTTGCGCGGAATCGGGCCGATCTGCTTGTAGAGGAAGGTGCCGTCTTCGGCGATGGTGAGTTTCAGGATGTCGCCCTGGACGAGCTTCGACTTGCTGGCGTAGTTAGCCGGAACCGGGTAGGTCTTGCCGTCGCTGCCGACCATATTCTGACCGTCGAAGACGCCTTCGACCACTTTGCCCAGGTTGTCTTCTTGTGCTACCGGCGCCGTGCGGGCGTCGTCACCAACTAAACTAATAAGCAGCTCAGTGGCTGCCGCTAAGTTCGTTTCAGCTTCCTGTATCAACGCCTTCAAGCGTTTGATTTGCTTGTCCGGTACATCTGCCATACTCTTAGTCTCTCTATAAGTGAATGTTTGTATTCGATCACTTACTCCTTAACCTATCATGCCCTGCTGGTCATGTCAAAAATAAAACGGTTGATTGTGGAAAACTCTTCCCTTCTAGTGGCTCATACGGTATGGTAAATGAAAACAGGAGGATATATGCCACCGCGAGCTCTAAAAGAAATTAAACCGCTTCCATTTGCGCCCGGTCTGCATGTGGATGACGTCCATATACAGGCTGTAACCCTGGCTGACATTGAGGAAATGGGCGTACGACGCTTCTTAGAGCCCGGTATGGTGGTGGAAGGCTTGAAGAGTGCATCGGATCTGAACCGTTTAGAGTCTGCTGTGGCGCTTTCGGTCCGCCGTGGAAATAATGAAATAGATGCCTTAAGTCCTACCATGGCGATGCACCGCCTGGGCGAAACCGTTGGCAGGGTCGTAGGCAGATACGCGAGCGCTACAGCGTTAATCCTTGATATGGACCGCGAGCGCGTCAGCCGGCATCCTAATTGCTTATCTACTTTGCGCGTTGCTGAACGTAAGCATGGGTTTACGGTTGTCCTGGCGGCGTCTACTCTGACCGCGAAGGGACGTACCGGCACGACATTCCTTGAGACGTCCTACATGCATGGCAGGCCGAACTCGTCGCCGTCGGCCCGCACGTTCGGCGGCTTGGTTGCCCGTCCTGATATCATGCCGTTAGACCAATACCTCGATCAGCAAGCTGAAGCGGCGCGGGCAGCGGCCGAAGCCAGCCAAGCTGCCCGGCCCATTAATGAGCCTGCGTTGCGCGCCCGGGCGGCGGCGGAATACATGATGCAACATATCTATACTGCCTAAGCGCTAGTTTTCACGCCCTTGCTTGGATGCCTGCACGAGAATGTGATATGGTAAATGCTTATGAAGATTATCCCCGCGCCACTTTCGCCCGGCTTGCATTTTAATGGCCACCTTCCCCGCGAGGTACCATTCGAAGGGCATTCGGTCTTCTCGGAGAATCTCATGGTGCCGGGCACGACGGTGAGCGGAATACCCAATCCGAGGAGCTTCAATGCACTGGAACATCTGATATGCGCTGATGTAGTAGGAGGAGTGTATGATAGAACATTCTATGGGCGGCCTACCATCGCGACTAATCCTATAGGCGGACTGATCGCGAAAGCGTTGGGCGATAGAACCATCATTAACGGGAGTCTCCAGGTGTATGCTTTTGAGGCTGAGCGCGTGACTGATCACCCCTCATGCCCGCCCTACAAATGGCTGCGACAAGCGGTAGGTAGGACGGTACTTATGCAAGGCACTGTTGTTGGGCGGAGTACCCGCCAACCGGCCGGCACGCTCTCGTTGGAGGCGTCTTATGTGCGGCAACCTCCCAGAAATACGGTATGGCGCGTATTTGGCGGACTGGAAGTCCCGGATCAGTCGCCTCCGGCTCCATCGGACCCGTCTGCTGCGCCGCCGGCTCCGCGAAAACGCGGGAAGCCGATTAGCATACGCAATCCAAGAGGCCGAAAGATATGGTAATTGCTTTTTTCAGTCTGGGCGGCTCAAATAGCCTCCGAGCATCCTAAATAAAAAAACCGCCCCATCGGAGGGGCGGTTTTTTGCAAGAGTAAAATCTCTTAAGCAAGCTCGACGGTAGCGCCAGCGTCGGCCAAAGCCTTCTTGGCGGCTTCAGCGTCTTCCTTGGAAGCCTTCTCGAGGATGGTCTTCGGAGCGCCGTCAACCAGAGCCTTGGCTTCGCCCAGGCCCAAACCGGTTACGTCCTTAACAGCCTTGATAACGGCTACCTTCTGAGCGCCGGCGTCCTTCAGGACGACGTCCCACTCAGCCTTCTCGTCGGCAGCAGCGCCAGCGCCTTCGGCAGGAGCGGCAGCTACGGCGACGGCGGCAGCAGCCGGCTCAATGCCGTACTCATCCTTAAGGATGGTCTTGAGTTCGTTTACTTCGAGGACAGTCAGCTTGGTCAGCTCTTCTGCCAGTTTCTTTAAATCAGCCATTTTAAAAATCCTTTCAAATGGGTGTTACTTCTAGTTTCTAGTTGGCGGCTTTGGCTTCAACGCCGTCAAGCAAGCCATGCAGGTTGCCGGACAGGCCGCTGACAACGTCGTTCAGCGGTGAAGCAAGCGTTGCCACAACCTGAGCGATCAGCTCGTTCTTGGTTGGCAATGCAGCCAGGGCTTTGACTTCATCGGCACTAATGAACTTCCCTTCCGGGGTGATGCCGCCGATGAATTCGATGGTTGGGTTCAGCTTGGCGAAGGTAGCCAGTGCTTTGGCGGGGGCAACTTCGTCTTCGGCGTTGAAGGCGTAAACGAGCTGGCCGTTCAGGGCGCTGGTGTCAACCTCTTTCAAGGTGTCGTTCGCTTGCAAAGCTTTGATAACCAACCGGTTTTTGACAACGCGCACTTTCGTGCCGGAGTCGCGGGCGTCGCGGCGCAGCTGCTGCATCTGCTTGACGGTCGTGCCCTGGTATTTGGCAACGACAGTCATTTTGGTAGAAGCAAGCAGTTCTGTTACTTCGGCGACAACCTGGTTTTTCTCATCTTTGGTTAAAGCCATGATGATTCCTTCGGTTACATTTTATTAAAATCTTCGACCTTAGATTTTAAAGAACAAAAAAGTCTTTGGCTCTCATAGGTACCAAAGACGGGGGTCGAACATAAAACTAGTATGTTTCGCTTCCTCGGTAGCGGATTAAGTGCGGTCGGTTCGGCCGGCACGGCTACTGTCTTTGGCAGCTCTCTTAGAGATCAAAGATATTATAGCGGAGTCAGCCGGTTACGTCAATCTATTTGTCGGAGGGTGTGCTCCTACATACGGGGCTAACCCTTCCGGCGCCGAAGAAGCCGTTGAGTTGTTCAGGAAAGTATGGTACACCTTAAACTTAATTACACCAATGTTCGTAGATTTCGGGTAATAAGGAAGTATATGGGGATCAGGGAAACTATACTGCAGCCGGCTGAACAAATGGGCCCGGCTGACGCCAACCGCGTTATCGGCCAGATGAGCCTGGAACGAAATGGTGTCGCACTGCCGGGGGCATATATAGATTACGGCATTGCCGCCGGGGATCCGTCCGCAATTGACTATGCCGACGCGATGCTGGAACGGCTGATCCATATCGGTGACTGTATCGAGCCGCCGGAGGAGCTGTACGGCCGTGTGCTGCGAGCGGCGATGCCAGATTACCGCTACCGAGCCGGCGGCGACGAGCCATCGGAGGCTGACCACGCGATCAGTCAGCTTACATTGGGGCGGCTGCTGGAAAGCGTAGTGCATGACCGGGTTATAGGCTTAACGGACGATCAGCGGTCAAGTTCAATGATTGCCCTCACCGGACTGCTGATGGTGCCCCATGCATATATATCCGGCCCGCGCGAAGGCGGCTTTTGGCTTGCCCGCCGCCGGCTTAATGCTGGTCAAGTTTTTCAAGACACCGCAAGCGACCCGTATGACTACCGTAGTGACCAGTTGGTCCGATTTGGCCATGATGCATATATCGGCGGGCCCATCGGGGGTGATTTCAACAAGCGGGCGGCTTTTCACTTCAGGGGTCACAATAAAGCACGCGGTGCCAGTGTGGTTTCTGCGGATCCTTCAGTACGAACGGTGTATGTAACGGATGACATCGTGAATCTCCTCTACAGCCCTAAGTTTGACAACGTTGCCTTGCAACCCTTTGAAGTGACCAGGGTCCGCAAGCATAACGGACGTATCAGCCTTGCGGCCGAAGAGCGCCAAGCCTGCTTGACCCTCGGAGCTTCTATATTGGCCCGTCACGCTCAGCGTGAAGAGCTGTCTGGTGACGAAATAGCTTTTATGGGTTCCGTACGGAAGCACATGCAGGACTTAAGTATGGTAACGACGTCTTCGTGTAAATAGCCTATGCCGACAGAAGTATACTCTTGTAAAGTTCTTAGTATGCATACATCATGGCCACCATACGAGTGTATAAACTGCGCTCGAATCTGCCTTGAATGGCTGCGAAAGGGCGTAGTCTGATATGCGTTCCCATGGCTTGCAACCGATTCCACCCGTTGTACGAGCAAGAGCAAAGATTACTGCGTGCGATGAGCCGTAGCACGCAGGAACTTCACAAAAAGCGATTCCATTTGCGCGAGCGATTCTTCGGCAATCCACTCTTCTAAGCCGTGGTGCCCGGCACCGAGCGGATATGCGACGGCGCAGGCAACGCCACGGCTCGCAAAGAAACGGCCGTCGTTACCGGCGTTAGACACCACCCAGTTGATTTCCCTGCCCAGGACTTCCTCGGTGCAGCGCTTGTAAGCCAGCAGGTACTCGTTTGCAACGTCGTTGATCATCGGGTCTGCTTCGACTTCGGTAATGACCTTAAGGCCGTGCCTGTCGGCAATCTTGGTTACCTCGTTGTAGATGCGGGATTGCTCCTCGAAGCTGGACAGGCGCATGTCGAAACTGGCGGTAGCCTTGCCCGGGATCTGGTTGATACTTTTGCCGGCGTGCAAGACATTAAGGCTGATAGTGCTGGTCTCCGGCCCCTGGTGCTCGAACAGTTTTTGGATATCGCTCCAGGCGTCTATGATCGCTTGCACCGGATTTTTCCCTTCCCAGGGCCGGGAGCCGTGCGCCACTTTGCCTTCGGCTTCAAGGGTGAACCACCAAATGCCTTTGGCGAAACGCTCCATGTCCCAGTTGTTTTGGCCACCGTCGGGCAGAACGAGCACTTTCGGCAGGTACCCCTCCTCGGCCAGACGTTGTGCGCCGTCGAAGCCGCCGATTTCTTCATCGGTGGTGATCATAATACCGAAGTCGTACTCGCTCAGCTCATCTTTCAAAACTTGCACGGCGCCCAGGTACGCCGCCAGGGAGCCCTTCATATCAAGCACGCCGCGGCCGTAATAGCGGCCGTCTTTTTTCTTGAGCTCAAACAGCTCCGGCGGCGCTGCGACGACATCGAGATGGGCCATCAAAAAGACGGTCGGTGTTTTGGTGTCGCGGGTAGTGGCTACCAGTGACTCGACGCCGTTCCATTCGTGACGGCGGATGTACAGGCCGTGGCGGCGCAGCAAAGACTCGATGTACTGCAGTCCTTCGTGGTTGGCCTCACGGTTGCCGGTAACGGTCGGGATGGCGACGAGGTCGCCCAGGATGCTCTCGGTAGTTTCGCCTGCCTGCAGGGTTGCGGGCGTGTTCGGTTGGGTGCCTTGGCGCCAGCGCAGGGCAATCTTGTCGATGAAGCCGTTGATAGATTGCGAAGTAATGGTTTTGATGCGTTTCATATAGTGATTTTGAATGTCTTATTGTAGTACATTTTACGCTATTTTATCAAGTCGCTGAGCTGGTAATGCCAAATTGTCGGCGCAGACGGCCGGCCGCTACACTCCATGCTTGCGGCGCCCAGGTGTGCTTGGAGCGGCTGGCGGCTTCTTCGTAACCGCTGACTGCCCGGCGGGCGAGCTCGGGGTCGTCCACCGCCTTTGCCGTTATGGCGTATAACTCGGCTTCCAGGGCACCGAGCCGAGGATCGCGGCTGCGATAGAAGCTGGAGGTGTAGTTATGAATCGAAGCGGTGGCAGTATCGACCCGGCCCAGAAGTGCCAACTGGCTGATCAGGCTTTTGATCTCCCGATGTGGCCGGCGGGCGTCGATATCCGGGTATAGGCCGCGCATCTGGTACAGATGGCCGGCGGCTGCTTCAGGCTGGTTCATAAAGACTGCGTGGCGGAAGTTGGAAAAACAATGCAAGACGTGTCTGCCGAGCTCCGGGGTGTAGATACTGCCGATGATGGTGTATTTGCGGGTTTCATCGATTTGGGTGCGCTGATGCTCGGTGGCGGAATTGTGCAAAGATGTCCAATTGGCTGCCTCGCGGGCTTCTTGGATCAACGGCCGCGTGTCCATGCACGTTACGCCCCTGGGGTGGGCCGGATCGGCGACATGCTCTGCGATGAGACTGACCGGCCTGTCCAGCGTGCTGGTAATATCGCTGTTATACTGCGGCATGAGGAAATCGCAAAATATCAATCGCTTGCCTTGTGTATGTTCGCTAGGTATGACAGTAGCCGCGTGACCGTTGGCGTACCAGATGTAGTGCGGGCCGACCGTGTCTTCGAAACTGCTCAGGACTTCCGATCCGACCATGGTGTAGCCCAGGCAGCTCGTCGTTTGGTTCAGGCGGGTGGATTCCAGAGCGGTGCGGGCGGCCGGGTGCAGCGGGTACTCTTGGCTGACATACCGAAGCGTGCGCCCTAACGTGGCAACGATCACGTCGACGGCTGGATTAGCGTACACCGAGGGCGCTTGCTGATTGACGCTAGCAACCGCCTCCTGCAAAACGGCATGCAAAGGCCGCGGGTCTTGCCCTTCAGTCTGGGCAATGGCCGGATGCGGGTACGAGAGTGCGTCTATGTATTTCATACTATTTTCTTTCTTCTTCGTCGGGCGTGTAAAAAACCGGACTCCTTCTTCGTGATGGAGTCCGGTTACATCGCTGGTGGTGGGTATGCTATGAGGCCGCGCTTGAACCGTGCTCCGTCGAGCCGAGAATGACGAGGTCCATAAGGCAGCGTTGCATACTCATAATAAACATATTGTAGTTTATTTTTGGGGCGTGTCAAGCGTGCCGGCTGATGCCGTACCGGGCGCAGGTGTGCCGGCTGACGATGGACCGGACGCAGGTGTGGCGACGGGCGCTGCTCCTGGCTTAGCGGATTGTGCCGGGTCAAGCGTAGCGGCGAATAACGGGTGGACTTCGCCGATCTGCTCATGCATGGCCTGGTATAGCGTTGGTATGGTGTTGGCTTGGAGTCTCTGGGCAAAGTCGGCGCCGGTCGCAGTGTATTTCCAGCGCGCCAGATGGCCGAGCAAAACGGCATACTGCGCGTCACTCTGACGGCCGGCTTCCTGCAGCAGGCTGTATAGCCCCAGGCTGATGTCGAAGCAGGCCTCGAACTGGTCTGCCAGTCCGGCCGCCTCAATGACTTCCGGTACGTCGTAGCCGTAGCGCGGACTTAGGTGCTGGCAAACAATACTGCCGGGCCCGTTGGCCATATGGGCAAGCGTGCCGATCGGCCCGGTGATGTCCCAGCCGTAATGCAACGCGCTGAAGGCGGGCCCGCGGTCTTCGCGGGCGTAGGCGGTAAAGAGTCTGGCTTTTTCACCGTAGGGGCGGTCTTGGCAGGCGACGCGCAGGTTGCGGAACGAGGTGCTGCTGTATGGGTAGAGCATGTCGGGCAGGATGTCGAGCTCGTTGCGCGGCCGGCATTCGGTAAGCTCAACCGACGGCCGGGTGGCGCTGTCGTGGTTGCCGGGCAGGTACTGGCCCAGTTCGCCGGTCGGCACGGCCGGTATCTGCGTGATGATGCGTTGCAGGGCGGATGCGGCTTCGCCTGGTGCTTCGCCGCCCAAACGTGAGGCAAGCGGCAGAACCGCTTGAGCGATGCGCTCGGCTTCCTGACGAGCGGCGTCCTGGGTAGCGCCGGCGCTTTGCAAGTGCGCGGCCAGCTTGGTGATGATATCGGTGTGCAGCTCTAAAATGCGGGCGATGTGGGCGCTGAACTGCTCATTAAGAGCGCCAGGTAACCCCTCAGGCACGCTGAATGGCGGCGCAGCGGCCAATGATTCGACTGCGGCAGCGGGTGCTGATTCGACTGTGGCGGCGGTCGCCGGCTCGCTAGCCTGCTGAGCGGGTTGCTGGGCGGGCTTCTTGGCGGGTTTTTCCGGCAGCAGCGGCTCGATTTTATTCCACAAAATATCATGGATCGTAGCTACGGGCAGCGGCTCATCATTGCGGCTGCAATCGATCCGGCTGAAGTCCCGCGGGAACAACCGGGCCAGGTCATCAAAAACTTCAATCGTCCGGGCCAAATGCTTGGCATCGGCCTCATGGATATCATGCGACTTGGTGGTGTAGCTGCGGCTGCGCGGCGTGCTCATAAGCCGCTGCGAGACCGCTACCGGCATCCGCAAAATAAAGCTCATCGCCGGCCGCGGGAGCCTAAGCAGTTCAAATTCGAGGTTATCCAGCCAAATAAAGAAGCCGCGCCGCTCCTCGGCGTGCTGGAATTTCGTGCCCTGATGAGCCATGTTCGAGCCGACGTAGCGGTCGACCAGTACGATCTTGCCGCTTTCAAGGCTGGCGCGCATCATGGCGGCACTGGCAAAGCGGTCCAAGGCGTAAAAGAGTGAGCAGGTATACGGGCTGACTTCGTCGGCGCTGCCGTATACACCGTTGAGGTACTCGCGCACGAAGTGGCTTGACGGCTCCTCGTAGCGCGGAAATGTAATCGTTTCTACTTCGTAGCCGAGGGCGCGCAGCCGCTTCGCCAGCAGCTCTAACTGGGTGCTTTTACCCGAGCCGTCCGAACCCTCAATAATAAATAATGATGCCATAGCGTGATGTCCATTCCCCCGCCCCCTTACGTACAGCATATCATATTCTGGTTGATGTAAACGCGCCAGGAATGCACTTGGCTACAATACGGTCTGACCGGTGGAGGTTACGGCGATACAGTGTAATGGAGCAGCATGGTGTGCGCATTGAGCGGTTTTGATTCGACCAGTTCCAGCTGCTGCTCCAGCGGCTCCGACAACAACCGCACGCCGTCGCCGAACAATACCGGTTCGATGGTCAGGTACAGGTCGGTGACCACCCCGGCCTGCATGAACAAGTTATAGATGCTGGCACCGCCGCAGACTGCCAGGCCGCCGTGACCGTCTTGTTCAAGGCGATGTATAAGCTGCGCTGGTGTTTCACTGGTGGGCTCAACACCTTCGATGGCAGTTTCATTCGGCCGCGAGGTGTACATAATGTTGCGCCGGCCCGGCAATGCCCTGCCGATGGTGGCGTAGGTTTTCGAGCCCATCACGATCACGCCGGCTTCTTTGGTGAGCCGCACAAAGACCTGCTTGTCTTCTTTGCTCGACCAATCTGCCAGGTGGGTTGCGTCACGACCGATGTAGCCATCGGCGGTAAGTGCTGCGATAAGTGAAACCTTCATGCTTGCAAGTGTGGCACAAACTGGCGCCGGCGGCAAGCTATCTTACACTGCCGGCACGCTAGGGGCCGCGCCAGTCATAGTACTTTTACGGCACAAGCCGTCGCACCCGCTTGCCTGCTGCTTCAAAAAGCTTGATGGCATACCCGGCGGAGTGGTCCTCGGTGTAGATTATTTCGGCGATGTCGGTGTCGGCCAGCATCCGGCTGCACGCCGGGCACGGCAGCAGATTGATGAACAGCGTGCTGCCCCCCAGGTCCATGCCCTGCTTTTGGGCGCTGATCAGCAGCTCGACCTCGGCGTGGACGGTGTCGTAGTGGTTAAGGTCGTGTGGCGGCGAAAAATGCGTCTCGCGCGCAGCGCCGTAGTGCATGGCATGGGTCTGGAACGGCACGACTTTATTATATGAATACGCCAGCAGTGTGTAGGCGTCTTTTTTGGCTTTGCCGGGCCGGCCAAGAGCCGTGCCGGTCTGAAAGCAGTAGTCGTACGACAGTTTGGCGGCTTGGGCGGCAATAGTAAGCATGTCCTTTTCGCTGAACGTTCTTCCGGCCGGGCCGTCGAGCCAGGGCTCGAGCGCCTGCCTGCTGATCTCGCCGGCCTTTTCCTGTTCATAACGGCGGGCTTCATTCTCGCCGGCAAAAGGCGACACCAGCTCGTACGGCGTACGCTTCTTTATAAGCGCGTAAAACGGCTCGGTTACATGGAAGGCATACTTCCAGGAGCCATTTACGAGCACCGCACGCCTAAAGCGCAGCTCGCCGAAGACAAATTTGGCTTCACGCTGGAAGTACGCAAGCGTGTAGATGCGATGCGGTGTGCGGCTGGCGTTTACTTTGTCGACGATGCCCCGGACGGCTTCGAATGAAAGCGTTTTAAACTGCGGCTGACCCTCAAAACCTGCTACGAACGGGTCTTTCGACAGACCCAACATAATCGGCCCAAGCGGCAAATACTGCTTGACGAGCTGTTTGAACCGCTCGGCCGACATCTCGCGCGGGGCGGCGATAAAGGTCGCCTGTAACTCTTTAAGCGACTTCTTGGCCGTCTGAGAAAACGCCACGCTGCTCCAGTCGAGGTGGTAAACGTCGTCGGCCGGAAAGCTCGTCATAATTTAAGGCCTTTGAAGGTTTCACGCATTTCCGGGCTGAGGCGCGGGTGGGTGGCGGCTTCTTTGAATGGTATCCAGACGAAGCCGCTGCAGTCGTCGCCGGGAGTCAGACCGGCAAGATCGGGTACTTGCTCAAGGTAGTACATATTCCACAAGCATGTGACCGGCTCGTTGTAACGGACATTCAGATGCGGTGACAGGCGTTTGTAGGCGTGGCCGGCAATACGGGACGCTACTAGTTTGAGTGGCTGGCTCGTAATATCCAGACCGGTTTCTTCTTTTACTTCGCGGGCAAGTTCGACCTCAAGGGTCGTAGTGAAGTCCTCCACGCCTCCGCCCGGCAGCGTCAGATAATTGTGCTCCAGCTGGGCGTCCTCAGGCCGTTCCTGGAAGAGCACTTCCCGCTTTTCATTCATAATAATCGCATCGCAGATTACCCGGAGCAGCTCGCCGAAGACAAATTTGGCTTCACGCTGGAAGTACGCAAGCGTGTAGATGCGATGCGGTGTGCGGCTGGCGTTTACTTTGTCGACGATGCCCCGGACGGCTTCGAATGAAAGCGTTTTAAACTGCGGCTGACCCTCAAAACCTGCTACGAACGGGTCTTTCGACAGACCCAACATAATCGGCCCAAGCGGCAAATACTGCTTGACGAGCTGTTTGAACCGCTCGGCCGACATCTCGCGCGGGGCGGCGATAAAGGTCGCCTGTAACTCTTTAAGCGACTTCTTGGCCGTCTGAGAAAACGCCACGCTGCTCCAGTCGAGGTGGTAAACGTCGTCGGCCGGAAAGCTCGTCATAATTTAAGGCCTTTGAAGGTTTCACGCATTTCCGGGCTGAGGCGCGGGTGGGTGGCGGCTTCTTTGAATGGTATCCAGACGAAGCCGCTGCAGTCGTCGCCGGGAGTCAGACCGGCAAGATCGGGTACTTGCTCAAGGTAGTACATATTCCACAAGCATGTGACCGGCTCGTTGTAACGGACATTCAGATGCGGTGACAGGCGTTTGTAGGCGTGGCCGGCAATACGGGACGCTACTAGTTTGAGTGGCTGGCTCGTAATATCCAGACCGGTTTCTTCTTTTACTTCGCGGGCAAGTTCGACCTCAAGGGTCGTAGTGAAGTCCTCCACGCCTCCGCCCGGCAGCGTCAGATAATTGTGCTCCAGCTGGGCGTCCTCAGGCCGTTCCTGGAAGAGCACTTCCCGCTTTTCATTCATAATAATCGCATCGCAGATTACCCGGAGCGTGTTGGGCTGGCGGTACTTTTTATCGAACTTCACCGCATGCTCGACGATTTTTTTGCGCTGTTTTTTGTAGAGGGCGACATTCTCGAGCGGCGTATGCTTCAGCTGGCGGTAGTTCCAGACGCACAGGTCCGGCGCGTCGAAAGGAATGCAGTGGAAGTGCAGGTGCTGGTCGACGGTGCTCTGAGCGTTGACGCCTTCTTTCTGTACGATCTGCATAGCAGAGATGCCGTGGGTTTCTTTGATGATTTTTTTGGCTATGTAAGCGAATTTGCGCACCGTGTCCCATTCTTGCTGAGTAAGCTCCTTCGGTGAGCGCACGTGGCGGCGCGGGATGATCATAAAGTGCCCGTCGACGTATGCAAAAAGCGAGATCGTCATGACGACGCCGTGTTCCTCAAAGAAAATATACTTTTCGCGCAGGTCGCAAAAAACGCACTTGCCAGTGCTTTGCCAGATTTCGCTGTACTTGCCGCTGGTGCGGGCGTCGCGGTACAACTGTTGCCTCTCTTGCTGTTTGGGCGTTAGGTTCAAGGCGTCCCCGGCTTTTGATAGTGCTTCTTCGGGCGTCGGCTGCAAAGGTGGCTCGATTTTCGGTGGTTTTTCTTCGGGCGTCGGCTGCATGGCGGTTTACTTCTCTTTGAGTGGGTCTTTGCGCAGTTCCATGAAATCTTTGAAGATGCTGCCGAGTTCGCCGCCGATGGCGCGCTGGACAATCTTGGTCGTCGACAGCGCCGTCGATTGGCGGTCGACTACCTTCACTTCGCCGCCGTAGCGCATGACGGTTTTGTATTCTTTCGACTCTTTGTAGTTCTCGGTCCAGTCTTCTTTGACGGTAATGTACACGTCGGGCTTGAGCAGGCCGAGCGTCGGCTGGCAGCTCGGCTCGGGCAAAATAGTAACGAACTCGATCGAGCGCAGGTAGGTCAGCATCTCGGCGCGGATTTTCTCGTCCAAAATCGGCTTGTTCGGGCCTTTGACGCGCTTGATGGCCTCGTTGCTGCTGACCCCGACCACCAGAATATCACCATGTTTCTTGGCCTCTTCAAAGTAGCGGCAGTGGCCGACATGGAGCAAATCCCACGACCCGGCCGTGAAGACGATTTTCTTCCCCTTCTCTTTCAGCTGGTCGTGCAGCGTCATTAGATCGCTCTGCGAGATTAAACGTTTCTTCCAACTCGAAGCCATTTCAGTGTTGCCCTCTCTTGATTACTCTCAGGTTGTTACTATTCTACCAGCTTGCGGGCGATGAGAATATCTTTTGTGCGTAAGAAGTGCTCGTTTTGGGTGAGCGATTCGTACGGGTTGTGGCGCAGGAATTTATAGAAGTCGTGCAGTAGGAAGAGCGAAACCAGTTGTTCGAGCAGCGGGTAGGTTGCGCTCGGCAACTGCCGCCCGCCCCGCTTCAAGTAACCAGAGCGGAGGAAGTATCGGCGAACTTCGGCTGGCGTTTTGTATTTGCAGTCGACGTAAAGGAACGCCAGCGTGCGGGCGAGGTCGACGAGCGGGTGGCCGTAGGCGGTTTTTTCAAAGTCGAGGATGCCGGTAATACGCGGTCGCTCGCGCTGCGTTTTATCTGATTCTGTGCCCCTACGCTGCGGACTTTCGTCCTTGTTCGCATTGCCCTGCGAACCTGCAGCCGTACTTTCAAACAAAATATTGCCGCGGACGAAATCCATGTGCAAAGCTTGCCGGCCGGGCATGCGGGCGCAGGCGTGCAAGAGGGTTTGACAGCGTTTGAATGCCGCGGAATTGGGTTGCAGGTGCAGCTTTTGCTGCATGGCCTGGTGGACGTCCGGGTTTTGGAAGTACGCTTCCATGCGGGCCAGAATGGCGCTGTATTCATCGGTGACTGCCGGCAGGCGACCGTGATGTGCTGCCCGGCGACCGGGGTATGCCGCCAGCACCGTGTGCAGCAGCCCCAAATGCTTGCCCAGCTCCTTTAAGTGGTGCTTGGTGTAAGCCTCCCAGGCAATGGTGTTACCCGGCAGGTAGGTGTAGAGCGCGGCGTATCTGGTGCGACTGGGTGATTTTAGCTCCATGATCTTACCCCGTGAGCGCCGGGCCGGCAGCCCGGCCGCCGCCGCGAAGTCCGACACCGCGTTTGTGCGCCTGATGCGCTCCAGCATGCCTGGCTCGCTTTTATAGAAAATCAAGTTCCGCTGCTCGCCGCCCGGCAGTGTCAGGCAGTACGACGTATTGCGGTACCCTTTCTGCGGCGGGCCCGCTTTTGCCGCGCCTAAGCCGTAGGCCGCCAGCACCCGTTGTAAAATAACCCTTTCTGGCCCCTGTTTCTGCATAATATCCGCAGTATAGCATTTGACCGTTGCCCGCCAAACGCCAATAATGGTTATTGTTATGAGCCACCCGGAGTACGAGTATTTGAAGTTGATGGCGCACATCATCAAAGATGGGCGCACCAAGCCGACGCGCGGCATCCACCCGATCAAATCCGTCTTCGGCGCGCAAGTCCGCTTCGACATGCGAGCGGGCTTCCCGCTGCTAACCACCAAAAAAATGCCCTTCAAGATTTTGCTGCACGAGCTGTTCTGGTTTATCTCCGGCTCGTCTGAAGTGCAATATTTGCATGACCACAAGATTCATTACTGGGATGGGTTTTTGCATGAAGGTAAAACTGACTTAGGCCGTGTCTACGGCGTGCAATGGCGGCACTGGAAGCGTCCTGATGGCACCGAATTCGACCAACTAGCCTGGGCGATCGACGAAATCAAGAATAACCCGCATTCAAAAGGCATCATCGTGAACGCCTGGAACGCCGGCGAACTGGAGGAAATGCGCCTCCCGCCCTGCCACACAATGTTTCAGTTTGATGTGACGAAGGGCAAGCTGCGGCTGCACCTCTACCAACGGTCGTGGGATGTGTTTTTGGGCGCGCCGTTTAACATCGCGCAGTATGCACTGCTGCTCCACATGGTTGCGCATGTAACGGGCCTGGAGGCGCGCGAGCTGATTATTTCGGCCGGCAATGCGCATTTGTATACGAATCATATCGAGGGTGCGATTGAGCAAATGAAGCGCAAGCCGTACCCCTTGCCGCGGCTTAAGATTGTTGGCGATGTGCAGTCGATTGATGACTTCAAAGAAGAGAATTTCGTGCTTGAGGGGTATCAGGCGCACCCGCGGCTGAAGACTGACTTGGTTATCCTGTAGGAGTAAAAGAAATGTCTGAGATGCAATTACGATGTTTAAGCTGTGGGAAGTTATTTCCCTCCGGTTATGTCATTGGTGAGGGTGAAGTTACATTTTTAGGTACGCTTTCACAATGTCGACATTGCGGCTCAATTGAAGCCGTGCCGGACGGTACTTTTCGTGCCTCAATTGAAGGCATTATCAGCGTAATACAAAATTCATCCGATCCTGTAGCCACAGCCCAGGACCTCATCGATGGGTTAAAAGAAGCGAAAGAAAAATCGGATGACAGAATTCTTAAGGATGATCGCTTTAGGGAATTTGAAAAATGGTTACCTGATAATAATGGGATTGTTAGATTAACTATTTTGCAGATTTATATATCTATTTTGCAGCTACTTATACCACTTTTAACAAATAGTTCTCCTCCGCAAATCATCTATAAACAAGTTATCCATCAGTATGATCAGAGTATAAATGTGCAAATTGTACAATCACCTGAATCAAAATAGCCTCGTTTACAGCCGGACCAGCTCACCCTTGCGTTTGACGATGTTCTTATAGTCCCACTGGATTGCACGGGATTTTTCTAACCAACGTTGCAGTTCGCCGGCGTCTACTTGAGACGCATTAGTGTAACGTTTTTCGGCCGCTTTAAAGCTGCCTTCCGGCGCTAGGCCCGGCTCCTCAAACGACTGCCCGCTCCAAAAGAGCAGCTGGATAGAGTCTTTACGCGAGGCATACCCCGTAATCGGGTTGCCGTCCAAAAACCATACCGGATGGCCGTGCCACACTTTACTCTCGGCGTCCGGCAAACCGGCGCGGATTTCTGTGGTTAACCTGTCGCAGATGGCTTTGCGGTCGGCCGGCAGGGCGTCGTTGTAGGCTTGGATGTCTGGATTCATAGTTGTATTGTACCGCAGATTGCAGGGCTGAAAAGCATCGTTGTTTACAAACCGCTAGCGAATCGCGCGGTCGCTCAAAGTTTGGTATACCTGCACATGCTCGGCACACATACGCCGCATGGTGAAGCGGTCCTCGAAGGCGCGGCGGCAAGCGGCGCGGTCTATCTGTTTTAGCTTAGGGATTGCTGCGGCTAAGGCTTGGCTGTCAGCTGTTTGATTATCTGCCTGGGCTTGGCTGGTCGAAGCGGCTTGCCCCTCAGCTGAGGCGCGATCATCGCCTGCCTTTCCGCCTTCAGCGGATTTTGCAACTACGAAGCCAGTCACGCCATTCTCGATGACCTCGGGGATAGCTCCCGAGTCCAGCCCGATCACCGGCGTCCCGCAGGCCAGCGCCTCGATCATCACCATGCCGAAGGGCTCGTCGAACAGCGACGGCACCAGCAGGCCGCGGGCGTTGCCCAGGAACTCCTGCTTGCCGGCGTCAGAATCAATAAAGCCGACGTATTCAACCATATCGTCCAGCTGCGGTTCAACCTTTGTGCGCCAGTAGGTGTCTTTGGTGTGCTCGCTGTAGTGTTTACCGGCGATTTTCAGCCGTAACTGGTCATCCGGGTGCGCCGCGTTGTGGGCGCGAATGGCCTCGATCGCCAGATGCACGCCCTTCGACTCGATAATCCGGCCCAGGTACGCTACGTAGTCGCCCGTCGGCGACGCTACCGGCTGCAAGGCGCCTTCGGCTAGGCCGTGGTAAATGTTCCCTACCCAGTGCGTGTCGGGCGGCATTGCCCGCCGCTGCGCCAAAGACATACTTAACCAGTTAAGTGTTTTGTACTTCGGCATCACATTCTTATACTTCACTAGCAAATTAAAAGGGTCATGATGCGTAAACACCACCGGGCGGTTGCAGAGGGTGGCAAATGGCAAGGCCAGCTCTTCCTCATTGGTGTAGACGTGCACTATATCGAGCTCGCCGGCATTAGCCAGCACGTACGCGCTGGCTACCAGCTCACTTTGCAGTTGGCGGGCCAGCGTAACAAATGTGAACGGATGTTTTTTAAGCAGGTCGAGGTAGCTGTCGCCTCGCCCGGCCAACTCTTGCTCAAATAACCGTAAGTCGGCCGTAACATTACGGGCCCGCGTTTGTACCGGCCCCGGCGTAAAAAGCGTGACACTGGCGCCCGCATCGACCAAGCCATCTGCTAGTTGCAGCGCCAGCTGTCCCGGAGAAAAGATCACATGCGGCAACAGCGCCTCATGCATGAAGATATGAGGAACCACCAAACCGATGCGCAAGCTGGGTTTCATTCGGAGATTATTTTTTAGACTCGTCTTCGTCTAAGAAGCTCAGGTCGATCTCTTCGTTTCCGGCGTCATCGCTGCCGTAATAGGCATCGGGCTCGTTAGCGGCCGGCGGGGTAAGGTTTTGTGCTGCGTCTTCTGCCATTTAAGGTATCCTCCTCTTGTTTCAAGTATCATACCATAAAAAGCGGCCTTTTGGCGGGCCGCTTGTTCTAATTTTCGCTACGGTTTAACCGTGCGAGACGTCCAGGCTGCGTTTTTTGATGTCTAGGGTAATGCGCTGGCCCTCGTACGTCAGCGCTATCGGATTGGAAGTAGATTTCAAGGCAGCGATTTCCACGACGTTACTATGCTTGTCGGATAACATCAGCCGCGCGCCCGTTATCTCGCCGTTCTTAACGATGGGGATTATATTAAGCGTGTCGAATGTCTTTGCCGGGTAGCCTCCATCTTGCAATATAATGGAGCGTGCTAGAGGTAGAGCCGCAAACTGCTCGGCGGCGGCTTGCGCTTCGGCGCCTAATTGTATGCTATTGCCGGCTTCAAGCTTGTGTTCGGGCGAGACGCGCTCGCCGCGTATGATCTGCGGCCACATGAGCTTGGCTTTATGCACCGGGTTACAGGTAATATCTTGAGGGTCGAAGCCCTGAACCTTCCCCATTATATCGCCGCGCATTGCGCCGCCGTCATACTCTTTATAGTTGCCGCCACGTATGAATGTCATCAGGTCGGCCGGATTTTCAACGGTAGCATTTTGGAGGGTCGTTTGCTCGGCTTCGCTGGTATGTAGCCAGCCGCTATGACCAAGCAGATACAAATGGAGTAATTCATGTCCGGCCGACGTACCGGCTTCGGTCAAGTCTGCGGGATGGCTGGTTACATTGTATATATCGGCGTGGCGGTTGGTACGGATATTCGCAGTGCCACCAGTGCTTCTTTTGCAGGCCGGTTTATCGGTAAGTGCAACTACGAAATCAGCCTCGCGCAATGTAGGCATGGCGATGTCTGCTTTGACTGCGACCATGTTGTCAGTGTTTGTATAATCAATGCAGCTCATTGTTTCAACGCTAGCTCCGACTTCAGCCGATGCGGGTATGGGCGTGGCAGAGACCGTAATTAAGCCTCCGGTCGCAGCCTTAACTTGGGTTACTAGATCGTTTGCTACTGTTTGCGCTGACTCAAGCGACACCCCTGCGGCAACGATCGCCACGGAGCCGGCTTCCATCGCTGGTATACAGCGTTCGGCAGACTTGCGCTTTTGTTCGGGGCTATCAAAAGGGTACAGCTTACAGGCACCTGGCGGAAAAGCCGCGGCTGAGCCCTGTGTAGCACGGGCATATCCTTCGTTCTGTTCGACCGAGCAACCGCTCGGACCCATTAGAAGTGTGACAGCTGCCAGAACGCCAGCTGAGCGGAGAGAAACGGCGGCGGCAATATGTTCAAAATTCCCTGAAGGATTCATTTTAATATTATACTATAAATACGTAATAAAGCAACTCCTGGTAGTTTGGCCTACCAGGAGTTGCTATCAGAGGGAGTCGTACCTTACAGTTCGCTGACAGCGACCGTAATCGACGGGCCCATCGTGGTGCTCAGGTGGATCACCTTAACGTACGTGCCTTTTACGCTGGCGGGCTTGTTGCCCTTGATGCTGGCCAGTACGGCGCGGGTGTTTTCTTCGAGCTTACCGGCGCCGAAGCTTACTTTACCGACACCGACATGAACGATGCCGGTTGAGTCGACGCGGTATTCAACCCGGCCGGCTTTGGCTTCTTTGATGGCTTTGGCGACGTCGGTGGTGACGGTGCCGCTCTTCGGGTTGGGCATTAAACCGCGGGGGCCGAGGACGCGGGCGAACTTACCGAGCTTCGGCATGTTGGCCGGAGTCGCGATCAGGATGTCGAAGTTGATCTGACCCTTCTCGAGCTCCTTCAAAATGGCCTCAACGCCAGCCAGGTCGGCGCCGTCGGTGCCTTCGTCGGCCAGGGCGGCAACGCGGATAGTCTTACCGGTGCCGTTTGGCAGTACCAGGTTGTCGCGGATGTTCTGATCGGCGTGGCGCGGGTCGACATTCAGGTTGACGTGCAGTTCGACGGTGGCGTCGAACTTGGCCGGATTGGTGTCGACGGCAAGGGCGAGAGCCTCGGCCAGGCTGTATACTTTGTCTTTTTCAACCTTAGCGGCAGCGTCGCGGAACTTCTTGCCCTGACGCTCCAGGCGCGGGCGGGTCGGGTTGGCTTTTTGCTTCGGCTTGTCGTCGGCGTCGGCTTCAGCGGCGTGAGCTTTGCGCTCTTCCTTCGCCTGCTTCTCTTCGGCTTCCTTCAGCGACTTTGCGCTGCGCTTACCGGCTTTAGCGGTCTTAGCGTCTTCTTGGGCGGCTGCGGCGCCTTCATCGACGGCCTCGGTGCGCTCGGCAACGGCGCTGGCGGCTTTTTCTACGACTTCAGCCGTCTTTTCAACGACGGTTTCAGCCGCGTCGGCGACTTTTTCTACTACGGTTTCGACAATGTTCTTGTCTTCGTCTTTGGCTTTTGCCATGATTATTCTCCTTTAGTGGTGCGAGCGGCCGAGGTGAGCGGCCTCCCACGCTATGATTGATTTATTCTGATGCTGATATCAGGAACCGCATGTACCTGCTCACTTGATTGTGGTAGGTGGGGTTAATCCTGAAGACCGGCTGGCCGGTTGCCGAGTCGAGACCCGGGGCTGTGACTACTTCTCGTAGGCTATTCATGCCTAGTATGCGCTCACGGTCGCCTATAAGGGTGCATATTTCGCCTACGTACCATTCCGAAGCCGGTGGGTGGCTCGACTGGCCAAATTCGGCCAAGGTCGGCCAGTCCGGCCGTTGCGGCGGTGTTAGCGCAGAAGGCTCGAGGTGAAGGGACGACAGTGCCTCGTTAGCCATGGTGCTTATGTCTCGACTTCAACACCCATCGAGCGGGCGGTGCCGGCGACCATTTTCTTGACGGCGTCGATGTCATCGGTGTTCATGTCGGCGGCTTTTTCTTCAGCGATCTTGGTTAGGTCGGCGTCGCTCAGCTTCTTGGCGATCTTTTCGCTGTTCGGCTTGCCGGAGCCTTTCTGGATGCCCAGTGCGGCACGGATGCGGTCGTCGGTGGGCATGCCCACGACGCGCCAGCTCATGGTGCGGTCTTCAAAAATGGTGATATGCACGGTCACAGTCTGACCCTGCATGTCTTTGGTCTGGTCGTTGAACGGGTTGATGAAGTCCATCATGTTCACGCCGTGCTGACCAAGTGAGCTACCTACCGGAGGCGCTGCGCTGGCCTGACCGGCACGGATTTTCATCTTTAAGTTTGCTTTTACGGCTTTTGCCATTGGGTTGTTCTCCTTATCGAGCCGACTAGAGTTAGAAGCCTCTGCCCTGGCTCTCCTACCTTTTAGTAGTGCGTAACAGATTGATTTTACAACAAATTGACCGGTTTTGTCTAGTGGGGCCGCTCGCTACGTGCGGGGTGAGGGCTTGTCTTTTAGCAAGCTATAACGGCGGGCTTTCCGGCTTTATTCGAAGCTGGGGCTGCGAACTGAGCTTTTGCAGTGGTTCGGGGTTGTAGCGCGGCGGAATATCCATGGTCTGATTAACGGTTGACCTTTGAGGTTCTGTTAGACCGCATTCCTCTGATGATTGATCTATGAACTGACCCGTCAGGGCGCACCTGCCACAGGCCGCCAGGTAGGTTGCGAGCGCTCGGCAACGGTCTGTTGCCTGATTTGAAAATAGCATATCTTCACCCTCGGCCAGTAGGCCTGCCGGGGCTAGTAACTTTGTTTCTCTGATAATCTTTGCGGCAAACGAACAGGTGTTGGCCATGCCCCATATTGTAGCATAAGCAGTATGGTTGGTACGGTATGCCGGCAGTTAGGGGGATCATTGCTCGTGGGGGTAGGTTCCGGCGCGGATGCTCCTGAAGTTGCTTATTGCCAGGTAGGCTACGTTAGCTAATACTGTTGCGCCCAGAGCATAGCCCATAGGCGCCGCAAGGTCACCCCTGTCTATATGCTCCTGACCAAATACCTGAGCTGCTTCGTGTAAGCCTTCTATGCTGCAGGCAACAGCTCCTCCCATAGAGACGCCTATGCCGATACGGTTAGCAACATATTTGTCGAATGCTTGATGGGCTCGTGACCGCTCCTCCATACCGATGTCTCCCGTTGGCTTTAGACGCGCTTGACTTGCAAACTGTCCAGCTCAACCGGTGTTTCGCGGCCGAACATGTTGACCAAAACTTTAAGCTTGCCCTTGGCCGGGTCGATCTCGTTGATGGTGCCGTCGAAGCCCTTGAACGGCCCGTCGGTAATAGAGACAACCTCGCCCAAGCGGTAATCGATCTTGTGCTTCGGCTGCTCGAGGCCCATGCGCTTCTGGATTTTCTCGACTTCTTCGGGGCCGATCGGCGTCGGCTCGGTGCCGCTGCCGACAAAGCCGGTGACGCTGGGCGTGTTGCGCACGATGTACCAGGCGTCTTCACTCATCTTCATTTGTACGAGCACGTAGCCCTGGAAGATGCGCTTCTCAACCACGCGGCGCTTGCCGTTCTTGATCTCGATCATCTTTTCCTTTGGTACCAGGACCTGGAAAATCTTATCTTTCATGTCGAGCGAGTCCGCGCGCTGGCGGATCGACTCGGCGACTTTTTCTTCGTAGCCGCTGTAGGTGTGGATTGCGTACCACTGCTTGCTGGCGTCGTAACGTTTGCTCATTATTTTAGTAATACCTCTTTAAATAGTTTCTCTAAGCCGTAGTCGACTGCGGCGATAACAGCGCCGAAGACGATTGAAAACATAATGACTGCGCCGGTCAGGCGGAGTGTCTCGCGCCGGCTCGGCCAGGTTACCAGCCGCAGTTCCTTCCAGCTGTTGCGGAAGTACGGCGGAACGATGAAGCGCAGTACCTTGCCGACCGGCCGCAGCAAACGGCCAAGGAAGCGGAAAGGCGCAGCGGCTTTTTTGGTGGTTTTAGCCAGCTTGCGGGGCTTGGCTTCTGCCAGCGCTGCGGTACGTTCGACTTTCTCGCGGACGGTCTCGCTCTTGGCAGGGCGTAGGATCCGGGTTGGTTTTTTCTCTTCTGCCACGTGGTTTCTCCCCTAATAAAAAAGACTACCTTAATACGGTAGACTTCTTCAACAAGTCAAGTGTAGGATATCCGGGGCGTTTAGTCAACAGTTAGTCTTCATTCCGCCGCCGGCGGTTGACAAGGAACAGCCATGTCGCGCCGCTTGACATGGCCGGGCCACCGATGGCAGCAGAAAAGGTGGCTGCGGAATCGACGGCGTTTTCAAGCCTTTGACATGCCGGCTCATTAGGATTAATGCGATTATCTTCTCTTTGCAGAGCGACAACATCACGGCACAGCACGCCGCTTAGCTCGGGTAGATTGGTGACATGGACCCCTATACCGGCGGCAAACATAATGAATCCTGCTCCAAGTAATCTGTTGGCCTGGACGGGCGGTAATTGGCTTCTTTCTGGTCCGCGTCCGAACATACCGGCTAGTGTAACGCAGATCGCCAGTAGTGTATAGTCTATAATATATGACGGTTATGTTTCTGATTTGGCTGGCAGCGACGACACTGGAAGTAAGTTTGCACTATTCTCCGCCGGGGTGGCCGCGCACGATCGGAGCGGTAAGTATCATTGCGCTGCTGGCGTTTGCGGCCGGTCTTGCGCCGGTGGTGGGCTTAGGCGGCTACGGTGTCATTTTTGCCTTATTGTCCGGATACCGCATTGTTAACCTCTTCCGCATTTTGCAAAATCAGATGCACGAACGGTATCTGCAGCGTGTGACGCGCTCAACTTTCTGGACGCTTTTGGGGTTGCAAGCGGTGACGTTGGCGGCGTGGTGGCCTGGGGAGGTCTTTGAGGTGCCGGGTCAGACAGTGTGGCTTATTGCGGCTGTCGCCTCGGCGGCAGTGGCGCTGGTTGCGTTGCTTTCTGTGATGCGTACGCTTAAGCGGACTGCCTGGCCGCGTACTAACGTGCACTTTTCAGATAAAGAACTGCCAACTGTAACCGTGGCGGTGCCGGCCCGCAATGAAAGCGCCGATCTGCAAGCCTGCCTGCAAAGTATTCTGGCCAGTGATTATCCAAAGCTGGAAATACTGGTGCTCGACGATTGTTCGCAGACCAAGCGCACACCCGAGATCATCCGCAGCTTCGCCCATGCCGGCGTGCGTTTTTTGCAGGGCAAGGAGCCGACCCAAACTTGGTTTGCTAAAAACTGGGCGTATGAGCAGCTTCGGCGTGAAGCCAGTGGTGATTACATACTCTTTTTGGGCGTAGATGTCCGGCTGAGCCCGCACAGCATCAGACACCTGATAACTGTACTGTTGGAGCGCAAAAAGTCGCTTGTCAGCATTCTGCCGGAACGCGGGCCTGAGGTGCACGGCGTTTTGTCGCTCTTACAGCCCATGCGTTACTGGTGGGAGCTGGTGCCGCCGCGGCGGCTGTTTAACCGTCCGCCGGTGCTTAGCACCTGCTGGATCGCCGATGCGGACATGCTGAAGCGCGACGGCGGCTTTGCGGCTGTCAGCCGGGCCATCGTGCCGGAGGCACACTTTGCCCGCAAAGCCATGGAACGCCAGGACGGCTACAGTTTTATGCGCAGCAACCACCTATTGGGCCTGTACAGCGTCAAGCGCATCAGCGCCCAGCGCGAAACCGCCGTACGCATGCGCTACCCGCAAGTCCACCGGCGGCCGGAGCAAGTTGCCATCGTATCGCTGCTTGAGGGCGGTTTGCTGGTTGCACCTTTCATAATGGCGGTGGCTGGTTTTTGGGTGGATATCGGCTTGCCAGCGCATATCTTGAGTATTCTGGCTGCCGGCCTGCTGGTGATAACGCACGAGCTGGTGGCGCTGCACACGAGCGTGAACAGCTGGTGGTTCGGCCTGATTGCTGCGCCGTGGATGTTCGTGGTGGACATCGCCTACCTGCACTACTCGATGTGGCGTTATGAGTTCTCGAAGGTAGAGTGGAAGGGTCGTAACGTCTGTATTCCGGTTATGCATGTCGTGCCGCATCTGCCCGAGATCGAACAGAGATAGTATAATCTCATGCAATGTCTTCTGAATATAACGGTCATCCAGAAGCGAACGCAAGTCTAGATCATTTCCTGGCGCAACAAGGCGTAGCGGATATTCTGCTACGGCAACAAATGCTGGGATGTATGGCTTGCCAATGGGATTCATCTGAAGCTTCTACGGGACGTCCAATATGCAGTTCTTATGTCATGAGGAGATGCGTACCGGGCGTACCCCACAATTACAGCGGGAAGCTGCTTATAAACCTAGAGCAGTCCGCATTGGTTACCTTAAGTGGCATGGTTGATGGTGTAGGCAGTGCTACGCGTATATATACACCAGCCGAATCAGAAACGGGCCGTCAGTTTAGAGGCTTGCTCGCAGCGCCCGAAACGTGCCCTATGAACACAACGGGACTGCAAGGTATGCATCAAGCAGTTACGAATAGCACCACTGGCCGTGCTCAACATTCACTGCAGTACCTTCAAGAGAATGGGTGGCGTCTCACGCCCGCCCGTCGTGAGGTTGCGGCGTGTATTGGCTGCCAGATTATGTCTGCGCTACGTAGCGGCGACGAACCGGGTTTTATCCCAAAGCGGATCGTTTCTTGCACCGGCTTAACGATGACCGGCACTGAAGAGCACGTAAAACGCTTAAAACGGCTACAGTTCGTCGCGCCCATTGAATCCAAGCAGCACAACTGCGGGGGTTATATGAATAAAGTAAATATGGTGGCTCCTGGCCCCATTGGTGAAGGCTGGGTCGCAGCAATTATGCGCGATGGTGAGCAAGGGTTGTTGCCGTGTCTGAAAGACCAGCCTAAGGAGGAAGAGCCGCTTTGAGGCTGGCCGCTATCAACGTACCTGCTGCTAAGGCTGGTATGAAGGCGCCGGCGATTAGGGCAAGCTATTGCAGATTCGGGATGAAAATCGAGAATGTTGAACCTTTGTTGAGTTCGCTCTTCAGCTCGATTTCGGCATGGAGCAGGCGTGCCAGCTTCATAGTGACATACAGCCCCAGGCCGGTGCCGCTGGTTTCGCGGGTGCGGTAGTCTTCGGAGCGGAAGAACTTGTCGAACACTTTCTCTTGGTCGCTTTTGCTGATGCCAATGCCGGTGTCGGCCACCTGGAAGAGCACGCCCTTTTCTTCCGGTTCGACGCTCAACGTGATCAAACCGCCGGCCTCGGTATATTTGATGGCGTTGGTGATGAAGTTTTGCAGTATTTCACGCAGGTACAAACGACCGGATTGGACGGTGGCGGCCTTCGGA
The DNA here is from genome assembly GCA_965652795.1 of uncultured bacterium. Classification (GTDB taxonomy): domain Bacteria; phylum Patescibacteriota; class Saccharimonadia; order Saccharimonadales; family UBA4665; genus CBFGXJ01. The sequence goes on from CBFGXJ010000002.1 coordinate 117,149, forward strand.
TCGACGTTGGTGCGCAGGCCGATCCCCTTCTCGGCCGCCTGCGGGCCGTAGGCGTCGGAGAGCTCTTTGACAAGGCCGGGAATGTCGATCGGGCCAATGTCGGGCGCCAGCTTGCCGCGTTCGGCCCGCGACAGCGTCGCCAGGTCATTGACCATTGATGACAAGAATAAAATTTGCTCGTGGGCTTGTTTGAGCGCAGCCTCAATAGCGGCGACATCCTGTGTTTTGCGGGCGATAAACTGGGCGTTCGACAAGTTGCCCTCGGCAATCGCAATCGGCGTGCGCAGCTCATGGCTGATGACGCTGATGAATTCGTCGCGCTCTTCCTCGAGTGATTTTTCGTGTGTGATATCGCGCATCAGCAGCACGAAGCCGCGCTGTCCGCGCTTGCCGTAGCCTAAGTGTACCGGCGCGATGCTGAGGTAGAGACTGAGGATGCTGTCGTCGTCGTAACGCAAATGCAAGTCGCGGCTGGAGGTTGAGGTTTTGGTGCCGCGGACCAGCTCTTCACTGTCGATCGGCTGATTATTTTTGTCTTCCAGCTTCAGTACGTTGCCGAGACGCTTGCCGCGCAGCGAGCTGTTGACATCCAGGATGTTGAGCGCCGCACCGTTCGACAACACGATGCTCATGTTCTGGTCGACGGCAATCACGCCGTCGGCCATGCTGTTGATCAGACTGGTGAGCCGCTCATGCTCAACATTGGAGCGGCTGGGCAGCCGGCTAGGGCGAAAAATCCTGGCAAGAGACATAAGCGTATTATGCCACAGATCGGCAGCCGATAGTAGCCAGTGCCCCCGGGAGCGGCGGTATGTCTTGATCGGGGCAAGCGCCAATCAAGACATACGATGTGTTATTGCCGCGCACCGTCTGCAGTAGGAAGGTTACGGCAAAATAGGCTGCAGCACCGGTTGGTAAGCGGCGATTTCTTTGCGTAGTTTCTTGGCGTGCGGCTGATGCTGCTCGAAGCGCTCCCAAAACGGAGGCCCGTGGCGCATAACTTCGGTGTGCACCAGCTCATGCAACAGTACGTAGTCGATCAGATGCCACGGTAACTGCATAAGAAACAGATTCAGTGTGATTTCGCGCTGCGCCGTGCAGCTGCCCCAGCGGCTTTTGAGCTGGCGCACCTCCACGCTTTTATATGCGAAGCCGGTTTGGCCGGCAATGGTCTTGAGGCGCTGCGGAAGCAAAGTTTCGGCTTCGCGTCGCAGTGCCCGGGTAGCGGCCGTAACGGCAGCTTTTTGGACGCTCGGATGTTGTGGCGTCAAGGATAGCGGGTATAAAATACGGATTTCGTTGCCGTCCAGCCGGGTCGATACTTTATCGGTGGCATGCGGCTCCAGGCTGATGCGATGCGCCTTGCCGATACGGTGGCCATGCGCCAGTGCATCCGGCGACGGCGCAGTCTGGCGCTGTTGCTCAATCCACTGCGCCCGCGACTGGGCAAACTTGACGCCGGCAGCATACGGCAGCCACGCTGGCAGCGAAACGCGCACTTCCCCGTCGGGCCGCAGGCTCAAACGGATCGAGCGGTTGCCGCGGCGCTTGTACAGACTGACCTGGCCAATGCCTTCGATGGTGACGAGCTTCACGGGCATGCTGGTGATCGTGCCGCCAAAAAGGCTTACCGGATAATAATATTGCGGCGCGACATGTCGACGCGTCCGGCGGCCGGGTTCGGCACCAGGTTAACCAGGCCGGGTTTGACGACTGAACGGCCGGCCGGCTCGCTGGGCGAGATCAGACCAAGCTCGCTAAGGCGCTTCATAAAGGCGCTGAGTTGGGTGTTGAAGGTGTGCTTGCCACTGATAACGATGTAATCTTCATTCGACGGATTTTGCATGCCGCCGGCGAGGCGCTCAAAGGTTTCGGTGTCGATGGGCGGGGCGTATTTGTCGTCGGCACGGCGGCGGTCGCGTTTACTGGCGCGCGCGAAGGCGCTGTCGGCATCGATCTGGAACCAGATCAGCACTGGCGTGGCACGGCATTTGCGGGCCAGCTCGCGCAAGCTGCGGCGCTGGCTGAGGCGAATGGCGTTGCTGTCGTAGACGACACTTAGGCCGGCATTGAGGAACTCGCCGGCCATATATTCGGTGAGGTGTTCGACGACGCTGTTTTCTTCACGGTCGTAGCGCGGGGTTTCAAAGAGTTCGGTGCGGATGCGCTCGCCTTGGACGTGTGCGGCCTGCAGATGCTCACAAATTTGACGGGCGAAAAACGTCTTGCCGCTACCCGGGAAGCCGTATAAGAGTACGAGAAGTGGTTTGTTGGGCACTACCTTCGACATCTTAGTACCTACATATATCAGATATTGCCTGGAATGGAAAGGCCTTAGCTGGCGTGACCGGTGTTAGCGTGCTTGGCACGCAGATGGTAGATCGCGTGTGCGCTGGCTGCCCGCAGGCCAGCCAGAAGCAGGTCGTGGCTGGAAACCGTAATGAGTTCTTGGGTGTGTGATGGCTGCGGCGGAGCACCCTCAAAGCCTACGACTAAGGGATGCTGCTTGTGCGGATCCAGAAGCTCGGCCGTGCCGATAGCCTGCGGCCCTTCGATCGGCTTTGCCGGGTGCCAGCGCCAGCGCAAGTCGTGCGCCCGGCTGAACTCTGAAAGAGCCAACAATGGAGCGCCCGGATTAAAGCGCTCGCCCGGCTCGTCGCTGAAGACCGAAATCTCGCTGTGGTTCACTACCGCTGAGCCAAGCACGCCGACGCGGCTGTCTATCATGGTGCTGACTCCGCTGCTGGCATAATCTTCCTCATTGTGACCGAGGTTGAAGGCTCCCTCTACACCGGCCTGGGTGCCGCCGACAATGCTCACCGTCAGCGGACTGTTCGGGTTATACGGCTGCTCATGATGCAGCAGGACATGAGCCGCCCAGGCACTCGGGTCGCCTTGATACGACGCCATGCCGCGCACTTCCGCGCTCCACCCCTGAATACCTTGCTCGTGTACTGCCATGTTCTTGTTCATGGGCTCATCATAGCATGTGCGCCGAAAATATTGTATTGCATATGTTTTTCAATTGCAGGTATTGTTCAGGTTCTCAGGATTCGTATCTGTTAGAGAAGCCCGGTGCGCGCAGCCAACGCAGTCGTAGGCTGAGGCGTTCTCTGGCTAATCTACAGGATGAAGACTTACGTGGAATGCGTGCCGAAGTTGCAGCGGCGCTTCGGCGCCATGCGAAGCTTCAAGGCTCAAGCTGGCAAAAACCGCTGTTTTTTGCTATGATTGCGCCTATACCCTATAGGGGAGTAGCTCAGTTGGTAGAGCACCGGTCTCCAAAACCGGGTGTCGCAGGTTCGAGTCCTGTCTCCCCTGCCATGAAATTATACGTTTGTCAAGTTGTGCGAAAGCGCGACTTTTCATTTTTAGAAGAGAAATGCCGCAACTATGACTCGCCTTGGCCGCCAAGGAGCGGGTAGACCTTGAGTGTTTCGTAATCCATTGGCATACGCCAGATCCGAACAAGCTCGAATTGCTTAACTGTCTCCGTTAAATCTAGTTGTTGGTTATTTACGATCTCATTTACTCTTACGAGATCATCCTCTTTTACATAGCGGGCGATGGAGGAATGAATAATATCCGGCGGTGTTCTCGTGCCTGCGGGTAATAAGTTTTTGCCGCTAATCGCATCCCTAATTCTCTGGAAACTACCGTCATCGGTTCCGCGAATGATGATGGCGTTAGGGCTGACTTCGAGCGTATCAAAGCGGATTGTGATGGGGCTTTGGTTGGCGAGCTGTGCCGTCAGTTCGGCATCGAGTGCAGGACGGTACTTCTCAAAGATGGCATCACGGTCATCCTCGTAATCGCGAAATGTCATAACTATTTCGAACAATGTCGTATGTAATTGGGCGGTAGGCATGGGCCAGATTATATCCGGCAGTTCCTTTTTTAAATCTTCAAGCAAGTTGGCAATTTTCTGCTGGTTTGACGGTGACAGAACTGCACCTACCCAGTAACCAATTCTTTCCGTATTAATCCAATCAGATACTATTGTTTTTTCCATGCCTGTATTGTAGCAAATAGATGCTTGTTCTTCGTCAAGAAGTTCGCGGATCTCACGAACGCTAATCTTCGCCAGCTCCGCGTCAAAAGTTCCATTAACGTACAGCCACCCCTGCCA
>CBFGXJ010000003.1:0-96715 GCA_965652795.1 uncultured bacterium
TACGGTTGTACAGTTGGGTAGTGCCTTTGACTTCGTTGTGTTCCAGTACCGCCAGGCCGCTAGCCGGGTCGGGGCCTATAGCCTGAATGATACCCGGCCTAATAGTTTGCTGCGCGATTTAGCGGGCGGCCTGGCGGTACTGGAAGACGACGAAGTCAAAGGCACTACCCAACTGTACAACCGTATTACAAGGACGGTAGTCGACGTGCCGGGCCGGCCGTATGCCGAACGGATCGACTACGGGCTGATCAATGGTGAAACCGTACCGGTGGTGGCTGATAATCTCATCGAGATGGCGCGTAGTGAGGCCGTGCAGCACATACGGCACGACATTGACGCTATGGTCGTCGACCTTGTCATCGAAAAACTACGCATGAACCGCAACGTGGCCGCCGCCGGATTGGTGCTACGTAATTATGTTGAAGCGCACCCTTCTGAAGTAACCGGCGGTCGCCGCCTGCCCATGACGATCGTTATGAACGACATGAGCGTCAGTGTTGCCCGTACGCTCCGCGAGGAGCACAGCGTTGACTCGACCCTGTTCGAGCCAGCACCGCACAACAGCGACTCGGTGCAATATCATGCGGGTCACACGGTATTGGATACCTGTATGATCCGCAACCGCGACCTGCGCTTTTTCTTCGGCTAGCCAAATCTAAACAAGAAACGAGCGCGTTTCAGCTGGCAACTGCCCGCCGTAGACGTACTCGCTCAAAATAGCAGATGCTTCGCGCGTGAGTGCAGGCATCTGTTCTTTTTGCTCCGGCGAACACGCCTGCAGGACGAAGTCGGCGGTGTCCATTTGCTCGGGCGTCTTGGGGCCAATGCCGATGCGGACGCGGCCGAAGCCTTCGCCGAGGTGCTGCATGAGCGACTTGACGCCGTTGTGCCCTGCCGAGCTGCCGCCAATGCGGGTGCGGATTTGGCCGAAGGGCACATCCAGCTCGTCGTAGACGGCAATGATGCGGTCGGGCTGGACTTTATAGAAATGCGTCACGGCCTGAGCGGCTTCCCCGCTCAGGTTCATGAAGGTGGTGGGCTTGATGACGATGACGCGCGTGTCGCCCAGCTGGCCGGAGGACAGATGGCATTTGAGGTCTTTTTTCTCGATCCAGGCGGCGAGGTCGTTGTCTTGCACAAAGCGGTCTACCGCGGCGAAGCCAGCGTTGTGGCGCGTGCCGTCGTACTCGGAGCCGACGTTGCCGAGACCGATGATAAGCACGGTATTATTCTTGCCGATGGTGTAGAGTGCGGCGTTTTTGCCGGCGTCAAAGCGCTTTTGGAAGAGTGCCACTGCTATGCTCCTTGTACCATGGCGGCGCGGCTTGATAGTCGTGGTAGCATGTGTGTCATTCTATTAGTCTATACAAGTCGATGGGCGGGCGTCAAACAGGTTATCGGCGGCTAAGCGGAACTCCCGGCGGGCCAGTGACGCGCGAATGACCCGGCCGTTTAAGCTTACTGACCGCGCGTAGTGCTCCGGTTGCCGTGGTTCTTGCGCGGCGGCTTGGTGGGGCTGTGGCCGTGTTTGTGGGTGTCGTGTTTTTCGATGAACCATAACTGGATTGGCGTACCCTCGAAGCCGTAGGCTTCACGCAGGGACCGCTCCATGTAGCGCTTGTAACTCCAGTGCAAAAACTTGGTGTGCGCGCCGAAGACCTTGAAGGCCGGGATGGGGTTGTCGTCTTCCTGGACCATGTAGTTCAGTTTGGGAGCGCGGTTTTTGAGGCCGGCCGGCGGGTGCTTGTCGGTGACCTTGGCCAGCCATTGGTTGAGCTCGCGGGTCGGGATGCGTTTTTGCCGGCGGGTGTGGATGTCGGTGGCTAGCTCAAAGAGCTTGGTGACGTTTTTGCCGGTAACGGAGCTGGTAAAGATCAGCGGCGCCCAGGGTACGAAGTCGAAGGTGGCGGCGATTTCAGGGGCGATCAGGTCGCGGGTGTAGGCGTCTTTGTCTTCGACGGCGTCCCATTTGCTGACGACCAGCACCAGGCCCTTGCCGGCTTCTTTGATCATGCCGACGATACGTTGGTCGAGCTGGGTGTTGAGCTCGTGCGCGTCCATCAGCATCAGGCAGACGTCGGCCTGCTCGATGGCGGCCAGGCTGCGGATGACCGAAAAGTGCTCGATCCCCTGCCCGACCTTGCCGGGGCGGCGGATGCCGGCAGTGTCCATGATCTCGATCTCGCGGCCCTCGTAGCGCACCACGGCGCGGTTGATGTCGCGGGTAGTGCCGGCGCGGTCGGCCACGATGGCCTGCTGTTTCTTCGCTAAGGTGTTGAACAAGTAGGATTTACCGACGTTTGGGCGGCCGAGCAGCGCGATACGCAGGCGGTTGTCGTCTTCGAGCAGGGTGGCCTTGGGGATGACGGCAATGAGCTGGTTCAGTAAGTAGTCGATACCCTCGCGGTGCACGGCGCTGGTCGCGATGACCGGCTTGATGCCAAGACGCTGGAAGGCGTCGATGGCCTCCGGGCTTTTGCGGACTTTGTCGGCTTTGTTGACTACCAAAAAGACGGGTTTGCGGCTCTTGAGCGCCATTTTTGCGACGCGGCGGTCTTCTTCGGTAATAGGTACGTTGGCCTCAACGACGACCCAGATGACATCTGCGCTGTCGGCGGCCTGTTGGATCTGCTCTTGAATGGTAAACTCGAAGTCATCCTCGGCGTCCTTGATGCCGGCGGTGTCAACCAGCCAGAAATCCTGGCCGTCGTAAGTGGCTTTGGCCATAATGCTGTCGCGGGTGGTGCCGGCTTCTTTGGCGACGATGGCTTCGCGCCGCTCTAGAATGGCGTTGAACAAACTGGATTTGCCCACGTTCGCCCGCCCGACAATTGCCACGATGGGTAATTTTGTGCTCATTATCACATAGTATAACAGATGTGGCGCTAGATTGACAGTATCTTAGTCCGGAGGCATAATAGCTTGCAACATGGCCGAACATATTGCTCTGGAACGTCAATCCTATTGGGACGGACTCGAATCATTCGTGGCGAATGAAGTGGGCGCGTACGAGCTGTTCCGCAACCTGATCGCGGGGCGCTGGCGCGAGCGGTCGCGGCCGGTCGTCGAAGGCGGCCTGGCTACCTGGATGTACCGGTATCCGGGCTGGGTGGTATCACAGGAAGCGGCTGGTTCGTGCCTGGGCGACGGGCCTGATGAACACAGGTTTATTCGCCGGCACCGCCTGGAGCTTTCGGCAATACATATTGTCACACCCGAGCATGGGCATGTTATCAGGCCGCGGCTTTGTGTCGAACCGGTCAGCTATAGCCCCGTGCAAGGAGTAACCTACACCCGGCTGCCGCTTAAAATCGATCCGGAATCATCAGAGTACCGGGGCTGCGATGCGATCTCGCACCTGCTGACCCGACCGCTGCCCGAGCTGGAGACCTCGCAGCGTGAGTACATCGGTTGGCTTAGTATATTGCATGACGCCCGGATCGCCGCTGGCTAGCCGCTTACATGCCGGGTTAAAGGCGCTGAGGGGGCTAGACGGCGCGGTGCCGGCCGGATTGCAGGTTGCCCAGGGCATACGGACCGAAGTGGGTCCGGTGCAGCCGGATGACGTCGTAGCCTAAGGCGGCGAAGGTGCGGCGGATCTGACGGTTGCGGCCTTCGCTCATGGTGACGATCCAGCGGGTATCGTCACCGTCCTGCAGGCGATCCAGCAGCAGGCGGCTGTTGCCGTCCGGCAAATTGATGCCGTAATCATTGATCATCTGACGGTGAAGCGGCTGTAAGCCGGCGTTAAGCTGTACTTCATAGATTTTTTGCTTGGCGTAGCGGGGGTGCGTAAGCTGCTCGGCAAGTTGACCGTCGTTGGTTAGCAGCAATAGACCTGACGAGTCTTTGTCGAGCCGGCCGACCGGCTTGAGCAGCTGCAAGGCGGGCGGCAAGAGGTCGTAGATGGTGCGGCTGCCCTGCCCGTTACGGCTTACCACGTAGCCGACGGGTTTGTTGAGAATGACGGTGCTAAGCTGTACTGCTGCGGCCTTGCCGGCGATGGGGCGGCCGTCCACGGCAACGGTGTCACCCTCGGCAACGGCCTGCCCTGCTGTGACATCACGGCCGTTTATGTGTACCCTGCCCTCGGCTATGAGGGCATCAGCCGCGCGGCGCGACAAGCCGGTGTGAAATGCGATGTACTTATTGAGGCGCATGGCTATAGGGAGATGCTGTTCGGGTCGACGCCGGACTGGCTTTGGCCGCTCGGCGAAATAACGTGGCCGGGCGGATGAGGCTGGTTGGGCGTGCCGTCTGAGTTAAGGACGACGCCGCTGGTGGTGTGTGGAGTATCGTCGATGCTGCCCATGCCCTCCTTGGCGAGGAGATCTTGCAGATTAGGCTGCGTGGCTGCGACGCCAACTGGCGGCAACGGCCGGATGACTTTCTTGCCGCTAATGGGCACGCTGCCGTCGCCGGTCGAGGCTTGCGCGTCGGGTGTGTCTTCTTCTGGAACAGTAGGTTCGGCTGGTGACTCGGCCGGTGAGGCGGACGTCTCGGTTGGCATAACTACGGATTCGGGCGTGCTGGGTTGGGCTGGTGCTGTGTCAGCTACGGACGCGGCGGCTGTGTCGGCTGGAGACGGCGCGACTGATGCGGCCGGCGTAGCGGTTGGAGCCGGTGTTTCCGGGGTGGTTACTTCTGGCACGGCCGGGGGTTGCTCGGCACTGGCTGCGGTGTCGCCGGTTTCAGGCTGGGCGGCCTCTGCGGATGTAGCGGCGGCCGGGGCGGCGTCGGTGCCGGCCGGAATGGCGGCAGCGTCGGCTGCAGCGGTGGCTTCAGGGATAGGAGGCGCGGTTGCGGCTGTTGCCGGCTGGCTGGATGCTTGCTCGGTCGACTGGTCGTCTACCAGGTTTTTCAATGCGTCGGCGATCAAGGCGCTCGCCTGTTCTTGCTGCGGGCTGGGAGCGACCGGATCTGGCGGCGTTTGGGGCGCGGCTGGCTCGCTTGGGGCGGGCGCGGCGATCTGCGGGTCGGTGCTGGCACTTGGCTTGATGCTGTCTTCGGGGATGTTCTGGTTTACAAAGTTGGCGATCTGGGCGTTCATGGCGGCAGTTTCTTCGGAGGTGGTTTGGGCGGCGGGAGCGGCTGGATCGGTCACGGCGGTGGCTGCATCTGCGGTTGGGTCTGCGGCGGCATCTGAGCTACTGGCGTCGGGTGTCGGGTTGGACTCAGGCGCACTCACTGGGGCGGGTACGGCGTCCTCAGGTATGGGTGCGGTTGCGCCGGGAGTAACTACCGTGGGGGCGACGGCCGGGCTAGGGTTTGCTTGGGCGTCTGGGTTGCTGGTGCTGGTTGAGGGCTGTTCTGCGGTTGCGTCCGCTGCGGTGGCTGGAGCTACCTCAGCTGGAGCCGGAGTATTGGCTGGAGCTGCGTCTGTTTGGCCTGTTGGAGCGGACGTGGCCGCACCCGCTGGTTGCGGTGCGGTGTCTACGGCTACGGGAGCGTCGGGTTGCGCTGCATCTGCGGCGGCTGGTGTGGTTGCAGTTGCTGTGTCGGAGCTAACCGGCGGCTGCGGCGGCTCTGGTGCCGGCTCGGTTACGGGCGGTGGGGTGGCAGGACTGCCCGGATCGGTGGTGGTAGCTGCCGGAGCGGCGCTGGCGGCGCCTGCAGGTGCCGCGGCTGTTGGATTAGTGGCATCTATAGGTGTAGCAGCTGCGGGGTCGACGGCCGGTTGAGCGGTACTTGGGGCAACGGCAGGTGCGGCAGGAGCTGCCGGGGGAGCAGCAACAGGCACGGCTGCGGCGGCTGCTGGCGGTACACCAGGCATGGCTGGTGCGGCGGCGGCTGCAACGTCAGTGGCTGCGGCGGCGACTCCTGCGCTGGCAGCTACGCCCGCGGCAGCTGCCCCGCCCGCGGCGGCACCAGCAGTCGTGCCGGCCAGTTCAGCGGCGGCTGCGGCGGTCGACGGTGTCGACGGCGCACTCGGCGCGGCTTCCTCGCCGCCAAGTAACTCCTGGGCGCTCTTCACGATGTCTTCCAGGGTAACCTGGGACTTCACCAAATAGCGGTCAGCACCCAGCTGGTCGGCGCGGGTTTTGTCTTCGGCCTGGCCGAGAGCCGTCAGCATGATGATCTTGACGTGCTTGAGCTCATCGGTGTTGCGCAAAATATCGAGCATCTCAAAGCCGGAAATACGCGGCATCATGACATCAGAGATAATCAGATCCGGCTTCTCCTTCTTGGCAACGACCAAGGCTTCCTCACCGTCCATGGCCGACACGATGTCATAGCCTTCGGCCATGAGGCGCGCTTCATATATCTCGCGCAAGTTGTTATCGTCTTCGACCAGCAGGATTTTTGCCATTGTTGTCCCCTATTTCAACCAAGTTGCTAATGTTTTCTTTATTGTATCATGCTCCTCGGGAAGCGCTAGTGCTTGTGTGGTTCTCTAGCTTGCGGCGGTTTGGGCGGGCGTGCCGGCTGGTTTGGCCGCAGCTGCTGCCGTGGTCGGATTGGCGGCTTCGGCAGCCTGCAACTCGCCGGCGCGCGCTGTTGACAGCCGCGGTATGTTGATGAAGAACGTGCTTCCCTTGCCGATCGAGCTCTCGGCCCAGATGCGGCCGTGGTACAGCTCGACGATCTTGCGGCATATAAAGAGCCCCAGGCCGGTGCCGCCGATGGTGCGGGTGGCGGAGTTGTCGACGCGGTAGAACTTCTGGAAGAGGTGCGGGATGTCGTCGGGCGGGATGCCGGGGCCGGTGTCGCGGATGTAGACCTGAACGACGTCGGTGTCGCCGGTGATGCCGAGGGTGATCTTGCCCTGCTCGGTGTATTTACAGGCGTTGTCGAAGATGTTGGTGATGACCTCGCGCATGCGGTCGGGGTCGACGTGGACATAGTACAGCGGCTTGATGGTGTGGCCGTCCATGGCGTCTTTGTTGGTGGCGTCGATCGGCGTGTCGGCGCCGCCGATGACGAACTCGGCAAACAACCCCTTCTTTTCGGCGGCGAACTTGAGGTCATCGGAAATCTGCTGCATAAAGGCGCCCATTTCGACGACGACAGGATGGTTGGAGAGGCGGCCGTCTTCGGCTTTGGATGAGGTCAGCAGGTCTTGGAAGAGCTTGCCGAGGTGCTGGGTGCTGGAATGGGCTTTTTCGAGGTAGCCGCGGGCGCGGACGTCGATGCTGCTGACTTTTTCGTTCAGGGCTAGGGCCAGGTAACCTTCGATGGCGGCGACGGGCGTGCGCATCTCGTGGCTGGCGGTGCTGATGAACTCGGCGCGCTGTTTTTCGGCGGCGCGTTCTTCGCTGATGTCACGTATGACGGCTACAGCGCCGACGGGAGCGCCCCCGCCCTGGGCCAGGATCGGTGAGATCATCAGCGAGATTACTTTTTTATCCGAGCGGCCGGTTAGCTGCAAGGTGAGGTTGGCCGGTTTCTGGCGCTTTAACACCATAGTTATGGGATTTTCTTCGGGCAGGATGGGCTCCCCTGCTTCGGTGGAAAGCTTCAGCACCAGCTCGGCGTCGACGCCGACGGCTTCGTCGATCGGCCAGCCGGTCATTTGGGAGGCGGCCGGGTTCATGAGGGTAATCTTGCCGTCGGTACTCAGGCCCACCACGCCGTCGGCGATGGAGCGAATGAGGATCTCGGACTGCTGCTGGTTGGTTTTGAGCATGCCGGAGAGCTGAGTGACCTGCATGTCGTGCTCATTGGTGAAGCGATTGCGCCAAAAGAGGTACCCCAGCACAATCACGCTCACCGAGCCGCTGGCCAGCAGCCAGGCGTAGGGGCTGAAGATGGTCACGTTGAAGTCGTTGATCGCCAGCACGTACACATTGGTAAACAAGCTGATACCGAGCAAGATCGGCGTGCCGAAAATACCGCTCAAGAAGACGATGGTCAGCCAGCAGATAATGTACGGCAAGCTGTAGGCGCTGGCACCGGCGGCATTGATGCAGTACAACAGCACCAGCGCGTTGATCATGGCACCGAGGAAGGTCGCCAGCGCGATGGCGCGGCGCTGGAGCAGCCAGAACGGCCCCAGCAGGTACAGCAAGGCGCAGGCGGCCAAAACGGCCGAGACGGTGTCGACGCCATGCGTGGTTACATCCGGCAGCAAATTAGGTGCGATTCGGCTGAGCCCGTAGGCCGTCAAAACGACAGCGCTGATGATGGCCATAAATGCCCAGTGCAACCGGTACCACTTATGGGCGACGTGAAACATGAAATCATCGAGTACCATTGCTTACCAGTATACTGCATATGGTTGCGTGACGCGTAGCGGCTTACAAACATGCCTGCGCTAGTTGTGCGCGGAATGTTCGCTTCGGTATAATGCGACCATGCGCCATGAGGGTGCGGCCGATAGCGGTCCGACATACTTTTTTATTCCCGAGCTTGTCCCCGCCGCCGTGGACCCCTTCACTGCCCGGTTGCTGGTAGGTGTTGATGTCCAACAGCGTCACCTGGAGAGGGGCGGTTTCTTCATTCCCCTTAAGGAGTATCTGAACACGTATGATAAGAGCCGCGACCCCCGGCCGATGGATTTCCTGGAGCCTTGGCAAGGCATGGGCCGATCAGGACTGGTCGAATACGGACGATGGCTGCTGCATTTTCTGCAGCAGGATGACCCGGAAGCAGTCATATGTACGCAGCATATCAATGCGATGGCTTCCCTTGGGGCGGGCCCGCAGAGTGCTCTGATCAGGCGGCTGTTCGTTAGTTTTCACCGCTACCGTTATGCGGTGGAAGCGTCTGCCGGGAGAGCTCCTAGAGTAAACAAGCCAGGCCCCACATTTTATCGTCAGCGCATTCTAAAGCGCCACGACTGGGACCTGTGGAAGGCATGGCAAACCCAATTTACGGAGTGGGAAGAAGTAGACTACCTCAACTGGGGCGTGCGGGTACTGTGGGCTAACGGCGGCGCGCTCGACGACATCAATGCGGCCGTTGACCATATAAATACCGCCGGTTACGGGCCGAGCGCGTCGGTGATCTTAGACCACTTCTCTTCGCTTGCGGACTTCGAGCAAAGCATCGAGGGGCATTTTATATACTACTGTAAGCAGGTGCAGCAACATATGGAAATCACTGAAAAACTCATTACTAAAGGCGAGCTGCCGCCCACCTTACGTCAGATGCCGGAGTGGGACAGATTGGTCTACTCCGCACGGTACAGAGTGCTCAAGCAGCTTGGCAGCTTGATTCCAAGCGAGCGTCACGACTTGTTTTTGCTGCTGGAAGGCGGCAGAGAATTCGTAAAGCGCGTGGTGAGCGGCACGAACCGAAGGGTGAGCGTAGAGCGCATCAACGCCATAATTCTCTCGCGGGGGCTGTATGACTTTATTTATACCTCCGGGTATGACAATTTGGTGGTGCCTGCGTCTGGTGCGGCTGAGGGCGATTGATTTGGTGATTGATTTTGTGGATAAAGGTGGTATGCCCGGCGCCCGGAATATCGCCCTGGCTGCCTTGCCTTTTTGTATCTGTTATGTTACGATTGCAAGGTTCGATTTTAAGCGTTTCGTACGCGTTGTAGGCTTTTATAGCGGCATAACGGTACAACGTTTAGCGTCGTTTAGCGTCGGCCCCTTCGTCTAGCGGTCCAGGACTCCGGGTTCTCAGTCCGGCAATCGCGGGTTCGAATCCCGCAGGGGTCACCAGTAAAAGAGCCTCAGCATTTGCTGGGGCTTTTTTACTGGTCATTCACCTGGCGGCGGGATTCGATGAATATAGGCAATATGCCGGGGGCATATTGCTGCTTGCAGGTGGAATCCCGCAAGAACATGCGAAACAGTTCTCAAATAATTCTACTCAAGAGATTCGATAAACTCACAGAGTAAATTCTACCTAATGCCGCCCCCAAGACACGGTAAGCGCATACCTATTACCGTAAGTCCTCCCCGTTATATAAGTGACGTCCTGCCCCTGGTAGGGGCGCGTCTCTTTGGCGAAGCCGCAGCCATCTTTCTCGGTGTCGATACCGAGGGTTTCGGCAATTTCCTGGCAATCTTCGGCTGGCATTGTATATTCAAGCGCTAAGCACTTTGAGTTGTTCCCGTCAGGATAGCACTCAACCTTAGTCCGTTGAGCGTTGCCTAATTTATGTGCAAATGTTTGGGAGGTCGCTGCTTTTTCCAAAGTATTATATGTGCGGTTTTGGGCATTGGCTGTTATGAGAAGCCACGCAGCTACAATCGCTATCAGAACGCCTAAACCAATAATGACGCCTCTTGGGTGCAAAGTCATGCCTCTAGTTTACCAAACGCATGAGTTCACCGTTCTCAACACCCTGCACGCAACGCTTGACCATTGCTTCCACATTCGAGTCGCCCCATTTCATGCCCATATGATTATTGTGCAGGTCCATTTCCCGCTGATCAGCCCTTTGTGCACCGTCCTCTTCATGGCGGTCCCCAAATCCTCTGGCCGTATCCCAGTCTAAGTTAGCCTTCATCAGGCCGTTCCATACACAGTGCCGGACTGCATCGGCACCTCCATCATCGAGGCTCCATCCTTTTTCTGCGGCAACTTTCCCGGCTTCGGTACGCGCAACGTTGGACATCGCGCCGGCTTGATTACAGAGGTTCCAGCGTGATGGCCAGCGACACCATGCCTTCTCTGCGCCATTCATGCCGTAGGAGCTCGCTGTGGCGATAGCCTCTTTGCCGGCCGCGGCCTCAGTTGCTGTAATGCCTCCAAACAAAGAGGCTGCACAGCTAATGATCGCCGAAGCTTTAACGACCGTGCGTCCCAGCGTCTTCTTAAGCCGGTGAGTACGGTTACTGGTAATTTCTGAGGTAAATAGTGTTTCTGCCATGGTTGCCTTCTTAAATTGTTAGCCCAAACGGTAGCATTCTCTGCCTAAAGGCACAAGCATAAAAGCATAGTATTTAGTCAGTACTTAAGTATTTTGTGCAGCTGACCGAGCTTCCATCATAAATAATTAAATAATCCTTAAACATCGCCCAACCCCATTGACCCATCCCGCTTATGTATGCAATAGTCAAAGCATATGCAACAAAAACGAGCCTGGACCATTTACGGCAGTGTTATTGCCGGATCATTACTTATTGCGGCCCTGACATGGCTCTTGCCTGTTGCGCCGGCGGTGGCTAACCCCACGGCAGAACACACGCGTACGGCCCTGGCTGCGATCGCGGCTGTCTGCTCATCGGCCACGGCCGTATGGCTGTTCTTTAGCGGTAAGGGGTTCAAGTCACAGCTGAGAACCGCTTACAAATTGCTGGCTTCCGGTATATTCATTTTGGCTGTAGCCTTGATGCAGTTGCCGATCGCCGGCCTGTTCGACCTCTGGGATGTGGCATGGTTGGCCGGTGGTGGTGTCGTGCTGTTGTTCATAGTGGCCGGTGTACTAGTGTATGCCGGTATGCGCCGGTTCTCGCGGCTGTTGAGCGTAGCGAATGCACTTAATTCCTTCTTGCTTGTCATCGCTTTAGTTGTCGGCTTTATGATTGTGAGCGGTATCGCCGGAACATACCTGATAACTTACGAGTTCGAGGGCGGCGGTACGTACATCGCAACCATAGGCTGTATATTGGCTTTCTATGCGTTCAGCGCCATACTGGCCCAGGGCATTGAGAGGACTATCGGTGAGAACTACCGGCCTGCGATCCGCAGCTTAAAAATAGCTATCGGCGGTTTTGCTTTCGCCTGTCTGCACGAGTATGTTTTGACGTTCTTTGTCCCTTCAACAAGCTGGTACGTCGGCTTCGGCTTATACCTGTGGCCGTTTATCTTGGCTTCTCTGCTGCTGGCAGATGCTGGTCGCAAATTGTATCTCTTGTCTGCTGACACGACCGAAACGGCTGACGTGGGTGAAAACCGGGTGGCAAGCGACAGCGACTACATCGACAGCATCACCACCGTTGCCCAGTTGGCTTCACGGCCGCAAGAGGTCGACACGTACTTGGACGGCCTGCGGCGGATAACTGCCTCGTACCAGCCGGGCAACGCACTGTCTGAGGCGGACAAGCAGCAATTGCTGGGCGCTTACCGCAATTTAGAGGAATATTTAGCGCACAATGACCCCCTGCGTGTATTTACTGCGGATGAAGTCCGACGACACGCCACCCCTGCTTTCCGTGCGTTGCTTGCACGTCAAAAATCGATCCATTCGTAAATGATTTTTCAACGCTCATGCTATACAATGGATGTTAACAGCAGGTCCTTCGGCGGCCATGTTTAACAGATCACACGGATGGGTGGGCACATGCTCAAGAAACTTTCGCTACGCGTAAAACTAGCACTGGCATTCCTGGTCGTAGCGGCTATGGTGGGCGCTGTGGGTTATTACCAGGTACGGTCGCTCAGCCATATCCGTGAAGTGTACGGCGACCTGGTAGAGAATGACTTTGTTCGCGCACAGGCGCTGGCCGATGTGAAGCTGGCCTTCAGCGACGTTGAAAAATGGGCGCTTAGTTACGACGCGCAGACCGCCCGGCAGCAATCCGCCGAGATCAAAACCGAACTGGCGGCTGCCGACAGCACGATCGATAGGCTGTTTAAAGTGTACACTGAGCACCTCGAGGGCGGCGAAGAGCAAGCAGTCGACGAGGAAACCATGACGCTCTTGCAGCAAAAGGGCGATGTGCTGGTGAAGGCTGCCGGTGAGTATGTGCTAAGTCTGGCCGCGCAACCGGGCGGCGCTGCGGCGGCATCAAGCCCGGCTGTTGCTAAGCAGAATTTGCTGAACGCGGCCAGCCGCGCCAACCGCGACCTCACCGACGTAACGCAGCGGGAAGCTGCCGCCATAGCGGCCGAAGACCGCGAAGTGGTGCTCTCGGTCGATGAAGTGTACAAGACGATCGTGCTGCTGATAGTAGTGGCATCGGTCTCATGCGTCCTGATGGGGGTCGTGGTTGCCAGCCTGTTAACCCGCTCGCTACGGCGGCTCAAGCGCGAGGCGCAGCGCATCGCTAACGGCGACTTCACGCGGCGGGCGCCGGTTAACTCTAGTGATGAAATCGGGCAAGTCAGCAAGGCCTTCAACGATATGGCGGAGCGTTTGCGCAACACGTATTTGCGCCAGGCAATTGAGACCGAACGCACCCAGACGATGCTGGAAAGTTTGGCTGAAGGTGTCATCGCTATCGACGACAAAACCGTCGTAGGTGTCATTAACGACCAAGCTCTGCGGTTGCTTGGCTTGCAGGATGCATCGAAGGTTATCAAGTTGCCCGTCAACCACGTTATTCCGGTTACGGACGAAGAGGACAATCCGCTGGTTGGCTCACAAACGCCAGTTGTGCGGGCGCTCGAGAGCCGCAGCATCGTCCATGGCATTTATACGTTCAAGCGGCCGGACGGCGCCAAGATCAAGTTGGATATCAGCGCCAGCCCGGTGGTCGTCAACGGCGAGCTAAACGGCGCCATCATGAATCTTCGTGATGTCACGAAAGAAAAAGAGATCGACCGCATGAAAACGGAATTCATTTCCCTGGCCTCGCACCAGTTGCGTACGCCTCTGAGCGCCATCAAATGGTTCAGCGAGATGCTGCTTTCCGGCGATGCCGGCAAATTGAATGAAGAACAAGAGGAGTTTGCCCGCAACGTGTCGGATTCGACCGAGCGGATGATCGAACTGGTTAATTCCCTGCTCAATATTTCGCGGATCGAATCAGGACGGATTATGATCGATCCGAAGCCGACGGATCTCGGTGAGCTGGTGCAAAGTGTCGTGAATGACCTGAAAGCCAAAACTGAGGAACGGCGGCAAACACTGATTATTAGTGTCCATGCCGACTTGCCCAAGGTCAACCTCGACCCCCGCCTGATCGGGCAGGTCTACATGAACTTACTCAGTAATGCCGTTAAGTATACGCCGAAAGGCGGCGAGATAACGGTATTCGTATCGCGCAAAGACGACCAAATTATTTCGCAGGTTACCGACAACGGCTACGGTATCCCCGAAGAACAGCAGCGCCGTATCTTTCAAAAGTTTTTCCGCGCTACCAACGCCGCCCAGGTTGAGACCGACGGCACCGGCCTGGGGCTGTACCTGATCAAAGCGATCGTGGAGTCGTCTGGCGGTAAAATTTGGTTCGAGAGTGCGGAAAACAAGGGTACGACATTCTGGTTTAGTATTCCTGTCAGCGGCATGAAGCCTAAAAAAGGCGAGGTAACGCTCGATGTGTAGTGTGTACCCTAAAAGGCTGACAGCGGAGCAAATAGTAAGTAATAAGGGATAGGAGATTGTACGGGAGCCGACCGGCTTACCATACTGCAATAAACATATGTCGCAACAAAATCCAACCATCATGGTAGTAGAAGACGAGACCCTGCTGCTGCAGGCGATCACAAAAAAATTGAAACTTTCGGGCATGGATGTGCTGTCTTGCGCCAGCGGACAACAAGCTATAGATTATTTGAAGAGTCTTGACGAACTGCCGGATGCCGTCTGGCTTGATTATTACCTGAAGGATATGAACGGCCTGGCCTTTATGCAGGAGCTGAAGGCCAATGACCTCTGGATGAAAATGCCGGTTATCGTGGTTAGTAACTCGGCCAGCCCCGATAAGGTCAACAATATGCTGGCGCTTGGTGCTCGCAAGTACATTTTGAAGGCTGAGTATCGCCTGGATGAGATCATCGCGATGATCCGTGAATTTATTGCCGATAATGCCGATGGAGCGCCGGCAGCGAGCGAGAGTGCTCCGGCGGCTGGCAGCGGTGCCGCGCCAGTTGTGGCCAGCATACCTGCGCCGCTTGCCCCGGCGCCGGTTGATGACGCCAATGGCGGTGTTTCCTCGACTGGAGTGGCTCCTGAAGCCGCCGCCGGGGCCGCCGAGCCTGCTCCGGGTACGGTTGCGTCGACCGAGTCCGCCCAGGGTGCCGCTTTGCCTGTCGAGTCCGCCCAGGGTGCCCTTATGCCGGCTGAACCCGCTACGGGGACTGACGCGCCTGCCGATCCTACCGCCGACCAGCAGGCGAAGAATAACCCGGCTGTCTAGCGGTGCGGCATTCCTTGTAATATATCCGATGTAATACCTCCGACTTTATGATGCGATTAAACCGATTGATACAGAATAAACCGTTGCTTGTCGGCGTGCTGGCGCTGCTGGCTGGACAAGTGCTTTACTTTGTCGGCTTTACTACCCTGCACGTGCTAGCGCTCGTATATGTACTTGCCGTCGGGCTCCCCTACCCTCAGATACTGCGCAGCATGGTAGCGCGGCTGGTGGTTGGGCTGCTGTTGGCCTTTAGCTGTATACAGCTTATGGCGGTAGCGCAGTTCTTTGTGCTGCCCGAGACCGGCTTTGCCGTCTTGAGCGTCCTTGTTACGCTTTGTACGCTGGGCGTGGTTGCCGGCTTGCGCCGGTATGTGCCCGATGAACGGCTGGTGTGGGCTACCCGGCATGATCTCGCCGCAGGCCTGGCGGTACTCTGCTTCGTCGTGCCTTTTGCGGCGCTGTGCTTTAGCAAGAACGACCCGGCGCATCTGATGCGCTTCGGCAGTGTGCAGAGTGCCGACGGCGCCAGCCACTACATCGCCATTTCGGAAATGAGCGGCACACAGCATCTGAACTACCGCACGGTGCAGTATTA
Source organism: uncultured bacterium (assembly GCA_965652795.1). Taxonomy (GTDB): domain Bacteria; phylum Patescibacteriota; class Saccharimonadia; order Saccharimonadales; family UBA4665; genus CBFGXJ01. Next base: position 15,520 of record CBFGXJ010000003.1, read on the forward strand.
TCCCAAAGGGTTCCATTTAGCCAGCGCTTACGTGATGCACGGCCTGCACGCCAACCAGCGGGACTTAAGCTGGGTTATGAACGCACGGGTGTATGTGGCTACCTATATTTTCTGGGGTGCGGTGGTTATGTATGTGAGTTTCTACTTGCTTGTGCGGCTTTTGCGGTCGCTGGGGGCGAGGCTGCCGCTGCCGGGCGCATGGGCGGCCATTTGCCTGGGACCGGTTTTGGCGCTGCTGTATCTGTTTCCCTTCGCGTTTGAGGGTTTTATAAATTATTACTACGTATGCGCGGCTGTTATTGCCGGGTTGTTGTACGTGTATGATTGGTCGCCTGGCCGGGCGCGGCACAGTTGGTTCATGGCGGCGTATTTACTATTGGTATTCGGGGTGCTGATGAGCTGGGGGCCACTGTTGGCGCCAGCATTGCTTGCGCTACCCGCTCTGTACGTGCTGGCGCATTGGCGCGGACTGCGCGTGATGCTGCGGCGGGCGGCTTCGCCGCCATATCGCTGGCTGGTGCTGCTGGGAGCGCTTCAGGCGGTGCCGCTGTACATGCATGTTGCCTACGCTGACCTTAACTCCCAGCAAGGCCTGACGGCGACCGGAGCCTTAACGAAGTTCCACTACGGCATCGTATTGGCGGGCTTGGGCCTGACGGCGTGGCTGATCCTTGGCAGCCGTATCCCCGATGTCATGAGACGCCTGGCCGTATATGTGCTGTTGCCGCAATTTGCTGTGGTGGGCCTTTTAGCCTGCATCCAGTATGCGGCGGTCGGCGAGCTGCGGTATTATGCGATCAAGACGTCGTATTTGCTTGAGATACTGCTGATCATTACGGCCGCGGCGCTATTGCTGGCCGCGTTGATGCAGTCCAAACTTGATGCAGTGCAGCGCTGGGTGGCGGCCCCGGTCCTGCTTGGCTTCGGCGTTTGTATGCTTATAGGCCTAACGGCGAACCCGCTGCATACCACTCGGCGCATGTTTGCCCCGCTGGCTCATTTCGGCAGCAGCGCGGCGTATGATCCGCATATCCATGCCTTTACGAGGCTGGGTCTGGAGGGCCAGCTCAACAGCACGAACAATATCATTCTGCACTACGACGCTACCGCCGCTAAGCTGACCGGCAATGCCATCCTGCCGAACTGGGCAAATCTGATGCAGCATTCGACGGATGGCTCGCCCGCAGCCGGCGCTTGCAGCGGCCGGATTTTTAAGGGCCTCGTCTACGGGGACGGCAGCCCGGCCCAACAGGCGGCACTTATCCAGGATGTCCGCGAATGTATCGGCCATGCCCTGGCCCGCGGCCGGCCATATATTATTGTGACCGACAAGCAATCCGTGCCGCATCTGCGGGAGCTGTTTGGCGACCGGGTGACGTACCTGTATTAAGCCGGACCTATAGCCCAAAGCCGACGCAGGTATTGCCGTGGCTGTCACTGTTGCTGCCGTCCGGGCAAACCGTATTGTCCCAAATGGCGCTCACGAAGCTGCTGCCGGTGAACATCACCCCGTTCAAGTTGGCGTCCACGAATTGCGCGCCCGAGAAATCGCCGCCCTTGAACTGGTTCCATGGCGGGCCGAAGTTTGGTGCGCCCGGGTATGGCTTAAAGATAGTGCCGGTGAAGTTGGCGTTTTGGAAGTTCGCGTCCGTAAAGTCGGTGGCCGACACGCCGGCGCCGTCCAGACCGCCTTCAAAGGTGGCGTTGGTAAAATTAGCGCCGCTGAAGTTCGCGCCGGGCGCCCGGAAGTTAAACTCGAAATAACTGCTGCTGAAGTTCACGCCGGCCGCTACGACGCCGGCCAGGTTCATGTAATCGTGGGCGTCAGGGCCGGGCTTAAAGGTGTTGCCAGTAAAGCTTGAACCGGTCAGGTGGCTGCCGGTGAGGTCAGAACCGACCCATTCGCTGCCGCTGAAGGTTATATTCTTTAGGTCGCGGTATTGCAGGCTGGCCATCCGGAAGGTAGAGTCGGGCAGATTATTGCTGATGAATCCGCCGGCCGCTCCCCCGCCGCTGCCGGCTGATTGGTCCCACGAAATCGCGGTTTCGCCACTGCGGCAGGTTTGGCTGGGACTGTCGATGATCCGTACCCGGCCCAGCATGCCGGTTGAGTAACAGGCGTGAATTTTGCCGTCGGCATCAGGTATAGCTGCCCCGACCAAGGCCGTCCCTGCCCCTCCCAGCACGACGCCGAGCGCCAGCAAAGCCACTACTTTCTTTTGTTTTCTTATACCGGTCGCCAGCGCGTTACCGATTGCTTGTAGCTTGTGCATAGCCCTACCCCCTAGTTTATTAGTACTATCGTATCACAGCGAACGTGCCGCCGGCACCCGGGAGACATGGTAAGCTTGTATGACGGAGTTCTCCCCGCTATGTTGCTAACAGTAGACATCGAATCTAAAACCATCGGCAATAAAGAGCTTTTCAAAGGGTTGCATTTCACCGTCCAGCCGCACGAAAAAATAGCTTTGATCGGCCGCAATGGCGTCGGTAAAACGACCCTCTTCAACGTGTTGTCCGGCGCCGATACGGACTACGCTGGCACCGTGCGCCAGGGGCGCGGCATCCGCCTGGTAAGTACCGCCCAGGAGCATCACGGCGTTGAGCAGCAGGCCGTTCTTCAGTACGTCCTGCATAATCTGCCCGACTACAGCCGCCTTAAGCGCATTATCGACACCTATCCCGAAACCATGGGCGACAACCTGAAGAAAATTGAGACCTACAGCGACGCCTTGCAGCGTTTTGCCGACCTCGACTACTACCGGGCTGAAGAAAAGATTATCAGAAGCCTCGAGAGCTACCAGGTGAGCGAAGCGATGGCCAACGGCCCGATGGCACGCCTTTCCGGCGGACAGAAGCGCTTCGTGGAACTCGTGCGGGTCGAGCATGCCGATGCCGACATCGCCCTGATCGACGAGCCGACCAACCACATGGACGATGTTGCCAAAATAGCCTTCATCGAGTGGCTCAAGGCTGCTAAGCAAACGGTGCTGGTGATCACGCACGACCGGGACGTACTGGCCCAGGTAGACAAAATTATAGAGATTAAGGATGGCCGCGCGGCGGTGTTCAAGGGCAATTACGAGGCGTACCTCAAGCAAAACACCACCACGACCGCCACCAAGATACACGACTATGAAATCGGCCTCAAGACGCTCGACAACCTGCACAAAAAAATACTGTGGGCGCGAGCACGCAAGCCCTCTTGGCATGGGACGGCGGATCAGCGGAACCCTTTTGAAGTTATGGAACGCCGCCTGCAAAAAGAATACGACACCATCAAAAGCAATCTGGCTAAGCCTAGCTTCTGGATCGACCGGGAGTCTGCCCAGGGGCTTACTAAAAAGGTGGGCGATAATTATGCCAAGTTCAAAGCTAAAAACATCCGTGTGAGCACTGCCCGGGCAGATACGCACAGCAGCGAGCTGCTTACGGTTGAGAAGCTGGTACTGGGTTACGACGGCCGGGAGCTGTTTGAGCCGCTTACCTTCCAGCTGCAGCACGGCTTGCGGTTGCGGCTGATCGGCCGCAACGGCGCCGGCAAGACGACACTGGTGGCGGCAATCCGCGCGGCGAGCCAAGGGGCGACGCCGCCAACCCAGCTGCACGGCAAGATTACCTGCGGCAAAAAACTCCGCCTAAGTATCTACGAACAAGAGCTGCCGCATACCCTCATGCACCGCACCTTGGCTGATGCGATCGAAGATATATACCTTGACCAGAATCTGCCTGTTTCCAGCGAGATGGTGCAGCGGCTCATGGCCGATTACCTGTTTGATCCGCGTACTGACGGCAATCTGCTGATCGGCCAGCTCAGCGGCGGCCAAAAGGCGCGGCTGCAGATTATAACGATGCTGGCTAACAATCCGAATCTACTTATTTTGGATGAACCTACCAACCACCTTGACCTGCCCTCGATCGAAGAGCTTGAAAATGCTCTTTTGAAGTACCGCGGCGCCGTGCTCTACGTGACGCACGACAGCTATTTTGCCGGCAGCTTGGGCGGCACGGAGCTGCGGCTTAATCCGGCATGATCCGGAGAGGCGCTGGTAGCCGGGCCTGAGACCGCCTAACGCGGCGGCGGCAGTGGCGGTTTGGTATTGGTGTCGTCTGGTGCGCCGGGCGGGGTGTCCGGAGGATTTTGAGCTGGGGCATTACCCGATGCGTCGACGTCGATCAAACCGCTGCTTTTTGCCCGCTGCACCAGCAGGTTGATGCGCTCGGCGTTCAGTTCCGGCAGATCGGCGATGTCCACGTAGTAGTTCTGCGGGTTCGCCGGGTCCACGTAGACATCGATTTTTAAAGGGTTGCGGGTGAGCTCGTCCGATAGTGTTAACAGGCCAAGGCCGTTGATAGGGTCGCTCACATACGTCCGCGGCGTGCCGGCCGGATCTATGGCCGAGACAACTACTTTGATCGATTTGCCGCCGTCCGGCGATTGCAGGTCGGTCAGTACGCCCTCCAGCTTGTAGCCGTGCTGCATCAGGCGCTGGATGGCGCGGCCCCGCCGCCGGGAGCGAAGGTATAGTATCGGCCCAAGTATCACCAGCCCCAGTCCGACCAGTGGGAAGATAAACAAAAAGCCGCGGTTCACGACGCTGCCGACCACTTTGGCCTCGCCCGGCTGAGCGGGATTGTAGGCTACTTCGCGGCTAGTGCCGACATCGGGGTAGGTACCGTCGGAGATCTGGCTGGTGACCCGGTATTTCTGGTCGCGCACGGTGTACTCAATGACGGGCGTGTGAGTGCCGGTGCCGGAGGAATAGCGGGCGTGATCGGTTACGACGCTTACGACGGTGCCGGTGGTTTTGGCCCAGCTGGGGTCAATGCTGGTTTCTTGCGTAATAAACCCGCCGACGCCTAGAAATATGAGCCCGCATACGAGGGTAGTAAGAAGCATGCGCACGCTGAAGCCTGCTCTGCGCGGCGTTAGCGCTATGCTGCTGATCGGATGTGTGAAAGATAGTTTCATAGTTGATATGAGGGCAAACCCGTTAGTGTTAGTATGGCACACCGCGCGTCCGAGGGCTACCGCCAAACAGACGGCCAGACAAGCGTTACAGTACAGGCTTGCTGGCAATCGCCTGAAGACAATATCCATAAAGACTGGACATGACGCTCTTGGTTGCGTATCGTGTAACGATGACACGACCGAATTACTCCCATTACACGCCGCGGGTCATACCTACCCCCGGCAATCCAACACCCGAATTAAACACTTCTGCGAATGCGGAGACCACCATTTTGCCTGTTGTGCCCAAAGCCCAAGTGCGCCCGGGCGTGGTGGCAAGTCCCGACCCCGACCAGTTCCCTACGGCAGCGCTACCGCAGCAGTCGGAGCGCACAATGCTTGTGCCCGCAGAAACCAGCTCCAATGACGAAGGCAAAAACCGCCTGCTCCGCAGCTGGGGTAGAGTCGTCGATATTGCCAAGGGCATCCGCGGTAGCTCAATGTGGCGCGACTTAGGCCAAGCGGTCGTAAGGATGTACAAGGTAGGAATGAACGCCGTGCCCTGCGGCCCCGATTCTGTGGAGCAGCCAGTTGCTCCTGCCCCCGAGGCTCGGCCAACCGCAGCACTGCCCAAGCCGCCCCATACGGCTGCGCCGCTGCCCGGCGTTATGGCGCCGCGCCCCGGCAAATTGGTCGCCGAGCTGATTGCCCGCTCCAAACAGGGTAATTAGCATTGAACTAATAACTCATTTGTTATATAAAAGTATGAATGAGTGAGATGAAATACCCCGAGAACCGCGGACACGTTGATGGCGCTTGGCTGCTTAACGATCCTGAAAGTGCAGTTAGAATAGATAATCTTGCGTGGCCGATATATATGGTTGCTAAATACGGCTCACACGCACCAGTGGCTGCCGGACCGCAGGTGTCATCTGAAGTCCAAGCCGGTAACGCGGCCAAGCTGCCACTTGGCAATGCGGCGGCCGAACCAGCACCCGGCGAAGCCTTGCCCGAAACCCCTGCCGGCAGTGCGGCAAAACCCCAGAGCCGGAGGCGACGGTTGGGGTCGGCAGCCGCCATTATAGCGACAGCGGCGTTGGCTGCTGGTGCCGCATCGGCTATCGGCGGCCACGTCGGGCCGGACGGACGTCCCCTCCATAGTTACGAAGTCACTGGCAACAGCGAGCTCAAGAAACAACTGACGGCAGCCATGCAGGATCCGGCGGCCCAGCGCGTTATGGGACTATGCGCCCCCGAACTGGAAGCCGAAGGCCGGTTACAAGACCATTTGCGAACGTATGGAGGTGGTAGCCGGCTGGCTATTTCCGGCTTCGAAGTTGCCGATATCAAAAAAGCCGCCCGGATAGCCGGCGAGCATGATGTGCCCTGCGAACCGTCCTCGCCCGGCACCGGCACCTACCTTGTAGCGGGCACATTCGTTACCGAGTCGGTGTTTACGCACTTCGACGTCAACTCAGTATGCGAGGAGTACCGTGCCGATCAGTCAATGGTAGTGTTCGATTCCCGTTTGGCATATCTACAGCGCCTGCGAAGCGACCTTATGCGGCAAGCCGGTATCTCCTGCCCGCCCCGGTAAACCCGGTTTCTCTGAACACTTATTTATGGTACGGCTGGCCAGCCTGGATGGTACTGGCGCGGTACAGGGCCTCAGCCAATATCAGCATGGCCAGGTCATGCGGGAAGGTCAGGCGCGATAACCCCAGCTGCGCATCAGCCTGGGCAATAACCTCTTGCGGCAAGCCTTCGGGGCCGCCGATCATGAAGCAGACTTCGCGCGCATCAAGCGCCCGTTTATCCAGAAATACGGCCAGCTCCGGGCTGGTGAGCTGCGGCCCGTCGATAACCAGTGCTATTTTGTAGGCGTTGCCGGCAGTTTGCTGGATGTATGAGGCGTCGTAAGCCCATTTGTCGGCCAAGTGGGTGACGCGCACGCTGTGGTAATGCTGCAGGCGGCCGATGTACTCATCCCAACCGCTGCGGGCGTAGGCGAGCTTGGGCGCGCCGACGGTTAAAAGGTGTATCTTCATGGTTCTATGATGGCAAGATCGGCCGGGCTGTGCAAGTCTCGACTCCCGGTTGGTCTTCGTCCGGATCTAGTGCTACCTGTTCGATCAAGTCTTTTAAAGCTGGCCCGCTGAGGGCGCTGCAGGTCGCATGGCCTTGATCGTCGATCTCGACACCGCGGCACAGCAGGATGCGCTGGCAGAGCGCGAGACCGATCTTTTCGCGCGCGGCCACTACATCCGGTTTGTCCGGGTACGCATGCAGGCACCGGGCTTTTTGGCCGATGTACGATTGTTCCGGGACTCTGAACGACCTTGTTTCCAGGAGGTCGACGAAATCATTCAGATGAGAGGGAGTGCCGTCGTCTGTGTCGTCCTCGAAAGTCAGGAAAGCGGCGTATACTTCTAATTCGCCATCTGGCAGATACGTGGCGTCTGCCTTGTCGAATATTCGTATATACGGTACGACGTTGCGAAGGTCGAATCTGTCACCTTCCCGCAAAGCGGGGCATTCCGGAAACGACGGCGGATAGAGTGGGAATGACGAAGATGCTTCAGGAACGTACATTTTCTAGACTATACAATAAAGGCTGTTACTTGTCATTTTTTTCGGCGATGATACGGGCCGATGGCAGCTCGCTCCATTGCGAGACGTAGCGCGGCGAGCGGATCTGGTGCTTCGGCTGCCAGGTTTTTGAGAGGTCTTCGGCGGCGTAGCGGATTTTATTTTTGCCGTAGCGGGCGTTGATGGCGTCGAGGGCGCGCATGCGGGCGGTTTCGCGGTTGTGGGTCTCGGGCTTTACTGTGCCCCAGAGGTCAGTTTGCAGGCTGTCTTCAGGTACCAGGTCGTGCAGGTATACGCCCAGCCGGTGGTAGAACTGCTTATCTGAGAAAATCCGCGGCAGCTCGGTCGTCAGCAGGCTGATGATCCGGCCGCTGTCGTTGGTGGGTTGTTCGGGGGTGAGCTCGAAGGACCATTGGCGGTAGCCGGGCTTGTGGCGGTTGGTCATGGTGAAAACGCCGATCTTGCGGGCAGCCAGGCCGCCGCGGCGTAAGCGGAAGGCGGCCTGCGCGCCGAGCGTAGCGATGGCGGCCTCCAGCACGTGGGCTTGGTTGGTGTCTTCGCCGAAGGTGCGCGAGCGCATGATGCTTTTGGCGGGTTCGCCGACGGGCGCTAGGCGGTGGCAGCTGGTGCCATTCAGCTCGGCAACCATCTGCCGGCCGTGGATGCCCATGAGCTGCTGGGCGCGCTGCGGCCGGAGCTGCTTCAAGTGCAGTGCACTGCCGACGCCTTCGGCCCGCAGCCGCGGCGCCAACCGGCGGCCCACGCCCCAGACGTCTTGCACGGGGATGCCGGCCAGCGCGGCGTCTACGCGGGGCGCTGCCGCATTCGCCAGGCTGCAGACCCCGTGCTTCTCGGGGTTGGTTTTGGCGATTTCGCTGGCTAGTTTCGCCAGTGTTTTGGTCGGTGCAATGCCAATTGAGACCGGCACGCCGACGTAGCGCCAGACCGCGTCCCGCACTGCTTTGCCCCAGGCTTCGTAGTTGTCGAGGCCGAGCTCGCTGAGGTCGAGGAATGACTCGTCGACCGAGTAAATCTCGATCCGCGGCGTGATGCTCGTCAGCAGCGTCGTAATGCGCTTTGAAATGTCGCCGTATAGCTCGAAGTTAGCCGAAAACTGCTTGACGCTGTGCTGCTTGAAAAGATACCGGAACTTAAAGGCTGGCGCGCCCATCGGGATGCCGATAGCCTTGGCTTCGTTGCTGCGCGCGACTACGCAGCCGTCGTTGCTTGACAGTACGACGACCGGCTTGCCTTCGAGCTGCGGCTGAAAGATGCGCTCGCAGCTGACAAAGAAGTTATTGCAGTCGATCAGGGCGAAGATACTCATCTCATGTACCCTGACCCAATGACTGCCCGGCCGGCCAAAGCGCTAACATATGCCCAAATAAGGCACCCCCGCACGAGGAATGTGTTATCCAAACACATTCCGAGCTCAGGACCGTGCCGCTTTGGGCATATGTTAGCGCTTTGGCCGGCCGGGCAGTCATCTGTTCACCTTCCTGAATTGATGGATCGTTGCCGTCAGCACGCCCCACATCGAGGCATCCTTCGGCATCTTCGAGCAAGCCGAGATGGCAAACTCGCTGCTATCTGCCCGCCACCAGACGACGATGTCGTTGCCGCGGGCATCCAGCGCCCGGTCGATGATAGCGATGTCGCCATCGAAAATACCGATGTCCTGCCAATCGTTGCCGGCGATACGGAAGTAGTACGTGCTGGCAGTGTGCTCAACCAAAAGCTGGTTAAGGTCCAGCGTTTTAAAAGCCTTGTCGGCCGCCGGATTCGGGAATCCGCGGTGGACCGACACGCCGGCATAATCGGTGGGATGGGTATTGTCCTCGGGCATACTACACCCTATTATATGCCTTTTTGCTAGATATTCATGTAGCGATACAGCTCTTCGGGAACTTCTTCAAGTTCTACCGCCTGAAAACGCGGTACCTCTGCCCCGTCTACGATGACAGAGCCTAAAAAGTCTGACAGCGGCCGTACCCAGACAGCATTAGTGCCGTATGTTTCGGATGGCCCGATGCGGTGGTATACGATTACCGGTTCGCCAACTTGCTCTTCGGTGCCGGGACCGCCTTGCACAAAGCGGCCGAAGGGCGAGATGCCATTGTTGTCGATCGGATGTATGACTTCGTAAAAACCGCCCGAATGGTGGCGGTAGTAGCCCGGAAACGGCATCCCGTTAAGCATCGGGTGGGCGGCGGATTCGTGGGCGGCGGATTCACTCATACAGGTGACCTAACCGATCTTATTTAGGGTATCAACCAGCTCACGCGGCGTGACGTCGGCTTTCACCAGGTAGCCATCGGCCTGGTGTTCGATGTCGGCCCGGACGTCTTCGCGCTGGTCGAGGTTGGTCGTAATGATAATCTTGGCTCTGAGCGCAGGGGTTTCGGCTGGGTCGCGCAGGCGGCGCAGGATTTCGATGCCGGTGATCGATGGCACCATGATGTCAAGCAGGATGATGTCGTACTGATTAGTCTTGGCAAGCTCCAGGGCGCGGGCGCCGTCCACCTCGACAGTGACCTCGTATCCGGCCCGGGTAAGCGCCCGGACGTACAGTTCGCTGATGAAATGCTCATCCTCGACGCACAAGATTTTGCGCCCGGGCGGTGGCGCAGCCGGCGGTTCGGACCGGGATGCTGCTAGAGACGGGTCGTTTGTGGGCTCCATGGTTTATCTCCGATACAATGAGTGGTTTTTGATCCAGCCGTGAGTGCTGCGGACAATGTCTTTATTATCCCCGCTTCTAACGTCTGTGGCAAGTTGGGCGTACGGCTTCAGGCTGAAGCTGAAACTGCTGCCGGTGTTTTCCTTCGAGTTGACCCAGATTTTGCCATCGTGCGCATCGACGATCGCCTTCGACAGGTACAGCCCCATGCCGGTACCGCCGATGCTGGCCCGGTTGCGGTGGTTGCGGTAGAACTTATCGAAAATCTTAGGCAGCGCGCTCTCGGGGATACCGAGCCCGTGGTCGGTAACGGTAGTCACAACAGTGCCCTCCTGCCCTACGGCCGATGTAATGGTAATTTCTTTGCCGCTGCCGCTATATTTGATAGCGTTATCAAGCAAGTTGTTGATGACCTCGTAGATGCTGACGCGGTCGGCGGCCACCGGCGGCAGACCGGCCGCGATTTGGGCGGTAATATGAATCCCCTGTACGCTGGCGCGCAGCTGCATGTCGTTGACGGAGGCAGTGATGATGTCGCTTAGGTTTTCTTCGCGCAGCTTCAGCACCAGTTGGTCGTTTTCGTAGCGGGAGACATTCAAAATGTTGTTCGTGAAGGCGGTCAGCTGCTGGGCGGAAGCCTTCATCTTGCGTAAGAAGCCTTTGACTTCGTCGTCCATTTTGCCTTCAAGCTCTTCCTCGAAAACCTCGATATAGCCGCGCAGCAGCGTCAGCGGCGTGCGCAGCTCATGCACGGCCAGGGCGATGAAGCTCATGGCGCGTTCGTCCTGCGAGTACTGACGCGTCCGGTCGAAGAGCACCAGCATCGCCTCAAGGCCGTCCGGGTTGCCGCGGTTGTAATACGCCGTCATGTCGAACATGCGGGTGCCTTTGTTGTCGGGCAGCGTCAGCCGGACGCGCTCCCAGGTGTTTACATCGGTCAGTTTGTGGGCGCGGGCGTCCTGCAGCCAGTGGTCGAGGGTTTGGTCGTTCATAAATGACAGGTCGAGCACCGAGTACAGGCTTTGGCCCTGGGTATCCTCGCTGGTGCGCCCGATGTAGCTGAGCATGGCCGGGTTGGCAAAGATCACATTGCCGAACGTATCAAGCACGACCATCGGCAGCGGCAGGCTGTTGGCGATGAAGTTAGACTGCAGTCCCGGCTGTTTGCCGCTGGTGCGCTCGACGGTGTCTATGACGTGGGCGATCTGGTACACATGTGTGACGAGCGTTGTCACCAGCTCACGCCCGAGGCGGAGCTTCTTAAGGTCGGGCGCCGGCACATCGGTGCTGTCGGGCGCGATATGCAAAATGGCCTGCCAGATCAGCTTGGTCGGTTGGACGATGTATGTACTGCTCAGCCAGGGGAAGATCGTCAGGCTCAGCAGCGGTGCGAGCAGCAGCGCCGCTGCCATTTGCCAGTTAGTGAGCTGCAGCACATACTCGGCCACCCACCAATCCAGCAGCAGCAGCGCATTGCTGCCCAGCAGCATCAGGAACAGCCGGCTGCGGACTTGGGAGGTAAAACGCTGTAAGTGGTCCATGTTTGGTGCTGATCCGGGTTATGGTGCGTAGGCTACGTCGCCGCTGTTGCCGAGTGCTGTCAGCCAGGTTTGGCCGGGGGTTAGCTTGATGTCTTTGCCGGCGCTGTCTGTAAAGCGGAAGTTCTTGGCCCGGTCTTCTTTGTGCCAGGTAGCCTCGGTAACGCCGCCGTCCTGAAAGATGTACGCTTTGCCGCTGCCCAGAGTTTGGTAGACGGAGTGGATCCGGTTTGCCTGCAGGCTGTACGGCATTACCAGGCCGATGACGACTTTGGGCGAAAGCTGCTGTTTGGAGCGGTCGTCCATATGGGCCTCGCCGCCGACTTTGCGGGCGTAGCTGTTCGTTTCAGCGATGTAGTCGTAGTGAACGTTGTAATAAAAACCTGAGATGTCGAAGTCGATTACCCGGGCGGTCGGCGCTGCCGTCGGTTTGGTTTCTTTCTCTTTGCGGGCGAAGCCGGTGAAGTTGCTTTTGCCGTAGCCTTTTTTGGCTTCGTATTCGCGCAGCTTATTGATGTCGGTGTAGAGGTTGTGCGGGGCGAACCGGCTGGAGATGCGCCAGAAGTATGTGCCGTTGTGGTTGAGGTCGCGGGTCTTCCAGTCCTGGATGTTGGCCAGCGCTTCCCCGCTGCCGCCGGCATGGGCAAGCGAGGCGTCGAAGCCCATCGCCCACTGGACGTAATATGGCCGGACAGAGCGCACCGGACCGACGTAGTCGGGCGCTTTGTCCTGGAAGAGCGCCAGGAAACGGGTAATGCCGCCTTCGGCAATGGCTTCAAAAACCACGCCGGCATCATTCAAGCCGGCCTGCGGCCGGGCGTCGGGGCTGTTTTCGATCATGACACCGATAACGGATTTTTCGGTGATGGCGGGGTCGACCTCCATACCGGTCAGTTTAGAGATGGCTTTTACTGCTTTGGCGGGCGTGGTGACTTGCGTTTTGGCGGGCGTGGCTTTGCGGGCTGCCGGCGGCGCCGGATCGGACTTCAAAAACAATAAGTACACGGCTGCGCCTATGCCTGCCAGCAGGACTACCAGTCCGCAGATCCAGAGTATCTTGGCGCGCTTCGAGAGGCCGCTCCACCATTTTTTAAAGCGGCCGGATCGGCCGGGTTTGGTGGTTTTAGGCGGTGGCGGCGGTGCCGTTTGACCGGTTGCCGGATCGGGCCGGTTGGTAATAAAGCCGTAATCGGGCTGCGGCCCTTCGTCGCTTGCGCTGCCGAACCGGGCGGTCTGCCCTTGCTCGGATGCCGCCCGCCGGTTCAGCTGGCCGGCCCGCAAGAACGGCTGTGCACGCGTCAGCTGCGGCGACGGGCCGCCTGGCTGGACTCGAGCCGCTGACGGCACGCGCCGGGGTAAAAAATCGTCAACCATAAGGACTATTGTAGCAAGGCATGGTACGTATCTGAAAGGATCAATTACGTATCATATAACAAAAGTTACAGCTATGATATAATTAATGACTTATGTCCAACTTTGAGCACAGAAGGAACGCTGAGACGCTGGTTACGACGATACCGGAGATCGGTGCGATGATTACAACCAATCTGCACACCGGCGAGGAGTTGCACCGAGTGGAAGGTGAAGAACCAGACCGGATTGTCCGCATATCTGAGCGGTTAGCTGGCATGTACCTGGTGCTGGGCGAAGGCAACCACAATATACACATGATGGTGGCGGCTCTGCCGGTAAACCACCAAGCTACCCGAAGAACCTGCCGGGACTTAGCCACAATGCTGCCGCCGCAAGCTGCAGTTTTCGGATTTGATAGAAATGGTTCACCTAGCGAGGCATACTTCGGACCGATGAGCCTGGTGTGGCGTCGGGCAACACCGGATGAACGCACGGCTGCCGGACTTCCCCGGATCCCCATCCCCAAGCGGCCTCCCAAACTCTCCTTTGACTTGCCCGCGCAGCGCAAACTGCACGAACTTGAGGAGGCGGAGGTCTCCAAGCGCGACCTGACAACTATGGACCACGCGGTCGTAACCGTCCCGGGCGAGACATACCATCTGGATATAGATTCTCCGGACGCAGTCATAACTGCCCGCTTGCTTGAGACATTGGCCAGCGGATCGGTAACTACGCCTAGCGGCGTGCGCAGCTGGGAATCGCTTAAAACGTTCGTCTGGCAACGGATGTCTCTAGCGGAGCGGGCACTGTTTACCGACAGCGGGCGCATCATACTGGCTGCAAGCGGCCCTATCCGGAGCCAATTGGAGGCATGCGGACTGGGTGCCGTGAATGCAATGGAGGTTATAAAGGCCGTGCGGGGAGCCGGGCACTTCAGTATCTTGCATCAGAAGGTACGGCTGCAGTATGAGCCCGAACCACCGGCCAGCCAGCCGCCGGATGGCATGCGTCGCTTGCAGCCCGGCGGCATATCCGACCTGGCATATCGGCCAGTCCAACCCGTACAGCCGACGGATGAACAGATTGGGCGGGCAGCCGAGGCTCTTCAGGCAGTACCATCGGCCCTTCATACAAATCTGGCACCGGAGGTAGGCCGCCGGGTGCTGGCTGCAACCATCGGCCGTACCGAACGGGCTGCCCTGGCTGTGGTGCTGGCCGAGGACACTGCTGCTGGCACGCTTGACGAGGCTGTATTCCGCTTACAGCGTGCGGTTCGCCGGTCTTTGGAATGGCCTGACATTACCGGCATTGTGCGTGAGCGTACATTGGCGGATTGGGCGGCGCGCCGACAGCAATCGGAACAATAATATCCGGCAACCGTCAGCAGCCGCATTTGGGCGTCTAGGAGACGGCTTTTAATATAGCCGCGGCGATGGCTGGCAGCTCGGACGATGGTGCGGCACTCGCTCGCCGCTGGGATCGGGATGCTGGCGAGGCGCAGGCCTCTAGGACGCGGCGTAGATGTGCAGTATAGGCTTTATCGTGCAGCGGCCGTTTGGTAATCGTATGCCGCAGGGTCATGAGGGCTTGCAGTGCTTCGGTTTGGTCTTTGGCCGGATGCAGGATAGCGTCGTGCAGAATACCGTGCAGGGTTTCAAGCATGTAATGCTCAAGGTCGATGTCGTTGCCGGCGCGTTCAAAGAGTACACCGAGGAGCTTCAACCGTTCGCGCCGGTCTTTCTCGCGGCTTAAGGTCCAGGCTACCAGGCGCGAGACTGAACCGGTAATGCTCTTGAACTTCCGTTCGATCTCACGATGCACAAGAGTATTGTAAATGGTGTACAGGAGTACCGCGACCAGGCCGGCTACTAGCGCTGCTGCCAGGTAGCGCAAGCGGGCGTCGTACGTGCCGCCTTCGTACAAACTGCCGATTATAGGCAGCAGCACCAGGCAGGCGCAGGCCGAGCGAAGGTTAAGGTATTCGACATAGCGGCGCGGATTGACCCGGATGTGCGGCTGCGAGCCCTTAAACGACGTTGCTACCTGCTCGCCGGAGAAAATAGCAATCGCGATGTAAATAGCCGCCAACACTTGCGCCAGGCCGTCGGCGGAAGCGATGAAGTTATCGATAAGCTGATCCATGTCACCAGTGTACTATAGTTTGAGGCGGCATAGGCTCGTAAAGGGTGTACATTATGGTATAATAAATACCATGTCTCCTAGTAGTCGTGATCCCTTCCGCGCAGTAGTCGCGAGCTACATGAACCGTATCCGGCACAATATCGAAGCGGGTATTGGTTTGACCGGCGTAATAGCGTTAGGTTCGCTTGCCTGTGCTTCTGCAGAATCTGAGCCGCAGCCTCTTGACGATACGGGGTGGCCGTATGGGTACGTGCCTGAACAGCCGGTGTTCCCCGAGGCGCACTCATAGCCGCTCGGCGAGTGCTGCATGTATAGTTGACGTGCATTGAGTCAGGCGGTAAGTTATAGGGCCGCCAGCATGGTGTCGATCCGGCGCAGGACTGTCTCTTTGCCCAAAACTGCCAACGTGTCGGCTAGGCCCGGGCTGGCCGGCGCCTGCGTGGTGGCGATGCGGATGAGGCTGAAGAGCACGCCCGGCTTCTGGCCGGTGGTTTCGAGCAGCTGGTTGAGGCGAGCCGTCAGGTCTTCAAGGGTGAAATCGCTGTCTGCCAGGCTGGCGCGGCTGGCTTGCAGGAGCGATTTCAAGTCGCTGGCTTCCAGCTTTTTGAGCTGTTTATTGGTTTGCCACAGCTCAGGGTTGAGCGGCAGATCAGTGAAGAAGAACCGGGTTAGCTCGGGCAGCTCGGCCAGGTATTTCAGCCGTTCCTGTACGAGGCTGAGGACGGTTTTTTTGTATGTATCGTCGGCTGTAGAGGCCGCATCGGGCCAGTATGATTGAGTGCGGGCGTAGAGGTCGTCGAGCGGCAGGGCGCGGATGTGGCTGCCGTTCATCCAGAGCAAGCGTTGTTCGTCAAAACGTGCCCCGCCCTTCTGGACGCGGCTTAAACTGAACTTCTCGATTAGCTCCTGGACGCTGAAGACCTCTTGCTCGGTGCCGTCGTTCCAGCCCAGCGTGGCAATGAAGTTCATGAGGGTTTCGGGCAAATAGCCTTCGCGGGCGTAGTCGAGGATGTCTTTGGCGCCGTCGCGCTTGGACAGCTTCTTCTTGCCGTCCGGGCCCATCACGAAAGGCACGGTGGCTAGTAGCGGCCGCTCGATGCCGAGAGCTTCGTAGAGGTTCAGGAATTTTGGCGTGCTGGCAATAAACTCCTGCGAGCGGATGACGTGCGTGCACTGCATGAGGTGGTCGTCGATGATGTGGGCGAAGTTGTAGGTCGGGTAGCCGTCGGACTTCATGATGATGAAGTCGTCAATGGCTTCTTCGCCGGCGGAGAGCTCGCCCATGACTTCGTCGTGCCAGCTGTAGGCTTTAGGATCAGACTTAAAGCGCAGCGGCTGGCTGCCATCCCAAGCGGGTGGATTCTCGGGCCGGTGGTTGCGGTACAGAAATGGCTTTTTGGCGGCTTTGGCTTGATTACGGAAGGCCTCGACTTCTTCGGGGGTGTACGGGTCGGCGTAGGCGCGGCCCTGCCCTACCAGCTTGGCGGCCCATTCCCGGTAGGTATCGAGGCGGTCACTTTGTTTGTATGGTCCGAAGGGTCCGCCAGTGTCGAAGCCTTCGTCCCAGGTAATGCCCAGCCAGCGCAGCGACTCGGCGATGTGCTCGCCCGAGCCCTCGACCTCGCGGGCTTTGTCGGTGTCTTCAAGCCGCAAGATAAACTGGCCGCCCGTCTGCCGGGCCAGCAGCCAGGCAAACAGCGCCGTGCGCACGCCACCGACGTGCATGTAGCCGGTCGGGCTGGGTGCGAAACGGGTGCGGGCGGGCTTCATATAAGAGGTCATTATACGAGAAAGTACCTCGCAGGTAAACTGGTTTACCAATAGAGCGGTGTTTGACTCATTAATCTTCATTATATAATTATATTAATGAAAGTCGACTTATTCGCAGAGTCGCGGGAGCGTGCTGCCTTTGAACGGCGCGTAACGGACGTTTATGCCACCATACATGGTTTGGGCTTGGAGTATCAAGAATTGTTGGTGGGCGGCGGCGCTGCTTTGGCGGTGCACGGCATTAACGCGTACATGCGCGCCATAGGACATAGCTTCGATGTCGATGCCTTCATTACCGGCGATGCATTGTCCTGCTATCCGGCTTTGGCCGAGATGCAACAGGGCCAATGGGGCATATACGTGCATGCTTCTAAGCGCAACCCATTGCCTGCCGATCTGAAATACGCACCTGATCTGCTGCGGGAGGGTCCGAACAATCAGCAATTGTGGCGTCCTGATGTATATATGGTTCAAAACGAGCACGGCGTACAGACGCTGCCGCCTGGCTGGGTGCTGCGCAACAAACTGCAACGCGGTATCATGCACGACGTTGCCGGGGGCATAAAAGCCCATGCCGTGGCGGTGCATGAAGACCACCCCATCATTGAAGACCCAGAGTGGCTGGCTGATGTTGCGCAAGCAGTCGCTATGGTGCGGGCAGGTGCGATCAAGCCGACGCCGTGGCGTTTCGGCGGCCCTGTGGGCGGGCGTATGCCCGGCTGGCTGCGCGAGCTGAAGGCCTGCGATTTTAAGCACCCCGCCTTCAAGGGTATGACTTCCGGCGGCGTGACGATTCTGTAGTTGTTTTCTCTATACCGCCGGCGGCGAGACAATTATCGTGAGTGCCGGCCTTTAAACCGATTTCACCAATACAACCGCGATTACATGCTGCTGGCAAGCTTGACGATGTCGTCGGCTTTCAAGGGTGCATTGCCGGTGATGTCGTAGCGGACGCCGCCGTCTACCCAGGCGGCGTTGTTGCCGCCCCAGATATAAATAGTGCGGCCCTGGCTTTGGACGGTCTGGTGGTTGGAGGCATTGACGGCTACGAAGTTGTCGAATAATGTTTGGCTGTTCCAGTCGGAAGCCTGCTGGGTAACGGTGTAGCTGCGGTCGCCGGAGCGGAAGCTGACACTGACTTTGCCCGCTTCTTGCTTGACGCCGCCGGTAAGAGCGTAGCCCGTCGGGGTGTATTTGGGTAGTTCGGCGTTGAATCCTACCTGGACCGAAGCGAAACGCATCTCGATGCCGGGCATATTAAGATAGGTTAAAAATCCGCCCATGATGAGAAAAGCGGCCACACCTGCAAACATACCGACAGCCCTGCCGGAGCGGCGGCGCTCAGCGCGGGGCGGCAGTTGCTCATGGCTGGTTGCCCGGGCGATGGCGGCTTCAAAGATATCGGTTTGGGGCGTTGGCGACGACGGCTTGGCAGCATTGGCGGCAGCCGGGCGCGCCGCACTGCGGGCGACATGCGACGGCGTGAAGGCGGCAGGACGGCTCAACGGGCTCGGTACCGCTGCCGCGTGGACGGCTGGCTTGGCATGCGCGCGTGCCGGCTGGAACCGGCGGATGTGCGAACTGCGGCTGGTGGCACCGGCCCGGGCGATGCGGGCCGGGTCGACGTTGCTTACTGAAACTTTTTTGGCGAGAGGCTTGGCAATTGTTTTTACAGAGGGAGGTGCTATCTCGGAAGGTGCGGCGGTTTTGATCTTGGGCTTCAGGGTTGTTTGGGGCTTTGCGACAGCGCGGCGCATAAGGGTCTTCCCTTTTTGCGGCTGGTGATGGGCCAGGTGCTTGCCGTTAGGGGGGCGGGATACGTCCATGCGGCGGCCTTTAGGAGCGGCTGGCGCGGCAGCGGCCGGCTTTGCCTGATGAGCATGGCCGGTGGCAGCGGCCTGATGCCCCGGCTGTACGCCGCCATGGATCACCTTGCTGGCCCTGAAGAATCCGTCTACGGCCCGGCTGCGGCCGGCCGGCACGGGTACAGTTACGGGTTGCTTGGCCGGCCCGAGCAGCGCGCCAGTGATGGCATCATACTGCTTGCCGTTCAATTCTATGATGTTGTGCTGACCCACTTTGTTTTATACCCTCTCTTCAAAGCCTATCCTTCAGGAAAGCGTAAGTTATATGTATCTTAACGCAGACGTTGCATGCCATGCAAGCCCAACATATAATACGTAAGACGTAGCCTATGGAATTTCTTGATCCCAAAAAACAGCGCGCCCATACCATCCGCTTGCTCGTCGGGTATGTTTTTGTCGGCATCGCGGTTTTGCTGGCGACGACCATCCTCATTTATATGGTACGCGGCTACGGCTACAAGAACGGCGAAGTCATCCAGAACGGTATCGTGTTCGTTTCGTCGGTGCCGGAGCCGGCCCAGATGTACGTCAACGGGCAGAAGGTTAAAGAGCAAACCAATGCCCGGTTGACGATCCCGGCCGGCCAGTATACCTTCGAGCTCCGGCGGGACGGCTACAAGAAGTGGTCGCGGGCGATCAGTGTTGAAGGCGGCATCGTGCAGCGCTTCGACTACCCTTTTCTGGTGCCGGAAAAGCTCACCACAACTACCGTTAAGAAATACGAGGCCCAACCCGAAGTTCTGCTGCAAAGCCCCGACCGGCGCTGGCTGCTGGTGCCGCGCGCCAATGCCTTCGGCTCATTCGATATGTTCGACCTCGATGAGAACCAGCCTGAAGCCGCTCTGGTGCAGTTGCCGGCAGATTTGCTGGCCGATGACCCCGGCGGTCACAAGTGGGAGCTGGTGGAGTGGTCGACCGACAACCGCCATGTGCTCGTCAAGCACCTCTACGGCGACAATAAAAGCGAGTACGTGCTGATCGACCGGGCCGACCCGGCTAAAAGTGTTAACGTAACATCGGTGCTGGGCACGAATCCGACCACCATCGCCTTGCGCGACAAAGCCTATGACCAGTATTTCATCTTCGATGCCAACGCCGGCAATATCTTCACGGCCAGCCTGAAGAAGCCAACGCCGCAGATTTATCTGCAAGACGTGCTTGCCTTTAAGTCGCACGGTGAAGACCGGGTGCTTTTTGCGACCGCTAAGGACGCTCCTGAGGGCAAAACGGCGATTAAGTTGAAGGAGGGCGACCGCACCTACACGCTGAAGACAATCAGCGCCGACAAAACGTACCTGCTTGATCTGGCCGAATATAAAAACGCCTGGTATGTGATTGCGGGCGCCCAAAGCGAGAGCCGCACGTATGTCTACAAAAATCCCATTGCAGCGCTGCGCGCTAAGCCCGACATGCCGCTAGTGCCCGTCCAGATATTGAAGACAACCAAGCCGACCTACGCCTCGTTTTCGGCTAATGCCCGCTTCATGATGGTTGAAAACGGCGCCGCTTTCAGTATCTACGACGCCGAGAACGACCGCGGCTACAAATACGACCTCAAAATGCCAGTTGACAGCGCTGCCGGCCACGCCACCTGGATGGATGGTCACCGGTTGAGCATCGTCAGCGGCGGCCGTGCCGTGGCGTTTGAGTTCGATAACGCCAACACCATGTCGCTGCAGCCTACCCTTGCGGCGTACCAACCGGTCTACGACCGCGAATACCGCTACGTGTACGGCATGACCACCCAGACCGTTAAGGGTGCGGACGGCAAAGAAGTTACTCAAGCCGTAATGACGCGCACTGCCCTGCGCGTTCCGGCTGATTTGTAGGTGATGGCCGGCCGGCCGCTAGGAGCCAGTCCGGCGCAGCTCACTCTCTAGAAACCGGGTGCTCATTATTGGGCTCAGCGCAGTGGCTGCCAGACTTCCGTGAATACCATGCAGCTCTTCTGCCCTCGATGACCCCGGTGGGTAGTAGTAGGGATCCTCGGGAGCGTCAAACATGCGGCCTGGCTCTGTGCTGGAGTGTACGAGATTCAGATGAGCAGAAACGCCGGCTTCGTCGCTGACGAGTGAGAGGGAATAATCGTAGAGATTGTGGCTTCGTATGGCATCCTCTGAACAGACCCATACCTGCGCCGATGACTCGCTGCTATTCATGCTTATGAGCCGGGATATCGTCGGTATGCGTGCCTCGGCGGGCAGTGTGTTGATCGTCGTGGGAGTTATCAGGTGCAGACCGGGTACTTGCCTGTCTCTGATAGTGTCGCGCATAGCTGCACGCAAGCCTACGATGCGCTCGATGTGGGCGTCATCGTGGCTGTGGCTGTGGCGCATGGCGGCGGCCGTCGCCGCTTCTAGCTCATCCGAGCCGATCAGGCCTATCAACCGGACGGTACTAAGGGTCCGTAATCTGGCTCCGGCTCCAAGCATGCGGACGTAACTATTCAGCATGCCCTCAGACGGTACGGTATCTTGCGGGTCTACGAACTGGGCAATAGCTGGCGGTAAGGCTTCGATACATTCACGGCGGTTTAGCATGGGTACCCTCCAAAGATTTTATTATGACAGAGTATACAGAAGAGAGATTGAGCGGACAACTATTTAAAATAACCAGTTGGTCATACGCCGCCAGAGCGTGGGCCCTTCGCTCGGCAGTTGGGCGGGAGTGGTTTGCGGTGGAGCTTGGGCAACGGCAGCCGTCGATGGGTCCGGGCTGATCTGCTCGCCCCAAACCACCAGGCGGAACTTGGACGTGCCGGGTGGGTCGCAGGTAATGAGCGTAGCCGTGGCGGGCTTGCCTTCGACCGGGCGCAGCACCTCGGTTTGGGTAGGCGTGACAACGCGCTTGTCGTAGACGCGGTAGGCGTAGGCTTTTTTGTCGCGGGTCAGGTAGAAGATATCGCCCGGCACCAGCTCTTGCAGCTGGACGAAGGCGAACTTGTATTTACCCTTGTTAAAAATATTGTTCGATGAGTGGCCGAAAATGGCGGCGTTGCCCTGCTCGCCGGGCAAGCTGGTACTGGCGTAATGGATGACGCCGCGCTCCAGCGCCCGCTGGATGGCGTCTTCTTCCAGCGACGGCTCGTCGTAGACCACCGGTATCTGGACATTGATCTTCGGGATGATAACTTCCGGCGTCTCGCTGGCTACCACGCTGTCGCTTGAGAGGATAATCGGTGTCGAGCTGACGGTGCGGCTAGGCTGGATAAAAGGTGCAATGATCATTTCGTTGAAAAAACTGAACAAAAATACGAGTATCACCACCACGCCGGTACCAATGCCGAATAATAACGAATGTAGATGCTGGCGGGCCTTCTGCTGTTGGGCGGCGCTGAGCTGGACCTTTTGCTTGATGTGCCGGTGGATCTTTTGCAGGCGGGCGCGGCGTTTGGTCGGCTGCTTGCTGGCAACCGGCGGCGTGTGCTCGGCTACGACTACTTTGGGGCGTTTGTCTTCGGCCGTTTCGGGGTGGAGTTGCGGCAAGGAGGCTTCGGGAAGCGTTTTTTCGGTTTTGTGATGGGGAGCGCGGGTCGCCGCGGCCGTATGGTGGGTTTCGGCGGCTTTTTGGTAGGCGGGGCTGCCCTGGCCGCTGTGCTCGTAAAACTCGCGCCATACCTCGTGCTTTTCGGTGTCGCTTAATCCTGCGTAATAGTTGTGCCAGGCGGTTTGGATCTCAGCCAGGGGCTTGCCGGAACTGCTAAGCTCGTGCATGAACTGCTGGTGACGGGAGCGGGCGGTCGGCTGTATGACCTCGGTTTCTTTGATTTCTTTGC
Source organism: uncultured bacterium (assembly GCA_965652795.1). GTDB lineage: Bacteria > Patescibacteriota > Saccharimonadia > Saccharimonadales > UBA4665 > CBFGXJ01. The sequence continues at coordinate 38,183 of CBFGXJ010000003.1, forward strand.
GGGCGTCGGGTTCGGTGTCGTAGAGGCTGTCGAGCTTGCGGCGGATGAGCTCGATGGCGGCTTGCTTGTCCTCAGGCGTGCGGGTGTCGGACGGCGGCTGGATATACTTGTTTTGGCCGCGCGGCAACACATAGCCGTCGGGTGCCGGCTTGCCGTGCTGCTGCTGCGAATCGTCAAATAATGGGTTCATGCGCTGGTTATGCTTGGGTTATACCATCAAGTATAGTACAATACAGCGGTCAAGCCTACCAAAGAGATACGATGCCCGTGGGCGGGTGGCGGAATTGGTAGACGCGCTGGACTCAAAATCCTGTGAGCTTACGCTCGTGAGGGTTCGATTCCCTCCTCGCCCACCAAAATAAAATACCGGACATTGATCCGGTATTTTATTTTGGTACGGCGAGGGTGGAGAGTGGGTAGCATACCGGCGGCATGCTACTGCATCCAGAAAACCTCGCCCACCACCCGGGGGCCTTTTAAACATCTTTGAGTATGGAGGGAATCGAAGAGTATTAGCATATTGCCAGTGGCAATATGCTTCGACCAGTGTCGATTCCCTCCTCGCCGTACCAAAATAACCGCTGCCGTTCGAGCATCAGGCACCGCTTACGAGAGGAGCAAACGGGTTCGGACTCGGGGGCTGATAATACATTTGGGCTCTACCCGCCGTTATATCTGCTCCCCTGACCGATGCCAGTCCGGGCTCCAGGGTGAGGCCATCCCGGCCCCGCATGCCGTCCATAATGTAGGCTACCGGAACATAGGTGGAATGTATCGCTAGCATTCCCAGGGCCGAAATCTGATTCGACTCGTTTGGGGGTATGCCGGCGGCTTCAGTGAGGCTTCGTCGTATGCGGCCGCGCAAGGTATGCAGTGGCCTGTCCTGACCTCCATCCCACCCATTTCTCAGGGTGAAGAAATACCCGTACGTCGGTCCGCTATGGCTTATAAGCCGATCAAGCTGCAAAGGAACATCACCCGTGCCCCGCAGAGAGTACTTTGTGAATATGTTATCGATCACATCACCTACAGCATCCTTAAAATGGTGCTGTGCCGACGCTGCATATTGTCTAGCGGTCCGTATTTCATCATTATCAAGGATAACTGCCGCCCACGCTTCGGGTCGCCGGACTGTTTTGGTCGGATGGGCCTTTACTAACGCGGCATAGGCTGCTTCGAGGTGCTCGGTGCCGTTTAAAATAGACGCCGTTATGTAACGGCTTCTGTGCGGCCGAACAATACTGACGGTATCAGGCCGGAGTGACGGTCCGAGTGCTTCTTCGTATGAAAAACGCCGACCCGGGTGGCGGTGTGCTCTTCTGCGTCCCATGACTCTCAGTCTAAAGTATAATTGCTGGCGGATACAACTCGGACGTCTCCTGCCCTAATTAGCCCAGAGACGGCTCGCCTGGCTGCTGGTACATCCGCACCCTGCCGAGCGTGATGGGATTAGCCTGGCTGAGATTCGCCTGCAGCGCTGGGTCCGGCTGCAACCATGTCGTGTTCTGGGTGGCGATTTCGCCGATCGGCATGAAGACGCTGGTCATTCCTGGCCGGCCGGTTGCTTCGGCGATAAAGTTGCGCGGGTCCCGGCCGGTGACCGTACTGGTTGCGTGGGCTATGCTCAGCAGTACCTCACTAGTCAACTCTTTGTGCAGAAAGACTGGTTTGCAGCCGGGCTCGGCCGCGAACAGCCGCACGCCAAGTAGGCGGCGTGAGCTGGCGGGATTGGTCGGATCGGGCAGAACGGCCGTCTCACCGAAGCTGAGCCGGTAGGTGTGATTGTCGGCGTACTTTTGGTATAGGGCCAGTATTTTTGGAGCACGCCTGGCAACGCGCAGCCCGGCCTGATTGGCGAGCTGCTGTGCCCGGCGGATGTCGGACAGACCCAAAATGGTAGCCCAAAAGGTGTCAAACGGCTTGAAGTCGCCATGTTCTTGCAGCTGTGAAACCACGCCTGCCAATATGCGCTCATTGCTGGCGTTGCGAATGGCCGGCGCGTACAAGCCGATGTTGATAGGGCGCTCGTCTACCGCCGGGCGTTCCCGGTTGCGCTGGTGGGCGCCTTGCCCGCGCGGACGCGAGTTGCCGGGCCCGGTGCCTGCACGGTTCGAGGATAATTCACGCTGCAGTGCCTCAGGATTAAACGGTTCAGTGCGGGGTGGGCGGCGTCGGGACATGGGCGTACTTTACCTGGACATGCTTGTTAGAATGCGGGTTGCCCGAACTGGTCGTATAGATTGATTTTGCCAAGGGCGATCTGGCCGACGTGCGCGGCGGCTGCCGTCAGGGCGTCTTGTTGCTCGGCAAACGCCTCGGGTTCGGTAGTAGTGCCCAGCGGTATCGCGAGAGCGTAGGCGTAATCGCCGCTCTTGGCATGGGTCATATTCAGGTAGAGATGCTGCCGTGCATCGGTTCTGCCGGCAATGCCGGTGATCTCGCGGACCAATGAACTGCGTAGCTTATGGTGTATCGCGTATGGTGTATCGCGGGCGAGCGTATAGGCCAGCAATGCTTCTTCGTTTGCGGGGTTGGTCGGGTCGCGCATGACCAAAAAGTCGCTGGGGTGGTACGGAGTGGCTTCAGCCAGACCCGGTTCGACAATGCGTGCCGCCGCCGATACACGCTCAATTTCAACGGCGGCATGCCGCAGGATGTGGCCGGTAACCCGCTTGTTGCGTTTGTGTGCAAAGTGCTGCGCCACATGTACCTCGGTCTGACCTAGTATGACGGCTTCAGGGCTCTCGAATGGGTGGATGTCGCCATGTGCCGCCAGCGTGTCTTGCAGGGCTTTCAGACTGTCATGCCCTGCTGTTACAGAGGCGTATATGCCCAATGCCAGCACTGGCTCGAGCTCCTGATTGATCGGCTTCATGCCAAAGGTGGGCCGTGCTAGTACCGAGCGTTTTGCATCTTGCCGAGCGCGTTGACGGTCTTGAGATTGCTGTAATTCTTCTGTTAGCCGTCCAAAATCTAAAGGAGGATTTACGATGCGCTTCTTTTTAGCCATGAATGTAGTGTATACCTATAAAACTAATTTGCAAGTTTAACTATTAAATTGCCATATGCCTATTTATGATCCGGTAGCATTGATGCGACGGCTGCGGTGAGGGCTTCGAACGGTTTGGACGGGTTTTGAAGCCACCACACGCTGGCGTGGGCGGCTGTTTTAAGGCGCCAGATCGGTATGTCGGCTGGGAGGCGGGTGGTGCTGACCTGCCCGCTTACGGCTACGAACACGGTGTCGAGGTGTTTGACGATAAGATATGGCGCGTGGCTTAACGTAAATAAGTGCAGCCAGTCGACCAGCTGTAAGAGGTCCATTTGGTAGCGGACGGCAATGGGAGCTTTGGCTGCCGTACCGAGGCGTTGCAACTGGGCCAGGCTGAGCACTAACAGTGTTTGGTCGCGGCTCAGGATCGATTGTGGCAGCGAGACGGCATAATCAATCGCATCTTTGGTGAGGGTGACGGCACCGGGATGCTTAGAGAGGAATTTTTCGATCAAGATTGCGGTTTCGGCGTTGCGGCCGAGGTCGCCGGCAAAAAGCGTGCCGTCGGCCCAGTTGCCCAAAGAAAGCGCATCGGCCAGGGCCTTTTGGGCAAAGCTGCCGCTGGGCGTGCTGGCGCTGAATTCGGCGCCGCCGATGATAATGCCGACCGTCTTCTGCAGAGCGTCCGGAAGGAGAGCGCGTACCGTGCCGGCGCCCGCCCGCTCGGCCTCGGCATATGCCTCGGCCGCAGCCGCGAAGCCATGCAGGTTACCGCCGATTACCAGTAATTTACCGGCATGCAGGCGGTTCTCGGGCCGGCTCCAGGCCAGCTCCGGGAAGAGCGGCTTGTCGGCGGTTTGCTTGTGCCAGTACGGCGACGCGGGACTCATGTACTCATTGTACGATACCTGGCGGCTACGCGGTGTGTCTATCCTACGGGCCGGCACAGATAATGCGGCGTACTATTGTCGAGGAAGTACTCAATGCGCTCACGGCTCATACCGGCTTCGCCGGCGGCTGTCAGCAGCGGGCTCAGCCAGCCCTGGAGGCGCGGATCGAGATCGGCTTCGGGCAGGTTGTTTACCGGGAAGTAGCCCAGTTCAACGCCTGGCAGCTCGGGCCGCGGTAAGCCTGGGCCGGTGGCTGCCAAGACGAAGGTGGTATGGTTGACGCCCGGAACATCGCCAGGTTGCAGGTAGTCCAGTGTATCAGTGAACTTCGGGGGCATCCCTAAAACCGCAATACACTCGTTTAAAAGTGCACGCTCCGGGCCGGTACCCTCGGGTACATCGCATTCAACCGGATGCCAGGCCGGACTAACGGCGCTGCGCACCAGCCAGGTGCCGATATAATTACGCTGTCTATCTGCAGGCGTGTGGCTGACAAACTCGGGTATGTCGGCGCCCGCGTAATTGAGCCAAAACAACATGCCCCGGCGCATGTCGGTTTGGTCTTCGGCGGCGGGCACCATCAACGGCTCTCCTGTAACAGCATGTCGGCGCATGGTTAATCTTCCAACGTAATGCTTACCGGGCAGTGGTCGGAGCCGAAGACATCGGTGTGGATTTCGGCTTTCTTCACCTTGGATTTGAGGCTGTCCGACACCAGGAAGTAATCGATCCGCCAGCCAACGTTGCGCTCACGGGCCTTCGCGAAGTGGCTCCACCACGAGTAGTGGCCGTTGCCTTTGGTAAAGATGCGGAAGGTGTCGACGAAGCCGGCGTCGAGGAAGTTTTGGAAGCCTTCGCGTTCTTCGTCAGTAAAGCCTTTTTTGCCGCGGTTGGGCTTGGGGTTGGCCAGGTCGTCCTCGGTATGGGCAACGTTGAGGTCGCCGCAGAAGATGACCGGTTTGGTTTCTTCCAGCCGCTTACAGTAGGCCAAAAAGGCCGGGTCCCAGGCATTGTGGCGCATCGGGATGCGTGAGAGGTCATCTTTGGCATTGGGCGTGTACACGGTGACAACGAAGAAATTTTCGAATTCGGCGGCGATCACCCTGCCCTCTTTATTCGGGTCGCCGTAGACGTCGCCGGTAACACTGTATTTCTCGATGATGTCTTCCGGCAGTCCGTTCATGACGGCGATCGGCTGCGTTTTTGAGAAAATCGCCGTGCCGGAGTAACCTTTTTTCTCGGCTGAAAACCAGTATTCACTGTAGTCTGGCAGGTCGATGACGGCCTCGCCCGGCTGGGCCTTGGTCTCTTGCATGCACAGGATGTCGGGCTGTTCTTTGTCGATGAATGGCTTGAATAACTCTTTGCGGATGACGGCGCGGATGCCATTGACGTTCCAGGAATATATCTTCATATATGCCAGTATAGCAAAGCGGTCCGGCATACAGGTCGTATTTTGCATGTTTCACATATAAAAATGAAACATTTCAGTAGACAGAGCGGGCATGGTCTGTTAGTCTAGCTTGTAATGCATAGGCGTGTATTGCTGAAGATATCCGGAGAACAGCTGGCTGGGAAGCACGATTTCGGTGTTGACCCGGAAATTGCACACTATTATGCCGCTGAGTGCGCCAAGGTTATCGACGCCGGTTGCCAGCTGGTGCTGATCGTCGGCGGCGGCAACATGGTCCGCGGCGCCGAGGTTGCCGGCAATGGCATCAAGCGGGTCACGGCCGACCAAATGGGCATGCTGGCCGGGCTCATCAACGCCATGGCACTGACCGACATCTTTGAGCACGACGGCCTGGCGACGCGCTGTATGAGCAACCTCTTCGTCGAGCAGGTATCGGAGTCGTACACCTTCCGCCACGCCGACAAACACCTAGACCGCAACCGCGTGCTGCTGGTGGCCGGCGGTCTCGGGCGGCCTTACTTCACCCACGACACGGTGGCCGTAAACGTCGCCCTGGAGCTTAGCTGCGACGTAGTGCTAAAAGCCACTAAAGTCGATGGCGTTTACGAAAAAGACCCCCGCAAATTCCCCGAAGCCCGCCGCTTCGAGAAGCTCAGCTTCCAGGAGGCGGTCTCCAATAAAGACATTATGGTCATGGATAAAGCCGGTCTAGGCCTTGCCATGGAGCACAACATGCCCGTGGTCGTGCTCGACACCATGAAGCCCGACAACATCGTGCGCGCCATCCGCGGCGAGAAGATCGGCACCCTGATCTCGGCTGCGCCGACGGTGCTGCACCAGCCAGTCGGCCCTAAGGCCGAGATTGGCGCGTAAAGCTTAGCAGTCCAGACTGTCGCCCGGAGTTAGGTCGACGAATGTCACGCCCGCCTCAGAGGCGGTTTTTTGTAGTATTGCGCAGTGGATAGCACGTCCGGCAGGCGACAAAATAGCATCATGAATAATAAAGCACCGCTCAGGCCGAACCGCTAAAAGATAATCCATCGCATCGCCTACTTTCAGCCAAGGGGCGCTGCCAGGCAGCGCCAGTACTGGCAGCGTAGGGCTTTCTGGAACTGTAAACGAGTCGCCGGGATGGAAAACGGTATCGTTCACCAGTACGCCGGTGTTCATTACAACCGGCAACGACGGATGGTGCACCTGGTGCAGCTCGCCGTAGAATTTGAGCGTGAACGGGTGCACCAGTTTTTCCTCGCCGCCGGTGACGGCGGTAACATTCGCCAGCTCCCCGCACTGTTCCTTGGCATCGGCGGGCATGAAGATTTGTACTTCGGGGTTGGCGGCCAGGATGGCCTCCAGGTGCTCGGGATAGCAGTGGTCGCCGTGCTGGTGTGTTACCACGACGGCTACGATATCGTCCAACTGGCCGAAGGTATGCGTGAGGTTGCCCGGGTCGATGACCAGTTTCTTGCCGTCTTCCTCTAGGACCAAGCAAGCGTGCTCGTATTTGGTGACTTTCATGGGTGCTCCTTTTTGTTTATTGTACCATTCGATTCGCTGCTGGGTGCTCTGGGGGTGCGTGCTCTGGCTTATCCCTTTTTGTCTGCTCTGCCCTCATTTGGTCTGTCTGCCTGTCTGTCTGTGCGGCCAGCCGCTACGACGCCGGCTGCCGCGCCTGCGCCAGCATCGTAGAGTACACCCGGTTGTTGGCAGTAAACGTGACGTCAACGTTGGGATAGACTGCCCCGAAGGCCTCAAGCGCGCTCTGCCAGGCTTCGTGCTCGTGCTGGCCGGGTCCGTCGGCGCTTGTATTGGGGCCGCGCACTGCCAGAGCTAGCTCGTGTTGGGCGAATTGCACCATGTGCCGGGCTTCGTAGCCGGCATGCAGTACTACCATGCCATCCAGCGGCAGATCGCCGCGCTGATCATCCATGGTCGAAAGAGCCAGGGTAATCCTGTCTTCGGTCGGATCATACAAGGAGCTTCGTTCGGGGCCCGCGGCTTGACTGCCGGGTTGGTATATGCGATTGGCGAATCTCAGCCTTAGTGCAGTAGGCGTATCCATATGGGTTTGCCAGACGGCCCGAATGGCAGTTTTAGCCAGAACCTCTAGGCGCGAGGGTACCGTAACCTGACGTTCGATATAAAAATAAACACTCGAGGCCTGCTCGGCCCCTGGTTGCGTACCTTTCATGTATATTTTATAGAATATGCACTGTACTTTGGTCAATATGAATCGGGGATTAGTTTATTATTTCTTAACGATATCGGAGCGAATACGGGCTGGCAGCCTGACTTAATCAATAACTCCCGTGCGGACTGCTTCGCCGGTGCCCCACCAGCTCTCGTATATATTGGTATTTGCGGCTGATTATGGACGATACGAAGCCGTGCTACAAAACAACCAGTTACAGTAGGTTCAGCAAATCCTGAAGTAAATCTTTGTCACTAAAGTACTCGGCCAGCAACTCATCATGTGTCATCAGTTTCCTGTCCTTAATTTCGGCGGTTGGAGAGAACGCCCCTAATGAGCATTGACCCCTGTATACTGCTATCCCCGTTGAGAGGTCACGCTTACTTTCTAAAATAGCTATTAGTGACGCTCCAGGTAGCAGTGTGTCTCCCGATTCTTCTGCAAGCTCCCGCTTAAATGCATCGAGTGGTAGTTCATCGGCTTCAACGTGCCCACCCGGTATATCCCACCCGCGCTTATTTTTAATAGCTACCAGTTTATGGGGCTGATCTTGCGGGGATACAAATCCTACGCACGCAGTTATATGGCGTTTAGCAGTGGGCGGCAATATTGTGAATAACTGCGACATACTACTTAGTATTCGGTATTCTTGTCCATTCATCAACCGTATCAACGGCTTGCCCCAGTACCACCGGCACTATGCCGCATGATTCATCTCATCCCTCTCTCCGCCAAATAAAAATACCGGCTTTGACCGGTATTTTTATTTGGCGGAGAGAGAGGGATTCGAACCCTCGACAGAGTCACCCCTGTACTCGCCTTCCAAGCGAGCGCACTAGACCAACTATGCGACCTCTCCATGTGCTGCTCCAGCCGCGGGGGCTGGCCCAAATGCTCCCGAAAAAAGAGCTGCAAAACGTACAAACCACGCCGCCATCCAGGCAGTTGACTCACATATTATAGCAACAATCGCAATTATTACTACGAATTCACCTTGCCCCAGCCCTAAAATCAAGCGTACACTGGTTCTACGATGTCGATTATCGCGCTTCACGACCTCTCTAAAATTTATGGCTTCGGCGACGCTACCACGGTAGCGCTCGATGAGGTCAGTCTTGAGATTGAAGAAGGCGAGTTTATCGCTGTTATGGGCCCGAGCGGTTCCGGCAAGTCGACGCTTATGAATGTCATCGGCCTGCTCGACCGTCCGACGCACGGCCAATACAACCTGCATGGCCGGCCGGTGGCGCGTCTGCGCAGCGGCCAGCGGGCGAAGGTGCGCCGCGATACCGTCGGCTTTATCTTTCAGTCATTTAATCTGTTGCCGCGTTTAACCGTGCTTGAGAATGTTGCGTTGCCGCTGGCATACAAGGGTATGTCGCACCGGCGGCGCATCAAATTGGCCAGCGACATGCTGGAGCGGGTCGGCCTGCGTGATCGCGAGTTTTTCTACCCGCGCCATTTGAGCGGCGGCCAGGCCCAGTGCGTAGCCATCGCCCGTGCCCTGGTCAACAATCCTAAAATTATCATTGCCGACGAGCCGACCGGCAATCTGGACAGTTCATCGGCCCGCTTGGTGATGGAGCTTTTAAGTGAGATCCATACATCAGGTAATACTATTTTGTTCGTGACGCACAACCCCGAGCTGACCCGCTATGCCACGCGCGTCGTCTATATGCGCGACGGCGCCATCGTGCAAGACGAACAGACTGCCATCGGCGAAGTCGCCGCCGTCGCCCGCAAAGTTATGACCGTGCCCGACAAAACCGAAGACGACGACCTGGCAGGTATCTCCGAACTGATGAAGGCCGTCCCCGGCCCTGCCCTGGCCGGTGTGCCAAAAATGCGGCGCAGCCGGGCCAAAATCGCGAAATCAAAGGCAAAAGCCCGCCGCATCGGTGGCAGGGGCCGCAAATGAGCACTATTCTTCGCGGCAACTTCCGCATGGCGGTCTCTGCCGTGCGTACCAATAAGTGGCGCAGTTTGCTGACCACACTCGGTATTATTATTGGTATCGTGTCGGTGGTGACCGTGGTGGGCATCGGCGAGGGCGTTAAGCGCCAGATCGCGCAGCAGATCAACCACTTCGGCCCCGATCTCATTACTGTCCGCCCGGGCACGCACGAGCAAAACAAGCGCGAGCTCACCAACACCGACCTGTTCTTCGGCATGGGCAGCATCAACGGCTTGAATGAGCGCGATTTGTTGGCCGTGCAGGCCACCCCCGGCATCAAGCTGGCCGCGCCGCTGAGCCTGGTGCCCGGCGTGGTCTCGGCCGGCGAGCGCGAAGTCGCCACCAGCCTGGTGCTGGCTACCAATAGCAGCTTGCCGGGCGCCATCAACCAGCCGATCCGTTACGGTGAATTCTTTAAAGACACCGAGCGCAACCAAAACATGGCGGTTATCGGCAAGAATGTCGCCGAAACCTTGTTCGACGACCTGGTGCCGCTGGGGCAGCGCTTTACCTTCCGCGGCGAGACCTTCATCGTGCGCGGGATGTTCGACGACTTCAAGAGCGTACCGCTGTCGCCCTCGGCCAACTTCAATGATGCCATTTTTATCCCGTATCAAGCGGCGGAGCGGCTCACCGGCAACACGACGCAGATGTACACCATCCTGGCGAAGCCGGACGATCCTAAAAAACTGCGCGAGGTTATTAAAGCCACCGACCAGCGTTTGCGCGAGGCGCGCGGCGGCCAGCACGATTTCACCGTTATGGACCGCGAGCAAACCATCGACCAAGGCGGCGAGGTGCTGGGCTTGCTTACGATGCTTGTTGCCGGTGTAGCAGCAATATCGCTGCTTGTGGGCGGCGTCGGGATTATGAATATCATGCTGCTGGCCGTTACGGAGCGTCTGCATGAGATCGGCGTGCGCAAGGCCATCGGCGCTACCAACCGCCAGATCATGGTGCAGTTTATGGCTGAATCGATCGTGCTCAGCACCATCGGCGGTGTCGTTGGCATTGCCATATCGGTGGGTGTGAATGCCATGCTCTTCACGTACACCGACCTCAAGCCGGTTATTTCGTGGCAGGCAATCGCGCTGGCTACAGCGGTGTCGGTGGCGATTGGCATTATCTTCGGCACGGTGCCGGCCGTTAAAGCGGCGCGCAAAGACCCCATCCAGGCATTGCGCCACGAATAATCATAGCCACCGCCCGTTTGGCGCCTCAGGGCGATGCACGCTATACTTAGTTTCAAGATTACAGCTAGCCGGAGGTTGCAGCTAGTCGGTATGCAGCAAAGCCAGCGCCGGCTTAATGCTCAAGTGCAAGCGGTCCGGCCGCGGGTATTCGCCCAAGTGCTCGGGCGAAATCCAGACGTGGTCGCTGTACTCCCAGCTGAGAATGATATCCGGTTTCTCCTGTAATTCTGCCAGCGCCGGAAAAACCATCCAGGCATGCCCCGCTTTTTGGGCATCGCTTACCTGGTATGGTTCGGCGAATTTGATCCGCTTGATGTGGTGGTAGTGAATGCTGGCCTCGTCGTGCAGCGCGTGGCGCGCCATCTCCTCCAGGGTCAGGTCCAGGCGGTCGATCGAGCATGACACATTGCCCCACAGTCCTTTGTGCCGGCGCACCTGGCTGCTGCGGCGCAGCAGCAATATCCGGCCCTTGTAGTACGGAATCACACTCAGCAGCGGCGTAACGGCGGCATGCGTAAAGTCGACCCGGCCGTCACCGAAGCGCGGTTGGCCTTCCATCAGTGACGCGATGAGCTTCCTATAATGCATACGACTGTAGTCCTCCTCTCGGCTTCCCGTCAACTCATCTACAACCAGAACGATGCGATCGCGGCAGCTCCTGAAAAAGTCATAAGCCCAAAAACCGCCCAGCCGATTACCGTTGAAGATCGTTTGTTAACCCAGCGGCCCATCACTCGCCGGTTACTACTAATCATTATAATCATGAATAAGACGAAAGGTGCAACTAAACCGTTGGCGATGGCGGAGTAGATCAAGGCTTTGATCGGGTCGATGCCGATAAAATTGATGCCCAAACCGATCAGCATCGAGATGATTATAATGCCGTAGAAGGCTTTGGCTTGGTCGAGATTGCGGTACAGGCCTTCCTTCCAGCCGAGACTTTCGGCCAGGGCATATGAGCTGGAGCCGGCCAAAACCGGAATAGCCAGCAGCCCGGTGCCGATGATACCGAGCGCAAACAGGTAGTACGTAGCGTCGCCGGCAAACGGCCGGAGCGCCTCGGCCGCCTGCGCTGCCGATGTGATCTCGCTGATGCCCTGCGGGAACAAAATACCGCCGCATGCCGCAATGATGAAGAACATCACGATATTCGAGAGGAACATGCCCGACCACACGTCGATGCGCATGCTTTTGATGTCGGCCGGTTCGGTGTGGCGCCGCGAGTGCACGGTGGTTTTGCCCTGCAAAATCTGCTCCTCGACCTCTTGCGACGTTTGCCAAAAGAACAAATACGGTGAGATCGTCGTACCCAAGACGGCACACAACAGCAAAATATGGTCTTTGGTCAGTGACATATTGGGTATGAAGGCGTGCCGGGCGATGTCACCCCAGTTCAAATTAGCCAGAACCGACGACAATATATACGACAGCAAGATGAGCGCCAGCCACTTCAAATATTTGGCATAGCGCACATACGGCGTAAAAATCTGTAGCAGCAAGCTGAAGACCGCAAAGCCGACCACTAAAAAGGCAAAGTTGAGCTGCGGGCTGATCAACTGCACCGCCTTGGCCATCGCGCCCAAGTTGGCGCCGATGTTAAAAGTATTGGCGGCGAACAACAGCAGGGTGCAGACGTACAAAATCCGGCGCGAAAAGTGCACCCGGATATTGTGCGCCAGTCCCCTACCCGTCACCAGTCCGATGCGGGCGCACATTTCTTGTACGGTTGCCATCAGGGGGAAGGTCCAGGCGGACAACCACAAAAACTGGTAGCCGAACTGCGCCCCGACCTGCGAATACGTCGCGATGCCCGATGGGTCGTCGTCGGACGCGCCGGTTGTTAAGCCCGGCCCCAGCATGTGCCAGTAATCGCGGGTTTTACGCAGCATCGGATTATTCTGGGCTTGTTCGAGCGTGCGCTCGCGCACGACTTGCGTTGCCAGCGCGGCACGAGCCAACATAACTGCCGGCGCTTCGGCGGTTTTGGTAATGGCAACTTTAGTGGTGACTCGTGTTCTAACCGGTTGTGGCATACAAATATAAAGCGCGCTAATAATGCTTAAGCTATCTTTTATTGTAGCAGATGTCTGCGCGCCGTTACGTAGGGTCTGCCTGTAGGCTGGTAAACCAGACGCCTGGTATGGTATAACGGCTGCATGCATCATCCACGATTTGAATGGCGGACACCGGCAAACGGTGGTATGGTGACTCCGGGCTCGGCTCGGGCCGCTGGGCAGGCCTTGATGGCTTTTGCACGCGGCCGGACGGAATGGGCGAATGCGGCGTTGCTTTTTCACGATATCCGCACTAACCCGCTTGACGATGTTGAGGAATGTACCGCCCGAGCTCCGAAGGTGGGTGCGATAGAGCTGGGCGAGTTGGGCGTAGACGGAGTAATCAAGGCGACACTCTATTGGCGCGATCAAGCCGACGGGGCGAAGGCGGGTCGCGACGGGGCGGTACTCGGCATTACCACTCCGGAAGCTCGCTATGAGTATATCGCCACATCGCGCCATGCTCCCGTGCGCAGGACCGATCCGACTAATCGGCTGCCCTACCCGGACACGGGACAAGATGCTGCCGTAGGCTTAGATGAGGCCATGGCAGCAATCAGCGTCGTCTGGGATGGCATCAATACAAGGCACATGTATGAAGAGTTGGGCTACGCCCGCTTCCAGCAAGCGGTCTACGGCGGCAGGTTTATTCCGAACTTTCAGGTTGTAGAGCCCGCCGCCGGCCACCAGCTGGCCCAAGTCCGGTTTGCACCGCCGATGATCATTGATTTCTAATATCGCGCAGCGAATTACGGGGTTAGCTAGGCTGCCTGAGCATGAGTTTTGGCAACTACAGCTTCCAATCTTTCGCGGTTGTCCCGAGGGACATCCGTTGGATATTCCTATTGGCGGCCAAAGAGTTACTGCTGCCCAATAGTCTGCAGCAGGTCGGCAGCAGCCACTCGGCAATGGTGCGGTGCCCGCGGGCATTGGGATGTATGCCGTCGGGCGCCATGTGGCTCCATTTATTTTGGGAAACACCAGGCAAGGACTCAAACGGCATGTACGTTGCCCAGCCTTCAAGTTTTGCGGCGGTAACGTCGTGTATCTCTTTGTATAAAAGCGAGTCTGGCTCTTCTCCGTTGAGATGTCGTGCGCCGGCCCGCGGCACGGGCGAACCGATAAATACTGGCTGCACATGCAGTTGGCGCACCTGCTGTTCTAAGCGAGTAAGGGAATTCTTCCAATATCCTATCGTACGGGGATGTGTAGGTTCAAAGAGCTCTTCTGCCCGGCGTGCCATATTATTCATGAAGCTGCCAATCGCCATGATGGCCACGATGCTTATCGGGCTGCCGTAGGGATTCATGGTCCGTATTTCTTCTATATGGTGATTGAATATTCTTCCTGAGTAATCGGGCAGAATCCTGCCTGGATGACCGCGTTGGTGGACATATATCTCGCCGCATGTATTAGCATCTAAATTTGTCTTGTCCACGTAGTTATATTGCTCGGCCCACCATGCAATCCGGCCAACGTACCCGCCCCGCTTGCTTTCATCGCCATAACCTGCCGTCGTGCCGCAGCCCTCAAAGAGAAGATGCCCTATGGGGCGCACGGGTTAGAATCCGAGCTTAGGACCGTAGAAATACCAAAAGTGGTGTAAGATAAGTCCCGTAATCACCAACAGCCACACGAACAGGATATCGAGATGGTGGCGCTGCACGAAGCCGGAAATGGCCTGTATGCCAGCCGGCAGTTTCAAATACCCCTGCCGCAGGTTGTATAAAGTCGTATACCAAAATGTTGTAATTGTAGCAACCCAGACTACCATGCACCATGGGCAGAGCGCCTGAATATTCCAGACGCTCTGGTAGAACAGCCAATGGACGAACAACAGGCCGAGAAGCGCGCCGAAGTTCAGCCCGAGCATGTACCAGCGCTTGACGCGTGCCTTCATGAGCAGCAGTACGCCGCTGGTTATGACAACCGGAAAGGCCATCAGGCCGATGAACGGATTCGGGAAGCCGAAGGCATTGGCTTGGTCGGACTGCATGACCGATCCGCAGCTGATGATCGGATCGAGGTTGCACGGCACGTCGTAGGCCGGGTTTTTCAGCAGTTCGATTTTCTCGTAGCTGATGATGAACGCGCAGATCAAACCGATCGTCCCGCAGACGATAAGAATCCACGGCAATGCTTTTTCAAGCGTGACTTTACTGAACAGACTCATTACAAAATAGTATACTACATGGCTTAGCTGGAGATTGAGGGTTTATTTTGGCTCATCTGGAAGCTGCCTGCTGGCCGGGTAAGCGATAGCGAATAAAGCTTTGCGGGGAGCGTTGCCGGTGAGGGGCTATAAGGGTTAGGGTTATGAAGCACATGCACCGGTGCTGACAGCTTGGTTGTTGGTTGCTGCCGAGGCCAGAGCCGCTTGAGCTTCTTCGGCGGTCAGGGCGTAGCCGACCTGCTGGTAGGTGGTGGACTGTGCGAAGATGACACCGATCACGTCGCCCTCACGGTCGACCAAAGGGCCACCGGAGTTGCCCGGCAGGACGGTGGCTTTGATCGAGTAGACGTCGCGCCGGGTAACGCCTTCGTTGTAGATGTTACGGCCGGTGGCAGTGAATGAGTCGAGCACCGTCGCCACCGACAGGCTCAGTTCACCCCCACCTGGGAAGCCCAGGACGGCGCCCGGCGTGCCAGCGGGCGCTTCGGCGGTAGCGAACGTAAGCGCGGGCCCGCCGAGCGGCTGGTCCGGCCGAAGCACGGCTATGTCGAGCTGCGGGTCAAACCAGATCGGTGTTGCCTCATGGCTGCCTTCGCCGTCAATGATTGTCGGGCGCTCCACACCGGCCACGACGTGCGCATTGGTGACGACCAGCCCGCCCGAGGCAATAAACCCGCTGCCGTTCACGATGCCGCCACAGCCCCGGCCAGCTAACTTGACGGTGCTTTTGCGGGCTTTCTCGGCGGCAGCTTGCAGCTCGCCGACATCCGGCAAGGCGGCGGTAGTATTAAGGGCCGGCTCCTGGCCGATGAATACCCGCGGGAAGCCGTTCGGATTGATAAACGCGCCGATGCGATGCAGCGCGGCGGGCCCATCCGGCAAGACGGCTTCGAGGCGGTTGATAATATATGACTCCCGCACCTGGCGCCGGACGGTTTTATCGGGCACATTGGCCACAAGCCCGGCCACCAGCCAGATCACGACCAATAAGGTGAAACCGGCAATGATGCCGCCGCCGATTTTATCGGCCCGCTCCAGCCAGCGCTTATCGGTGGCGCGAATGCGCATCTTCAACCTGCCGCCAGCCAGTTCGCCGATGAAGAGAAACAGAAAAGCTACACCCAACGTCACCAGCAGCGAGAGCAGCGCCCGCGATTCGCTGCTGGCCTGCATCGGCTGGACAAAGTGGTGTTGCAGCAAGCCGCCGATCAGGATGCCGCCGATAAACCCGGCCGTTGAGAACGCCTGCTGGATCAGGCCCAGCTCAACGCCACGCACCAGCGTGGCCAGCAATAGCAGGATGATAAGTAGGTCAGCCACATTCATGCCTTCACTATACTCCACCCTGCCCCATTTAGGCTGTAGTGATCCAGGCTACCACTGGTTGTTTTTCTGCGGTACTATAGACATATGCGACGACGCCCAAAGAGTGTGACGGACGAGTCCGGTTTTACGTTGCCGGAACTCATTGTGGTTTTGGCAGTGCTACTGGTGGGCGTTGCGATAACGGTCTTCGCGCTGCGTCCCACCGACTACACGATCGACGACACCATGGCGGAGCGCCGCACCAGGGCAGCCTCATTAGTGCAAGCCCTGGTGCGCTACCGGCAGGATACCGGTGCTTGGCCCCAGGGTATCGGCCCGGAGGTAAAGACGCTCGGCAACGAAGAAAAACCGCAAGTCGACCTCTGCCCTGTCCTCGTTCCCAAATACATCGACGACATTCCCGTCGATCCGCTGATCGGCTATAAACTGACCCCCGACCAAACCTCCTTTACGGGCGACCCTTGCACCGCCGGGATCATTTACACCAGTGCTTTCACCGTCTGGACCAGTAAAGACGGCCAGCAGATCACCGTCCGCGCCCAAGGTATCGACGACGCCTCTGAAATAAAAATTACGCGTTAACCGTAAGAAAGCTTACTGCTGTTTATCTCTACGTAGCTCATACTACAACATAGCTTCAAAGGAGTAATCGAAGCTGAAGGGAGGACGACCATGCATTGCCGTGAAACCACATCGATTTCGCCGCTTAAAGCGCTGCGTGACATTAACCATGGCTCGTGCGACGTGCAAGCCGGTTACAGTACTTGCTAATGTTAGAGGAGATGACGAATGCGAATACCGGTTGAGTCAACGCCGCCGCCGGCATCTGCCCCGATGCCGCCATCTCATCTTGAGCCGCTAAAAATCGCCGAAATTTCTGAAAACGACCCGCTGCGGAGCGAGAGCTTGGACGCAGCAGTACAGGCGCAGGAGAAGCGCTGGAATGTCATCAGCCGTCTGCGCCGCCGGCAGCAACGGCGTTCCGAGCGTATGGCTCAAACCAATCAAGAGCGGGTGTCGCGTTGGCAGCGTGCCTATGTAGCCAGCGCCCGTGTGATCATAGATGCCTGGGTCGGACTGGAACAGGACGATGAAAAGCGGGCCGCATGGGCTGAATCAATGCGCCGCCGGCTCGGCCTGAACCGTATTGAACGCCGTTTGACCGAATCGCTGGGCGCCACAGCCGTCAAGCCGAAGCGGACGGCGCGCATGCTGTAGATGACCTTGCCGGTTTACGTAGCGGCGGCTTAGTCGCTGCCTGTCAGGTTGTTGGGCTCGCCGATTGGTTTTGACTCCGGTGAGCCGCGTTGGCGCAAAAAGATCGACAGCACCAGCAGCGCACCGACCGCCAGGAATTCACTTTGCCAGTTTTGCAGCGATTCAAACCAGAAACGCGCGCTCAGCATGTACTGCACGAGCGACAGTTGAGGCTCACCGTGCAGGAGGGCTTCTTCGTTGGCGGCCTGCACGCCGCCGACAGCATGCAAGATAAACGACACCAGAAAAATGCCGAATAACGCCAGGCTCAGCGAGTTGGCATACAGGGCGTGGCCGGTGGCCTTGAGTGCCCGCCGCATAGTTTGGGCATGGATAATGCTGTAGCGCGAGGTGGTTTCTTCGGGCTCGCGGCCGCGGAGCTTCTTAGAATCGGCCGAGCCGCGTTGGTATAGAAAGATCGTCAGCACTACCAGCGCGCCCATTTGCAGGAATTCACTTTCCCAGTTTTCAAACACCGCCTCGATGAACTCGCCGCTTACGATGTACTGCAGGTACGCTTCCGCCGGTTGGGCGTGCATGGCCAGCTGCTGATTCTGTTCACGCCAGCCGGCGATGCTCATGCCGACGAGCATGGCGAAGAACAGGCCGAACAGCGTCAGCGAGAGGCCGTTCTGCACTAAAAACCTATGGATGGGATGTTTGCGGCGCGACATATCTGTATATATTAGCGTACGGCCTTAGGTATACGGCGGCCGTTAGATATTTCGCAGACATATCCGCGTGCGAGGGCTTACACTATGCGAGGTACGGCCTAAAAAGGGCGACGGCTACACGCGTAGTGTATCGTGCAGATGCTACCAGCCGCTGCTTCCTGGGCCGCTACATAAAAAGCAGCCTTCCCCAGGGGCTGCTTTTCAATGTGTGGCTCATGTGCTTTGCCCGGGCTGCCATTCTGCCTGGTTACCAGCGGCGCCTTCATAGCGCTCAAGGTATGCTACAATAGCTTCTTGCACCCATGGAAACAATCACCTTTTTATTGGCGGTCGTAGTCTTGGTAGGGTTTTCGGCGATCTGCTCGGGCCTGAATATTTCCCTTATGTCGCTGGACGTCAGCGATCTGCGCCGCAAAGCCAAGCTGGGCAACGCGGCCGCTAAGCGCCTGCTGCCTTACCGCAAGAACAGCCACTTGAGCCTGGCGGCGATATTGCTGTCGAACGTAGCGGCCGCTTCGGCTACGCCGCTGGTACTGGATGTGCGCCTGAACGGCCTGGTGGCCGGTGTTATAAGCACGCTGCTGCTGGTTATCTTCGGCGAGATTATGCCGCAGGCGTTGTTTGCGCGCCATGCTATCGGCGTGACGCATCGCTTTTTGCCGCTGATCCGCTTGATGATTTTCGTAACTTACCCGGTCTCTAAATTGTTGCAGTTGCTCCTCGACCGGCTGTTCGGCACCGAAACCGTCCAGCTGCATAGCCGCGGCGAGCTGGGCGTGATCATCAACGAGCACCGCCGGGCGGCCGCCAGCGAGCTGGACGAAGACGAAATCGAAATTATGGCTGGTGCCATCCGCCTGAGCGAAAAACGCACCCGCGACATCGCGACCGATGTCCGCCACGTCTTCTGGTTGACGCCGAGCACGCTGATCGACCGCGAGGTCATCGCTGAGATCAAACGCAACGGCTGGAGCCGGATACCCGTCTTTAACAAGCAGCTCACCACCTGTTATGGCGTGCTGCTGATGAAAGACCTGGTCAATATGAACTTCGATGAAGATCCGCCGCGGGTCGATGATCTCCTGCTGCATCCGACCCAAGTCGTGGGTAGCATGACGGCGCTCGACACGCTGTTCCGCAAGTTCATCGGCGGCGGTTCGCACTTGATACCGGTGGAGCGGGACGACCGCATCGTCGGGATCGTGACGATCGAAGATTTGCTCGAAGAAATCGTCGGTCATGAGATTGAGGACGAAAGCGACCGCTCGCGCAAGCACTGGCGGCTACGTTTAGGCAGGCGTACCGCCGGTAATGTGCCGGCTAAAAAGAAGTAACACCGAGAAAATAATGTTCGGCCGCGCCCTATGCAGCCCCGAAGACCCTCATAAAACAAGCTGCCAAAAGAAATAACCGGCGACTGTGACGCACCGGCCGTGCTTACCAAAAACCGTGGACACTTATTGCGATGTCGGCTCTTGCCGCAGCAGCGTAGCGATGGCCGTCATAACTGCCGCCAGGAAGACGGCGCCGAACAAACTGGACGGATTGTACTCAGCTGCCAGCGTACCCGTGGTAAGCAGCTGGATGCTGGCGCCGCCGACCACACCGCCGACCACGCCGGCAAGTATGAGGGGCGCAGTGCGGGCCTCACGGCCGTCCGAGGCGGCTAGGATAGCGCTCACCCACCCAGTTAAGAACCCAAATATAATCCAAAAAATAACATTTAGCATAAAGTCTATAACAACTTTCGAACCCTTACATTAGTACTTATACATGCGTTATTGCATTTGTTCCGGATACGTTGTTGGCCGGATGCGGATAGTGATGCCCGGACACTTATTGCCGGCGGTCGGCCGCGCGTGATGACCGCAGCTCATGCTCTTTGCGGCTGATAAACGAGCTGATCTTTTGTTGCAATGCGTCGTCTTTGTAAAACATGGATTTCTCCTCGGCTTACCTTACTCTCATATACTACGCGCCTGCTCAGAAGCGCGCCGTAAGAAAACGACCCCCTGTTTTTGTAATATTTCTTACAGTAATGCAACCGGCATGAGGTGTACCTTTAAAACACCACCACTCGCTAGAAGGACTTCTCGTTGAAATTGTACCCCTTTGCTTCCCGGTTAGGACGCTGGTTACGAGCTAATAACAAAGCACCGTTTTTTGTAGCTCTGATGGTTTTTGCCGCCACATTTGCGGCGTATTTGTATTATTGGGGCAATTTACGTACCAACGTACAGAAGGATATGAATACGTCTTACCAGCGGCAGGTGCGGGCGCTTAACGCCAATTTGGCGACCCGGCTGCAACTGTATGAAACACTGCTGCGCGGCGGCGCCGGCTTGTTTATGCTCAGCGACAGCATTACGGCCAGCAGCTGGACACAGTATTTTGAGCCGTATGAGATCACCAAGAATTACCCGGATGTGCGCGGCATCAACTTTAACCGGTATATTCCGCGCGACCAGCTTTCGGCGTTTATCCAGCAGCAGCGCGCCGAGAACGATCCGGCGTACGACGTCCGTCCGGCCGGTGACCGCGAAGCCTACGCGCCGGTAACATTCAGCGCCCGTTATACCGGCAACGCGGTGCCGGCCATAGGCTATGACGGCCTGGCCGAGGCAACCCGCCGCGAGGCGATGCTGAAAGCGGCCGAATCCGGTCAGCCGACGATGTCGGGCCGGATCGACGTGGCCGACACCAAGGGTAATCAGCGGCCGATATTCATCATGTACTTGCCGGTGTACAAGCCTGGGGTGCCCCTGGCGACGCCTAAGGACCGCCGCGCCGCGCTGTACGGCTTCAGCTACATGTCGGTCGATGTACAGATTATGATGGACAATTTGCGCAGCGGTACGACGAACCCTAACTTCGGCGTACGGCTGAACGACCCTCAGTATGCCAAGCAGCATCCTGACGCCATGCCAGCGTACGCTTCGCCTGCATTCAATGCCTTGGCCGCCAAAACCGGCAGCGTGTCGTCGGTGGCGACGGTCGACCTCTACGACCGGGATTGGGAAGTCGCCTTCGTGGGCGGGCCCGGCTTGATATCTTCGGCCGAGCGCGAACTGCCTGCCCAGGCACTGCTGCGCGGTATTTTCTCGAGCTTGCTGTTTGCCTGCATCGTGTGGTACTTGATCACCTACCGCGAGCGTCGCATCAACCACTGGAAGCAAAAAGAGGTCCAGACCGCCAAAGACGATCTGCTGTCGCTTGCCTCGCACCAGCTGCGGACGCCAGCGACGGTGGTCAAACAGTATGTCGGCATGCTGCTGCAGGGCTACGGCGGCAAGTTGAGCTCGCAGCAAATGGATATGCTCAGCAGCGCTTACGAGAGCAATGAGCGCCAGCTGGAGATCATTAACCAGCTGCTGTACGTTGCCCGGTTGGATGCCGGCCGGATATCACTTCGTAAAGAAATGGTTGATGTTGCCGCGCTGGTAAAATCGGTCGTCGCCGACCAAACCCAAGCTGCTAAAGACCGCCAACAGACCGTGAGCGTGAAGACACCGAAGCAGCTTGAGGCGCTGGCTGATCCGCGGTACTTGCGGATGGCGCTGGAGAACTTGCTCAGCAATGCCATCAAGTATACGCCGGAGGGCGGCAGTATCCATTTGCGGGCCCGCCACGCCGGCCACGAGGTGTTGGTGTCGGTATCCGACACGGGCGTCGGCCTGGCGCCGGCTGCGACGGCGACCATCTTCGACAAATTTACCCGGGTAGAAAACTCACTCTCTACCGATGTAAATGGCAGCGGCGTCGGCCTCTACCTGACCCGTGAGATCATCAACCTGCACGGCGGCGATATCGAGGTTGAGTCGGAGCCGGGGCACGGCTCGACCTTTACCGTCCGGCTGCGCAGCGACCGCCGCGACGAGCCTCCGGAACCGGCAAAGGCTACCCGCACGTAAGTCGGCGGATAGCAGATGCCAACAGCCACAAACTAGAGTACACTAAGAGAACCACCATGAAACGTATCCTGATCATAGAAGATGAAAAACCGCTGCGCGAAGCGTTCGCTTTTCTGCTGACAAGCGAAGGCTATGAGGTGCTGCTGGCTGAAAATGGCAAGGCCGGTCTAAAGCTGCTCAAGCAGCACGTGCCCGACCTTATCCTGCTGGATATGCTTATGCCGGTCATGAACGGCCTGGAATTCCTCAAGCGGGCCAACCTTGCGACCGATTACCCTGCCACCAAGACACTACTCCTGAGTAATCTGTCCGACCCGATCACCCTCGACAACGCCCATCTGTATGGTGTTACGCAAACGGTACTAAAGGCCGACTTGTCACCGGTTGACCTTGCATCAGCTGTTAAAAAAATGGTAACCTCGGATTAACAGGAGGAGTATTATGGCACATGTCCTGATCGTTGAAGATGAACAAGCCCTAGCCGCGGCGTATCAGACTATTCTGCAAAAGCACGGCTACAGCGTCCAGACCGCCGGCAACGGCGAGGAAGCGCTGGAGCAAATCAAGAAGCAACTGCCTGATGTCATTTTGCTCGATATGCTCATGCCGAAGATGAACGGCATTGATTTTTTGCGCTCACTGCAATCGTCGCTGGACGAAACAGCCAAAGCGCCGACAGTCGTTGTCTTCAGCAACATGGACACGCAGTCCGATATCGACCAAGCCTACCAGCTGGGTGCTAAGCGCTACATCTTAAAGTCATGGGCGTCGCCGCAAGACCTGGTGCGGGTCGTGGCCGAAGCGTTGGACGCTTAGCGGATCACCTGCGCATTGTCAGGATGAGATTGGCTGGTGTATTGTATGTGCGGCCGGTATTGCGGGTCGGCGCTTAAGGCTGCTATGACGAGTGTCAAGCTTCTTACGACAACAGTTTTTTGGCGAACGGACAGGTCGGCTGATGCCATGATGTAGGCTATGCCATCTTCAGTCGGCGGCAGGTATGGGGGATGGTTGCGGGATTTCTCTAACCTGCCCAGCTGCGGCCAGGTCGCTGCGGCCTCCTCCCGGCTGATAGCCTCCAGACGTAGATCGTACAGCCGATCCCTGGACGGTTTCTGGATGCTCTTAGGTATGAGGCTGATATGGGGCAGCCGGTAGGCGTGGGCCTTATTGGCGCGGTCGACGTCATCGGCGTGAGGCGATTCTCGCAAATCTGCCATTTCGGGTGTTGCCACGGCCTGCAGGCAGAACTGACCTACATCGGTCAGGAGCGAAAGGTATCGCTGGCTGGCGGCACCGAGTACGTCCAGGTTCTTTACTCTGTTATCCTCGGCCGTAATAAAATTATGATTATAGGTTCCGCCTAAAACCTGATGGGAATCGCCGCGCATAATGGGCGGCATTGGTATGCCCAAGCGGTCACAGCGTTCCAGGTAGTATGATCCGGCAAGTACGCTCATCTATCCTCCCTGTCTGGCTACAGCGTGCTGATGAGGTCGTCTTCGTTGCGCAGAGCGAGCAACTTGGCTTTGTTGATGCTGTACGTCTGTTGTTTGTAGTCAACGACTTTTTCTTTGCGCAGACGCGAGATTTCCATGGCAATGGTCTCGCGGGTAACACCGAGCATGTTGGCCAGGGTCTGGTGCGTCAAGCGGATGTCGAGCTCGACGGTGCCGTTCGGTTTGGCGGGCAGGCCGAAGCGCATCATCAGATAATGCAGCAGATGTACTAATTTATCGCGGGAGCGGGACTGCTCAAGGGCGTTTACGTGGACGCGCGCGCCGATGTAGAGCTGCATGAAACGCCGGAGGAGCACGTTGGCCAGCTCGGGGTTTTGCTCGACTTCGCGGGCCAGCTCGTCGCGCGGGATGGTGTAGACTTCGCAGTCGGTGAATGCCTCGTAAAAGTAGTATGCCACCGAGGCTTCGCCCAGGAACCAGGCTTCCGGCATGATGTCGTATTCTGAACTTAAGGAAATAATTTGCTCTTCGCCGAGCGGCGAGATGTTATAGGTTTTGATGGTGCCGGATTTAGCAACATATGCATAGCGCGGTACCTCGCCCTGAAACAACACCGTCTGGCCCTTTTTGAACTTGCGGATGGGGTATGTATTCAGGAATGTGGTTAATTTGGCGACCGATTCGTGCATGGTTACTCCCTAGCTGGACTGTACCTATTGTAAGACAAAAGAGGTGTATTTATAAATAAATTAATTTTTGACGAGATGCTGCGCCCCATTACAACAGCTATGCTATATCGGTACTGTAAAGAATTTAACTGGTTTCGCGGCGGCGCGGAGCCTTGTAGCCGTTGTTGGTCACCGTCGTCCATGCATGCGGTAGCCGTATCGTGGCGGCGGCCTCAGCGGATAATGGCAGCCACGGGTGGGGACCGGCCCGGTGCTGTCTGAACTGGTGCATCGGCATCGGGATGGCCGGCCTGGCGGGAGGCTGCCAGTCTGTCTGCTCGTGCCGCGGACTGGCAACGATAATCAGGTTGCCCCTAGCCTGGGCATGGGCCCACAACCAGGCGAAGTAGTCTTTTTCAAAAGCAATGTTGCCCTCTTTAAATTGCACGCTTCGCCGTGGGTCGTGTACATGCACATAGTCTTCGTCGGCGGCTGCCAAGTAGACAGAGTGTTGTGTCCCCACGGCAGCGTTGTCGCTAATAGAAGCAAGGTTTATATTTACGAAAAGCCTGGCATGAGGCTGGCGCTTGCGCAAGCTCTCGGCTGCACGACGGATAAAGCCCAGGTCGCCGCCTACAAAGCTGGCTACCCGCACCCGGTCGCGCAGGGCGGCCGTCCGCAAAATATTCAGATATTCTGCATCATGTGCCTGGATCGAGTCAAAGACTGTCAAGGCGGCTGCAGCTATGGCTCCTTCCTGCGGCTTCCAGCCGGTAATCGCATACCATGCCATCCGAAACACGGCGTTCGTGCATAGCCGGCCTGTCACGTCCTTTTTGGCCCCCTCATCCATGTAAGCCATTGGTGGATGTCCCAGTAGTTCCGGTTCTATGATCTGCGGCTGTATAGCTGGCCCGAGTATACCTTTGCCAATATCACGCAGGCGGGTATGATGCCGGTCCTCGATGATTCGCCGCTGTATTTTGACACTCGAAGGCAGTCTCGCATTTTCATTTAGAACAGCCGTGTCTTGGTAGTTATGAGGCTGAATGTGTTTGGGGGTAAGGATTGGCGACAGCGCCCTGAGTTCGGCCATCGTCAGAGCACCTTCGTGTTCAAAGTGTTTAAAGTACGGCCCTCTTTTGTATGGAATCGGCGATGCCGCTCCAACGGCGACACCTTCGCGGGCAAGCTCTATGAAGTAATCCCGCTGCACCCTAAACGGCGGTACGTTCGTGGCACTGAACGGTTGTTCGCTGCTGTACATATCAATTATTTAATCATATTTAAAACCTTTGCTTTAGAGCCATGCTAGTCTTCGAGGTGGGCTGTTTCCTGCGCTTCTGCGGGCTCGTTGTGGCTCAGTTCGCGCTCGGGTATCGTCCAGTCTTCTTGCACGGCGTGTACGCCGGTGGCGGCAATAAGGTGTCCTCGGCACTGTGCCCGCGTCCAGAGGCGGGCAAAGCCCGGCTTCGTTAGGATATGGTCACCGTCCTGCTCGGTGCTTTTAGGGTCGTGCACATATACCCTTTTTTGATCGGCCGCTCCTAGCAGCGCGGTATGCCAGACGTTGTTGTTGGTAATGGAAGGCGAGCCGATATTAAGCAATGCGAAGACCGTAGCGTCAGGACGTTTGCGGCGGATGATGCCGGCCATGTTGCTGACGAAATCCAGGTCGGCGCCGATAAATGACGCCACTCTCACCCGGTCGGCGAAATACGGGGTGCGCAGCGTGTCTAAATACAACTCGTCAGGAGCCAACATAGAGTTATTGTTGAAAGGCCCGGTGGCGGCAGCCAAGGCGCCTTCTGTTGCCTGCCAGCCGGTCAAGGCATGCATGATCATCCGGAAGCAGGCGTTAAAACACAGTTTGCCGCTCTCGCCGGCCCTATACCGGGTCATATATGCAATGGGAGGGTGTCCCAGTTCGCTGGCGTCGATGGTTTGCGCCCGCAAACGGGGGCGCAAAATGGTATCGCCGATCGTAACCAGGCGGTTCAAGCGGGCTTGTTTCTCTTTTTCGATCGCATTTTTCGTGTCCGGCGGCAGTGCATACAGCTCTTTTTGCGTATCGAGGGTAATATATTCGATCGGCTTGAAGTGCTCGAAGGTGACGCCCAGTTCGGCTAGTACTGCATCGGTGACGGCGGATTCACGCCTGAATTCCTCGTACAGCGGCCCGGTATATATGCGCTTGGCTGGTATGCCTGATTGGTCGGCTTTGGCATCACGGGCGCTAGTGAGCAGCTCGATAAAAAACGCTTTCTGGTCTTCGAACGGCGGTCTGCACGACGGGTTATGTAACAGTTCGGACATGAGCATAGCGTATGTAGTATACAGCGTTGCAATTTTGTTTGTATACCAAAAACCGCCTCCGGTGTAAGGAGGCGGCAGATGGTCCGCTATTGTCACATGCGGGCTCTTTCTTGGGCACGTATTATGCCAGAGCGCGCGGCGCATGGCTCATGCTGACGAGCGTCCAGAGCTGTTCTTGGTCGTCGAACTTCAGACGGTAATTGGTGTCGCCGTCTGTCATGTCGAAGAACTCTACGACCTGCTGCCCCTTGCGGATCAAGAAGCGCAGTCCCTCGGCAAAGGTGTACTCTTGGTTGTTGTACTCCATGCGCCGCGGGAAGCTCTGCATGCGGTTTTTGTTACGGAAGTACCAGGCGGTAATCGTAACTTCTTTGTTAATGTTGGTACGGTTGGTTTGAGATTCCATCTTCAAGCTCCTTTTTGGTTGGTTAAAAAGGCTACCGGCTGTTCCTTTTAAGGGAACAATCGGTGAACGGGCTTTTGAGGGACTCCTGGATAAGACGCGCCCGGCCGTTCGTAAAGCGGATCCGTTTACCAGTAAGTCTTGCTTGAATCTGAAAGGTTGATAGGGACGCTTAACCGCCCCGCCGGAAGATCCCGGGGAGCGGCCAGTGAGTATACCACCTGCGATGTACATTAGTCTGTGCGGAGGAAGGTTGATCGGTCAAAAAACCAGCCCACACATGGCTACCGTATAAGTATAACCGGCTTGGGCGGGTGGTGCCAAGCCGGTTATTGATGTGACTTTTACTGCTAGTGCCTGCTGTCTTACGGCGCGGGCATGTCGCCGCCGGTAGGAGTCTTGTTGGCGCGGCTGCGGGCGCTCCGGGCGGCGTCGACGACGGCTTCCTTGCCTTCGCGGGCGGCTTGCTTGGCGCTGTCAACGGTGTCGCTGACCATCTCTTTTTCGCGTTCCACGCCTTCGCGGACTTTACTGCGGGCATCTTGCGCTTTTTGCTTGAGCTGTTCGCGTGTAGAACGGCCATCGCGTGGTGCAAACAGCAAGCCGGCGGCCACGCCAGCCCCGGCGCCGATCAAAAATGCCAATGCCGTAGCAGCGCCTGAGCCTGAATGTCCAGAATGATGCGTCATAATCTATCTCCTCGTTACAGTTCTTTTATAGTAACGTGGTAAGCTTGAAACGGTCTGTAAGAAAAGCAACTGGCCAGCGTTATGAAAAGTCTGCCGGCGGCATTTCCAATTTCAGGCGGCCAGCAACTCGGTTTCTGCCCTGCATAGCGGTTAAGGACTACCTCTTCAGCTGCTCAGCGGCTAATGCCGCGGCTCCAAAGAGGCTCAGGTGCTCATTGGTGCTGGGTACGAGCAGCTGGGGCTGCTCCGGGTAGCGGCAAGTGGATGTAAGACCGGGCCAGAAGCACGGATACGAGTCGCTCACTACCGGCCCGCTAACGACTACTATGTCGGGCCTGTGTTCATCAACTATTTGGTTGAGGCAGTCCCCAATGTTTGCGCCATATGCCTGGAACATGCGAGCGACGGGTTCTGAGTGAGCAGCCATCTCTACCATTTCCATCGTAGTTGGCCTCAGCCCATTAAGCCGGTCGTACATATCCAGCAGCCTCTCGGGTGATGCTTCGTGCCGCAGGGTTGAACCTTCAACGATCTGGTCCATGCATGTGTCCAGCGACGAGGCATTGCCGTTCCGGACGATTCCTAGCTCGGGATAATTGCCGATAAATAAGCTGAGTACATTACTGGGCACGTTCGCGCCTGGGTACGGCGGATGCAATGAGGCGCCCTTCGCGGTAGCGGCGTCCCGCGGTACAAACACCAGTGGTATGCCTCGTTCGCTCTCAAATAATAGTTGTCGGAGCGGCAAGCCACGCACGATATCGAGCGGGCTGCCATGGGCTTCGCCTTGGGCGTAGTCAAAAGACCCGCTGACAGCAATCCCGACACCTCGCAGCTGAAGGCTGTTTATCCGCGCTAGTTCCGGCATGTTGTTAAGCCGTGTATTCAGGCTGCCAATAAAAGGCCCCTCTTTTGCATATAGCGGACCATCGTCCAGTGATACCATGGTGAGCTGTCTCAGGCCGTCGGGGGTGACCATGCTGGTCCTAATAGAACTGGCTTCGATGTCTATAACTCCAAGTGCTTCTTGCGCCACAGGCGGACTCCTCTTAGCAGGTTATGTATGGTCTGTATCATAGGGCATATAATAAGAGTATGGCAAGTAGCGAAAAGACTGGTTCCAGCAAGGGCGGACGCGGCGAGGGCACAGGCGAGCGCGCGGCGCGGATACTGCGCAACATTAACGTCGTGGGCGCGGTCGCGCTGGCCGGTGCGGCTGTGTTTGCGCCGCCGCTGGCAGCGGCCGGCCTGAACACTTGGGCGGGTATCAACGCCGTCCAGGCTGGCGGCTTCGAGGCGGCCCGGCGCTGGGCTAAGAAGCGCCGCGCGAAAAACGGCTGACCCCCGACTTGGCGGTCATGCCAACCAGCGGCAAGCGGATGTAAAACGTCGATCCCTTGCCTTCTTCGGAGGTAAACCAGGCCTTGCCCTGAAAGATATCGGTGATGAGTTTTACCAGGTAGAGGCCCAAGCCGGTGCCTTCGCCGATGAACTCGGCGGCATTCTCGGCCCGGTAAAAGCGGGTAAAGATACGCTCCCGCGCCCGTTCGGGGATGCCGATGCCGTTGTCTTTGATGGCCAGCACGAAGCCTTGTTTCTGGCGGGTGAAGCGCACCGTCACGATCCCCTTGCCCGGCTCGGTATAGCGGATGGCGTTGGTAAGCAAATTATGGATGACCTGGCCGAAGATGAGCGGGTCGACCGGCACGGCCTCGGTATTCTGGCGTTTGAAGACAACGGTGATGTTCTTTTCAGTGATAATTGGCTGGAGTTCGTCTATATGGGTAGCGATCAGCTCCTGGATGTCGGTCATGGCCGGCTCGACGCTGAGCCGGCCCAGCTCAATCCGCGAGATATTCAGGATGTCGCTGACTAGCGCGATCATACGCACGCTGGCGGCTGAAATCTTGCCGGCGTAGTCGGCCTGGCGCTCATTCAAGGGGCCGGCCAGGCCGCTCTTCAGCATATCGCCGAAGAGCCGGATGATGGTAAGCGGCGTGCGCAGCTGGTGCGAGACCAGCGAGATGAACTCATCTTTAGCTCGTTCGAGCTGTTTCTCGCGCGTCATATCGAAGAGCGAGCCGATGATACGGACGGGCTCGCCGCCAGGGCCGCGCTGCACGAAGGCGCGGTTGCGGACGTCGGCGTAGCTGCCGTCGGCTTTTTTGAACCGGTAATCGCTGATCCAAGTGTGGTGGTTGCTGAGCAACAGCCGGCTCAAGCCCCGCTCGACCTCTAGCGCGTCGTCGGGGTGGATGTGGCGCGTCCACCACTCCAATCGGCCGCAGCGCTCGGTTTTTTTGTAGCCGTACTCGCTGTAAAGACCGCTGCTCCAACTGATGGCGCCCGTCTCGATATTCAGATCGTAGGTGACATCGTGGGTGGCTCGCGCGAGCAGCTCATACCGCTCAATGCTTGCCTGCAGCTGTTGCTCCAGGGTGGCATCGGGCGGGTCGGCGCTGCGGCGTGGTGGACGTTTCATACCTTGATAATGGGTTCTTCCTAGGCCGGCAGCGGACTAGCTTAGATGCACGCGCGGCTGGTACAATACTTATATCTAACAACGGAGACGGCGGTTTATGCAAGCTGACACGGTACATTTGCGTGAAGATGGCATTATCGAGGTGGACTCTGCGGGTGATAAAACAGTCTTTATCATTAAAGGTATGGGCGACGCGATCCGCGAGCTGGCGGCGATCCAGCGCGATATTAAACGGCCGGTCCTGATTCTCGATGATCTGCGCGAGCTAGGCAACGTACCTCCAGAAGCCCGCCGCATGGTCGTCGAACTTGCTAAAACCCTCGACTACGACCGGATCGCCATGGTGGGCGCGAACGGCGTGCTGCGCCTGGGTGCCAATCTGATGTTCCAGGCATCGGGCAAAGCCAATAAGCTGAAGTACTTCGACTCCTACGAGAAGGCTGTAGAGTGGCTGCTGACCTACGTGCCTGCCAAGGTCTAGTGTATTCGCCTGGTTCTGAAGTACCGCAGGAGCTGATCTCTTGGCGACACGCGTTGTGACCATGCAGTTGCGCGCTCTTCGGCGGAAATCATCCAGGCGGGCCGGTCGTCGGCCGGGGTTAACCTTCCATCGCGAAAGTGGCTAGTGCCCAAGGCGGGGGTGGGATGCCGGAGCGTTACCAGATGGGTGCCACTGTAGCCGGGATGTTCCGGCGAGCATTCGCGTATTGCTACTTCTCCGCCGTGGCCGTTAACTTCTACAACCAAATTGCCTATACCAAGGGCGATAGAGCTGTGGGGCGAGGTCGGACCATCGCCCATGACTGCCAGGACATCGCCGGCGCTAACGTCTGCCATGGACGAGACTATTTGTTGCCGGTCGCGTTCATCAACTAATAATCTGTTAGTGATAAGGTTTTTGCTGGGCTGACGGTCTGGACTAACTAATCCGCCGACTATGTGGCTGAAGGTGTGGCAATTGCTTAAAACGGGATCAAGGCCATGGTAATCCCAATACGGTGCTAAGTTATGAGCGGTAGCGTCGGGCAGCGATGCCGTTAGCGAATCAAGCGTATATCCTTGTCTGAGGGATTCGTTGATCCATGATGATTGCCCTACTTCGATACTGCCTTGACCGGGTATATGGATGTCGAGGACTGTACCTTTCGGCAAGCCCTCCTGCGTTATCCCACTCGTACCGGGATATCGTAAGAGGTTAAACGTAACCAGGGTCATTAAGTATATTATACATTAAGTTTCTCTTAAAAGCAAAAATAGGTATTTAACTGCCGGTGATTCAGTGGTATAATAGTAATCTACTTACTAGTGACGCGGATAGTGGCGTCAGTGGCGTAAATATGGACGGTGGTATGGCAATAAAGTTCTCCCGCAAGCAAAAAGCGGTCCTCTGGCTAGGGGTCTTGCTGTGTTTGTGGCAGGCCTACAACAACGACCAGATTTTGAGCTGGGCGTTTCTGTTTTTGACGGCAGGCGCTATCCCCGGTACCGATACGCGGTTGTCGCCGGATACCGTCCTGACCATCCTGCCCTTCGTTTTCGTGGCGATTGTACTGCTCATTTTTCGCAAAGAACTCATGCGCGGCCTGCGCACGCTCAAGCGTAGCTTCAAACAAGGCGAGCGGGCTGTCTCGGTACGTGCAACGGTATCGGCGCCAGGGTTGGTTACTGCCCGGCAGTCTCAGCTTGAGCCGGTAGTTGCGGCCGAAGCTGCCGCTCCGGATACGCTGGTAGTGCCGGTTGTTCCGGCGGCCACGCTCATCCCAGAGCGCCGCCGCGACCGCCGCAGCGTGCATCCGGCCAAGCGTCGCTTGCAGCTTACACTGATCCCGCTCAAAAAAGCGCTACACCGCTTCGACGTCTGGTTGGCGCCGCATTTGCAAAAGGCCGCGTACGGCTTGGGCTACGGCTGGCAATGGCTGGTGACCTACGTGGTCCTCGCCTGCCGGGCTGCTCGGGCCGCGCTGCGGTTTGCCGGCCGGGTGGTGCGTGTCGAGACACGCAACCTCTGGCGCATTATTTCGCCGCAGCTCTGGAAGTTCGACCACTGGCTGGGCGTGCAACTGCACAAAGTTTGGCGTAGCCGCCGTATGCGGCATTACCGCCACATCGGGCGCGAGCTGAAGCGCTCGGTTTTGGTGCATGTTGACCGGCTGCGCCGCTAAAGCCTAGAGCCTAAGGCCTACGGGCTGGGACTGGTCGCTAGCAGGCTCCGCAAGTATTTTTGGATAGCCGAGTAGTCATCAATACCGAGTGCGGGCACCAGGGCACTTTGACCGAGGCGTGTTGTGTAACTGGCCAGCAGGTTCTCTTGGTTAACGTCGTTCAATCCTACGGACACGACGCTTGCGGCCGGAATTTTCTTGGAGAGATCGTACAGTCGGCGTACCTCGCCAAGGGTGAGGTCGGTGCGGACATTATTGCCGAACGAGTCGGCCAGCCCGGCGACCTTCAGCGGATTGGCGAGCGTGCCGGCGCTGGTGGCTTTTTCTTTGACGGCTAGCAGGATTTGCCGCTGGTGCTCGGTGCGGTCAAAGTCACTGCGCAGGAAGCCGTATGAGCCGGGAGCGCTGCCGCGGGCACGGGCCAGGCCGAGCGCTTCGGCGCCGTTTAACTTCTGCGGACCGTTGGGTAGGTCGACCAACACTTTGCGGCCGCTGGCGAGGTCGGGACTGGGGTCGTACAGGCCGCGCGAGTCTTCGCTTTTAATGTCGATGGTGATGCCGCCGACGGCGTCGACGGCGCCTTTGACGGCAGCGTAATCAACAAGCGCGTAATAGTCGATCGGCAGGCCGAAGCGCTCCGAGACGATCTTTTGCAACAGTCCCATGCCGCCGGGCGCGAAGCCGCCCTCGTTGAAGTTCTCGCGTTCGCCGATCTGGTAGGCTTCGTTGATTTTGGCGTAGCCGGAGCCGGGGATGTCGACGTAGAGGTCGCGCGGCACGCTGACCATGAAGGCCTTATTGCTCTTGGTATTGACACTGACCAGCATGATGCTGTCGGTGAGCTGCGCGCCGGCGTGACCCGGGTCGTCGGCCGAGTTGCCCGCCAGCAGAATGTTGACGTAGCCGCGGTCTTCGCCCTGTAATTTAGTTGGCTTCAGGATGCTCCAAATGCCCTTCCAGCCGAAGACCTTGACCTCATTGCCGATAATCTTCCAGCCGAACCAGCCGCCAGCGATGATAAAGAGCAATAAAAAGCCTAAGAGGACTTTTTTCCAGCGCGAGCGGCGCGGTGGCGTTGGGTCGTCTTCTGAAAAGTGGCGAGTGCCGCCCTCGGGCGTGTAAGCGTAGCCGGAGAGCTGGCTGTTTAATTCGCTCAGATTCTTGGGGTCTTCCGGTTGGTCGGTATTGGCAGCGCGGTTGCGCTTAGCGGATTTGTCATGGCGCATATGGTATTAGTATACGGCTTTTGCTGCAAAATTGCCTAAGGTTTAGCCTTGTCCGTTCTGAAGGAGCTGTTCTAACTCCTCAAGGGGCCAGGCAGAATGCAGAACTAAAGGGCCGGCAAACCAAACGCTATCCAGGACGGCTGATGATCGGCGCTTGCCGCACGAAGCTTTGGTCTTCTAAGACTTGCAAAACCGCTTGGGCAACTTCTTCGCGGCCGACGAACCACTTCGTTGGGCCGTGCTCGCGTAAGCTGAACGGCTTGGGCGCGACATCTTGCAGCTTCAGTACGCGGATAACGGTCCAGCCGAGGTCGCTGGCTTGCAGCAGTTCGACGTGCTGGCGACCGTCGCGTACCCGCGCCGGATCGATGATGCTAATAGCAAGGTTCAGCACCCGGTCGATGAGCGGAATATCGTCGCCGGCAAAGCGCACGCCCGTGCCGGTCAGGCTGACGATGCGCCGGATGCCTTGCTCTTTCATGGTGGCTATGATTTGCCGGATGGCATTGGTTTGCACATTGGGCGCCGAGCCGCGCACATGCCCGATGAAGCTCGCTACGGCCTCCTGCCCTTGCAATAAAAGTGCCAGGTCGCGCGGGTTAGTGGCGTCGCAGGGCATGATCTCAAGATTCTGGTGGGCGTCCAATCGGGCCGGGCCATGCACGCCTGCCCGCACGCTGTGCCCGGCAGCCAACGCTGCCCGTACAAAGGCTTGACCGGAACGGCCGTTGGCGGCGATGACTGCTATGCGCATAAGGTTCTCCTATATAAAGGTTTGATGCCGCCACTCGCTTTGGCGGCCGGTGCATGCTTATTATTGTATCGTATCTTGCCAAGGAGGCCGGGTGCCGCCCGGTTAGTAAATGCACTATGCCAAGGGGGCGATATCCAGCGTCCAGCGGATAAAATCTGCATTTCTGCTGAGCCGGTCGTATGACGAACTATGGTGATCCTGCGGCGCGTAGACTACCCTGACGGTGTCGTCTTCACGCCGCAGCTGGTAGTCAAGACGCTGGGCGCGGCGGGCCATCACTTCCCGCGATCCGGTGAGCGTGTTGCCAGGCAGGTGCAAGCGAACGGCCGTGCCGGGCTGCTCATGGGCGATATATTGTAGATTACGCAAAGTAACGTCGGTGAGCCAGACGGTGGTGCCGCGTACGAAGGTGTCTCTGAAGAACGACGCAGGTGGGTTGGCCGGATGACCGGGCTCGTTGCCATGGTTGGCGGGCTTGGTCTTAGCGGGCCCGTTTGAGTATTCTTGCCATTGTTGCCAGCCTTGTCGGAAGCCAATCTCCGCCAGCCCTACCGGGTCGCTGATGGCCAGATGCGTCACCGCCAGCTCGGGCCGCCGGTCTAAATGGATCGCCAGCGCTGATCCGATCGGGCCAGCGCCGGAGTGCGCCCGCATTACGACCCGGCCGATATCTTCTTTTTTGAGGGCTTTAGCCAGGCGGTCGGCGCTGTCTTCGGCGTACTCGGCAAAGTGCTGCATGCGGCGGCGCGCGCCCAGGAGTCTTAAAAGGGGTACATCCGGACCAAGGTCCTGGCAAGCCACGACACGCGATCCAAAAAAGTTAGCCAGCCCTTGCGCCCGCGCCCCGGTGTCACCGCCCAGAGGGTTGCCCTTGGCCGCCACATGGCTGCCGACGGGCGTGCTGAGCATGATGGCAACGTCGGGCGGCAGCTGCTGCTCGGCAGTGCTGCCGGGCGTGGGGTTGGCTATGTGGTGTTCTATGGTGAGGGGCATTGGCAACCTTCTCCTGTTTAGCTGATACTACTTCCGAGGAAATACTATATCACGACCAGCCAGCTAGAAGCCCGCCGGGAAGCGGCAAGTTCAAGGCGGGCAGCCCACGGCCCGGCTTACGGTCGTACCTAGCCGATAACCTTCGAAAGAAAATTAGCCCGGCGGTTCTTATACGCATGCACCGCCACGGCCGCCAAAAGCACGCCGCTGACGGCAAAGGCCGTCCCTGCAACCATCCGGTTCCCACCGGCCAGTTGCCATTGCTGCACGCCGATTGCGGTGATCCCCCAGGCGCTTGCCAGCAGCAGCTCGCGCACGTTGCGCCGGGCCAGCAGTATGAGCAGCCCGGCCAGCAGCGCCACAAGAACCAGACACGCGGCCGCCGGCTCGATGGTAATACCTAGCGACCGCAGCCAGCTGGCGATGTTTACCACGCTCGCAACCGTCACCCAGCCGGTGTACACCAGCAGTGGCCACCAGACGCACACGATCGTAGCCGGACGAGCGTTATACGTGGCAATACGCAGTTTTACCAACAGCCCGTACAGCGAGGCGGCCAAGACAAGAATAACCACGACGGACAGCGCCACATACTCCTTCACAAAAATAAACGTCCACAAGCCGTTACACAGGCACGACACAACAAACAGCGGCCCGATGGCCTGCGGCAAGGTGTTGTCTTTTTGCGGGCGGAATACATCGCGGGCCTGGTACACGACCAGCACCACTAGCAACAAGTAGATCAGGGACCAGATCGAGAAGGCGTACGTCGCCGGCGTGAGCAGCGTGGCGTATGTATCGGAAATGTCGCCGATCGGCGGCAGCGCCAGCACCTGTGCGCCCACCAGATAATTCGCGGCCAAAGCGAACGCGAGTGCCAGGATGTTTGTTATTTGCCAGACGCGCTTCATGCCTCGTAGTATAGCCTACTCCTTCGGCAACATGCTATTTGGAATTGTTGTTGTGGGGTCGGTATAACATGGTCTCATCCTGGCTTATTTAGTTTGAAGCGAACTTCGTACGTCATAAAGTCAATATGCTGAGTAACGCTTAAAGCACGTCGTAGCCGGAGGTCGTCCTCTAGCGCGATAATTATTCCCCTGACCTGCTGGTTTTTCTCGGCAAGCTCAGCTTTTACATAGCCCATATAGCGTTGTATCTGGCCGACAACCACGTCGCTGACCCTTCCTTTTTTAAGTTCGACTACGAGTATTTCGCTTTTATCTTTGCTGACTGCCAGGATGTCGATTGGGCCGGTGTCGGTGGGGTACTGCTGGCCAATGATTTCTCCCTCCTGGACGTAAATATCATATTTTTTGCCCAATGCGGTGTGGTGCCAGTTGTGAACCAAAAAATCTTCAAGATGTCTTTCTAGGGCAAAAACTGAAATATCCTCAATAGTTTCATCTGTTGTTGAAATCTGAATACCGGGATGGTCGATGAGTACTTCGAGCTCATCTGCGTATTTATCCAAATTTATTACCGTAGTAATGCCCCCGATCGAGTGTCGAAGCTCTTGGCTCATTTTTTGACGTTCTATATCACCGAACCACCGCACCTGCCGCTGATGTGGAAGCGCATGACCCGGCCGGTATACGTATTCGGTCAGCACCTCACCTACCTTATATACGCCACTGCCTCGGCCAGTAGGACTCAGAATGATATCGCCCGCTTCTATGCCTTTCGCAATCGTCCAAAGCTGGCCACAGGCCAGACCGGCGCCGATTTTTGTTCTATCAGGATTCTGAGCCAGAAAGACCGGTATATGGGCACGGTTGAATTCTTTCCAGTCGTCGGGTAGTCTACCATTTAAATTAAGGTCGTGCAGAAAACCGGCACCAATAAATCCGCCTGCTATCGCTTCGGCGGAGAAAGCGCTGCCGCGGCCCAACATGACTTTGTAGTACTTTCTAGTTTTTGTAATGATTGTAATCCTCTGCGTGCTGGCTATTTACGGCTTTCGGCGCTTCCAAAGCCCAATAGCAATCAGTGCTAAGCCGGCTAAACTAACCAGGCCCATGGCTTGAATAAAGGGGTCGCTTGTATCGAAGCTGACCGAGCGTCTGTCTAGCGAGGCTCCAAAAAGATTTTGCACATCAATTGTAAGACTGGCGACGGCAAGGTATAACATAGGATTTGATAGCATCATAATCGCAACACCGAGAATAATAAGATGGGTTGGATTAGTACTTTGCTTGGCCATATTTGGATTATAGCAAAATCATTTCTAGTTCTCCCCCCTTATTTTATGTTTTATGCGTAATGACTATAGCCAGTTAGGCACCAATAATGACATCACTAACATATCGTCCACTGCCTAGAACGATTCGCTCACAATCTTTCTGACTTTCGAGGAAATCTAAAAACACGTCCCAGTTCTTGGAGAGTAGATTTATAAATGGCTGGTCATTATTGCGCTGCTGAAAGCGATGTACATATTCAGTCTTCAGTTCTCGTTCTGGATACACGAGAATAAATGATATTCCTTCTTTTTGCAGTGCAGCTATGACTTCTGGCTGGCAACCAATAAATAACACATCCGTCTTCCCGATATGCTCTTTTATGGCGAGTATGTAGTTATTTGGAAAGCCTGGATTGCGAACCCCTCCGTCGTCTGTGTATCCCCGCGTGTAAGTGCCGGTATCGAGATCAATAACACTTTGCTGGGTATTGGACGCAAAGTACGACTTGCCTGTTCCCGGGAACGCTGCGATAACTTTTGTAGCCATGATAAGCAATTATACATTTTTTGTAGCAAGCTGGCTCTAACGTAGCTACTTTAGTCGCTACATAAAAAACAGAGGCAAAATACTTCCTATCAATAGTGGTCCTAATCTTGGCGCAGCACGATAGAGGAGTTATGGCCGTAATCAAACGGGATGCATCAACCTTTATAATTATCGGGCTCTTCGTAATAGTACGACTGATCTATGCCCTTCATGAACACTTCGCGGTCATCAATCTTGTCGGTCATTGCAGTCCGCAGCAACTCCCGAAGCTCAAGGCTCTTAACGTGGCTGCGTACAATGGCCTCAAAATAGTCGTTTTTGTTGATCAAGGCCCAGTTAATACATTTGCCTAGACGTTTTTTCAATATCAAATCCAACCAAATACGCGTACTGCGGCCGTTGCCTTCCATGAAGGGGTGGGCAATATTCATTTCTGCATATTTTTCGATAATTTCCTCGAAGGTAGTTTCTGGCATTTCTTCTATGCGTCGCAGGGCGTCTTCGAGATACAGTGAATTGGCAAAACGAAAGCCGTCTTTACTGATGTTGAGTTTGCGGACTTCTCCGGCAAAGTCGTATAGGCCGCCAAAAAGATATTGATGAATTTGCTGCAAGCCTTTCGTGGTGCCAACTTCAAAAGAAGCTAATTCAGCGCTGCCAAAAAGCTCTTTAGCTCGTTTCTTGCTAATCTCATCAATATTCTGCATATGTATATTATAGCAAAAAACTAGCTTCTTTTCTAGCTCTCACCCCTGTTATTTTATGTGTGGATTCAACAGAGACCGTACAATTATCTAACCACTTTACCGTGGTAATAATGTATAGCCAGATTGTGCAACGCGCCTAGCTATACTGAGTGCTTCGCGCCTGGCGTTTTCGTAGCGTGACGGGCCTTCGCCGGGAAATACTGGTCCTACGGCAAGTGCTTCAGCTTCGTCACTTCCAATTGCTGGCCAGACATTCGGATTAGTTAGTCCGCTTGCAAGTGTATCTGGGCTAAAACGGCTGGCTATAAGTCTGCCCATGAAGGTAGCGGTATTCTCCGGATCGGCGGCTCGTTGCAGGCGACTGTCGCAAGTTGGTATGTCGGCAACAAAGCAATCTCTTATGGTGCCGTTATCTTTACTGACTGTTATTTCGCGCCTCATCTGCATTTCGGCCATGTGATCATCGTAGCGGATAGGGTAAGCAACGCCGATGCTCAACGTAAACTGTAATGCCAATAGATTCCTTCCTAGCTCATGGGCAGTCGCAAATGTACGGTTCTCGGCTAGGGCGGATCGTGAAAGTGAAGATTCGACAGTAACGGGTGCGGCGCCGTCGTAAATAAGGCTTGATGGAAGCGTGAGATTTGATCTACCCCGTGTAATTCCTTCGGAAGGAAACGCCTTAAATCCCTGCTCACGTGCGTAAGCTTCATCGCCGGGTACATAAAGAGCACTGGCCTGGTCAATAAATGCGGATGCCTCTGGCGTAGGAATCATTGGTACATAATAAAATAGGTAGCTTTTTTGTCAATATTGCCTAGCAATTTGCTTTAGCTTTGGCCCAGCGCGATAGAGGAAGTTATAACCGTCATAAAGCAAAATTGCGTAGCTACTTAGTCGGTTCGGACGTTACGAGCATTATTGCTCAATAACGATAAAATCACCCTCTTCAACTGCGTATATTGGTAGACTTTCATCGCCGTAATGCTTTAACTCATCTTTGGCTTGCTCCCAGTCAATGCTGCCGCGATAAGGGTCACTTGAACCATAATTCGAATTGTAGTGGGGGATAAACTTAATGGGCAGTATGCCCAGCCCATCCATACTTTTTCGCCAATCACATGTCCAAAAATGCTTAACCATGATGTCCGATCCGGCAGAGCTGCCCGCAATAACCTTGCCGTCCCAGATTTTGGGTATATCGAATTTATCAAACCAAAGACGCAGTAAGTGATCGTCACCGCCAAGAACGTAAACTACATCAGTATTTTTAACTTGATCCGCAAACGTGTCAGGCATTGCCATTTCAAACATGGGTTCGACACCGTTTGGAACGGCATCTTGCGTGGCGCTTTCATACTTCTGGAATGTTTCTTCCCAGTATTCTCGTGGCCTTGAAAATAGAACTATAAGTATTTTGGGGCGCGTGCCGAGGTTTTTTAAAATTTCTGCAAAGAATAATTTTTGCTTCTCTGGGTATCGGGATGTGTTGCCGGAATTAAGAATGTACTTCGTCATGGCTTAACTATAACAACAAGAACAGTTTCAATTCTAGTTAGCGGATACAAAAAGTCAGAACCGAATCAACAGTTCTGACTTTATCTTGTCTATCTTGGCTCAGCACGATAGAGCAAGTTATAACCGTGATCAAGCAAGATCTAACGGGGGAGATTATGTTATAGTGGGCCGCAACTATGACCAGGCGATCTAAGTACAGCATAATTATTCCTGTTGGCATGAAACCGAGACCTAAGATCCATGAGGAAACGGCTGCTGAAATACTGGCTGATCATTTCAAGTGTGACGTGCACTTTCTTGAAACTGCCGGTCAAGGCACGCCAGATGTCTCTATTAAAGGTATCGAGTGGGAGATAAAAAGCCCTATTGGTGCCAGCGCAAATAATATTCAGAAAAATATGCGTGAAGCATCCGCTCAATCCGAGAACGTAATCGTAGATTTACGGCGGTCGAAATTGCATCAAGCACGAGCGTTGGGTTATATTAAACAATTCGCAGATAGGTATAAGAAACTAAAACGAGTTCTAGTTATTACTAAGTCTAGGCAAATATTGACGATAAAGTAATCAATGCCTATAATTA
Source organism: uncultured bacterium (assembly GCA_965652795.1). GTDB lineage: Bacteria > Patescibacteriota > Saccharimonadia > Saccharimonadales > UBA4665 > CBFGXJ01. The sequence continues at coordinate 78,901 of CBFGXJ010000003.1, forward strand.
GTAGTGTAAAAGGCGCATACGGGACTGAATTGACCCAGAGGCGTCTTTTCTTTTTTATAAAGTCATATTTTGCAACATTGCAACATTACAGGGCGAGCATTTTCTCTAGTTCTTCCGGGCTGGCTAGCCTCTGGTAACGAGAGTGGCATTACTAAAATCGGAAATGCTAGCACATCTACCGCACTGACATTTAAATAAGGAATGATCTGCCGTTCCATGCTTATGCAGTTAATCATATCAGAAATGGATGGTTTCAGCTCTAGGCTGGGTATACAAAAAGTCAGAACCGAGTTACAGTTCTGACTTCATCTATTGCGCCTTGGCTCCGGGGACTGGATTCGAACCAGCGACCTAGTGGTTAACAGCCACCCGCTCTACCGCTGAGCTACCCCGGAATACGTGCGTGAGTACGGTATTAGTTTTAACACCTTACGTCGAGATTATACCCAAGAGAGGCTGTTTCGGCAAGTCCAAGCTGCTTTGGCGCTTACGGCTGCGGCAGAGATCGCGTGTGGTTGTTGCAGATGCCGTGTACGGCTTGCCGCAGAGGCTATATACGACTACCTGCAAATCTGCCCGCACCGGCCGCAAAAAGTTGAAATATACCAAAAAAGTGCTAAAGTATAAAAATGATTAGACCAGAAAAACTCATTCCGGCACTCTCGGCGGCTGTAGTGCTTGGCCTAGGCCTGACCGCCTGTACCGATGAAAAGCCGAAACAAAGTGCGCCCACACAAGCCATTCCCAGTCGCCCGGCGGGCGACCTTGCCGAGCAAGTGCTGGGCGTGGTATGCGGTGACCCGAGCTACTATGACACGCCGTTTTACGAGGGTAAAGAGTGCCGCAAGGGTGGCCTTGATACTCGCCAGGTGGGTGTTTGCGCCACCGGCGAGGGTACCGTAAGCATCCTCTGGCCGCCCCAGGCTGCTGGCCCGGCGGTAATCGGGTACGGTGTGGGCAATGTGCTGCCGCCGTCGCATACCGATGCCAACCAAACTGCCTATACGCCCTGCGCTTAAGGGTTAGCGCGTAAACTTCACTGCTGCCGACATGCGGCGGTCTTCGTCACGCTTCTTGAGCGTCTGGCGTTTGTCGTACTGCTTCTTGCCCTTGCCGGCGGCAATGCGCAGTTTGATGTAGCGCCCGCCGGTCAGGAGCTCTAGCGGTACGACGGTGCGGCCTTGCTGCTTGGCCTCCAGCAGCGCTTCAATTTCGCGGCGTTTGGCCAGCAGTTTGCGGGTGCGGGTTTGGTCTTGTTCGGCGATCAAAACGCCTGATGTACCGGTGATGGTGGCATTCAACAGCCACAGCTCGCCGTCTTTGGCGGTCACGTAGGCGCCGCGCAAATGGCCGTGGCCTAAGCGGAGTGATTTCGTCTCGGCGCCCGTCAGCTGGATGCCCACCACCAAACTATCGCCCAGCTCGTAATCGTGGCGGGCGCGGCGGTTGCTGATTTGCTTTAGCGTTTGAGCCGTCTTCTTGTGGTGCGAGCGGCCGGATTTCTTAGGCATGCCTCTAGTATGCCCTGCTCCGCCTCTGTTTGCAATCGGTTGTGGGCTGGCGCATACTGAATGCAGATGCATGTAATCCGCGAACACCAGCTTCTACCTGACCGCGGCCGCGACTTCCGCGTTACCACGCATAGCCCTGCCGGGCTGAATGATGAGCTGCCGCCTTACCGGGCAATCCTTGCGCCGGGCTGGATTGGCGGGCGGGCGACTTTTGCGCCGTTGGCGGATGATTTGGTTCGGGCTTCGCGGGGCCAGATGGATGTTGTTACCTACGACCTACCTCTGGTGGGGCGCAGCGCCTACGCGCAAGATTACCGCACCGAACGGTTCGCGCATGTTGCCGGCCATTTTAGCGGCTGGAACCGGCTGGTTGGTGTTGGCCACTCCTGCGGATGGCTGAGCGTGGCGGAGGCTGGCCCCGGTCTTGCGGCGCATGACGACTTGCAGGCGGCGGCCGGGCTGACGCCGATGGGCCTGTATCCGATGAAGCACTATTCTCATGGGCGGATGCTCGCCGCGGTGGGGCGTGAGGCGGCCTTGTCGCTTTCGGCCGTATCCGACAGGCGCAGCATAGCTACCGGCGGCCGGATTGTTGCCCGCACGGCCCTGCACTGGCTGGCCGGACGAGGTCGGGCGGCCGAGGAAGTAACCCACGCCTTCCGCAGCGATCTGCTGGCAAAAACGGTCGACCTGAGCCGGCGGCTGCCGACCGTGCTCATAGCCAGCGAGCGCGACCGGGTTGGCCTGCCGGTCTCTATTTTGCCGGCGCTTGAAAGCACCGGCTACGTAGGCAGCCGTGCCATCTTGCCGGGCACCCATATTGCCGGCCTGACCGATGCCCGCCGGGTGCCGGCTATCTATGCCGCGCTAGAGATGGTGCTGCGCCCGGGGCGTCAAGGTTGATTCGGTCGCTTTTACAAGCACTCAGCAATAGCAGGCGAGCTGCAGCCGGCCTGGCAGGTATCTAGGCGGTTTCTTGCAGAAGGGCGATGATATTTCCGGCCGGGTCTTTAAACCAAGCCTGCTTAAGGCCGGGCATCGGTTGGGCGATGCCGCGCTCATCGGTTTTCATCGGCTCGTCGTATTGTTCGAACTGCACGCCGCGTCCGGTAAGCTCGCTGACGATCTGCTCGATGTCGTCGACCCAGAAATTGAGCACCGTGTAGGTGGCGGGCTGGTGGTCCGGCTTGGGGTATAGCATGCAGGCAACGCCGCTTAGGTTGAGGTTGAGCAGCGTATAGCCGCCGTCCATCGACTGTTCTTCGACATCGACGCGGAGTACTTCCTTATAAAACGTTTTAGCCTGCTCGATATCGTCAACCGAGAAGCTGGCAAAGGCACGTGCTGTTCCTAACATAAAGGCGTCCTCCAAATTATGTATCTTCCAGTATAAGCGCTCCGCGCACGGCCTGCCAAATCGAGGGGTCGCCGTGGTGTTTGAGCCGCCAGTACCACCATTCGCCGCCCCAGAGGTCGATTGGGTAGACGCCGACTTGCCGGGCCAGAGCGAGATTACGGCGGATTTGGTCGGGACTCATCGATTTGTCCTGTTCGCCCAGAGGCATGTTCCAGATTGCGGCCGGACCCCACGGTTCAAGCTGAAGCTCGTGGATGAATACCGGCCGGCGCTTAGCCAGACGGATCAGCCGCCGCCGCAGGCGATGCAGGCGCGGCGTATGCCAGGCGGTCGTGTAGCGCCGCCCGGTATGGACGATCTGATAATAGGAAAAACCAACGATATCCGGCATCGGCCGCCGCAGCGGGATGCCCCAGGAGGTGCTGGTGCTCATAATGACCGGCCGGGACGGATCGAGCTGCTTTACGAGGTCGAATTCCGCCCGCAGGCGTCGGCGATCGACCTCCGGCCGCTCGCCAAAGCTTTTGAGCAGCGCCTCGTTTTCCAGCTGGTAACTCGCAATCGCCGGATTGTCGCGGTAGCGTTTCACAACCATTTCTATGTACCGCAGCAGCGCTGCCGTCCGCTCCGGCTTCGACGCCTGCCAAGCCCAGGCAGGCCAATGGCTCTCTGGCCAGCGCGGTTGACGGGCACCTAAGCACAGCGTAACGACGCCGCCTGCCCGGGCGACTTCGGCGACTTGCCGATCGAGTGCCGCAAAGTCGTACATGCCCGGCGCGGGCTCGTGCTCATCCCAGTAACTCATCAGGCGAAAACGGCGGAAGCCGGCATCATGCAACAGCCAGGCTAGGGTTTCGCCGGCATCAAGCCCGAAACTCTGACATTGTTTGAGCGAAAAACTAACGCCGTAGCGGCGCGGATCGATATGCGGCATGCCCTTATTGTACTGCTTGGGCAGAAGGGCGCGCTAGCGTAGCGGCCATTTGTTGCGGTGCAGCAGGCGCACCATGCCGCTCAGGTTATAGAGGTGGCGGCGCCGACCCTGGACATCAACTTCCAGGTGCGTAACGGCAAAAGAGGGGTCGAAGCGGCAGCGCAAGCCCGCGGCAGCGATTTTGTTGCCGAGGTCTTGAGCCTCGTGGAAGCGCAGTCGGGCATCAAAACCGCCGATCCGCTCCAGAACGTCCATCGGGATGCATGAGTTGCCTTCTAGGACGTAGTGGGTGTCGACGGCCCGCGGTAAGCCGCTGGTATCGGGCCAGGCGCGCAAGGTGCGCGCGTACCGCTGCCGGCGCTCACGCAGCTGCTGGTCGTCGGCATGCATTTGGCGCAGCTGCAAGGCCGCGCCGGTGCACCACTCCAGAGATATCCGCGGCCCGTAGTTAAAAGCATTCTGCCGTCCGTCCGGGCATCGTACCAGCCCGCCGGCCAGACCGATCGAGGTATCCTTGAATATCTGGCGCAACGTCCGCGGTATATGCGGCGTGTCCAGATGTACGTCGGCATCGATGAAGTGTACTAGCGCATCCGGCCACTGCGGTGCGGCGATCAAAATGCGGTTGCGGTTACCTGCGGCACCGACATTGCGGCTGCCTAAAATGACTTTTACCTCCGGAAACTGGCGCAGTACATCGGCGGTATTATCGCGCGAGCAGTCATCCAGGACGTAGACGGCGTCGTACTCTTGGGCTAAAACTTGCGGCAATAGCCTGCGCAAAGATTCGCCCATATTATAGTTGGGGATGGCGGCAATGACAGGTCGGCGGTGGGATTGGCTGGCCATAGAAACTCTCTTAAAATACTAAGCTGCAATCTATGATACCACACTGCACAAGCCTGAAAGTCACATACAGTCAGGTAGTGCCGGTATTCGTTTACTGACCGAAGGGAGAGACTGAATCGTACAGACGGGGTACTCTCGCCTTCTTGCCGGTGCCCATGGGCTCGAACGGAGGCACGTCCAGCGCCCTTGCCCCCTGGGTGACGTATTGCTGATACAGCTCCGGCCCTACCGTAGTGATGTTGGTGAGTGCCGAAACGCAAAACCGGTCCTGGTATACGTCTTCCATGAAGCGCTTGCGGTTGACGACCAGGCCGACGGCCGCCAGCTCGTCGACGTTATGGGTGCGCGCTGCTGCGGCGTGTGCCCTACTGTACAGGCGCCGGAGCAGCTCTCGAAAGGCACCCGGATTTTCCGGCCCGAGCGTACGTGCAATGTCGGCTACCATTTGCATGTCTTCGCCGGTCCGGCTAATGGTGATTTTTTCGCCAAGGGTTAAACCTGACGGGTCGGCGTACCAGCGTTCAGTCCATGGTGTTTCTTCAGGCACGTCTTCCTGGCGGCGCATGACGGTCCAGGTTCGGTTGTCCGGGTCAAAATGAGCCATCGCGTGTAACGCTTCCGAGTTGCCTTCCCAGCGGTTCATTGCCGGGTCATTCTGGTGGAGCCGGTAGCTGTAGTGGCGTTCTGCCAGGTGCCATACGCCATCTGCTCGCATATCTGCGGTGAAGCCGACTTCATCCATACTTGCATCGTGTATATCGCGGGTGTCGAGCCGGGCGTATGCGGTATACCCGTCCAAGCCTGTCGGTGAGCTGGGCCAGAGCACTTCACCGCTGCTAGCTCTTTTAGGGTGACGGTTCGTCAGCGGATTGGCTGCGATTGCTGCGCGGCCAATTGCTTCTACATGAGGATAATAGCGTTCGACCAAAGTGGCAACGGGCTCATGGGTCGGCTGAGCCAAAGGTTCGTAGGAGGACATTTTTATTACTATACAACTATTTAATATTAAATACAAGTTAATAATGTATAAAACTGTGCCCCGCTCGGTACCGGCGGCACTTGCTCGTGTTACGGTTTAAACGTATCTTGGGCGACTTGCCATAGGCTTGGGTCATTCAGTTTGACCTTGCGGTAATACCAGTACTCGCTGCCCCAGAGGTAAATCTCGGATAAGCCGGTGGCGCGGCCGAACTCGACGCGGTGCTTGAACCGTTCGGCATCGAAGGATTTATTTTGCTCTTCGAGTGGTGTTTCCTGGATCGACTGGTGGCGCGGCGGCCAGGCTTCGGCCTGTAGTTCGTGGGCAATCATGATTTTGCCGGTCATCATCTTTTGCCAGCCGGCCACGAAGGCGTAGTACCAAGCCGGGAACGGGTACTCCAGGTAGTCTTTGGTGACGTTGGCATCCCAGACGCGCTTGTAGATCGAGATGCCGAACTGGTCGGGTGTGGGCTCGCCAACCGGCCAGCCAAGGGCGTTATTGCTGCGGGCGATGATTATTTTGTGCTGCGGGTCGAGCTTCTTAACCAGATTGAACTCGCTGATGAGCCGCTGGCGGTCGAAGGCGGCCTCTGCGCCCACCAGCTCCTCGCATTTGCCGAAGCCGCGCAAAAAGAACTCGTTTTCTACTTGGTAGCTGTCGAGCGCCGGACTTTTTTTGTATCTGTTGACGGTCTCCGTCATAAAGGCCTCGAGCTGTTTTTGGCGCTCGTCTGCCGGCAGTGGCAAGGCCCACTCCGGTATATGGCACTCCGGCCAGCGCGGCTGGCGCATCCCCAGGCTGAGCGTAATCTTCGCACCGGCTTTTTCGGCTTTGGCAAACTGCCAATCCAAAAGACTGAAGTCATATTGCCCGGGCGCCGGCTCCAGCTGATTCCAGTAGCTGACCAGGCGGAAGTGACGCACGCCGAGGTCGTTTAGGAGTGCGTCCATTGTCTCCTGCGCATCCAGGCCGAAGCTCTCGGCGTAGGCTGGGATGAAAGACGTGCCGATCACCTGCTCTTTCGGCGTGTAGTTGGCTATGTACCAGCGAGCGACGGCATACATGCCGCCGACCGTCAGTGCCAGTAGGACGGCCAAAACAAGCAACGCCTTGTGCCGGCGGTTTTTCAGCCAGTTCTGCAGCTTGGTATGAGATGGTGTATTTTGATGAGCCATAAGCGTACACTATATATGATGAGTCGTCCTGCTCGCCGCGCCCATGCGCGTCAACACAAAACCGTAAGCATAGTTATACCAGCCTACAACGAAGAAAGCCACCTGGCGGCGTGTTTGGAGGCGATTGCAGCCCAGACGGTGCGGCCGTTCGAGGTGATCGTGGTGGATAACGCATCGACGGACCGGACGGTCGAAATTGCCCGGTCGTACCCATTCGTGCGATTGCTGCATGAGCGGCGGCGCGGCGCGGTGCATGCCCGCGACCGGGGCTTTAATGCCGCCCGCGGCGAGATTATCGGGCGGATCGACGTTGATTCTCTTTTGGCTTCCGATTGGGTAGAAAACGTGCAGCGGGCGTTTAGCGAGCGGCCGCTGGATGCGGTGTCTGGCCGGATCGGCTTTTATGACGTGCCGTTTGAAAAGTTCTTTGCGCGGGTTGAGCTGCTGTGTCGCCGTTTTGTGGCCCGCGGCCTAGCCCGCCGCGACGAAATGTATTTGTACGGCGGCAATATGGCCATGAGCCGCGAGGCGTGGCGCTCGGTACGGAGTGAAGTGTGCCGCGAGCGCGGTTTCCACGAAGATATCGACCTTGGGGCGCACTTTGCGCACCAGCAGCGGCTGATAGCGTTTGACGAGCGCTTAAGCGTGCGGATTTCGGCCCGGCGGGTTGATTCTTCTTTGCAGGATTTCTACGGCTACACTGTCGCGAATAGCCGCACCTATCTGGCGCATGATCTGCGCGGCCGCTTCTATATGTATCCGGTTGAGGCGTTAGTGGTAGTGGCGTACCCCGTGTTGCGGTTCCTGTACCGCTGCTATGACCCGGCAACCGGCCGCTTATCGATCAGACGCATATACCGCGGCACCGCGGCTGCGCGGGTCAGTCCTGTGGCCGATAATGTTTGATTCGTAGCGACGGACTGCTACTGCGCCTCGCTATGCATGGGTGCGGTCTGCTTGCGGCCGTTCGGCTCGATCTCTACCTTGCAATTACCCCAGAGGCCACGGCTGGCTTGCTTTGCATCTTCTTCGGCTGCGGTAAATGCGGCGGATTTTGTGAACGGGAACTGCGTGTAGGCGAAGCCGTGGCCGCTTTTGATGACTTCTTCGGCGATCAGGCGGCCGTCGGCCAGATAGACGTAGCGCAGCAGGCGGTTGTAGCGGTCGCGGTTTTGGCTTTCGGGGTCGGACTCCAGCCGCACCTTCTGCTTGCCGATCAGGTTTTTGGTGAAAGCCGCCGCGGCCGGGCCGTAACACTGCACCGGCGTGTTCGGCTTGTGGGTTTCGGGGGTATCGATGCCGATCATGCGGATGCTTTCATTCTGGCCGTTCATGTCTACTACGATGGTGTCGCCGTCAACAAAGCGGCTAATGGCGTAGAGACCGGGCTGGTTATCGGCGGCCGCCTGTCCGGCCATGCCCCACCAGTCTTCTTGATGACCATAGGTAATAAGCAGCGCCAAAACGGCGATGATGGCGGAGATGATTTGTTTACTGCGGCGGCGTGTCATGGCTTTTCTTTCGCTGTAGAAGCTCCCATATACTCATATATGTTATTATGCCGAGCAAGACTGAAGCCATAGAAAATCCAAGAAATCGATCGTAGGTAACACCGTAATATTTGCTAATATGCACTTCAAGCGCTTCGCCCGACTCTTTGGGCAAAAGCCGTTCAGGTACGATGTGGTAGCCGCCAAACCATGACCAATGTGTCGTTGTGGTTGACTTGCAAGTATAGGCGTAGGTGCTGCTACAAATCTGCTTTGAACGCTCAAACGGATATGGGAGTACAAGAAAGAAGATCAGACTGGCAATGGCTATGCCAATCAGGTGCTTCAGAATGTATCGTATTTTGCCATAGCTGCGTGACATGCCTGGACGGTACTAGGATTTGCCCGCTATTACAAGCCTGCAGCTAAAAATCAATGCCCTTGTTCGCCAGGAATTTATCGTCGAAGTGATGCTTGATTTTGGTCATATTGGTGGCGATGTCTACCTCAGGTAGCAGCTCGTCCGGAAAGTCGCGGCCGGTCAGGCACAGGCTGGTGCCTGCGGCGCGCTCATGCAGCAACTGTTCTAACTGGGTTTGTGAGAGCAGCCCGTCGTGCACAGCGTTGTTGATCTCGTCGCAGATCACCAGGTCGTACTCGCCGCTTTTGGCGGCCTTCAGGGCTTCGTTGAACGTCTCAAGCGCTGCCTGCTTGTGTTGTTCTTCGCTTACAAACTCGGCGCTTAGGTCGCCAGCCTTATAAAACCCCTTGCCGCCTTTGTAGAAGTACAGCTGGTCTTTATACAGCGGCATGATGTCGCGGATAAAGACGTGCTCGCCGACACCCCAGAACTTAATGAACTGAATGTAAGCGACCCGCCAGCGCGTACCGAGGGCACGCACCATCAGGCCGAGCGACGCACTAGTCTTGCCTTTGCTCTCGCCGGTATAGACGATCACGACAGACTGCTTGGTTTGGTAATCCTCAAAAGCCATGGCGCTAACCCGGGAAATTACGGCAGGAGTTTCTTGTCTTTCAAAGCTTCGTCGATGGCCGGGCGGTCGAAACCGATGATGATTTTGCCGTCGATGTCCAGCACCGGGATGCCCATCTGGCCGGATTTGTCGACGGCTTCGCGGGCAGCGTCTTGGTCGCGCTCGATGTCTTTGTCGGTGTATTTGACGCCGAGCTTGTCGAGGTAGCCCTTAGCGGCGTGGCAAAAGGCACACCAGGTTGCGCTGTAGACGGTGATTTTCGTGTCCATGTAACTAGTATAGCACTATTCTGACGGTAAACGGCCCTAGGTTGTCCGCTGGCTGGCTTTTCGGAGCAGTACCTCCCGGACGGCATACTGGGCTATGGTAGTTGGCCCTACTACCTCATTAGTACTGTTGTTGTGTTGCTCGCTTACCGGTTGTAATAAGCCGGCACCGGCGTCACGCCATATGATGTGCGTGTTCGAAAGACGGCTAGCCAGTCGCTGAATCATCATGTTGTTTATGGTGCGAGCCGAGTCATTGGCTTTACCGCCAGGCTGCCTGCATATCATGCCAGGAGTAAACATGATATTGTGGCCCGTATAGTTTTCGGCAAAATATTCCGGCCGGATGTTAGCATCAAGCACTGTGGGATCAAAAACGAAGGGCGTGAATGCTTCCACCTTGCCTTGTGAGGTATGTGCTGCCACGACGGTGCCTGGGTCGCGCAATATCGCTTTGAGTTTTTGCAGTGTGTACATTCGCGGTGAATAGCCGCCGGACCTGGCGACATTGTCGTACAGCTGTAGGAACTGATCAAGCAGCGTTCCCTTGTTATAGGGGCTATTCAGCGCTTGCGGTGAGGTTATGAGTACTTCTGCATCTTCGGGCATATGGTTGATGGCACCCTGGTGCATGAGCGCTTGCAATGTTTTGCTAGTCTGATTACCGATATAGAAATTATCGGCTACAACCTCAAGCGCGCGGTAATGAACATTGGGATTTTCGTGGTTCACTGGTATGTCGAGCACTTCGGCGGGTGAGCCGTGCCGGGCAAGAATGCGGGCGAGATAGTCTTTGATGACAGGCTTGCCGTATTCGCGGAAAACTAGAGTTTTTGGTCCGTGATGTGCCGCTTCTGTGAGCCCTTGTGCGATCTGGTTATCCAGCGCGCCGTTCGCGCGGTACGGCTCAGGAGGCAAGTTAAGCTGGTACTGCAAGGCGTCGCTTCTAAGCGACTGTTGCCGCGATCGACCAAGTAGCAGCGGCCATGCCCTCATGCCACGAATCAGTACATGCGGCATATTATTGGCAGCGTTGCTGCGCCGGGTGGTTGCACGATCCCAGGCGGCTTGGTCGTGGATGCCTTCTCTTTCGGGACCTCGAGAGACGGTGTCCATAATTGCGCGGTACTCTTCAAATGACAATTTACGCGGCACTATCTCATGGGCCCGTTCGTTGTATGCACTGATGGCGGTCTCAACTGCTGCCGGGTCGTAGTTTCCGGCTAGGATATCTCGGGCCGTGAAGAGTGCGCGCAAGGTAGGCTCGTCGCTGGTGAACGGCGGGCCGTTCGTCAATAGGCGCGAGAGCTCTTGCAGGGCTTCCAGGGCGATGGCTTGGCGCTCCTGCAGATCATTTACTTTCGATCTCACACTTTGATTAACTATCCTTAATGCCATCACATGGGCGGGCATCGCAGCTACTAGTGATGGAGGAAGAATGGACGTGCCACTCGATTCGGCTATCAAATCCCGGCAAGCTTTCTCTAACTTACCATATCGTTCGGCTAACTCGTCATACGCCACCACCCACCCCGCTTGGCCTGCTGGCAGCCGGCGCGTGCCAGTTGGGCCGGGTGGGTCCATTGCTACGCGACCGATGGCCGGGCCTGGCATCATGGGGATGTGATGCGCGGCCCGGCTTTGGGCGCGCATGCCTTCCTCGTAGGCGGCTTTGATGTCCAGGCCGAAAGCGCCAATCTCGGCCGGACGGTCCGACGGCTCTTTCGCCATACCCTTTCGTATGAGCGGCTCGATGGCGCGGAGAGGTTCGGTCGGCTCTAGCCTGGAGATGTCGCTGAAGCGTGGTGGGGCCTGGCGGAGATGCTGGCGCAGGAAATCCCTGAGTGCGGGGCCCTGGAATGGCCGCTGGCCCGTTGCAAGCTCGAAAGCGACAATCGCTAAAGAGTAAATGTCGCTGGCCCGGACGGCTTCACCCTCAATTTGCTCGGGCGCCATATATGCCAACGAGCCGATCGGCACTTGCTCGGTCATGGTGCCGGTGTTACCGTCGTGCAGGTGGATGGCGATGCCGAAGTCGGCAACCTTCAGATTGAGTTCGCCCTGTTGTAACTGCAGAAGTAAGTTAGGCGGCTTGATATCGCGGTGCAAAATACGCCGGTCATGCGAGTATTGCAGCCCGGCTGCCGCCTGCCCGATAAAACTGACGGCTTGCTCAAGAGGAATCCGCCTATTCTCATGCCGGCCCATATAGCCTTCCACCGAGCCGCCGTCCAGATGCGGCATGATGATAATCGGGCGTTCAGCCACAGGTTGTTGACCGGCATTGAGTATTTCTCCCCGGCCGTAACTGAAGCTGCGCAGTACGTTCGGATGATCCATGCGCGTGGTACGGGAGCCTTCAGTCTCGAAGGCATAATGCCAGCGCTGATATTCGCTAGAGTTTCGATTTGCTGGCGGCACGAGGAGCTTGAGGGCTACATGGCGGTCCGGTTCGCTGCGAGCGGCTAAATCTGTAGCTAAATAGGCCGCGCCCTGGCCGCCGCTGCCTAAGATTCTCTCTAGCTGGTACCCCGGATGAGTTTGGCGATATTCACCCGTTTCTTTGACGGTATGACCCAGAAATTCCGGCGCGTTTGCATAGTTCATCTAAGCATACTAGCAGATATATTTGCAAACGCTAACAATATCTGGAGAGAGTTATTACTGCTCGTAAGGTCTGCCAAGACTCAGGCTCTTATGGGTAGCTTTAGCGAAATCCTCGGTAGTCTCTATGGCGCCAACTCGTTGGCGATGCGATGTACTTAAGAATGAGGTCACCATAGCGCCGGTTCGCCAGATTAAGCGTGTCCGGACCCGGTCGCCAATCATCACACTTGCAATTAGCTTTGCTGCAGCATCAACACCCTGCTCGGCTTCAGGCGTAAGGTCACCTACGAAGGTGCCTGGCGTATAGAGCGTCGTTTCGCCGTTAAGCCTCTGCTGGAAGTAGGCCGGATTCATGTTCGGGACTGCCGTAAGGTCTGTCGCTAGGGGCGTAAATGATACTGTTCTGCCCTCATTGTCTCGATGTAGGGCTGTAATGGTGCCGGGATGATGGAGTATGCTCCTGACTTCCCACCATGGGGTTAAGGGGCGCCTATCTCGATCTTGTAGTTCGTTACGGTAACGGTGTATGGCTTCAAACTCTTCTAGAAGCTGTCTATTCCAGCGGTCTCCGCGTTGTGGCGCTATCAGCGACACGTCGGGTTCGTTTGGCAGTGGTGGGCCCGCAAACCCCTGCCGGTATGTATCCATGAAGGATGCATGTACGTCCGGTATAACGCGCCGGCGATTTGGTGGCTGGGCAGCAGTAATGGTGGCCAGATCATAGCTGGTTTGACTATACGTATCTATTCTCACCTGTCGTCCGGGCTGCCGCGCGGCGAGGGCGCGGGCTACATATTTACCGGAGTCAAGATTATCACGCCCCTGATAGCCAATGTATGCGTACCTGTAGTCCTTGACGATCTCGGCGACCTGACCGGCGATTGAAGGGTCGGCCAGACAGGCTTCACTCGGAGGAAGGGTAAGATCGTATGAGTCGGCGGAGTTCTTGCTGCGGACGACGGCTGGCCACCTATACAGGGTACCGTCGTTATGGCGAAAGTGTACAAATCCTGTGAGCGGGCTTTGTACCGCCGCAGCAAAGGTCTCTTCATCATACCTGAGCGGTTCCGGTGAGGCTACGGTGTCTAGAAGATTGCGAAATGTTGTAAAGCCGATATGCTGTGCCACTTGCCGGCTGAGTCTGTTGGTGCGGCTGGGAGCTGCTTCTGGCGGGATTGCTGGCGCAGAAGGTTCGGCCTGGCCCGGATGTTGCTGGGTGAGGCTCTCGAGCTCTCGTACTCTTCGTTGCAGTCTTGAGTAGCGCTCGCGGAGTTCAATGATTTCTACCTGTGCTTCCGCATTCTGTTTGGCGAGTTGATCGTAGGCCCCTACCCAGCCGCCGGCGTTATCGGGCAGGCGCTGGGTGCCGTGCGGTCCGGGTTGGTTAGCGGCTCCTTCGGCCACGTGACGCGGTACCGTTCTGCCCTGCATAGCAAGATCGTGGTAACTGGTATTTATCTGGCGGCGAAGTGCTGTGCCATACGCCGTTTGCATAGCCCGCCCGACTGCGCCAATGCTTTTAGGCCGGTCTTCCGGCCGGCGGGCAAGGGTCGGCATAATCTGTTCCGCAACCGCAATTATCGGATTACTACGCTTTACGCCGGCGGCCTCCAGTACTTCTAATATATGAGGGGGCATTTCATTAGACAAATGTCCCGCCAGAATCTCATCTGTAGATCCCATATAGGGCAAGCGCCCGGTCAGCGCCCGGTACGCAACCACTCCCAATGAGTAAATATCACTTTGTCGCACGGCGCGCTGGCCAAGTTGCTCCGGCGCTATATAGGCGGGAGTGCCGAACGCTACTTGGGCAGTAAACGTGCCGTCTTCATCGTGGTCGTGCAGATTGATAGCGATGCCGAAGTCGGCTACGGCCAGGCGTGTGTTCCCGTCTTGCATTGGATCCAGCAGTAAGTTCTGCGGTTTGATATCACGGTGTAGTATGCGGCGGCTATGGGCAAATTCCAGCCCTTCGGCCGCCTGAGAGATGAGGTCCACGGTTTCGCCCAGAGGTAAACGCCCGCCCTCAGCGCTCCGTAAGCGGTCTTCCACCGACCCGCCGCGGAAGTACGGCATCACGATAATGGGCCGCTCTGCAACGGCTTGGCCCTGAGGGTTTATGACTTGGCCCCGGCCGTATGCATAACTCGATAAGATGTTCGGGTGGCTTAGCCGGGTAGTGCGGTGACCCTCATCGGCAAAGGCACGTTCTTCCTCAGAGTTCTTGAACTGATTGACCACTTTGACGGCCACGGTGTTATCAACTGGACTGCGCTCATCAAGATCGCGCGCCCGGTACACGGCCGCAAAACCACCGACGCCGGCCTGCTCTTCCAGGTAGTAGCCGTGATGATAGGTATGATATCCACCTGTTTCTCTCACGGTATGGCCGGTAAAATTCTGAACATTCGGATTAGACATGCATATAATATTATCAAAAAGTTCGCAAATTGCGAAACCCTAAACTGCTTTAGACTGGCTGCAGGACAAATCGACAAGCAGTATATAGTAAAAAGCAAGTATGCTTGCACCGCATCTACGGCGAATTGAACCGCACCTCCAGGCCCTGCCGGTCGCTGACCAGCTGCTTGCCCGCCCCCGCCACCTATACTTCTATAATATGAATATCGCAATCGTCGCGAAGCTGCCTGGCGGTCAGAAATTACTGAATAGTTCCACCCTGAAGATTACCTCCAGAAACGCTTGCCCAATCTGTTAATACTTGGTATAGTAAAAAAGAAATGAAGAAAGCCGCCGAAACGACGACTCGTACCTCTAGTGGTAAGCCAGAGTATACTGTGGTTAATCTCGGTTTGGAGCTTCTCAGTACTACCTGGCGTATCGCCGTGCCTGCCCTTTTGTTCGCGGGAGCCGGCATTGCACTCGACCTTAAATTTGACACATCGCCATGGATTACGATCGTACTAACAATAGTTGGGTTCGGCGTTGCCGCCCATTTGGTTAAGAAGCAACTTGCAGCAGTTGAAAGGGAGGATACATCACAATGAGCCTATTTAGCGCCTTTGCCGCCGGGCCGCACATCAGCATCGCGCCGGAGCCGGTCTTCCACGTCGGCCCGCTGGCGGTTACCAACGCCCAGATTCTGGGCGCGGTCGGTACTGCTATCGTCGTCGGTGTGCTTTTTTACGTTGTACGCGGTATTAAGCGCGGCAGCAACAACCGCTTCATCCATATGGTGATGTGGCTCTTCGAAAGCCTGTACGACACTGCTGTCGAGGTGATCGGCGACAAATCAGTTGCCAAGAAGGTCATCCCCTTGGCCGTTACCCTGATGCTGTTCTTTATGGTAAACAACTGGCTTGGCCTCTTGCCGGTCGTCGGGCCGATCACTTATGACGGCGTGCCGATCTTGCGCGGTGTCGCTGCCGACCTCAACACTACCTTTGCCCTGGCGATTATTTCAATGGCTACCGCTCAGATCTGGGCTATGAAGCGCCGCGGGTTCTTCGGTAACTTACGGCGCTATTTTGTAAACCCGTTCAAGGACTTCATGCATGCCTTCGAAGGTGTTCTGGAGTTTATCGCCGAGTTCTCGCGTACCGTCGCGCTGAGCATGCGTATCTTCGGTAATGTCTTCGGGGGTGAAGTTTTGCTGGTGGTAATCGCCTACCTGACCTCTTACGCCGCACCGCTGGCCCTGCCGGTCTTTTACGTCCTTGAGCTGTTCGTCGGTGCCGTCCAGGCGTACGTATTCTTCATGTTGACCATCGCGTTTATTTCATTGGGGTTGCCCAACCCGGAGGAGGCCCATGGCGATGCCCATGGGCATCCAGATACCGGCAAGGCTGCGGCGTAAGACGCCAGTGCGGCCTCGAAATAGCATGGTACGTGGTATATAAGAAGTAACTAAAGGAGTAATATAAAATGGATTCAGTAGCATTTGGTTTGACCTACGCTATCGGTGCCGGCCTCTGTGGCCTGGGCCTTGGTCTTATCGGTATGGGTGCAATGCAGGCCGTCGGCCGCAACCCGGAAGCCCTTGGTAAGATCCGTACGCTGATGATCCTGGCTATGTCCTTCGTGGACGCCCTGGCCATCATCGGTTTGGTCGTTGCCCTTATTATTAAGTTCTTGCCGTAATCTCTCTTAAGCGAGGTACTGCCACATGGAACTATTTAACCTGATCGCCAGTGCGGCGGCGGAAACGGTCAGCGAGGAGCACTCCTCTGGCATTCTGCAAGCGCTCGGCATCGATTGGAAGCTGCTGATCGAGCAAGGCATCGCCTTCTTGATCTTAGTGGCTGTTCTCGGCAAGTTCGTCTACCCGATTCTTATGAAGTCGATCGACGACCGCCGCGAAGCGATCGAGGCCGGCCTGAAGGAAGCCAAGGAGAGCCAGGAAGCGCTTGCCAAGGCTGAAGCCAAAGTCTCTGACCTCTTGGCCGAAGCCCGCAAAGAAGCCGACGGCATCGTACAGCGCTCCCACCAGGAAGCCGCCACTATGGTCGCCGAAGCTGAAGAAAAAGCCAAAGCCCGCGCCAACCAGATCGTCGAAGACGCCCGCGCCCAGCTGGCAACTGATGTCGCGAAGGCCCGCGAAGCCCTGAAGACCGAGACGGTCAAGCTGGTCGCAACCGCTACCGAGCGCATCATCGGCGACAAACTGGACGCCGGCAAAGACGCTACGCTGATCGAAAACGCCCTGAAGGCGCAGAAAGGCAGTGAGGCGTGACCGCCCGCGTATCCCGCCGCATCCTGGCCCGGACGGTAGCCGCCCGGCTGCTGGCCGCGCCTGAAAAGCGTGCCCGCACCATTAAAAGCCTGGCCGCCTACCTGGTAGAGCACAAAATGGCCGATGACGCCGACCTGGTCTTAAATGACATCGCCCGCGAGCTGCTGCTGCAAAACGGCCAGCTCAGTGCTACCGTCACCAGCGCTCGGCCGCTGACCGACGCTGTCCGCCGCGAGTTGGTGCAGATTTTAAAGGCTTCTACCGGCGCCCGCAGCGTTGACCTGAGCGAGCAAACCGACCCCGGCCTGTTGGGCGGCTTGGTTGCCCGCACAGCCGATCGTATGCTCGACACCAGTGTACGCACTACCCTAAAGCATCTAGCGACAATCAAGTAACAGGGGTAACGTCCTTCCATAAAGGAGAATAAGAAATAAGATGAGTGATCTACAAATCCAAGATTTATCGGCCGAGCTGAAGGAGGCGATTCAAGGCCTTCGGAGCTCCAAGGGCCTGGAAGAAGCCGGCATCGTTACCCGCGTGGGCGACGGTGTGGCCTGGGTCTACGGTCTGCGCAGCGCCGGCTACAATGAAGTAATTGAAATCGAGACCAGAGACGGCTCGCACGTGACAGCCTTTGCACTGAACCTGCTCGAAGACGAAATCGGCGCCGTGGTGCTGGGTAACGACTCCCAGGTTGTTGCCGGTGCCAAAGCAACGCTGACCGGCCACGTCCTCGACGTGCCAGTCGGCCCGGAGCTGGTTGGCCGCGTGGTCGACCCGCTTGGCCGCCCGCTGGACGGCAAGGGTCCCATCAAAGCTAAGCAGCGCGGTCTGATCGAGCGTCCTGCCCCTGGTGTGATGACCCGTAAGAGCGTCCACGAACCACTGATGACCGGCCTGATGGCCATCGACTCCCTGGTGCCGATCGGCCGTGGCCAGCGTGAGCTGATCATTGG
>CBFGXJ010000004.1:0-75004 GCA_965652795.1 uncultured bacterium
TAAGCAACAACATGTAAAATACCCAATAACGTTTTCATATAAAGCAAAACGGGGGTAGTAAAAATGTACGAGCTCATAGTGCTGGGGCTGATTCCTGGCACCCATATTCAGATTACCTTTACGCTGTGGCTGGCGGCAGCCGGCGTGCTCAGCAGCTTGGTTCTGTTGTGGATTTTACTTAGATTGCGCGGCGCCATTGGCCGGGCCATCGTAACACTGGCGCTGGCGCGGCACATTACACGATACAGCTTGCATTCGTAACGCAAGGCGCTGTATAGTAGCCGCATCATGCTGCATAATAAACACGTTTGCACTTGGTCCGGATTCGTTGATAGCGCTCTCTAGCTGAGAGCGTAGATATACACCTCTCAGTTCCTGCAATACCAGCTAACTAGAGAGGTTTTTATGATCCGTCGTTTTGATATTTTGTTTGCATTGTATATTTTTGGTGTGTTAGTCGCCCAGCTGATGGGCGCAAAGACGTTTCCGCTTATTAGTACCGACTGGCTACACATCAATGCCAGCGTAGCCATATTTTTAGTGCCGTTTTTATTTACGATTACCGATGTCGTCGTAGAAGTGCACGGCCGGACAAGAGCCCGCAGTATGGTGTTCGCCGGTGTAGCCGTTGCGGCATTATTGGTAGTATTCGCCTCCTTGGCAACTGCCCTGCCGCCTTCAAGCCGGTTTGCTGTCGATGAAGCCTCGTACGATGCCGTATTTGCATCTTCGGCCCGCATTGCCGCCGCCAGCCTGATCGCATTCGCGGCCGCCGAGCTACTGGATGTCGCCGTCTTCAGCAAACTACGTCAGAAGCTGCATGATAAGGCATTGTGGCTTCGAAATAATGCCTCGAACTTCGTCGGCCAATTCGCCGATACGGTCATCTTTATGACCCTGGCGTTTTATGCACTGGATAAAAGCTTTAGTTCTAACGCAGCCTTTCTGGGCGGGCTGATCATATCTTACTGGCTGGTAAAGTGTGTGTTTTCTGTCGTGCAGACGCCGCTGGTGTACGCTGGTGTACGCTGGCTGCAGAAATCTACTCCCAAGGAGCAGGCATGAAGGTAACTGCCGTGCACACGCCGCTCGTTACCGCCGACGGACCGGACCTTGAAGAACTACTTGCAACCGCTACTGCCGTACTGCATGAGGGTAGCGTCGTTGCTGTAACGTCGAAAATAGTCGCTCTCTGCGAAGGTAGGACTGTTCCAATCGCAGCGACCGACCGTGACGAGCTTATCAAATCAGAGTCCGAATACTACATCGAAACACCGGATAATGCCTACAGTCATCACTTCACCATAACGCATCAGACGCTTATACCGGCGGCCGGTATCGACGAGTCTAACGCCGATGGCCGGTATGTCCTCTGGCCGGCTGATCCTTGTGCTAGCGCCCGTCGGATTCGCCAGTACCTGTGCCGCATGTTTGGCGTTAGCCGTTTAGGAGTTATCGTTACCGACAGCACTATCAGCCTGTCGCGCTGGGGCACCCTCGGCATAGCCATCGGACACGCCGGCTTTGATCCGGTCAAAAGCTACATCGGACTCCCCGATCTGTTTGGCCGCATCATGTGCGTCAGCCAATCAAATATTGCCGGCGGTCTGGCGGCGGCAGCGGTTCTGGCAATGGGCGAAGGAGCCGAGCAAACGCCCATCGCCATTATAGAAGACGTGCCTTTCGTGACGTTCACAACAAACCAGTCCGCAACCCAAACGTATTACATCTCGCCGCGCGATGACGCGCCGTTCGCACCGTTCTTTGGCGGCGTTATCTGGCACAAAGGCGGCCGGCTTGAGCCCTAGGCAGACGGATCATCGTTAGCGGCCTTATCGGGTCATGGCCGTCACCATTGGCGCTGGCGCGGCGGGTGCGTCGCGTTTACGCCGGTTCAGGCATAACGCTCTCGGCATACAGCTGTAGTTCTTGCAACAAGTACTCCTGATGCGAGGTGAGTCCCTCCTTAGCAGCCAGCTCCTGAAGGCGGTTCATGAATGTAGCCATCCGGCTGTGAGTGCCGCCGCCGATCAATTTTTGCGCGCAGAACCGCTCCCACACTTCGCGCTCTTCGCTTGTAAGGGCCGCCGGATAGTTGCGGGCTTTGTAGAGCGGTAAAAGATTCGTCAGCCGGTCGTCTTTGAAGTGCAGGTTAAGCCCTTCGCCAAGTTCCTCCGGCCGCGCCGCGCGCACCACGCGCATCGACTGTTTGTCTTCGGGGCTGAAGAAGCCGTCGTACATGCAGGTGTCCACGTCGTATTCGGTCGTCAGCAGACTGGCCTGGTCTTTGGTTTCGAGGATTTCCCAGGCGCGGCAGAGTTTCTCCTTAAAGTCGGCATTGGCTTTCAGCACCTTCAGGTGCGCTTGTACGGCAGCCATGTCGATCTGAATCCGTTTTTTACTGGCATCATCCAGTACGCCCAGCGGCGCCACCGCCGGACAGCGGTTGTATTTGAGTGTTTTTACCGGCAAGCGCGGCTCTTCGGCGTCTTTCTTCCAGCGCCAGAGTTCCACCAGCTGCTCGGGCGTTTTGCTCATATACTGCTGCGGGTCGTGGCGCAAATCGTAGACGAAGACGCCGCCGTGCCCGGCCGGGTGCTCGCAGATGGTCTGCACGACGGTGGTTTTATCGAATTCTGCCGGGTACTTGCCGCTGGTATAGACAAACGGCTGGCCGCCGAGCGCCAGGGCTTCGATCTTGCGCTTCTCGCGCATGCTTAAGAGGTAATCAAACAGGCGCTCATGTTTGCTGCGGATCAACCGCGCCACGGCGATCGTGGCATAGACATCGCTCAGCGCGTCGTGGGCGTGGGCATGCTCCAGCTTATTTAAAGCGGTCAGCAATTCGAGACGGTTGGTCGGCTTACCGCTGACGTCGAAGGGCCATTCAATGCCTTCCGGCCGCAGCGCCCGCGTCATCCGCACGACATCCAGCAAATCCCAGCGTGAGCGGTTATCCTGCCAGCACCACTCGTACGGGTCGTAGAAATTGCGGTAATGCAGACAGCGCATAAACTCATCATCAAAGCGCACGGTGTTAAAGCCGCAGAAAATCGTGCCCGGCGCGGCGATTTCTTCGGTAAATGTGTGCAAGAATTCGGCTTCGGTGATGCCTTCGGCAATCGTCTGCTGAGGTGTAATGCCGGTCACCAGGACAGCATCCGGCTCTGGCAGCACATCCGGCGTCATTTTGATGTGGATGTTGTAGGGCTCGCCGATCGGCTTCAGGGTAAGGTCGGTTCGCTGGCCGGCAAATTGCATGATGCGCGCCGAGCCGGCGTGGAACCCGCTAGTCTCAAGGTCGTAAAAGAAAAAGCTGGCTGCCATAGCCTTTAGTGTAGCACGAGTTGCACCTCGACCGCCCCTTTAGAAACACATGCGGTTACAATCCCGACCGGAATCCGGCCGGTTGGCAGCCTCGGAGTTAGTAAGTAAACTCGTCGTTGCCGATCACCACCGCGTCCCCGGCCGCGATGCCGCGGCGTTGCAGCTCGTGCGTGATGCCCATTTTGCGCATAATGTCGCGCAGACGCTGGACGCCCTCTTCGCTATTAAAGTGAGTGCGCCGTGCGAAGCCCTCAATTTTTTCACCGCGCACGATATAGCGGTCTTCTTCTTTGGTAACCGTCCAGGCGTCTTTGTCTTCGTCCAGCGTGATCACCGGCAGGCCTTCGTCAAGGGCAGGCACCGCCTCGGCGGCGGCAGCTTCGGCGGCACGCACCGCCTCTACCTCGCTGCGCAAGGCACGCAGCAGTTGCGGCAGGCCCTGCTTGCTCTGGGCGGAAATCGTCAGAACCTGCGTGCCCGCGGGTAGCACCCCTTCCAGCTGCTTCAGCTGGTCGTTGATGATATCTTGGTCCAGACCTTCGATTTTAGTGAGCACCACTACTTGCGGCTTAGTGGAAAGATCAACTTTGTAGGCTTTGAGCTCGCCCATGATGGTTTGGTAGGCCGCAGCGATGTCCTCTTGGTAGGCGTCAATCAAATGCACCAGGACGGCCGTGCGTTCGACGTGCCGCAAAAAGTCATCGCCTAGGCCTTTACCTTCGGCTGCACCCTCGATCAAGCCGGGGATGTCGGCGAACAGCAGGCTTGCCTCGCCGTCCACGTCTACCACACCCAAGTTCGGCACCAGAGTCGTAAAGGGATAGTTAGCGATTTCCGGGCGGGCGTTCGATACTACGCTCAGCAGG
This sequence comes from uncultured bacterium, assembly GCA_965652795.1. Taxonomy (GTDB): domain Bacteria; phylum Patescibacteriota; class Saccharimonadia; order Saccharimonadales; family UBA4665; genus CBFGXJ01. The sequence continues at coordinate 4,194 of CBFGXJ010000004.1, forward strand.
GTCGACTTACCGGCGTTGGGCAAGCCGATCAGACCGATATCGGCAATCATTTTAAGCTCCAGTGTCAGGTTGAAGGCGTCGCCTTCCTCACCCTTTTCGGCTATCCGTGGCGCTTGCCGGCGTGACGACACGAAGTGCGCATTACCGAAGCCGCCGCGGCCGCCGCGGGCGATAACTGCCCGCGTGCCGTCATGCGCTAAGTCGGCTTTTACGGCGCCTCTTTCATCAGTCACTACCGTACCGACCGGCACAGGCACCACCAGGTCTTTGCCATTTTTGCCGTGCTTGCGGCGCTTGCCGCCCGGGCTGCCGGGTTCGGCTTTTAGCTCTTTTTCAAAGCGGAAGTCGGCGAGCGTGTTCTCGTTGCGACTGGCCATAAAGACAACATCGCCGCCTTTGCCGCCGTCGCCGCCATCTGGGCCGCCTTTGTCGATATATTTCTCATGCCGAAAGCTGACGATCCCGTCGCCGCCCTTGCCTGCCTGCACTACAACCGTTGCTTTGTCTACGAACATCAGAGGTATTATACCAGATATGGGCTACGCCGCCCGGCTAATCTGGGGGAACGGTCCTGAGCTCGGATTGTGTTTGGATAACACAATCCTCGTGCGGAGGTTCCCCCAGATTAGCCGGGCGGCGTAGCCCATATCTGGTATAAAGTTAGCGGTAGATGAAGTTCTGGAAGCGCGAGTGCACCGGTACCCAGTCGCTGTAGCCGACGCGGTTGAAGCCCGCCAACCCGTTCATATCAGAGTATTTGATCATAGTGCCATCAGCGCTGACATCTTCGACGATGCCGACGTGCCCCTGCGAGCCGCGGTCCGTCTGGCCGATCGCGCCCTTCACCGGCACCGGACTCACCGTCCAGCCGGCGGCACGGGCGCCGCTGTCCCAGGTGTTGGCGTTGCCCCAGTTGGAAGGAATCTGAATCTTGGCAGCCACGTACCATGTACACCAGCCGGGAATATACCCATTGCCGCCATAAATCGCCTCGGTACCAAACGCAAAGCCACTGTAAGCGTTATAGCCGGTGTAGGCCGGACGCGGCGGAGCCGGTTGCTGGGCGCCGGGCAGAATAATCTGCTCGCCGACCTTCAGGCCGTCAATCTCGGCGTCGTTGTAAGCAATAATCTGTTCTTTGGCGCTCTTGTACTTCTGCGCCAGGCCGTCGGGTGTGTCGCCCGCTTTAACGGTGTACACGATACCGTTCACCGGCGGAATCCAGAGCTTAGAGCCAACGCTGAGGGAATCCCCGGTTAAGGAGTTCGACCAGCGGATGCTGTCAGAGGTAACATTAAATTTCGAGGCCACGCTGCCGACGTTGTCGCCAGCCACCACTTGGTAGTGCTTAATGTCTTTCTTGCTCTTCAGACCGGTATTAACAGCCTGCGGCTTCGAGACCACTACATCGCCTACCACCGCCAAGGATAATTCCATCTTGGCACTGTCGGCCTGGTTGACGACTGCCGGCGCCTCCGGCAAGCTGGCCATGCGGGCCAAGTTAACGGCGATATCGGCCGAAGACGGCTGGTCAAGCGGGTTGGCAGCGGTATTCGTATCAGCAATATTGGCCGCACCAGGCGTGCGCACTACCTGGTTAGAGCTGCTGCCGCTTAAAACAAAGTAGCCGATAACAAGTAAAACCATCACGTTACACCCTAAAAGGGCGTAGCGGATGCTTTTGCGGCTCGATACCTTACTGGCAATCGCCGCTAAGAAGGGTCGTACACGTCCCATCAGAGGGGCGCTTTTCATGTGCATTTTCAGCACTTCTGAACGTGATTCGCGAATAATGTAACTCCCGGCCGCACACCTCTAACAGGGGTGAAACAGCCTAATTATTACGCTGCTATTATACCCTGAATGCGGTATGGTTTTCAAGTCGATATCGCTTACCCTTTTACAGAGGTGCACATAGTTTTTTACAGTGCTCCCGTACGTAGGCTTCATGCTCGGCCAGTGTTTTGGAAAAATAGGTTTTGCCGTCGTCTCCGGACACAAAATACAACCAATCAGTGCTCGCAGGCTTGGCCACCGCCTCCAGCGAGCTTTCGGTGACATTACTGATCGGCGTCGGCGGCAAACCGACATTGCGGTACGTATTGTAGGCCGAGTCGTAGCTGAGCGATGGCTCTGCGCCCGCCAGAACAGCCCCGTACGACGCCGTGGCATCGGATTCAAGCTTCATACCCATGTCCAGCCGCTTCAAGAATACCTGCGCCACCTGTGCACGATCCGCCGGCTTCGACACTTCTTTTTCGACGATAGAGGCCAGCTTGATCGCATCATAGACGCTTAGATTCTGGGCGCTGAAGGCGCTGCGCCGCTGCGGCGTGAGCCGATCGTGCATAGCCGCCAGCGACTGCTTGATGATAACCGATGGGTCGGTGTCGGCCGACTTCTGGAACGAATCCGGGTAGAGGTAGCCCTCCAGACTGGCACCTTCAGGCTTGTCGACCAGCGCCGGGTTGCCCTTGTAGTTGGCCGGGTTGAGCGCAGCGTCAATCGCTGCCTTCGAGAAACCGTCTTTTTCAAGGCGTGCCCTTACTTGGTCAAGCCGCTGGCCCGGCAAAATAGTTACCAGCGACGTGGCAATTTTGCCGTGCGTGAGCTGGGCCACGATCTCCTGGACGCTTTGACTCGGCTCTATGGCATACGTACCGGCCTGCAAGGCGCCGCGAACGTCTTTGCTACTGACATACAATTTAAACGCCCAGGCGCTGCGGATAAGCCGCTTTTCTTCTAGTAGATCAGCGATTTCGGCTACCGTGGCACCACTTTCGACCGTCACCGTTTGGCTAGTGGTGCTAGTACTGTAAGGCTTTAGCCCCTCAGTGTACTTTTGGCGCACGATGATAGTCGCGCCACCCGCCAAAACGAGCAACAGGATACCAATCACCAGCAGGCGCCGCGGCCAACGGCGCTTGCGCGGCCCGATAGTGTACTTCATGCTCATGCCGCCACCTCATGTTTGTGGTCGGCCAGATAGTCTTCGAGGATGTATGTGGCAGCCAGAGCATCGATATCGCCCTTATCATAGGGTTTGCCCCGGGCCTGCAGCTCCGCCTCGGCCTGGGCGGACGTGACGGCTTCATCCTGCCAGTGCAGCGGTAATTGCATGTGCTTCTCAAGCTCGGCTGCGAAGGCTTCGACGGCCTGCGTTTGCTGTGTGTACTGGCCGTCCAGCCCTCTGGGCAGGCCGACAACGACCGCTACGGCGTCGTGCTGGTCGAAAATCTCATTTAATGTTTCGATAACTGCATCGTCGTTGCGCACCGCCTTGAGCGGACGCGGAAGCCGTGTCTGCAGGCTAGCCACCGCTACGCCGATACGTGCGGCGCCGACATCAAGCGCGATGATAGAACTAGTTCTCGGATTTTGCATTAGAAATAGTTGGCTCTTCGATGTTAAGTGTTATCTTGCTGGTCTTACCCGGTATGGACGAGACCCAGAATGGACTGTATTTCACTTCTACCTCGGTTACGCCCGGATATGCCTTGATGATCTCCTGGGCTTCGCTCGACTTCTTGCCGGCTATCTGTTTCTTGATCGCCGCCACGTCAAGGTCGGAACCGACAACGACCTTCGTGTCCATCGTCACGATGACGCCGCTGGTGTCTTGGTTGGTGAGGGTGAACGTGAGCTTGTTGAAGCCGTAGTCAAGAATACTCTGTTTTTTCGGATCGATCCGGCCAGTGACTTCTTCTTGCAGGATTTTCTTGAGGTCGTCCTGCTTGGCGCCGATCATGGTGTATGTGATCTTCTGGGTGACGGTCACATTTTCGGCTTCGGCACCGGCTTGCACACTGGTGGAAGTTTGGGTATCGCCCGCTTTGAAGGTTTCGACCACAGCGTACAGCCCTTTAGCCTTCAAACCCTTCTCAAGCTCCGCTTTCACCGTGCTGGTGTCTTGCTGGCCGATCTTTTGAGTGGCGCCGTCGATGTCGGCTTGGGTGACGGTTTTTACGACGTTGGTGGTGCCGCCTTCCATAGCGCTGCCGCTGGCCGTTACCGGCTGGCCGCCGGCAACTTTATAGCCCGATTTAGCGCCAATGTTGTACTTTTCGCCTCCAGAGATAGCCGTAACGTTTACCGTATCGGTGGATATGTTCGGGAAGTCGCTGTTGCGGCATTCGGGTCCGATCTTAACGCTTGCAACGCTAGCTGCCTCTTGGGTAATGTACGTAAGCGAATCATAGGTGACCGCCGTTCCAGCCGGAATCGTCACTTCTTCTTTTGAGCAGTCTTTGAGCGATATCGTGACTTCGCCGGTGGCCTTAGTACCCTTATCGAGTTCGCCGGTGGCATTAGCTTGCTGGGTCAGGGTTTTGGTAACTTCCTGGGTTTGGGCCGGCACGACGCCGCGGTCAACATCCAGCGGCACCGATCCGGCGGCCAGCGTAACGCTGACGTTAGTAGGTATGGCGGTGCTGTCGGTTTTTACGGCTACCGTGGCGCGCGGCATTACGGCGATGGCGAAGTACAAGAAGACGATAAGTGCCACCAGGGCCGCCCCGCCCAGGGCTAACCACAAACGGAACTTGTTAAAGTCAGGGATTTTGAAACCGCCCTTAGCTTTCCTGGCGGGCCGGGCGTCTTTTACTTTACCGCCGGCGGGTTCTTCGGTCTCGGGTTCATCGTCGAGTTCGATAGTCTCATCTTCGTCGTTGCCGCCTGTGGCCGCCAAGCTGCTTGCGCCGGGAAATTGCCCGACGGGCTTTGCTTTATCAAGCTCCGGTTCACCCGCGCGGGCGGCAGCACCGGCAGTAGCTCCAGCGGCAGCAGCGCCCAACGCAAAGGCGGCCGGCTCATCAATGGAATCATCGAGGGTATCGCTCACGCCCATGCCGGGGCCGGTCGGAATTTCAGGTTTGCTTTGCAAATTCTTAGCGACATACAAGCCGACGCTTCCCGCCATTGGGTAAAGCCCGGATTCTGATGTGATAAGTACTACGTGCTTTTTGGCTTCATCGGCAGTGCGCTTCAAGAGCTTCATGTTGACGATACTCTGCATGACAGTCGACCGCTTCGGCAGCACCAGGGCCACAATACGCTGGCCGGAACTGCGGACTTTGTCGATGATGCCGGTTATTTCTTCGTCGACATCAACGTAGACGACGTCTTTGTTGCCGTTTGGATTCGTGCTCATACTCGTAACATCCTATCAATTTTTTCGCGGATCGAACCGCCGGTTTGACTCATTGAAAACTGCGTGGTGTCAAGGCCGACCCGCAGTAGACCCATGGCCGTGATGAAGGTGTGGTCGGTTACTTTGCCGGTCGTATCAGTGATGCCGACGACTTGCTCGGGCTGGATATGATGCACTTGGGGGCGCCGCGCGAAGGGTAGATCGGCATACCACTTGCTTTGCTCCAGACGGTCGAAGAGCACATCGAGGCTTGAACCGCCGCCGCAGAGCAGGATGTTGTGCGGCAAATGATCGAGTTTGGTAAATTCGGCCAGAGCCAGCTCGACACCGCTTGCCCAGACATCAACGGTTTTATTGAGCGCGCCTTCGACGGCGGCTTTGCGGTTCTGGGGTAGCCGGCCGGAGTTTACGGCCAGTTTCAGCTCCTCGGCTTGAGTAAATTCAACATTCAGCTCACGTTCGACGGCCCGGGTAAAGGCGCGGCCGCCGATACCAAACATCTTGGTGCCCTGCACACCGCCTTCGTTGATGACGGCAATGTCGGTCGTGCCGCCGCCCACGTCCATAAGAATGGCACTCATGTTGGCATTGGCGTCGTTGCCGATCACCGAACGCGCTACGGCGAACGGCTCCGCCGCCACGGCCAACAGGTCAAGGTCGAGCTGCTGGGCGGTGCGCTCCAGCGCGCCGATGTGAATCAGCGGCGCAAAGGCGGTATAGAGCTGTACGACGACGTCTTTGCCCTGGAACCCGATCGGGCTGGTCACCTTGTACCCATCGATTTCAATGCCCACCAGGGCGCTGTTGACCAAGCGGATCTCAACCTCTTTGCCGCCCAGCTCCCAGGCCAGTTGTTTCTTGGCCTTAGCCGCCGCCCGCTCCTGCACCAGGCGCACGATGCGCTCGACTTCTGCCATGTCGAGGGCTTTATCGGGCGTTTTGCGCGACACGCGCACGGTTGTGGTTGTGCCTTTTACCAGCTCGCCGGCAATGCCGATAACGGCGGTACGGGCGCTGACGCCGGCTTGTTCCTCGGCCTCAGCCAGGGCGGCGTCGCAGTTTTCGACCACGCTGCCGATGTCGGCGATCGCGCCGGCCTGCATATCACTCAAGGCCTGATGCTTGCGGCCAACGCCGATGATCTCGATTTGGTCGCCCACGACGCGCCCCACCAGGGCTTTTACATATTCGGTACCGATGTCGAGCCCGACGATGTACTGTTGGTCATCGGCCGAAGATGAACGTTTGCCGACTTTGGCATTAACTTCAGCCGCCTTTTCGGCGGCCTTACTAACCAAATCACGGCCCAGACTTTTCATTTTATCAAGCATAATCGATATATATTATAGCACGCTGGGCCGTCTTACAAGCCACACCTTATCTGATTTACCGTCTGCAGCCGGGATCAGTCCTTACTAAATATGACCCGCTGCGATGCAAAAAAGCGGCGCGTGCGTTCAAGGCCGCCCCGCTCGACCGCACCGACCGGCTCGCTACGTACAAGCCGGGGGTTCAGCCAGATATAGCGATTCCAGCGCTCAGCCACTCCGTTTCTGCTTTGGATCATGTGACGGTCATACGTAAAGCCGGCAGTCCTGCAAACTTTGCGCGACACCTTATTGTCGGTATGTATTTCGGTGGCTACCTTGCGGATGTTATGGCTAAAATTCGAGTTGTATCCGTGCACCTTTCCCCGCAGCGAGACCGCCTTCAGCATCCCGCCAAGCGCCAAACTACCAATACCCTTGCCGCGGGCGCCTTCTGCCAGCCAAATAGAAAAGTGAGCGGGGTACGTTAAGGTTATTGTTCCCGCCAGGCTGTCTTCATGATATATCGCCCATGAGCAATTCGATGGGCTAGCCAGCTCTTCCCGACAGGCAGTACCTGTCGAGTCTAAAAGCTGGTCAGCTATCAGCCCAAGCCACGGCAACGTCGGATCATCCGCCCGGAAAGGCAAGACACTATGCAGATCAGAAGGAGTCGGAGGCTGCAGTACAACGCTCGCCGCCCGGTCCGGTCGCGGACGAACTGCCTCAACAACCATCGAACCAACGCATGACATAGCGCTTCTTTACGCCAATACGGCTTTTATGCGCCGGATTCCTGCCGAACTGGCTTCTTCTTTGATGATTTTGAAGCGCTTGCCGTCTTCAAACAGCTGCAAAGTGTGGTCTACATGCGGCCCGCCGCAGATTTCAAAACTGAAGGGCTTGTCGGCGCCGTCTTCGATCATTTTGTAAACTTTGACGGTCTCGCCGTAGCGGTCGCCGAACTGGCCGAGAGCGCCCATTTCTTCGCGTGCGACTTTGGTGGGGTACTCAGCCCAAGACACTTTGAGGTCCCGGCCGATCTGATCGTTGACGATATCTTCGACCTGCTTGAGTTGCTCAGGCGTAACTTTTTCGGGATGAGAGAAGTCGAAGCGCAGGCGTTCCTCGGTAATATTGGAGCCGTTTTGGATGACATGGTCGCCCAGCACCTCACGCAAGGCCTGGTACATCAGGTGCGTAGCGGTGTGGTACTTCTTGTGTTGAAGGGTTTGGCCGCCGAGGCCGCCTTTGAAGGTGCCTTTGGCGGCGGTTTGGGAGCGCTCGCGCTGCTCTTGCATGGCAGCATCAAACTCTTCGCGCCAGTTATCGGATAGCCGTATTTCCTGCTTAAATGCCTCTTCCGTCGATAATTCAACAGGAAACCCGTGAGTATCATACAAGGCAAATAGGTCTTTGCCAGTCATGCCGGCCAAACCAACACCGACAAAACCAGCACCCGCCGGAACGGCAGCTCTTTTTGCGCTGGATGCATACTTTTCAAATTCTCTGAGGCCTTTGCGGATAGTTTGGCGGAAGGCCTTCTCCTCGCGCACTAGAATCTCGACGACGTCGTCTTTCTTGGTTTCGACCTCAGGATAATCGGCGGCGTAGAGGCCTGTAATGACCGGCACGACCTCTTGACAGAAGTTCTGCTCGATCCCCAGCTCAAAGGCGAAGCGGATGGCGCGGCGCATCAGGCGGCGCATTACGTACCCCTGTTCTTTGTTGGACGGCTTGACGCCGTCGACCGCTAAGAAGGTGGCGCCGCGCAAGTGGTCGGCGATCACCCGCATGGCGTTGGTGTGGGCATCGTACGACTTGCCGGAAAGCTGCTCCAATTTGTCGATGATCGGCTTGAGCAGACTGATTTTAAAGACATCGTCGGAGTTGATTGCCGCCATAGCGATACGCTCCAAGCCGCCGCCGAAGTCGACGTTTTGTTTAGGCAACTTCTCGAAGCCTTTTTCGGTGCGGACATATTCCATAAAGACGCTGTTGCCAATCTCGACGAAGCGGCCGCAGTCGCAGTTGGGGTGACAGTTCGGCCCGAACTTGGTGTTGTGCTCGACGAAGTCGAACTCGTAGAACACCTCGCTGTCGCCACCGCCCGGCTCACCAATCGGCATGTCTTTGATCTTGCCGGCGCGGCACCACCAGTTTTTGGCGGCGTCATAGTAAAAGATTCGCTCGCCGGGCCGGATGCCACGTACATACCCCGCTTCCTCGGAGCCGATCGTGGCGACTTCGGCGGTGATATTCTTTCCGGCAAACAGCTTCTGCCAGACTTGGGCGCTTTCTTCGTCAGCCGGGATGCCGAAGTCTTCATCGCCGCTGAAGCAGGTAACATACAGCTTCTTGGGGTCAAGCCCGACAGTCACGGTCAAGAACTCAAAAAACTGCGGCAGCTGCTCAGCCTTAAAGTAATCGCCCAAAGACCAGTTGCCGAGCATTTCAAAGAAGGTGGTGTGGCGGTTATCGCCGACTTCTTCAATATCCTGGGCGCGCAAGCAAGTTTGTGAGTTCGCCAAACGCACACCGGCCGGGTGCTCCTCGCCCAAAAGATAGGGGATCAACGGTTGCATGCCAGAGCCGGTAAACAGCGTCGTCGGGTCGTTTTGCGGCACCAACAGCGCCCGCGGGATCACCTTGTGGCCGCGATTCTTGAGAAAGTCCAAATAAGCGTTGCGAATATCTTGTGCTGTCATATTAGACAACAGTATACCAGATTATACGACCGGCTTCGCTAGTTTTGGGCCGGCGGCTGACCGACTGGCGGCAGCTGACGGACGGTAAGCTTATCGACCATGATTTGATCGATCTGGATTGGGGTACCATTGATGATAGCCGTATTGCCTGCAATATGTACAACGCGGCCCGTGTCATCTACGGCCGGACGGCTGTGCTTCTGCAAAAAAGTATCGATTACCGAAGCGCGGCCAGCGGTCTTGGCCCGGGTAGCAGCCAGGTCGGCGAGTGCGCTTTTTTCGCCGTACCCGCCAGACATCGAGCAAACACCCAAGATAACCGGGTTGCCCTGACGGGTCCGGTCAGGCCCGCAGAACATAACCGTACCGAAGGATTCGCTTACTTTCTCGATAAACACCTCGGCCAGCGGTCGCACCGTTGCTACTACTTCTCCGGTCGTTTCGTCGGTCGTTTCATGCAATACATCCACATTCTCTACAATTGCACCGTACTCGTCGCCGCTCTGATGGAACCGTAAACGGTCCGGTACGAGCTCGCGGGGCTGGTTCGGCAAGGGTGCGCCATCTTTGTCGACGGCTACAAGGTTCTGGTTACACCAGTCACCGGCATCAGTGATGGCGGTACCGCCACGGCGCAGAATTTCATCGCCGGCAGCGTGTCCGCTTGTATTGTTAGCCAGCGTAAGGTTGCCGACATCAAAGCAGCACGGTGTCTTCGTAGGGTCTTGGTCGGCACGGCTGGCCGCGGCTTCCCAGTCGGCCCGCCCGTACAGACCGGTTAACGTGTCTTTGCCGACAGCGCCGGCAAGGGTGTAGTAGCGCTCCCGCCAATGGCCCGCCCTGCCCGCTACGTATCCAAGGTGCCCCTCGATTACGGCGCGCGCTACCGTAGGCAAACGGTCCAAGGCGTCCGTTATAGCCGCCTGGACATCACTCTCCGTCGGAAAGCCAAGCACCTTCATGTAGTCGGCATACTCGGCAGTAGTAGGACTTTCCGGCATAAAGGGCACAACAACAGCTTCAGCCAGATCCTCGCCATACGGGTCATGCGTATGAGCCGCAACGGACGTCATCGCATCAGCAATAACCTCTGGTCCTGACTGACGCGCCTGGATAAATACATTTTCGTGCATAAGGCTATTATTATATAAGGCTAGTCGTTGCGTGTCAACAACATTTATGGTCTAGTAAACAAAATGGGTACACGTTGAATCTGCCCGAGTCACGGCTTCTCTACTCAGATAATCCCTGCGTGTCTACTGGGGCGTAACGCGTATGACGGCATCGTCTTCACCATTGCTCGTACCTACGTACAGCGAGCCGTCGGGGCCCATCGTTACGGCACGCAACCGGCCGAACTCGCGTTCGAAGTGACGCCGCTCACCGGCTACATCCATGTCGTCGCTCAGCACCAGCAACTTCAGATGCTGGGCTTTCAGCATCGCCATAGCGACCGCGCCGTCCCAGGCTTTCCAGCGCTCACCTTCTATGATGGCTACGCCGGCCGGCGCCTGCGTAGGATCGCCAGACGACCAAAGCGGACCGACGGCATCAGGGAACCGCTTGGTGTCGGTCATTGGTACAGACTCGTCGTACGTGCCATCAGGCGGCGCCCAGCCAAAGTTGCCTGGCGAGAGCGTGTTCAGCTCGTCGTCGATCGAGCTGCCGTGCTCGGCGCTGACCCCGACGACATTGCCCCGCGGCGTACCGAAGAAAGCCAACCCCTGGGTGTTGCGGTGACCATACGAGTAGATGCGCGGATCAAAGACTCCGCCGACATTACTCGGCGCCGGTTTGCCCTCTTGGGTAACGCGTAGTATCTTGCCTGCCAGGCTCTTGGGGTCTTGTGGTGATTGCGGTGTCAGGTTTTGGGCTGTGTCGCCCGTACCAATCCACAAGAAGCCGTCCGGCCCGAAGGCAATGCGGCAGCCGGAGTGCCGTCCGCTCGGATTGGCCGGAATACCGGTAACAATTGGCGTCTTGGCATCGAGACCGCCCATGTCGGCCCGCAGTGTCCAGCGCACCACCCGGATATCGGACATCGTGTTGTAACAAGTGTACAAATACCGGTTATCCGTAAAGTCCGGGTCGACCGCCATACCCATCAAGCCGCCTTCGCCCTGGGCATAGACGTCCGCAACACGAGCCAATTGCTTAGGAACCCCGTTGACAACATGGTGTATTTGGCCGCTCCGCTCATTAAAGAGCATGTCCCCAGCCGGCAAAAACGCGATTTCCCAGATATGGGCGTAGCCTTTGGTGACGACTTCGGTCTTCAGCTCGGGCATTTCGGATGGACGAACCGTTGTGTCCTGCGAAGTGGCGTCAGGCGAACCCGCCGACGGCGTATCGGCCTGCCTCCATAAGTAAAAGCCGACGATGCATGTCAGTAAAAAGATGCAGATAATGAGAAGCCATTGTTTGGCATCGGGGGTCGTACCGTGCTCGTGCTGCCCCGGCGGCACGGCATTGGGCGGCGCACTTGCCGGGTCCGGTGTTTGCGTCGGCTGCGGTGATGCAGACGCAGAATCGGGTTGAGGAGCGGATGCTGGTGACGTTTCCATATAGCTTATGGTATCACGCCTATTGCCGGCATGCGAGCGATTGGCCGCTTACGAGATGTACGCGACAATGCCGCCGCCAATGACGCGGTCGCCGTCGTACAGCACTGCCGACTGGCCGGGCGTAAGCGCCCGGACTTCGTCGTGAAGCACTATGTGCCAGCGTTCGCCCGTGTCGTCGAGCACCCGCAGACTGCTAATCTGCAGCAGTTCTGCCCGGTACCGTGTGCGAACCCGGTACGAGCCGGTCGTTTCGGGTTGACCGTTAATCCAGTGTGGACTGGCTAACGTGATCTCGTTCGCCCACAAGCGGCTATCCTGCAAATCGGTCGTCACGTAGACCTCATTCGCGGCCATGTCCTTACCAACCACGTAGTACGGCAGTCCGCCGCCGACATGCAGGCCGTGGCGCTGGCCGATGGTGTAAAACAAAGCGCCGTCGTGTTCGCCGACATCCTGACCGTATTGGTCGATGATCCTGCCCGGCTCGGTTTGTACGAACTGTTGTAAAAATTCCTTGATGCCGACTTTGCCGACGAAACAGATCCCTTGGCTGTCTTTTTTCTCGGCCGTCGACAAACCGTACTTGCGTGCCAGGTCACGTACCTCGGGCTTTGTCAGTTCGCCGATCGGCATCAGGCTGCGGCGCAGCGCATCCTCGGTAACGCGGTACAAGAAGTAACTTTGGTCTTTGTTGGGGTCTATCCCCGCCAGCAAGCGGCCGTCCTTGATGCGGGCGTAGTGGCCCGTCGCTATCATATCGGCGCCGTCAGCCAGGGCCGCCTCCAGAAAGAGCTTGAACTTTACCTCTTGATTGCACATGATGTCGGGGTTGGGCGTCAGGCCGGCTTTGTACCCGTCGATCATGTAATCTACAACTTTGGAACGATATTCCTTCTCGAAGTCGTATAGTTTGAACGGGATGCCGAGCTGCACCGCGACGCGCTTCGCATCCTGGTAATCCTCTTTCCAGGGGCAGGCAAAGCCCGGCAAGTCCTGGCTCCAGTTCTTCATGTACACGCCGGTAACATCATAGCCCTGCTCTTTTAAAAGAGCAGCCGTTACCGAGCTATCGACACCGCCAGACATACCGACGTATACTTTCTTTGTCATATTGCTATAATTTTAGCAATTTTGAAAGGAGAAGTGCAATTAGCGAATTCTTTGACTCTGCTTCAATTAAGATACCGCCCTTCGACCACGAGAGACCGCAACACAAGGATGTCATAGCCGAGCGTGCCCGAGTGACGCAAGATTACATATCTTACCCCGAGCATACCGAACACACAGCCCATCGTTTTAGTGCCTACCTTTATGAGCGGTTCGGTGCCGCTCCAGACGACAAACCCCGACCGAAACTACAGCAGACAATAGCGCGGCACACTAGCCTAGCTTCTCACATGGCCCTTCTAGGCAGTGTTTATCAAGTAGTGGCCGAGCAGCGCACAAATGCCCTGAACACCGGCAGGTCGCTACCACTCGCAAGCAACTCCGCCCTTGAAACCTACCAGCATCTGGACGTACTCCACGAACACGGCCCACTACTCTCCATTGCTTTAGCAACTGTTAATGCTCGACTGCAGCAGGCCGGCCATACCGTGCAAACGCATGTATCGCAGCCGAGCGACCGTCATCACAAGCTCTACCTCCAGTACGAGCAGCAAGCCACCGCTTTTTTTAAGCTCTGGAATGAGCGCGAACTAAGGCGCCAGGCGCTGAATGACTCGTATAAGCCGCGTATAGTGTCCGTTTCTGCACGGTTGGATGAGTATGACGAGACGGGACGACGGGATAATATATACGCGGCATTTCAGACCCTCATGCCCGGCATACTGGCGCTTAACGCAAAAACCATAGATAGAGAAACTGCCCGCACGCTGCTCGGCAGTCTCTCCGTGCTCGGCAGACCTGCCCTTAGGGCGGGGAAAGACCTGCCCGTTCCAGCCGTCACAGCCGATACATCCCCCGAGCAAGGTACCGAGAACCGTTTAATTGATGCTGCTCGAGGCCAAATGACAGTCGGACAGGATGGCCGGCTTGAGTGGACATCTCCCTTGCTTCAGGATGAAAATGGACCATGGAATAACCAGCCTTACTACGAATGTCCTGCCGACGGACACGACGACGCCTCTTACGATGATGCACAAGGAGCGCCTGAGTTTTTCTTCAACTGTGCGGCACAGTTCCCTTACTGGCTGCCCGTGCCGGAAACCGCTCCACGCTACACTGCCGCCGTTGAGCGCGCCTATGATACTATACTAGTCAACGATCCTACGGGTCGAATAAGCATGACTCATATATTGCTTGCTGAGACAATTATGACGCTCGAGCAAATCACTAAGAAAAATTAGAAGCCAGGAGGCTGGAGGGTCGATTACTCCAGGCTCTCAAGGTGTTTGCGCAGACTGGTAAGCTCGTAGCGCCGCCCCAGCCAAAATGATACGACGATCAGCGGCACCGACGCCGCCGCCGGTATCCACAGCACTTTCACCGGCACGGTGGTATTGTCGGATCCGGCCGCCCCGCCGGTATTGGCCTGTGTAACGGCGCCGTTCGCTTCGCCGACCAATTGCAAATAAGCCGTGTCGCCATTTTTATCGGTCGCCCGCACCACGATGTTGTACACACCGGCGGTGTCGTATATATGCGAGATATCAAACGTACCGGCGAACTGCTGGCTAATGAGCGTGTCGGGTTTGTTGTCGCCCCAGTCGATGCTGATGGCATACGGTCCGGTGCCGCCGCTCATGATGATCGGCCACGTCAGTGTCTGACCGGGGTTAGCACCCCGGCGGGCATAGTTACTGGTGAGTGCCAGCATCGGCACGCCGGTGCCACGGAACTGGTCGTTGATGTACGTCACCGAGACGATATTCGAGTCCGGCCCCGGCTGGTCGAGCGCGTCAAACACCCGCGCCACCAGGTCGTTGCGGCCGTCGAACAGATCAATCTGAATCGAATAGCTGCCACCAACACACATGACCGACCCCACGAATACATTGTTGGCGAACACTTTTACCAGCAATCCGCTCGGGCACAAACCGTTCATGCTAATAGGCGTCCGGGTAAAGGATTGCCCATTGGTCGGCGTGGTGATAGTAGCCCCTTGCGTAGGTGGGGCCGAAGGCACTTTACCCTGGAGCCCTACCGAGCTGGACTGCGGGTTATTGGCCGGCGGAGCCGCCGCCGAGGCCGACTGAGCGAACGGAGCGGCGCTCCAGCTGGCGCCTACAACGGCGATGACAGCCAGCAGCCGACCAACCCATCCCCCGTATCGCTTCATTCGTCTCCCTTTCTGTCTAGCGCCCGCTGCGGCGCGCGACATTAGCGCTTACGGCCGCGCGTAGCCTTCTTGATCACATTGGCATTGTAGGCCCGAACCAGCCGCGGCAGTACGAAGATCCCCAAGATTACGAGTACGATGAGCAACGAGAAGCAGATGATAGCCCAAAGCGGCATCAGGTACACCGTCTTTTGAGCGGTCAAAAGCTGGCCGTTCGAGCCGTAGCCGAAATTGCCCTCAAGGGTAAATTTACCGAACGAGCCGATCTTGTCCAGGGCGGTTTCAAAGCGACGGACACTGTCGGGCAAGACATTGCCGCGCGGGTCGGTGTCGTTTACTTCATAGGTAGCCAGCACTTTGCCGGATTGGCTTTTTAAGATGATCTTACCGAAAGGCTGAACCTGTACGTTGCCTTCGTTCTTGAAACGCGTTACGGCCTTCAGGTCCTCTTTGCTGGTGAAGAAACTGCCGGCTTTGTTGCCCTTACGGACGTCGAAGCTGGCCAGACTAACTTTCTCAACGATGTCTCCAGGCACACGCACCAGTACGAGCGAGCCGACGCTGCCTGACAAGCTCACCTGCTGGCCGGAGTTGACATCAGCGGGCTCAAAACGAACGGCACCGAAGTAGCCACCGCCAGCCGTACCAGCCGGGATGGCAACCGTTACTTTGATTGTCTTTTCCTCGTTCGGACCGAGTGTGAAGTCTTGTAACTGATTAACATATTGCTTCAAGCTATGCCGCGGCGCAGCTGCCTCGCCGTCCAAAATAATGTTCGGCTGGCCGGTTTCGTTATCAGGACGAACAGTAAAGTCGTTTACCACCGGGTGGAGTGCCGCCTGACGAGCCGACATATTGCGCACAACTATATCAACGGTTTTGCTTTTGCCAGGCTCAATGGTAAGATCGGTCCGCACCGGCGAGATCCGCAGTGCATTACCTCCCGACCCTGCCTGTTGAGCGGAAGCCCGAGCCGTTACCGCAACAGTCACTACAGATAAAATAGCGGCAACCACCAAGACTACCGATCCAAAAAGTTTACGTCGTTCGATCATACGTTACCCTCTTAATTTCCTTTGCTTCATGGTATCAAAAACATTAGAAGTTTGCCAGGCAAATATATGTCATAGTGGCTGCGTAGACACCGCCCGGCTGGCCCTCGGGAACATTCACGACATAACTGACGGTGTATTTGCGCCAGTCATCCGGGTTGTTTGACGTAGCGACGACTTCCCCGCTCGCAAACCGGTACCGGTTGGCGAGATCGTACCCGGCCGTCGGCTGGCCGGTGCCAGGGCCTTCGACATCACGGCCCACATTCGGCTGTACATTGGCCTTCAGATTCATGCCGAACTGGCTGTTGCCGGTATTGGAGAATTGCCCGGTCATAGGCTCGATAATGTTGTTACCCGATGCCAGCGTCGTGCCGGAAACGCGTATACCGTACCCGCCGTCGGCATTGGTGGCAGCCAGCATTTGCGACACACCGGCCGAAGTTATGGCCGGCTCGAACGTGCCAAAGTCGATCAGATCACCTTCAGCCGTGGCGCAGTTAAAGCCATCGATCGACACACCGGCGCAAAACAGCAAAAAAGGTGGCACCTCAGCGCTGAAGTTCACGTCCGCGTTGGTAGCAAATGCCAAACCGCCGGCGTCAGTATAGGGGCCGGTGGCGTCATCGCTGGCGTAGGTAAGTACGCGGACAAATACCGTCTCCAGGTTGCTGGGGTTGGTCATGCCCTCAAGCGTGAAGGTGGCTAGGCCGGTATTGGCGCCGGCCGGCGTACGGGTTAAGATTGTTTCGTATGCCGTTGAGGAAGAGTGGATACTGAAGCCGGTTTCACCGGTTTCGGCGGCCAGCACCGCAGCGCTGGCATCAAAGCCCGCCGGCGGGGTACACGGATCACCGATCAGCGACGTGTTATTGCAAAATTGTATCCGCACCGACCCCAATGTGCCGGCCGATATGACGCCCACTTCAAACTGATAGGTCACATTCGTGGCTGAGGCGGCGGGATTACTGATCTTCAGTGAGCGCGGATCAATCAACGCGGCCGACGCCGGCCGATACGCAAACAGCCCCGCTCCCATCAGGAGTGAGGCTGCTGCGAACAGAAGTACTTTTTTCGATACCTTAGCCGGCAATCTAAGCATGCGGGCCATGGCCGCGCCTTAGAACTGGCCAGTAGCAATTAGCTGGTGAGCTGCGGTGTAAATACCGGCGGCAGTGGTGTTGCCGGCCGTTGCAGCGTAGGTAAGCGTGGTAACCGAGTTGTTAACCGGTCCGGACACCGTGGCGAGGTCGTCGCCGTACGTACCGGTAGTAGCCGTAGTGTCAAAGGCATAGTTGCTGGCATGGTTGTAAGGCGCTACCGCCGTCGCACTACCTGCCGTGGAAATTCTCAGGCCAAAGGCTTCCGTGCCGGCTACCATGGCCGTAGCAGACGCTCCCACACTGTCGATGTCGTTAGAGTTTGCCGTCGGGATATTACCCTTTACCCGCACCGTTGCACCGGTTTGGGCGTTGGTCGAAAGGCTGAAGTTGACGGTCTGTGTGTCCACGGCTGTGGTGTCCAAGATGTTGTTGGTACCATGACCAAGCGTGAAGCTAGGGTCGTCGGTACATGTCGTCTTGTAGACACAGAAGCTCAAGGACTCCATGACGCGGGCAGTAATGTTGATCACCTTACCGGTGGAGAGCGCCACACCGCCGTAGTCAGTGTACGAGCCGGGGGTAGCTGCCGTGTAGTTAGTAGCGCCGGTCGTGGTGCTGTATGTCAGGATGCGGGCGTAGAATGAAGTGTTTTCGGCAGCCGGGTTGGTAGCGGTGGTAAGGTCGAATTCAATCGCCGTACCTGAGGCAACGTTACCGCCAGAACCGTTGGTAAGGGTCAGGGTGCGGTTGGTGTTCAGCTGGCCGGCCGTCCAGGTGCCGGTAATACCACTGACAACCGTTACCGAAGGCGTACCTACAGAAAATCCAGTCGGCTTGGTACAGTTCGAGTCGCCGATCAAAGGAGTTTCCAGACAAAAATCAACCACAATACCTTGCAAAGGGTTGTTGGCGCTACCTGTTGTAAATTTAATTTTATATGTCGTAGGGTTTGCTCCGCCGTTTGAGTTACTCATCTGGATACTGCGGGAAGTCACCTGAGCAGCGATAGCCCTGTGGCTTAACACAGGCAACAAAGCGGCAACAGACAGCACCAGAGCGGCAGCCGCATACAGCGGGCGCCTAAAACCGCGGTATTGGATTTTCATGTTACTTTCTCCTTAATAAGATGTTTATTTATGATCGGTATATAAATCCTATCACGCTACTGCTTAGCACACAATAGCCCAAGCCGGACTTATCCACAGCTTTTTTAAATTATGATTAAAAGGTCGAGGTTGCCACGAGCACATGCCCGAAGTTGTACTGTCCTGATGGCGTCAGCGAGCTGATATTGTAAATGTAAGAAATGGTGTAGTCGGTCTGGCCCGAGCTGCGGGTAGACTGGGCGACGGTGTCGCCTTTGACGTACTTGAAGTGATTAACGGTGTCGTAGCCTGAGGCAGCGGTACCAAAGCTAAAGCTGCTGTCGGGTATTTGCGCCGGATTCGCTCCGAATAATACGGGTGAGTTATTCGCCACCAGGTTAATGCCGAACTGCTCCGTGCCGGGCTGCTGTGTCGTGGGCGAAGTCAAATTGGCGAGCGTGTGGGCATTCAGGCCAGTGCTTGACGGTGGATCGGAGACGGTCTGGACGACGTAACCGCCGGCCAGGTAGCTCTTAACCGAGAATGTCGCTGTCGTTCGGGCAGTTGAGAGCGTCGACAACGTGCCGAGATCAGTAGTCGTGCCATTGACGACGAATGTTAGCGACGGTGAGCGGAAGGTATTGAAGCCGCTCTGCATGGCATAGTTCGTGCTGGTCGAGCGGCCAACCCCCATCTCACCGATGGCCTGCTTGGAGCAATAGGCCGTGCTGCAAGCGTTCAATTCGCCGCCGGCCCCAAAGAAGACTTCATCGACAGAGTAATTCGTGCTTGAAGACTGCGCGGCATAGCCGAGCGGGCTTACGCCCATAATTACAGCACTCACGCCCCACACCGCCAGGGTTATTATCCGTCGCCACTTCATGCTTCTATTGTGCCCCACTGCGCCTCTAATCGCAAACCGTTTACGGTTTTGCCTTCCAGCCGCAAAAACGCTATTATAGATTGTAACCGCTTATGGATCCGTCGCAACTACAATCAGACGCCGACAATGACGCGCATTCCCTTGAGAATGCCGATACTGTCGTGGAATCCGGCAGCGCCCCGGGCAACCCGGCGAATGGGCCCGCCGCTCCCCAGCCCGTCAAGCAATCATTCATCAAACGGCTGTGGCAGCGTCTCAATATCTATCTGCTGCTTTTCTTATTGGTCGTCGTGATCGGTATCGGTATCGCCGTGGTCATGTACATGCGCAGCCGTACTCTTGAACAAGCCCAGGACAAAGTAACGACCCAGGGTCTTTCCCAGGGTGCACTCGACCAGCTCGCCAACAGCGACACTACCGTTGGCAGCCCCAAGCAAATCCTGAATGTTGCCTCAAATGCCATATTCGCCGGCTCGGTGCTGCTACGCAGCAACCTCGAGGTAGCCGGCACGATCAAAGTCGGCGGCGACCTGTCTTTGCCCGGCATCACCGTATCAGGCAACAGCAAGCTGGGCGAGGTGCAAGCCAACAGCTTGGCTGTTGGCGGCCCGATTACCGTAAATGGCCTACTGACCGCCAAAAGCGGCCTGAGCGTCACCGGCAAAAGCACCGTTTCGGGCGAGTTGTCCGCAGCGCAGCTCACGACCGGCTCGCTACAGCTGAACGGCGACCTGAAGCTTACCAACCACATTATTGCGGGCGGGCCAATACCGGCGATCGCCCGCGGCACGGCGCTCGGCGGCGGCGGTACGGCCTCGGTAAGCGGCTCTGATACGTCCGGTTCGATCGCCATGAGCACCGGCAATGCGCCGCCGGCCGGCTGCCTGATGACCCTTACCTTCCAGCGGGCGTTTACCAACACGCCGCGCATTATCGTTTCACCCGTCGGCAGCAGTGCCGCCGGTTTGGACTATTACGTCAACCGCTCAACATCGAACTTCAGCATTTGTACAGCCAATGCGCCGCCGGCCGGGGCGACCTTCGGCTTTGATTATTGGGCGATTGAGTAGTACGCTGTTGGAATGCATAATACAGAAAGCATTCCAAGTGAACCGCATGGACCTAACCGGAAGATTATGGGTCTTATTTGGTTAGCGGCCGTCCAACCGGACGTCGTAACGCCCATGACCTGGCAAAAAGGCGGCGTAAGCGCCATTACATTCTACTCGCAACTGTCCTCGCCGTTAATTAACGTAGTCCGCACCGTAAAGCCCATAGCCCATAACCATGCCGAAATTGATGATGAGGTATTTTCTGGACACAGTAGAAGTATGCAGCTTACATACCGGTTTGGCGAGACGCCAGAGCAGTACGATCCAAGAGTACTTGCACCGGAGCAGTTCGGTCAGGTGATTGTTCGCCTTAACGGTTTAATCGCAGAGTCCGGCTCATCAATCGTTGCCAGAAACCGTGACCATGGCGTCGAAGCGCACTTCGTAAGTATGGGCGGCGCCTGGATACCCGGTAACGAGAGCTCGCGCCAAATGAGGCATCCCCTGCCGCTGCCTCGGGGCATGGTTACACCGTTCAACTTACAATCTTAAGGCTTAGATATCCAGAAATATAGTGACACGGTCGGTCTTCACATGCATCAAGCCGCCCGAGATACGGACACGCTCTTCCTCGCCATGAGTGGGCCGGATGATAAGGTCGCACGGGTTTAATAGCGTCATAAAGCGGTGGTGATGCGGCAGGATGTCGAACGGACCGGTATTGTTCTCGGCCGAAACACTGTAGGCTTCACCGTCAAAGTACGTCTTGAAGGGCGAATGCACTTTGATGTGCATGATCGGTTTGCCCTGGTCGTCGACGGTGCGCTCTTCGACCTTCTTGCCGACGGTAACGCCGCTCTCGTTCATGCATCCGCTCCGTATGGCTTTACGACTGAGCGGATCATACGATGATCTCCTCAATGCCCTTCAGCATGTCCTCGCGCTTGACGAATTCGCCGGGGCGGCCGTTCAGCGGCTCCATGACGTGCATATCCTGCGAGAAGTAACTGATCAGCTTCTTGGCTTTGGCATAGTCGGCCCGGTCGGCCGGTGAAAGCTCGTTCTCACCGATGATGGCGATGATCGGCTTGAGGGTTTCGTACTTTTGCAGCAACGACTGCACCTGCACGCTCAAGAGGTAGTGTCGGTCGCCGACGATCTCAGGCGTCAGCAGCGACGACGTCGTGCGAATGAGGTCGACAGCCGGGCGAATGCCCTGCTCGGCAATAGCACGGCTGAGGATGATGATCGAGTCGAGCTCGTGCTGGATCATCTGCACGGCCGGGTCGGTCAGGTCGTCGGCCGGCACGTAAATGGTCTGCACAGCCGTGATCGAGCCTTTCGCCGTGGAGCTTAAGCGGTCTTGCAGCATCTTGATGTCAGAGAAAATCGTCGGCTCGTACCCGCCTTCCGAAGGCACCTGGCCGATCAGCGTGGCAACTTCATTTCTAGCCTGCACGTAGCGGTACATGTTGTCGGCAAAGAAGAGGATGTCTTTGCCTTTTTCGTCACGGAAGTGCTCGGCCAGCGTCACGGCCGACAGGGCGATCAGCGACCGTCGCACCGGGTTTTCATTCATCTGGCCGAAGAACATGCAGGTGCTCTTGAGCAGGTCGTTTTCTTTCAAGGTTTCATACAGCTCGTGGCCTTCACGGATACGCTCACCGATACCGGCGAAGAAGCTTAGGCCTCCGCCGCCCATGGCGACGTTGTGGATCATCTCCATGGTGAGTACGGTCTTGCCGACGCCGGCGCCGCCGACGATGCCGATCTTGCGACCCTTCACGAACGGCGCGAAGAAGTCGAGCACCTTAATGCCGGTTTCAAGGATGTCGGGTGCGACCGCGCCGAAGCCCTGGCCTTTTTCAGGCAGCTGGAAAATACTGCGCTTGCCTTCGGCTTTAGACTCATCAATCGGCGGCAAGCCGTCCAGCGGCGCGCCAAGCGTGTCGAGCACGCGGCCGATAGTGACTTCCCCGACCGGAATCTCGATACTTTTACCGGTGCGCACCACCGCCATGTTCTTTTGTATGGCGCGGTTGGACTGAATGTTCAAACAAACGGCGATGTTGCCCTCGGCCAGACTATCGACCAAAAGCGGCGTATCGAGCCCGTCGATCACCAGGATTTCGCGCAAAAACGGCAGGTCTTCATCAAACTCAACGTGGACGATCAAATCCTGAACTACTGTTACGACACCTTTGCTCATATTGCGGCGCTCCTTCGTTCGGCTCGCGCGGCCCGATTACTCATACGCTGGTACTCCTTAAGCCGTTAACCATTTCCTTCAGGCGCTCGTCCTGGATGTGGCGTTTGGTACGGTTAAACATGACTATGGCATCGCCGTGCAGCTCGGTGGCTTTATCTTTGGCCATGCTCATGGCGCGGAAACGGCTGGCGTACTGGGCTAACTTGGAGTCCAGAATCACCTGCCCTAACGTAATTTGCGTCATCGAGCGCTCCAGGTGGGCCACAACGTCAAAGGTAGACGGCTCGAAGATGTAGGTTGATTCGCTGATGACCTCTTCGCTGCTTTTACCGGCTGCGGTGCGGGCGCGGCTCATGACGGCGCTGTTCAGGTCGATACGCTTGATATCCTGGAACATCAGCGAGACGTACGTTTGGTAATATACGGCCGTTTCACGGTACTGGCGGACTTCGCGCACCAACGGCTGCACGTTGATGTTTTTATCGCGCGAGGGCAGCGCAAAGTATTTTTTGAACTTCACGCCTTGCTGGATCAGCTGCATGGCGCCGTGGTGACCGATGACGATGATATCGTGCTTGGCCGGGTCGTAATCCTTTAGCATCATGCGGATGAGCTTTTGGTCGATGTCGCCGCTGAAACCGCCTTCGGCGGTTATGATTATGTACAGCTGTTTGTCGATGACTTCTTCGGAGTGGGTACGGCCGAAACGGAAGAGGCTGTCGACCCGGATTTGGCTGTAGATCGCCCATAACTCGTTGAAGAACCGCTGCGACTCGAGTACCTGGTTCTTCACCTGCGAGATGCGCATGCTCGCCAAGCCTTCGAACACGCTGGTCAGGTTCTTGATGGCGGCCATGGCCTCACGCTTTTTAGCGACGTCCTGAAGGCTCATTGCTTGGCCCCTTTATCGCTTTCGGCCGGTTTGGCCGTAGCTTCGGCAGGCTTGGTGCCCCCTTCGGCTTCAGCCGGCTTGGCGGTGTCGTCTTTCTTTTTGTCGTCGGCGGCCGGCGCGGCTACCACGCACAACATGCGCAAGTCATCGCGAACGGACTCATATTGGCTGTCGTCGGCAATCTTGGCGCCGTACTCGTTGGCATGTTCTTTTAGGACGGTCAGCTTGAGTTCTTCCTCGGGCGTCAATGCGAATACGATATCGAGCATCAGGGTCTGCGCCATGAAGGTGTAGGTCTCGCCCGGCGTTTGGGTCATAAGTTTGTAGAGTATCTCACCGCGGCGCAAGTCTTGCTTGGCTTCGGGTGCGAGCTCCGAACCGAACCGGGCGAACTCCTGGGCTTGGGCATGGGCAGTCAGCGATTTGAACACCTGCCCGCCCAGCGCTTTTTGGCGCTTGGACTGGCCGCGGCCCCCGACACGGCTCACGCTCAAACCGGCACTCACCGCCGGGCGCATGGTATCGCGGAAGATGTTCATATCTAAGATCCACTGGCCATCGGTGATCGACATGATGTTCGTCGGCAAATAGGCCGTTATGTCGCCGCTGGCGGCGAAGACCATCGGGATGCTGGTGAGCGTTTTATGGTTGCGGTTCAGCTTGCCGGCCCGCTCCAGTAAAGACGAGTGCTGATAGAACATGTCACCGGGGTAGCTGTCGCGGCCGGGGCTCATGCCGGACAATAGGGCGATTTCGCGGTAGGTGTGGGCGTGGGCGGTCAGGTCGTCGTAGATGATCAAGGTATCGCGGTTAAGCTGCTGCCAGAAGTACTCTGCCATCGAGCAGGCGACATACGGCGCCAGGTAGCTGTGAATCAGCGAATCTGACATTGTAGAAACTACTACAATTGTGTTTTTCATCGTGTCGTTCGCCAGCAAGCGCGTCAGCAGCATATCGACGTCGCTGCGGCGCTTGGCGATCAGCGCATACACGGTGATGATGTCGGTGTTTTTCTGGTTGATCGCCATTTGGGCGGCCAGCGTGCTTTTACCGGATTTACCGTCGCCCAAGATGGCAATACGCTGGCCGCGCATCAGCGGGAAGAGCGTATCGAGGATCGTTAAGCCGGTTTCAAGCTGCACATCAAGCTGCTCGCGCTCATACAAAAGCGGCGCCTCGTTGAAGACCGGCCACACCCCTTCGGCTGCAATCGGCCCTTTGCCGTCGAGCGGCTCGCCGGTTACCGAGATCACGCGGCCGATGAAGTCTTTGCCGACTTTGGTCACTAGTTGCTCATGCTGGATCACCGCCACCATGCCGACATGCAGCGGCGAGGTACCCAGGTGCAGCACTTCGACGTAGTCGTCCATTATGCGGTGCACGTAACCTTTGCTGCCATCCTCGAACATAACCAACGCGTGCATGTTGGTAGGCTGCAAGCCGCGGATACGCACCATAAAGCGGTCCATAGCGACGATTTCGCCGACTGGCTTGCCGGCGGCCATGAGTTGGTCGAAGTGTTTATTATCACTCATCTTTGGCGGTCCGTTCCTTCAAGGATTCAAGCAGCAACGCCCGCTGCGCCTCAAATTTGTGCCGTAAACTGAAATCGAATGCTTTGCTCTCAGTGCGCAGCATGCAGCCGGCCGCGATCCCCGGCTGCAGACCGATCTGCACCAGCACGATGGGACTGGTCTGGGTGCGGAACCAGCGCACGATGTCGCCGGTAAAGCTGGCCGACGGGTCGCTGGCAAAACTGATGTGTACCCGCGGAGCGCTGGCCAGAACGCCTTTTAAGAACGCCGCCAGTAGGTCGCGGTGGTCTTTTTTAACCAAGTCACAGCCGTTTTCGGCCGCCAAGGCGTCCAGGCTGCGCGAGGTTTTCGGGACGGGCGCTTGCTCGATTGTCTTGCGCAGTTCGCGCTGGGAGAAGTACTCCTCAAGTGCCGCCAGCTCGCGGCTGACACGGTGGACTTCAGGGATGCCGAAAATCAGAATGGGCAAGATAAACTCTTTGTGCGGCGAACCGCTGGCGCCGCTTGCCCCGGTTTTCACTGCTGGCGCCTCCGCTTTGGCCGCTTGCCTAGCTGCCACTGCGGATATCCTCCAAAATCGCCTGCTTGTTGGCGTCCAGCTCGCCTAAAATGTATTCCAATTGGTCAGACAGGTCGATCTGATTGCCAATGGCAGCCAATACATAGTGGTTCACCACGCCGGCCATATGGTCGTCGAAACGGGCGATGCGGCGGGCTTTTTCCTCGGAAACTTCTTTGTCGAGAGTGTCGCCAAGCGTCTTGCGCTGCTCGTCGATGGCCAGTTTGGTCTTGTCGATCGACTCGACGGCCAGCTGTTTGGCGTCTGAAATCGCGCTTTCGTAGTTGGCAAAGGCTTCCTTGAGTTCCTTGGAAATCTCGTTCTTCATGTAGTCGTTGAGCTGCGAGGTGGTCAAGCGAAGGTCTTGCTGCAGGAACATAGCGTTTTCGCCCAGGATTTTCTCGAAGTGCAGCCGGCCGCGGTTACGCAGCTCCTCGCGGAATTCATCGTTGAAGATCCGCTCGACATCTTCATGCGCCCTGCCCTCGAGGTCACCGACCGACAACCCGCCAGAGCGGGCCTTGTGCAAGTGCAGCGCGATCCACAGAAAAGCCGATCCTCCCGCTGCAATCGCACCCAGGATCAGTACCAGCCACCAGATCGTCATATGTTTGCCACCCTTGTTATCCTCGCTAGTCCCCTCGAAACGTAAGCGTTATATCTTCAGTAGTAAATATACCGCAATCAGCCCGATTATGAAAACAATAAGTGAAATTAAAATCACCTGGATCAGCCCGCGCGTAATGCTCGATTTTGCCAGCGGATTGCGGCCGATCGCCACGATGCCGTTGCGCACGCCCGAGTAAATGACGAACCCGGCAATGATCATCGCCAGCACCAGCACGCCGGAAGCCGCATAAATCCGCACCGCGCCCACCGGCCGGTCGGTCACGATATTGGCCGCCTTCGAGAGAAATCCGGGCACGCCGTCGGTTTTGTCTGATTTATAAAACGGGTTATGCGCCACGCTGATATCTACCAGGATGTGCGCCAGCGATACCGGGCGGGTCTTGCCGTCGGACGTCTTGACCTCTGTCTCACCGTCGACCGACGTCTTGCCGTCGAAGCCGGCCAGCGCCTTGCCGATGACGATCTGGTCGTTATCGGTCGCCTTCATGCCAATGCCGTGCAACGACGAGATAGTAATAAAATCGCCCGCCTTGATCGGCCCTTCCTGCGTGCTCACCAGGACGTTGTATTGGCCGGTGGTGGCCACATACACCTGCTGCTGGTCGCTATTTTTGGTAAGCGACACCGGCGCATCGTTCGCAGCCGTCACAACGCCCAGCATATCGCGGGCATTGTCGCGCGACAGCGCCACGACTTCTTCGGAGTTATCGTCCCTCAAGCTGACGATCATGCCGTTATGCAGGACAGCCGGACCGCGGTTGATGTAGGTCTGCGTCACGCCTTGGGCCGCTGCGCCCGCGGTCACGGCTAAAAAGACCAAGCCGAGTACTACTCCACTCAATCGCAGCGCGTATCTTACTGTACCCATTAGTACTAGTATAACCGGTTTAAGCGTAGCCGCAATGTTTGGCCGGGATATTTGGCTCATTATGCAACACTTGTTATTTTAGTTGACGGCTTGCTAAGATTACCGAATGCCACCAAGAGCTCTTCGTAACATAGCGAGGGGGATGGTGGGCGAGGCTCCCACGAATGCCTTTCCCATTACAGACCATCGCCATCAGACCGTACATCTAGCCTTGCCGGCCGGGCAAAGCACACTACGAAAAGAGGTAGCCTTTGTCTTTGATACTAGCCTGCTACCCTCTGACGAGCCGTCCAATATGCGCATTATACCAGGCTCCTACGACGAAGGAGTACGCGAGATTCATGGCAGACTGCCTCAACAGGACCAACCGCACACATGGCTGCATCTACCCGACGAAAATGTTTGGATCGACCCCAACCTACCGACGCCGTATACCTTCAATCGCATAGAACCTACCTTCGACATGCTACAGCTACTGGTAAGAAACTTCAGGGTTACGACGGTACATACTCACCCCAATAATCCTATAGAGACTGAACTCAAAACGAAGCCTTACTGGCACATGTACTCTGAGAAGTACTATAGGCTTGAAACGGCACTACCTACCAGCTTTGATCTTAGCGCTGCCAGTCAGGCGCACTTTACCAACCCTTACCAGCCTAGCAATGCCATCATCAGCCACTATGGAATCACCACATTTGCCATCCATGAAGACGGGTACGATGATAGAAGGCGTAGGATCGTATCGGTAACTAATCGAAGCCCAGGCACCTTTATTGAAGCCTCTTACGGTGAACCCTCATCAACGATCAGGGCCGCCCTGGGTGCCATAGGTGCCGATTTTGCGCAGCACAATGATAATAGATTTACTGCTACTCTGGACTTTGAGCAGTTGTAGCTGATATGGCCGTACGGTACGCAGTTGTTGCATCAATCACTACATCTCACACAGCATTTTAAAATTAAATTGCCGTAATTTGCAGCGCTCTAACCACCTCTTGCACCTCATCTGCGGTAGTCTGCATGCCCAGACTGAAGCGTAAAGAGGCACGGGCGTCGGCCTCGCTGATGCCCATAGCCAGCAGTACGTGCGAAGCGGCTTCATCGCTGGCGCTGCAGGCCGAGCCGGCCGCGCACAGAATGCCTTTTTGCTCCAGCTCGATAATCAAGCGCTCGTTGTCGTGGCCGGGCAGTGTGATGTGCACGTTATTTGGCGAGCGGTGCTTGCGCGAGCCGTTCACCGTTAGGTGCGGCAAGGCGGCCTCCAGCTGCCGGATGAAGTCATCGCGCAGCGCCATCAGGCGTTTTGCTTCGGTCTCGCGGTGGTTTTGTACTAGGTCAAGCGCGGTCGCGAAGCCGATTGCTCCGGCGACGTTCTCGGTGCCGCTGCGGGCGCCGCGCTCCTGGCCGCCGCCTAAGACTTGCGCCTTCAAGCGTACGCCGGCTGCGGCGTACAGCAGACCGCACTGCTTCGGCCCGTAGATTTTGCCCGCGTTCAGGCTGATGAGGTCGACACCGAGGCGGGCAGCATGCAAATCCAGATAGGCAGCCGCTTGGGCAGCGTCTGTATGAAGATACAGCGGCAGATCATTACCGGCAGCCCGCCGAGCTCGCCGCACTTCGGTTACCACCTGAGACAAACGGCGGATCGGCTGTACCGTGCCGACCTCGTTGTTCACATACATCACGCTTACCAGCACGGTCCGGTCGTCGATCACCGCCGCCAAAGCCTCTGGAGTTACCAGCCCATCGGCCGTTACCGGGGCAACCCGGCAGTCAAACGCTTCAGCTGGCCGCAATACCGACTCATGCTCAATGGCACTGACGACGATGTTCGCACCGGGATACTGCTCCATGATACCGCGGATGGCAAGGTTATTAGCCTCCGTACCACCGGCAGTCAGCGTAATCTCGGTCGGCCGCGCCCCCAGCCAATGCGCCAGCCGCGCCCGGGCCGCCTCGAGGTCGCGGCGCACCGAAACCGCCGGCAAATACGTCGCCGACGGATTAAAAAACCGCTCGCTGAAGTACGGCTGCATTGCCGCCAGCACGTCGGGGTGCATGGGGGTTGCAGCGGCGTAGTCTAAGTAGATCATAAGCGTAGTATACCGTGTTTACCCGTGCCCGGCTCTGCCTGAACCGGCTAGTCGGCCATGGCGTAGATTTCGTTCTCTACACGCTCGCGGTACAGCTGCACGGCCTTGCGTAACCGGCGGCCTTCTTCGGGGCTGACGGGGCGGTACGGCTGGCCGTCCTGGGCCTTTAATACGCCGCCCGGCCGGACGTCGTAGCGGGTGGTAACGGCGTGGTGCTTACCGTCTTCATCCGTCCACTCCTCGTGCCACACCCAGGTGCGGACATCCAGGCAGAAGAATTCGCGCCGGCCGCCTTCGGGAATCGGGCCGAACAACTGGCCGCCAATGGCCGCCTCTTGCCGGATCAGGTCGCGGTAACGGCGGGCTTTGCGCTCGGCAAGCTTTTGGGCTGAGAATGATTGGAAGAGTTTGAACATCGTTTGTCTCCTCCCCCGGCGCTACTAGGCGGCCAGGTCAAAGTCTCCTTGGTGCATGTTGACCATCGAACCAAGGTTTACGTTTGCCACACGGTCAGAGCTGTAGGTTTCAGGCGCGGGAGCAACGGCAGGCTCGTAGGGGGCGGTTGCCATCATCAGAGCGCCGACAGCTTCGTCTACGACCTCGCGGCGCGTTTCAAGCGCTGCCTGCTCAGGGCTCAACTGCCCTGTATATAATTCGCCGATATCTGGTTTTCCCGGTGTTCCCATGCCTTTAGTCTCTCTCACGTTACTTTAAATAAAGCAAGTGCGTTAGCGGTTGAACTCTCTGCTAGCTGTTCAGGTGATTCCCTTCGTAGACTGGACAAAAACTCAAGCGTCTCACGCACGTGTTTAGGCATACAAATCGTACCACGATACGGTTTGGGTGTCAAGAAGGGTGCGTCAGTTTCTAAAAGGAGGCGCTCCAGTGGGACTTTTTTAGCGGCTTCAAGCTGGTTTCCGTCTTTAGTAAATGTCATGATGCCGTTCAGACCAACGTACAAGCCGCGCGCCACGATCTGCTCCAGCTCCTTGGCCGTAGCACTGAAGCTATGTACCACGCCGCGGACGTTCTTGTATTGGTCGAACACCGGCCAGAAGTCGTCGAAGGCGTCACGCACGTGGAAGATCATCGGCAGATTGTGCTTGGCTGCCAGTTGTAACTGGAAATGCAGTATTTCCTTCTGGACGTCTTTCGGCGAATGCGTGTAATAGTAGTCCAGGCCGCACTCGCCCACCGCTACCACCTTCGGTCGAGCAGCTAGTGTCGCAAAAGCCTCCAGCTGGGCGGCGTTGCCGGCGTAGCGCGAAGCTTCATGCGGATGAATGCCGATGCTGGCCCAGGTGCCGGGCCGCTCCTGGACAAAATCGACGGCCAACCGGCTGTCTTCAACCGTGCAGCCGACACAGATCAATCGGGTCACGCCGGCTTCAGCCGCTTCAGCGATTACCGCCTCAGCATCGGTAACGCCGCCCTTGTGCCACTTGTTCGTAACCGATTGCTCCTGGCGGTCGGTGTCGTCCCAGCCGAGGATCTCATGAATATGGCAATGCGTGTCTACCAATTGCATATACATAGTATAGCATCACCGACAAGAACTATTGCTTTACGAACGTAAGTGTTGTACAGTATGTTTTTAACGGAGTGTCGTTATGCGACCTATGGACACGAGCGAAGGCATCGGCTACGTCCTTGAAGGCCCGATGGAAGTCGAGACAGTTAGAGCTGGCCTGGGAATTCTTGCCAGCCGTTTCGGGAGCGAGCCGCGGCACGCAGAGAGCGCACGCCAAGCTGCACTGCTTGAGGATACACTGCGGGGTGCCGCAGTAGATCAAACAATCGCTATGGACAAAAGCTTCGTGCTGGATAGCGTAGACTCGGCGAGCGTGCCCGAAACAGACATAGTCAACACGCCCGAAGCCCCGCTAACACTCGACCTGGTTATCATCGCCCTGGTTGCCGCCCAAAGGGAAAGCGATGACCCACTGATGCAAGCTACCGCCACCGGGATGCTGGACTCGATCGTGGATCCATCGCTTAAAGAACCGCCCGAAGACCCGCCGGCGCCAGGTTCCTCAGAGAAATAGCGAGCTACTGCGAGCTACTTGGCGTCGTCGGCGTCGAACTTCGGGAACAAGGTACCATCGATCGGCTGGATGATGCCGGTTTCAAAGATGTGTCTAATCTTGGCAGCCGACTGCGGCAGGAACGGCTCAAGCAGCTCGGCGATCTCCAGCAAGCAACTGGTTTGGTAGGCGAGAACGTCGCGTAAATGGTCTTGATCGTCCGATTTGGCGATCTGCCACGGTTTAGCCTCGTCGATGTACTGGTTGAGGCCACGGACTTGGTCCCAGATCATGTCGAGGGCGCGGTCGAAGCGGCATTCCAGGATAGCGGTGTCGATGGGTGCACGGTCATGCTCAGGCCCGGGGATCTCGCCGATGACCCCGTTCTGGTACTTCAAAAGCATCGCCATGGTGCGTTGGACGGCATTGCCTAGCTCGTTGGCAAGCTCATTGTTGTAGGCATTCTCGAACTTCTCCCATGAAAAATCACCGTCGCCATAGCTCGGAATGTGACGCAGGAAGAAATACCGGAAGGCGTCGGAGCCGTATTTATTGATAATCTCATCCGGCGAGACGGAGTTGCCGAGCGATTTGCTCATTTTCTTGTCATCAACGGTTACATAGCCGTGCACGTAGAGCGTTTTAGCCGTGTCCAGGCCCAAGCCCATCAGCATTGCCGGCCAGATGGCGGCGTGAAAGCGCAATATCCCCTTGCCCACCACCTGTACATTGGCGGGCCAGTACTGCTTGAAGTCGTCATGCTCGGGGAAGCCGAGGACGGTAATGTAGTTCATAACTGCTTCAAACCACACATACATCACCTGGTTTGCATCGCCGGGCACCGGGATACCCCAGGCAATCTTGTTTTTTGGCCGTGAGATGCTGATGTCTTCCAGGCTGTCCTTTAGGACTGAGAGGATCTCGTTCCGCCGTGAGACGGGTACGACGTTCAGCTTGCCGCCTTCGATGGCTTCACGGATTTTATCGGTGTAGGCGCTCAGCTTGAAGAAATAGTTTTCTTCTTCCAGCTTCTCGTAGGGCTTGTTGTGGTCGGGGCAGATACCGTTGTTTTGCTTGGCGGTTTCTTCGGTCACGAACTCTTCACAGCCGGTACAGTACCAGCCGGTGTAAGTGCCTTTGTAGATATTCTTTTCAAGGGCTTTCCAGATCAGCTGGGCGCGTTGTTCATGGCCTTTGTCGGTGGTGCGGATAAAGCGGTCGTTTGAAATAGTAAGTGACTTGAGCAGCGCCGAAAAACGAGCGCTCATTTGATCGCTTAATGCCCGCGGCGTCATGTTCAGCTCGGCGGCTTTTTCGGCGATTTTGCCGCCGTGCTCGTCGGTGCCCGTCGAAAATAAGACTGTCTCGCCACGGGCGCGGGCAGCACGGGCAAGGACGTCCGCCATGACAAATTCCATGGCATGGCCCAAGTGAGGCTCGCCGTTGACGTATGGAATAGAGGTGGTTACGTAGTAATGCATCTTTCTAGTCTACCTGTTTAGAGAAGTGTTGTACAAAAATAATGTCAGTTATAGAGAATTTATGCCCGCGGGGGCATGATAAGCATAGCGGTAGTCATGTGGATACGCGCAAACATCTTAATAACATATCATAGATGAGGGCTTACAGCTATACATCGCAGAACTGAACGGTTTTTGTATAATAGCACTAGTTAACATGAGGGGTTACCATGCCAAGAAAAAAACCGTCTAGGCGCAAGCCGTCAGAGTCTAACGACTTTGCCGGACTGACATCTCGTACCGCAGGCATCTTAGGCAACAACCTGAACCGGCTTACATTGCCGGAATCCGGGCCTATTGCCGATAACGTTTTTGGTGTGTATGCACCGATCGTAGGGGGCAACGATACTGTCCGGGTGGCACGCGATGTCGCAGCAAGGATTACCGGCCTGGTGCCCGCCGAAACATCGGAAGTAATTGTGTTGGGCCAAGGTGAAGTAGGCACGGTCAGCTGGCTCACTCGTGGCGGCCAAGAAAATACCAATAATTCTGCCCGGGCAGCCCGGTTATGCCTGGAGGCTACCGGTTTTGTGGGCCAATACGGCACTGAATCCGAGCTTAGCCTGCGCATAGGCGTGTTGCGGCAGTTCAAGCGCCCCAACCCCCGGTATCCTTCACACAATATGGTGGTGGCACAAGTCTATGACAAAGAAAAAAGCAAGGGTGAGAGGGACGGAATCTGGCGGTTACGGTCGCTCCTTTTAGGCTCACTGACCGGTATGCTGGAGCAAATAGGCGAACCGCGGGACGCAGCCCAATTGCGGCAGATCCGCCAGCCGATGCTGCCTTTGGCGATTGGAGTCGCCGAACCCGAAAAACTGGCTGAAGCCGGTCGTGCCTTGCAGCAAGAGGTACGCGACATGCCGCTTATCGCTACCGGTCCGGCGCACTTGATCGTGGGGCTGCATACTGAGGTTACACCGGGCGTGTAGACTGTAGCTGAAAACTTGGTAACTCTTGAGTTTTAACTACTATGGTAACGATCAAGTTTTGATTTGGCGTTAGGGGGACTCGACTCTGGTGGCAGCAGACTGCCCCCGGCAGTCTGCGCATATTCTTCTCGTCTTCGCTTGTTTAGGAAATGGTGGGCGAGGTTTTCTGGATGCAGCAACATGCCCCCGGCATGTTGCTCATTCTCCACCCTCGCCATACCACAATAAAATACCGGATCAATGTCCGGTATTTTATTGTGGTGGGCGAGGAGGGACTCGAACCCTCAAGGCTGTTAAGGCCAGCGGATTTTAAGTCCGCCGCGTATACCAATTCCGCCACTCGCCCCTACAAGGCATGCCCGCGCCTGGCCGTAATCTGCCGGAACGAGCGTATTATACCAGATTTTATACCGGCGCCGAATGCTTTGCCTACCCAAACCAGTTATGGTAAAGTTATGGCTTATGCAAGAGATTATCCGTCCTCCTTCCACTATTACCCCTGAGGCCGGACGTTGGACGAGAGCTATCCTCATAGGCGCTGCCTGCGGAGCGGGCGCCGGCAAGATATTCTTTGAAGAGGTGCACCAGGTTGAAGCAAGCAACCTGGACGTTCTGGATGCGCAGATCGACCTCACAAACGATTTAAGCGGCGGCCAGCCATCCGCAGTGAAGCAGCGCAGCTTAGACGCGCTGGAGGTCGCACGCGAGCCCTATGCCCAGCAGGAAGTCACCGACGTAGGCATCGGCACCGTTGTCGGCTTGTTGGTCGCGGGGAGCATAATGGCGGTACGGCATATTAGGCAGCGGCGCCGGCTGCTCGGCTAATAGCACGCACCAAAACAGCCGACTCGTGAATGAGCCGGCTGTGCACAAGAAACTAGTGGAGGCACCGACCGGGTTCGAACCGGTGTACAAGGTTTTGCAGACCTCTGCGTAACCACTCCGCCACGGCGCCAACAGCGGTATTATACGTAAAAACATGGGTGCGGGCAACTCTCCTGTGTACGCCGGCCGAGCAGCGCATCGACAGGCCGAAGCAGCTGAAAAGACTTCTCAGGACTACTTGCCCGGCGGCATCAGCGAGGAGCTATTCTTCGCGCAGAGCGTTAATCAGCTTGCGGCGCAGGTTCAGAAGCACCGGAAAGGCGATGCCGATAATCGCCGCTGCTGCCAGCGCTGCAACAACGCCCAGTATCCAGACCGGCTCGATGGCCCACAATGTTACCGAAACCGGCTGGTAGAACGCACCTGAGGCCGCTATGAGCCCTTCGGCGATGAGTTCGGCGTACATATTGGTCAGCACGGCAGCGGCGATACTGGCGAGCGTGAAAGCCACCACGGCAGCACTGCCAGCCAACATGAAGCCGTACGTAAAGTAAATCTGAGCGATATCGCGCCGCCGGGCACCGAGCGCGCGGAAGACGGCGATTTCACGGGTGCTGTCGGCGATCACCTTGCTGATAGTGAACAGCATCATCAGCGCGGCGATCGCAATGACGACGATAAGCGCCACCGTTATCACCTTCATCGCCTGTTTAAGCAAGCCGTCGAACACCAAACCAATGTTACCGAACGGCGCGATATAGGGTTTGGCGCCGCTGGTGCACTCGTTGCCCTCGCACGATTGTTTTATGAAGTCAATTTGCGCCTGGCGGGTTTTGAAGTCGGCGAACAGCGCCGGCGGCTGGGCAAAACCAAAGGCCGGATCACTGAAGCCCTTGAGACGGGCATCTTGATTGACCACCTCAGCCGGCACAACCCCCGGATACGATCCGGTCGGCAAGGCACTGATGCCGTTCAAAAGCTGCGATATCGGGTCGGAGGTGCCGTACGGCGCGGGCGAGGAAATAAAGCCGATCAGTTTGAACTTCATAACAGCCGTGTCGGGCGCCGGCTGCTTTTCAAGCGGGAAGAGCGGCTTGGTCTCAGGCTCTTTCTCTTCGGTAATGATGCCGAGCTTCTTCAAAACAGCTTGGTCGAAGCCGCCGCAGTTCGGTACGTCGATCGGCTTGGTGTCGGCTTTTTTGTCGTTTTTGGCGTCGTAATTATACTTTATGACTGATTGCAGCTGCTCCTGGGCAACATAATTACGGTAACAGTAGGTGATCTCGCGGCCGCCGTACTCGCTCATCAACTTGCGGTACCCTTCGTTCTTCTCGGCGGCTGAGGCGCGGCTGAATGATTTGCCGCTGAGTTTTTCAAGGTAGGCATACGATACCCACAGCGGATACGGCTGTCCCGGCTGCCATGAGGAACGCTGTCCCGGGTGCAGCTGGGTGCGCAGCATGTCGGCTTCAACGCTATGGAACTGCAAGCTGTCGTCCATGGATTTGCCCTTGGGAGGTACTTTGGTTTCGACCTGCTTGGTCAGCTCATCAACTAGCGGGTCTTTAGCCGGGTCGGGCTGGTAGGCCAGGTCGGTGCCGCTGGCGCCGAACGCTGTAAAGTGGTATATCTGTTCTGGCTTGCCAAGACGGCGGATGTTGTCTTCCAGTTTGGCATTTTGCTCGATACTCAGCTTTGAAATAAGGTTGCCCATGCGGCGGCCCAACTCGGCGGCAAAGCTGGGGTCACGCTCGGTCTCTTCGGTGATGGTAATCTTGCGGGCGCGCAGCTCGTTCTTCATTTCTTCCAGGATGCGCTCGTATTCGGCTTGACCAAAGCTGCTCTGCTGGCTCTGGGAAACAACGCTAACGATATTGCGGCCGTTAAAGCCCACGTCCTTGACCTGGTTGATGCCATCGCGGGCACCCGCCGCTACCAGCGCTACCGCGAACAGCACAGCAAACAGCAACGAGCTGACGATAATAACGAGCGCCGTACGGATACGCCGGGTTTTGCGCTTGGTGCGGGCCAATATATAAGCGTCGATGATCTTCATGATACGACCTTCCCGTCCTCCAGCTGGATGACGCGGTCAGCCCAGGCGGCGACGCGGGGATCGTGCGTAACGACGATCATGGTGGTGCCGAGACGCTTCCGGATGGCCTGCAGCAGCTCCATGATCGACTGGCTGGTTTTGCTGTCGAGGTTACCGGTGGGCTCGTCGGCAAGGAGGACTTTGGGATGGTTGACGAGAGCGCGAGCGATAGCGACGCGCTGCATCTGCCCGCCAGAGAGCTCCTTGGGTAAAAAGCTGGCCCGCGCCTCCAGCCCGACGCCGTTCACAACTTCGTCGACTACCGGCTTACGGCTGGAACGCTTCGTCCGGGCAAACATCAGCGGCACCTCGACGTTGCGGTTAACCTTGAGGAACGGCTGCAAATAAAAGAACTGGAACACGAAACCTACCGTTTGGTTGCGGTAGGCCGCCAATCTGCCTTCGCGCAAGGCATGCAGCGCCTGGCCATCAACGGTCAACTCGCCGCCGGACGGTTTGTCGAGCCCGCCGATCAGATGCATCAGGGTGCTCTTGCCGCTGCCGCTGGGGCCGGTCAGGGCTACGATTTCACCTTCGTGAACGGTAAACGAAACGTTCTGGACGGCCGCGACGGTGTTCTTGCGGTTCAGTTTATAGGTGCGGCTGACGTCACGCAGCTCGATAATAACCGGCGTATCCGGCTCTTTAGCCGGTTTTTTAGGCGCTAATGGTGCCGGGCGCGTCCGCAGATACGCCTCAAGCTCGTCCAAAAAGGCTGCCGTATTGCCTTCGTAGGCGTTCTTAATGATCGAGTCGATCGTATCGCGCGGCAGTTTATTCATTAGCAGTATTATACTTGATTACAATCAGGGCCAGCTACTTTCATATGGCCATGCAGCCAAAAAAACACCGATGGCTGATGGCTATTTCTTTTTAGGTACCTTGCCGCCAGCCTTGCGTGCCTGGCTGAGTCCGACGGCGATAGCTTGTTTGCGGTTCTTGAACTTGCCCTCGTGCTTGTGCTCGTGCAGGGCTTTTTCTACCTTCTCTTGGGCTTTAGGACCGTACTTGTTCATCAGAGACTCCTGGTTACTACTTGGCATAATATCCTTCTTGTCATCGGTCTGGCTGTAAAATTGCCTACTTCTCGATAATCGCGCGCCTACCGGCCGCCGCCAGCCCTGCCGAAAATATACCCATACACAGTTAAAGACTTTTTAAAGACCTCAGCCGTACACTAGAGATGCCGGCAGCGAAGCTGGGGTCGGCAGCAGAGAGCAATCTCTTGTCCGCGCCAGCGCCAGGTTACACGCAGCGCCCAACTATGGCGTGTCACCCGGCGAGTGGACGGCTGTCGCCTAGTCGGTGCCAGTGCTGGCCCCTGTTCCGTATGCTGAAGCAGGCCTTCGCCGCCATTTACCTTAATCACTCAAGAAAACCGTAAACGCACTATGATTACCACGCAAACTCCCGCCGCCCCGCTTATAACCGCAGAATGTATCTGTTACACCCGGGACGTACGATGAAAAAACAAAAGCGCTACCTTGCAGCCAGCCTGATCATGGCTCTGGCCATTGTCTCTGGTGCAGTCGCTTACTGGCAGACCAGCCCCAACCGGCCGGAATCCGACCCCTCACACACAGCCACCAGTCATGGCCGCAGCATACATGTGCACTACCCGCTGCGGGCCGGCGTCATCAACAACAATGGCGAAATTGCGGGCACCTTCAGCGAAAAGCAAGGCAAGGTGCTGCTCTACACCATCAACGCCGATAAAAATACCATCTTGACCAGCGGCACACTTACGCCCGATGAAGCCGGACGGTTTTCACGCACTATTTCGTTCGAGATCATGCCCAAGAAAGGCCAGAAGCTTTTACTGACTGTTTTTAGCCAAGATAATAAGGGCAACCTGGTCGACTCTCTGGACATGCCTGTCGTTTTTCACAATTAAGAACGCCCTAGGAGCCGGTTTTACTAAGACATAGACAACAGATTGGTACACGCCAGCGACAAATAGCTTTATAATTAATGAAAAGTTAATTATTTAGCGCTATTATAAGCCTTACCAAGTAAAGCTGGCTTACCAGATGAAGCTTTTGTTAATAGATGATAACGTCCACCTGGCCGACAGAATTTGCCGCCATCTACGCAAGAAATTTACGATCGAGTGCACGACGACAGGAGTTCAGGGTATCGAGAAAGCCCTTGAAATTGAGTATGCGCTCATCCTTTTAGACCTCCATCTGCCCGACATCGAAGGGATCGACATCTGCCGCCAGCTGCGGGCCAAAGGCATTGCTACGCCGATTTTAGTTATCTCAGCCAATAACTCGGTGGAGAACAAGATAGACTTATTGAACTGTGGCGCCGACGACTACATCGTAAAGCCGTTCAGCACCGATGAACTCGTAGCCCGCATCGAGGCTATCCTGCGCCGCGATGTCCGCACCTATGCCCGCAATATCCTCAAGGCCGGCGACCTGGTCATCGACACCACCGGCCGCACGGTCAGCCGGGCGGGCAAAAAAATCGAGCTCCGCCGCAAAGAATTCGATATCCTTGAGTACCTCGTACGCAACCAAGGCCGCGCCGTCACCCGCGACATGATCTTAAGCCATGTGTGGGAGGACGGCAAGAACAGTTGGCGAAGCACGGTAGACGTGCACGTTAAGTACTTGCGCGATAAAGTCGACCGGCCGTTCGGCACCCCTCTTATAAAAACGGCTTACGGCATCGGCTACATGGTCGATAATTCATCATAAAGCAAGAGGGGGTACAATAGTATGGAGGAAACTCTATACGCCATCGTCACCGATAGCGATGCGCGCAGCGAGACCGCCGTCGAACAGCAGCTTGCCGAGCAACTCAGCGCCGGCACACCGTGGTTCGATAGGGCATAATTAACGGCGGCGCGGCCGAACGAGAAAGAATATGAAGCGATTACCGATTAGTTTTCATTTGCACACTGACAGCGAGCCGCGCCCCCATCATGCCGACTACAGCAATATCTTCCGGATTATCCTAAAGGGGTCTTTGTGGCTCGTTGCCGTTGTACTGGCATTGCTTGTGGCCAGCTACAGTATGGGGAATACGTATGTACTGGGGCGCATCGTCGGCTGCGCCGCAGCACTCGGATATCTTGTAGGTACGCGCTGGTTAGCCCGCGCCGGACACCAATATAAGGCATCGGCTCTGCTGGTGCTTTTTTATGCCGCACTCGCGATGGCGAACCTGTACGTCTGGGGCGTAAACACGCCGTTCGGCTTCCTTTTGATCGCTATTACCATCGTGTTGGCCAGCATTCTGCTTGAGCCGCGCCGGACCATCCTGGTCGGCAACGGACTGATATTGTTTCTACTGGGCATGCAGTATCTCATCAGTTATCAAGGCTATGTGCCGCAGTTTTCAGATAGTATTAAAGCGTCTCACTTCGGCGATGCGATCGCCTATTCGTGCGGGATCGCCGTGCTGGTACTGATCTCATGGCTGTACGGCCGGCAAACCCAGCGGCTATTGCACGAGGCGCGCAGCGCCGAGGCCGCTCTGGCCCGGCAGAAGGACTTGCTGGAAGTGCGGGTCAAAGAGCGCACCGCCGAGCTTGAGCGAACCCAGCTGGAAGAGTCTCGCGCCTTGTACCAGTTCGTCGAAGTCGGCCAGCTCAGCGCGGCGCTGATCCACGACCTGGCCAACCACCTAACCATCCTCACGATGGACATCGAAGACATCAAGCGCAGCCAGCACTCGCGGGTTATCGCGCGGGCGCAAAAGTCGCTGATGAACCTCGACCGCATGGTGGGCACACTGCGCGACCAGCTGCGCGGCACTGAGCGGCCGAAGCCGTTCAGCCCGGTGCGGGTCGTTACGGCGGCACTGCGCGGCACGTTGCAAAAGGCCAGCCCGAACATCACCCTGACCACATCCGAGTCGGCCCAAAAGGCGCGTATCGTCGGTGATCCGCTGCGATTTACGCAGGTCATAACTATCTTGGTCAATAATGCCATCGAGGCCGGCGCAGCCGCTGACGCTCCGGCGCAGATTCGCATACGCATTCAGGCCAATGCTAAAGATGTGAGCATCACCATCGAGGATGACGGGCCCGGCCTCACCGGCAATTATCGGCGTACGCTGTTTAAGCCCGTCCAGAGCGCAAAAAAAGACGGGCTGGGCATAGGACTCTTCATCGCCCACAAGATCATAGAAACCCATTTCAAGGGACGGCTGGAGTGCACGCGTCCGGCGCAGCCCACCACGTTCACCATCACCATACCGCTATAAGCCATGACGACCACTGCCCGCATTGCCCTTGCCGAATCACTCATAGCCGGGGCCACCGATGCCACCGAGCGGCAACGGGCAGCCCAACAGCTGGCAGCTCTTTGCGATGAAGCCTGGGCCGGCCAGGCGCCGCTCTATGAGGTATGTGTAGTGCTGGGGTGTTTGTATACGGCCGGACGTCAATTCGTTGCCGCCGAGCAACTGGCCGTACTGGCAAAGCGGCTGGTGCAGGCCGAAACCCGGCCCGGCGGGCCGTATACGGCTGCCGGGCCGGGCGGGCTTGAGGCCCGCCTGCAGCTGAATATAAGCATTACCTATTTGTTCCGCACTATCGGCAAGCCACTGGCCGCAACGGAGCGGTTTATCGCACAGCATGCGGCAACGGCCAGGCGGCTGGCCCGGCAGCCGTTTATAGGCCATGCTTTGGCCGTCCTGGGGGTAGCCGACTCCGAAACACCACTGAAGTCGGCCCGGACACAAACCAGTCCTGGCCGTAAAACCAGCCTGCCCTATCGGGCCGTACAGCGCGAGCTCGCCCGACTACCAGAACCGTCCCGTGCCCAGGCGCTCGCCATGCTGGCCCGCGTCGAGGCGGCTGATGCTTCGGGCGAGATCGCCCACATCGCCCGCTATTTTAACGCTTCCCTGCCAGGTTCGGCAGCTTCGCGCGCTGAGCTGACTGCCTTAGGCAAAGCCAATATCTACTGCTGGATCGCCTACATGATGTACGACCATATCATAGACGGTCAAGCCAGCCCGGGCGGCTTGCCAGTGGCGAACATCTGCATGCGGCGGTCGTACGACATCTACCTCGCCGCC
Source organism: uncultured bacterium (assembly GCA_965652795.1). GTDB lineage: Bacteria > Patescibacteriota > Saccharimonadia > Saccharimonadales > UBA4665 > CBFGXJ01. The sequence goes on from CBFGXJ010000004.1 coordinate 45,599, forward strand.
AGTCCCAGCCCAGGGGCGCTGCGGACTACCCGCACGGCCTTCGACGGCACCGACCAAGCCAACGCCTGGGAACTAGCCCACGCCCGCACCCGGCCCGGTGCGGCCGGCCGCATTATTATACCCAGCCTGCCCAATTACGAGGGCGGCCTGGTACTGGCCCGACGTTCACTGCCGCACATCCTGGGCCCGCTACTCCTCACTGCCCGTTTGCATGGCGTGACGCCAGGACAACGGCGGTATCTCGACATCGCCTGGAGCCACTACCTCATCGCCAAGCAGCTCAGCGACGACATCCACGACTGGAAGGACGATCTCGCGCAGGGTCAGCTCACCTTCGTCATTTGCCATATGCTCGAGCAACTTGCCATCGCCCCGGGTTCCTACCGCCGCACCGATATGATGCAGCGTTTGCAGGCGTATTTTTGGCAATCAGCCATGCGCGATATCAGCGGAGGCATCATCCAACACCTCAACCAAGCCAGGCAAAGCTTTGCCGCCAGTACCGTTTGCCGCCAAAGCCCCGGACTGCAAGCGCTCCTTGACCGCATCGAGCGCTCTACCCGGCAGAGTTTGCGCCAACGCGACGGCTACGAGCGCTTTTTGCGCCGCTACGCCAGCCGGCAATCCTAAGCCCATGGCCCCTGCCCGTCAGTCCGCCCGGCTAGCTGCCGATATTGGTAAAAATTCCCACCGCAAGCTCAGCCCACACATACAGCAGCAGAGCCGTCAGCGCGCCGCCGATCAAGAAGCGCTTACCGGCGTCGTGCACCTTGAGCGAGATCAAAATATAGGTCATACCTAAGGCAAACAGCAGCGTGCCGATGATAACGAAGTCGCCCGCAGACCAATCAACTTCCTCGCTAAACTGCATAGCCGTGAACGGGACCGACAAGACTGCCGCAATGCCCAGGCACAGCCAGAGCGTGCCTTTAAGCAGCGGGTTTATACTTTGTGTTGTCTTCATAATGACTCCTTATTGGTGCTCTACGTTGATATTCCAGGATGTCGCCCGGCTGGCACTCCAGCGCCTGGCAAATAGCATCCAGCGTTGAAAGGCGCACAGCCTTGGCTTTGCCGTTTTTCAGGATGGACAGATTTGCCATCGTGATGCCGACCTTTTCGGTCAGCTCGGTCACGCTCATTTTGCGCTTGGCCAGCATGACGTCGATGTTGATAATGATTGCCATGCCCGTCTCCTAGACCGTCAGGTCGTTCTCCGACTTAATGTCTACGGCATTTTGCAGCAGCCGCTGAAAAACCGCCGCGGCCGTCGCCACTACCAAAGCGGTAAAGGTGATCACCAGGCCGATCAGTACAACGCCGGGAGCGTCGTCTTTGTCTGCCGTGTAGAAAATATACGGCATGCCGAGCGCGAATATACCGCTGATGGCGGCGCCACAGTATTTGATCCGCTTCAGCGCCTCAACCGCCGGCTGCGAGAACGCCTGGTTTTTGTCGATGCGGTCCAGCAATAGGATCGCCTGGTAGAGCGCATAAAAGAACGGCACCGCCGGCAGGTATAAGCCCGCCAGAATCGGACTGTACATATCAGTCTCCATAAGCCCGGCTGGTAACACTATGATGCAGAGTACCAGCACGAACAGGCCGATAAGTATGATTACGCTTCTTAAAAACAGGGTTGAGCCTCGTTTCATGTGTCGCCTTTCTACTAATGACTGCTTCCTTTATAGCATACTATTTATCGAATTACAATAAATAATTATTGTTAGCTCGGGCACTTATACCCCTACTGTAGGGATATAAGTACCTTAGCTCGCAGGTGTGATCACGGTCACAGTACCGTAACGGTCAGCCTGTTACAGTACAATAAGGAGGATCTACCAATGAACAAACGCTTCTTGTACGGCACCATAGCGGGTGGCGGTCTTATCGGCCTGGGTGCAGCATTTACACAAATGCTTGAGAAGATACAATTACTTAAAAACGCCGGCACGGCTTTGACGTGCGACATCAATAGCGTCTTCAGCTGCTCAAATGTGCTGAATGCCTGGCAAAGCTCTGTCTTCGGCTTTCCCAACTCATTGATGTGCATGATATTCTTTACCGTTTTTACGGCGGTAGGTCTGGCTGGCTGGAGCGGTGCCGCGCTGCCGCGCGGATTTCGGCTGGGCGTGCACGGATTGGCGGTGTTCGTGCTGGCCTTCGGTCTGTGGTTTATGTGGCAAAGCATTTATGCCATCGGGGCGCTTTGCATCTTGTGCCTATTCTGCTTGGCGGGGCTGCTGGCCGTAAATTGGGCCTGGCTGCGCACCAACGCAGACGACCTTCCGATCGGCGAGCGCGGCCGGGCGCGACTCAAACTGCTTATCCAAAGCGGCGCCGATACCTTCGCGTGGGTATTGTTGGCGTTTGTGATTGCGTTCGCAGTTGTTTTTCGGTTCTACTAGACTGTCTAGGCATGCTCGTGCATGCGTATCGGGCGAATGTCAAGATCGCCTGGCCGCACGCTTCTTGCGGCCCGTTCATAATCACCTAAGGTAACGCCGAGGTGCAGGGCGACGTTGGCGGCATAGTCGGGGCTTTGCACCGCAGCGTCATATGTTCTGTGTTCTAGGGGGGCCGGCTTTTGTACAGCGCGAGGCCCAAATAGCCTGTCGTAATCGTACTGTATAGCCTGTACGCGGTATTGACCATCCGGCGCTTCGGTCCACCAACCGGTTATCCGCTCGCCGGGCGGGCCGGCTTGCAGGCGGACATCACTGCCCTGCACCACCAGATCAGCCCTTAAATCACGGCCGCCCAAAACACCGCTTATTGCGCCTGCCAGATGCAGTTTTTTAGCCGCAAGCCTATCCTGCAACTGTCCGGCATCCGCGTCGGGGTCTATGCAGGCGACACGGATCATAAAATTCGCCAAATGCGACGCGCCGGCATAGGTCCGGGCATTCTGCTCGGCGTCCGGACCGATAAAATTCGCGACAGGAAGATGCAGTAAGGATGGGAATTCAGACTGAGAAACGCGCATACCGGACCGGCCGACCGGACGATATGTATACTCATACGTCATCGATACTTATTATACAAAAACTGAACCAATGCTGTTGGTTTTTACTGCAAGGGGCGTGGTTACGCCTGCGCCAATCACTATCTGCAGCCACGCTATTACGCCGGCGGCACGTCCCGCAAGCGGGCCGTAATCAGCTTGGCCTCAACATGGGCAGCATAGAAGTCAATGCCTCGGGCAAATAACTCCAGATCAGGTTGGGTTAGTTCGGCTTCAGTCGTATAGGTTGCCACCCAGTTGCCGGGCTTCGCCGGGTCTGCCGGCGCTAACACGATGCCGTCGGTTTTGGGTGTTTTACGCAGTACTTCCGGCTCACCGAGCCCACGGAGGTAGGGCCGGTCCATAAAACCAAACGGGCGCTCAAGCGACAGCTGCACCGCCTCGCCACCCAACTTTTGAAGCCTTGCAGGCACCAAGGGGAAGCGACGGTCGAGAATATTCAGTGGTATATAGTCATCTTCGAGTGGTACGCGCTGACCCACCGAAGATAACCGCAACGGGCTAAAACGGAATAACTTGGGTAACTGGGTTTCTGTCTGGATCATAGGTCATACGGTCGGTCATGGCGCTTAACTGCAATATTATGAAGAGGTCGAGAACGTGGCTTTTGACCACTCGAAGCTGGCTGCGATGAGTTTTTCAAGCACAGTGCGGTCGATATCGTCCAGCTTGTTGATGTACAAGCAACTGACGCTGGTGGTGTGTTTACCGAGGTCTTGCAACAACTCCGGAAAGTTCTTGGGGTAGACATAGAGGGTTAGGTTTTGCTTGCGCGGCGAGAAACCGGCCAGCGGCCAATCGCCCTCCTGCGCGCTGCGCTCGGACTTGTAATGGTAGACGCCGAAGCCGACGATGCTCGGCCCCCACATTTTGGGTTCCAGACCGGTTATTCTCTTGTACATTTCAAGCAGCTCGAAGCCGTCTTTGCGGCGGCGTTCGTTCTCGATACTGTTTAGGAAGTCTTCGACGCTGGCGTCTGACACTTTGGTTTTAGGTTCTGCCATGTATATATTTTATCAGATATCTCTTTTACGGTTAATCACCGGGGTCTGGCGCTGCGCCCCACTGCCAGTTACGGACTTCGGGCATGTCGATGCCGTGGACTTTGATGTACTCAGCGTGCTCAATCAGCTTCTTCTGCATGAGCTGCTTAAGTTCTAAGGCTTCCGCACCCGTGATACCGGCATAGTCGATGGCGTCGATCACCAAGCGGAAGCGGTCCATATCGTTGCGCACGGTCATGTCGAAGGCGGTTGTGATCGTACCTTCTTCTTTGTAACCACGCACATGCAAGTTGCGATTAGCACGACGGTACGTTAAGCGGTGGATGACCCACGGATAGCCGTGGAAGGCAAAGATGATTTGCTTGCTCCTGGTAAAGAGAGCGTCGTACTCCATGTCGCTCAAGCCGTGGGGGTGCTCGGTGTCGGGCTCCAGGCGCATTAGGTCGACCACATTGACGACCCGTATCTTCAGATGCGGCAGATGGGTACGCAAAATCGATACCGCTGCAAGCGTCTCTAGTGTAGGCACGTCACCGGCGCATGCCATGACCAGATCGGGCTCGCCACCTTGGTCGTTACTGGCCCAATCCCACACGCTCACGCCTTTGGTACAGTGCTCGATGGCTTCGTCCATCGTCAGCCACTGCGGACTATTATGCTTGCCGGTAATGGTAAGGTTTATGTAATTACGGCTCTTCAAACAGTGATCGATGGTTGAGAGCAGGCAATTGGCGTCGGGCGGCAAATAAATGCGCACGACCGAAGCTTTTTTGTTTAAAAGATGGTCGATAAAGCCGGGGTCCTGGTGCGTGAAACCGTTGTGGTCTTGCCGCCAGACATGGGATGTCAACAGGTAGTTGAGCGAGGCGATTTTGTGCCGCCACGGCAGCTCGCCGCACATTTTGATCCATTTGGCGTGCTGGTTGACCATAGAATCGACGATACGGATAAACGCCTCGTAGCTATGGAGGATGCCGTGCCGGCCGGTCAGCAAGTAGCCTTCCAGCCAGCCCTGGGCTTGGTGTTCGCTCAACATTGAGTCCAGCACCGAGCCGGTCGTAGCCAGAAATTCGTCATTCGGCCAGATGCGCGCCGACCACTGCCGGTTGGTAGTTTCAAAGACTGCCTCCAAACGGTTTGAAACCAGCTCGTCCGGGCCGAAAATCCTGAAGTTGTGGCGCTCCTGATTCTGCATAACCACATCACGCAAGTACGGCCCAAGCGCATGGACGTTACCCTCGTTAGCGATACTGCGGTGCTCAACGGGAACGGCATAATCGCGGAAGTCGGGCAGCTCGAGTTCGCGCAAGAAGCTGCCGCCATTGGCGTGCGGGTTCGCGCCCATGCGCCGCCGGCCGGCTGGCGCCAAGGCGGCGAGCTCAGGCAGCAACGCGCCGTTTGGGTCGAACAGCTCGGCCGGCCGGTAGCTTCGCAGCCAGTCCTCGAGGGCAGCTACATTTTGCGGATGCGCGGCGTCGACGGCCAATGGCACCTGATGCGAGCGGAAGTTGCCTTCCACCTGCTTGCCGTCAATCGTCTTCGGTCCGGTCCAGCCCTTGGGCGAAGCCAGAATGATCATCGGCCAGCGCGGCCGGGTGGTATCGCCGTTGTCGCGGGCATTGCTTTGGATACGCCTGATCTCGCGAACGGCTTCATCCAGCCTAGATGCCATCAGCTGATGCATCTCCATCGGGTCGTCGCCTTCCACGAAGTACGGCGTCCAGCCGTAGCCGCGGAAGAGCTGTTCTAATTCATCGTGCTCAATCCGAGCCAGGATAGTCGGATTACTGATTTTATACCCATTGAGGTGCAGAATCGGCAGCACCACGCCGTCGGTCTGCGGATTGATGAACTTGTTGGAGTGCCAGGCGGTTGCCAGCGGGCCGGTTTCGGCTTCACCGTCGCCCACCACGCAGGCGGCAATCAGGTCGGGGTTGTCGAAAACCGCCCCGAAGGCATGGCTAAGGCTGTACCCGAGCTCGCCGCCCTCGTGGATCGAACCAGGTACTTGCGGCGAAACATGGCTGGACAACCCACCTGGAAACGACGACATCTTGAACAGCTTTTTAAGACCGGCCTCATCCTGCGGCACACTCGGGTAGCACTCGCTGAAGGTCCCTTCAAGGTAGACATTACTCACAAGAGCCGGACCGCCGTGCCCAGGCCCGGACAAATAGATCATGTTGAGGTCGTGCGCTTTGATGACCCGGTTTAAGTGCACGTAGATGAAGTTCTGACCAGGCGCCGTGCCCCAATGCCCAAGCTGCAGCTGTTTGACATGCTCCAAACGAAGCGGCTCTTTGAGAAGCGGATTATCGCACAGATATATCTGCCCGACCGACAAATAGTTGGCCGCCCGCCAGTAGGCGTCAATGTTGTGAAGTGTTGTTTCGTCCAGAGGATACTCGTTTTGATTCATGGCCACCCTTTTTTAGGCATTACTCATTATGTGTGCGGCTTCGCGGGCGATGGTTGCTGCTTCGTCGGTATGGATTACGTGGACGCCGGCCGGGCTGCCGTCAGCAGAAATAAGGCGCGCGCCCGCCTGGTTGCGCGTGTCGTCGATGATGACGCCTAAAAACCCTAGCTCACCGCATATACGGGCCCGGATGACAGCGGATTGCTCACCGATGCCGCCGGTAAAGACAAGTGTGTTGAGCCCGCCCAACGCCGCCGCCAACCCGCCAATGCTCTTCCTGACCTGGTAGCAGAATATATCTATGGCGGTTTTGGCGCGTTCGTCGGCGGCCTCGATATCGAGCAGGTGCTTCATGTCGGCCGATGTTTCAGAGATACCCAGTAGGCCCGACTCGAAATTGACCATGCGATTAAACCGCTCGGCGTCGTAGCCGTGCGTGCTTGCCAGGTACAAAGCCAGCCCGGGGTCAAGATCGCCGGCGCGCGTGCTCATCGGTATGCCGGACGCCGGAGTCATGCCCATGGTGGTGTCGATCGGCTTGCCGTTATGCAAGGCAGCCAAGCTCGCGCCGCTGCCCAGGTGGGCGACGATCACCCGGCCGTTCGCCGCTGCGTCACCCTCTACCCGCCGCAGCTCTTCTACAACGAAAGCGTACGACAAGCCGTGAAACCCATACCGGCGCACGCCTTGGGCTTCAAAATGGCGCGGAATCGGCAATAGCCGCGACCGCACTGGCAAGTCGTGGTGAAAAGCCGTATCAAAACAAAGCACTTGTCTTGCCTGCGGCAAGATTCGGCTGAAGGCAGTAACCAGCTTAAGCTCGACAGGCAGATGCTCTGGGTCGAAGGGGGCCAACTGCTGTAAGTCGGCCAAGACTTCGTCGGTTGCAAACGTTGCCCGGTGGTACCGCGGGCCGCCATGTACGATCCGGTGCCCTACGGCCGCGATAGAGCCGGCGGCAACCCGCGGGGCGAGCCACTGGGCAAGGAGAACGGCAGCGTCGGCATGAGTTGCGGCCTGTGCACCGTGAGATGCTAGCGGCTGCGTACCTTCAGGAGTGACCAGACGGGCTGATGGCTGGCCGATATTCTCAACGGCAGCTTCCAATACCTTCCGCGGTGCATCACTGTCCGGAATCGTTTTGTGAGGGCCGTTTCCGGCCGCATACGCGAACAAAGCCAGCTTGATGCTCGATGATCCGGCATTAACGGTAAGAATATGGACGTCGCTGCTTGGTTTCATGCTTACGTTTATTGTACCGCATGAATAGGCGCGGGTACGACTCGGTTATGTTACCCTAAATGCTCCTGGCGGTTGTCATCAAAGCCAGAGCGCCGCGGATCATCGGGCTGGCTTTGCCCGGGTGTTTTGGGCGGGGCGGACGCCGGCTTTTGGCCGACTTGCGATAGTATCCCAGCTTCTGCGCGCATTCGTTCTGCGCCGTCGTCGGCTCGATGGCGGTATTGGTGGTATGCCAGGCCCGCCACGATACTGCACACAAATGCCAGCATCATGCCTGCAAAGTACAGTTTAACTTTGCCGACCTCCCCTGCCAGGCCATTCGGCACCATGCCGCCGATGCAGGCCGTCATGATAAAAGCGCTGGCTGCGCATATGATTCCTGAGAGGTTTCGTTTTGCGGGTATACTCATTCTACACTTTCAAAACTGGTAACGGCGCCGTTTCCAAAGGTAAACTTGCCGACGTAGTCATGCGGGTAGGCTTCGCTGATGTTATGCTCACCGAAATCCTGCCCGATGTGGCCGGCCCGCAGCGCAGCCATAGCGCCGGAGTGGCACACCAGCACGATCACCGCGTCCGTATGCAGCCTATTGAGTTCGTCTACCGTTTGGAAAATGCGTTTTTGCATGTGGTCGAGCGACTCGCCATTTGGCGGCGTGTAATGGGTGTCGCTGTCGAGACCGGGGTATGCTTCGTACGCTGTAGCGCTGGGCATGTTTGCGGCATCGCCGTAATTGACTTCCCTAAGACCCGGCAAGCGCTTGATTTCTTTGGTAAAACCTAAGCCGCGGGCCAACGTATAGGCGGTAATAAATGCCCGGCCCATGTCGCTGGAGTATATCTCATCTATGTGCAGCTTGGACAGCTTGGCGATTACCTTTTCGGTCGGCTTCAAGCCGTCTTCGGTCAGCGCCGTGTCGATCCAGCCCGACAACCGCTTGGCCCGGTTGTTCTCAGTTTCGCCGTGGCGGACGATGTAGAAGGTATTACCCCTCAACCAAAACCTCAAATCCGCCGTAAGCCATTTTCTTCATGTCAAAGGGCGATACGAAGTCACTTTGGTCTTTGTAGGCTTCGTCCATCTCGGCCATTACTTTTTTGTTTACCTCATCGCGGTGCTCTTTCGATTCAAAGACGATAAAAGAGAACCAGACATCGTCCTCGTCCTGCGCGCCGGCCATTTCTGTAAAGGAGCGCGACTTCTCCGGCCCCATTTCCTGTTGCTTCAGGTCGTCGCCCTTGCATTCAAAGTACGCGAGCGCACCGTGCTTCATCCAGGAGGCTTTGCCTTCTTCGGCCATCTTCTTGTATTCTTCGGCTTTGCCTTTTGGAACGACTAGTACGAAGCCATCGACGTATTTAGACATCTTGTAGCATCCTTTCTGATTATGTGATTGCTCTACGTTTAATAGTAGCAAACCAATTTGAGGGATGTAAGGAGTTGCCGCTTTGTTAGCGGGACCAATGCAACGGCGGATACCCTCTAGGGGAAACTTTCTGGAGAATCTTCACCTACTCTTGGCATTTGTAACCTTACTGTGAGGCGCCGGTTGACGGGCCTAACGCTCTCGCCCGTACGTGGGCCCGTACCGGCACGTCGGGCCGGAGGGTCAAGGTTGCCCGGGGCGTAACGACCTCATCGGCTACCTGCATATCGACGGCCTGCATAAGCAGGGCGGTGTGGACGGTTAACTCGGTTCGCGCCAGTTCTTGGCCGACGCAAATACGGCTGCCAGCGGTAAAAGGAATAAACGACCACTTATTGCGCCCGGCAGACCGCTCCGGTGAAAAGCGCGACGGTTCAAAACCGTCCGGACGCTTCCAAAACCCGCTATGGTGGTGCGTACCCCAAATAAACGGCAATACCGCGTCGCCGGGCTCCAAAGCGATACCCCCTATCACTGCTTTCTCGCCAACTGCGCGGGCCGTAATGGGCACCGCCGGGCGCTGACGCAACGTCTCGTTTATAACGTTGCGGACCGTTACCAGTTTTGGCAAATCATCTAGCGCCGGCGTCCTGCCTTGCAGGACATTCTGGATTTCCTGCTGCATTTGTGCGCGGATGTCGGGGTGATTCTGGATCAGCTTGAACATCCAGGTGAGCGTGAGCGCCGTCGTTTCATGCCCGGCAAACATAATGGTAAGCACTTCATCACGGATAGACGGGGTATCCAGGCAGGCCCCGGTCGCTTCGATGCGGGTATGCGCCAGCACCGACAGCAAGGAACCGTCCGGCGGCTCTGCTTTTCGGGCAGTATCTATGAGCGTGTCGGCAAACCCTTTCAGCTGGCCGGTCAATTGCCGTTGCCTCGCCCGAGTCTCGGCATCCATAGGTCCGCCGGCCCGGCCCGCCAGCTCAAAGGCGGCTTGCAGGTCATTGTATGTCAGCTCGTCGACCCTGGCGGCATTACGACCGAGCGTTACCGCTCCAAGCGTCCGAATGGTCAGGCCGGTCATTTCCTCGAGAACATCTACCTCTACCCCGCTCTGGGCCCGCTCCCGCAAATCACGAGCATAGGCGCTGCCGACATCCGCGATAGCATCGACCATGCCCGCCACTTGGCCACGATAAAAGTGCGGAGACACCAGGCGATGATTGTCCCGCCACTTGTCGCCTGCAGACGTTAAGATACCATCGCCGATAATCCGCCGGACGCCGTCGTACATTGGTCCTTTTTCGCGGAAGCGGGGGTCGGTAAATACCTGCTTCATGTCGTCGGGATGGCTAACGACCGCGCCGCGCATCGCGCCTAAGTCAAGCATAAAAGCGCCTTGGTCCGCCTCACGCCAGCTAGCCTCCAGCTGAAATAGAAGACCCTGACCGCCCGTGGTAGCGGCGGTGTGACCAAGCGACTCTGCTGCCATATTTCATATAGGCTACGCTATGTACAGGCAGGAAGCAAGCCCGCTTTGTTTTAACCGTTGACATGGCAAAACGCCATAAGGTACTCTAGGGGCTTAATGCCACGGATTTTCGTCAACGGAGACAGTACAGCCTACGGGCTGTGGGACAAAAAAATTGGGGGCTGGGCCAACCGGCTTAAAATGGGCGTATGGGATAATCCGAGCATCGACGCTGTTGTTAACCTTGCGCTGAACGCCCAAACGCTGGATAAAATCCTCGAACGCCTGCCGGCGCAAATCGCGCCCTACGGCCGGGCCAGAAACCTGGGCGTCCTGATGCTCGGCGGCGCCGATTCGTTAATACTCTACGGCCAATCCGCACCGCAGAACCCGTTGCCCGACTTCAAAGCTCAACTGCGCCGGCTGAAGCCGGTCTTAGCCGAGGTACGGATGACTCCGGTCTTCGTCGGCTCGTTCGCGGTCGATGAAACACTAACCAACCCCTCTCCCCTTAACGGCCACCGGGCCAGCGTGGAGCGCGGCCGGGACTACACCGGCGCAGTCCAGAAACTTGCCGAAGAAATCGACGCTCCCTTCGTAGACCTCGCAGATGTCTGGACTGATCCGACCGACTTCATATCATTCGACGGCATGCATCCGAACGATTCCGGCCACCAGCGGATCGCCGACCGGGTCATCCCGGTCGTTCAGCGGCGTCTAGGCGAGCCGCTTCTTAGTTATACTGGTGTGACTATTGCTACTTAGCCTTTGAAACTTTCAAGTAAATAAGAGCCGCTGGCACAAATATAATCAGTGCCAGTACTGTAACTATGAGCAGGTTCGGTCCTTCGGGGTCGTCAATCAGGAAAAATGCAAACCTGGAAATGGCAAAGCAAATTACCAGAAGTATGCATAGCGTGACTTTTTTCGATGGCATTTTTATATTTTATCAAAGGAGTGGGTTTTCTAGTCTTTAAAGGCTTCGGGGAATCTTTCAAAGAATCTTTTTTGGCTGCCTGTGCGCAGGCAACCGCTCATAAGATCGAAAAGGACTGAGGCCGACTAAACAACGAGGTGCTGTATGACCTGTCCAACGACGCCCGCAGCGCCAGCAGAACCCGTACCCACACCGCCGCCACCCGCACCATACAAGCCACCGTTCGCACCAGCTTGCGCAGCGGTAGTTATCGAGGAAGCGCCTCCGCCACCGCCATCGCCAGGGAGGCCGGAGTTTGCTGGTTGCGAGTTACCGTTACTTGGCGGCGTAGAGTCAACCACCCCGCCAGCTACCGTTGCATTACTGCCCGTCACCGATCCATTTACTAAGCCACCAGCGGAAGGGACATCGGCTGATGTAATACCGCCTCCCGGCGCACCGCCGGTTGAACCTGGAATAGATGTCTGCGTAGCCGGGCCAGCCGCGCCGTTAGTTGCCGCGTTTCCACCAACGCCGCCGCTCAACACACTTACGCCGCCTGCGCCACCCGCGCCGCTTGTGGCAGTTCCAGCTATACCTTTGAAGCCGCCCCCGGCACGCACGTACGTACCAAATAAAGTTGCGTTGCCGGAAGTGCCGTCATTGCCGTCTGAGTCGTTGGTTGTCCGTGCTGCGCCACCAGCACCACCGGTGCCAATTGTTATGGCAACACTAGAAGGCAAGGCCGCGGCCGGTAAAGTAACGCGTGCACTTCCGCCGCCACCGCCACCGCCACCGCCACATCGCACCGTACCCGCCGCTCCACGACGACCAGAGCCACCACCGGCGCCACCGCCTACCAAATGCACTGTCACGCTTACCGCGTTGGCCGGTTTTGTCCAGGTACCGCCTGCGGTAAACACCTGTACGTCTACCGCAGGCGGCGTACCGTGAGTATGATCAGCACGAGCATAGGTAGTGCTTACGCCAACGGCCGAGGCTGCGCCGAAAGCAGTTTCGCTCGTAACAGTCGAAGCCGCTGCCGGCTGTGTTGCCGCAATCGTAACATTGACGCGGTTATTGCCGCTATCATCTGCTTCCGTAATTGTGACGTTGCTGCCTTCGATAAGATTCAGCTCTTGGCGTGTGCCGGTAAGGGTACCAGCCTTGCTGACACGGATTTTTTGCGTAGTCGAGTCATTGGTAACACTGAGTGTTCTATCCGCACTTAAATCGCCCCCGCCAGTCAGACCCGTACCCGCATTAATTGCACGAGAAGTTGGCGCCTTGACCCCAAGGTCAGTAGTAAGGTTGGTGACTTTACTTTGAGAAATGGCCGAAACGTCGGCATCCACAATGTTTAGCGCGGCAAGCTTACTTTTTGCAATAGCGGCCGAGCCGGAAATATCGGCATCTACAATTGTGCCGTCAGCGATCTTGGCGCTGGTGACAGCACCATTATTCAGTTTGCTCGTGGTAATTGCATTGTCGGTAATGACTGGTGCGGCAGCAGACGTACCCGCACCTCCAAGATCACCAGCAAGCTGAACAATACCTTTGCTAGAAGTTGTAGCATCAGGCGCACCGGCGGCTACGGTCGAATCAACGTACGATTTGTTTGCAGCCTGACTGCCAAGTGTAGGGGTCGGCACTACAGGCGAGGATGAAAATGTCTTTGTACCGGCAACAGGTTCTGCGCCAGTATTATGCACCACGCTGGAATCCGAGGCTGCGCCGCTACCCGTAACCGCACTAGGCTTAAGCGAACCATCCGAGTTATGAGACTGCAATAGAAAATCATTGAGGATATCACCCCAAGCACCAGAATCAGAACCAGGATTTGGGAGTCGGGCCATACTGCGGTATTTTCTAAGTTACTCTGTTTAGTTTAGCATAAGCGAGGTGATTATTTACTGGAAGTGTCTCAATTGGGGCCGAGAATTACACTCAAATCTTTCTCACAATAAACCGATGCCACTTTGAGCGTTCGCTTTTAGGCAAATACTCATAATAAACCACATCAAAACCATTTCGCTCCAATACTTTCTCAAAATCCTCTCTTAGCCAGTGCACAAAAATTCTATTCTCTTGGCGGTCGGATTGCGTACGTTCTTCGAATATTTCTTTGTCGCCGTCTTTCATTGAAAGGAATCCGACACCTCCAACTCTTATAGAGGCGGAGATTGCGCGTAGAGCTTCATCAATACGACGCCTCGGAATATGCAGCAATACCGCGTTACACCAAAAAATATCAAATTGTTTTCTTATGCGCCCGAGATTATACAATTACGGTGCTGAAAAGTGATTCCTGGATGCTTACTGCTAGCTAGGTTTACCATTCCTTGCGCAGCATCAGTTCCCAAATAGTCATACCCTGCTTGCGTAAGCATTTCTGCGTCCTGTCCGCTGCCACAGCCAATCTCTAATACTGAACCACGTGGCGCCAGCTCCTTGAGCTTTGCGATAATAGAGCCATAGTCATCTAACGGGTGGTCAACCGCCCATGACTCGGCGTACTTATCATATGTCTGGATGGTTTGGTCTTCTTGGTCTGAGTCACTCATCAATCTAGCGTATGACACACCGGGCAGTTCTGCAAACACAACACCTTCTATCAAAAGCCTCAGTTTTATTGAGGGCATAGTGCTTATGATTGGTAAGCCTGATGCGACGTTATTCCGGATCATCTTCGGTTTTCTTGCCCCAAATCGTTCAATAATTTAAGCAGCTGTTTCTTATCTATGTCATCGGTATTGATTTTTGCCCGCTGCGCGATCATAAATCCCTGCAATAAGCGCTGGACGATAGCAACATCGCCCCTCCTTAAATACTTGATAGTCTGGGTGTTATTCAGGAAATGCTTAGACGTGATGGTAATGGAGCCAAATAACGGCCCTACATCAGCAGCAATATTCATGATGTTTTTAATTTCCGTGCTTGCTGTATGTGATTTCCAAAAAAAGTCGTTATGCACGATTGTTATCTTCTGTCGGTCGATCTTGATGGTATCGGCGAACAGGACAAACGGGAAGACAGTCTTCGCAATGAACAGATTGTCGCTTGCCCCCTCGGCTAGGTTGGTCAGCCTTTGCGTTTCCGTCGCAGCACCCTCCTGCTTCCTGCTGACGTCGCCAGCAGACTTAAAACGCTTACCGGCAAAATGAGCAATAAAGCTATTTTTGTCGTGCTGTGTCTGGCGGTGTTCGTCTCGCTGCGCCGAGATATCATGCTGCAAGATGGCATACCTGCCCAATATTATGTGTGAATGATTCATGGTAATACTCCTTTAAGGCTAGACGCTTATTTGGGAGTATTCCTTCACTGGACGTACTTCTTTTTGAGCGATGGCTTTGACTATTTTTATATTCTCCTTGGGGGATTATTTTGTGTGATGGTGAGTTGCGTAGAAGTTATGACCTGATACGGGTCTTCAATCGCAGGTTAGCAAGGTACATGCGCGCATCCAGCTTAGGATTAGCATCGAGGTAACGCATATGTTTGTCCACGAATGGCATTAAGCCATCCGGATATGCCGCACTGTTGGCCGTATATGCCGCAGAGGTATTATAAGAGTCGCTAAGCACCATTTGGAGGAGTGATTCCCTAATTTCCTGCTCTTCTTCGGCGCCAGACGCGTATACACGTTTCTTAATTTGCATATCAGGCCTTGACCTTTGGCTGCTTTGGTTTCTTTACCGCTTTGCGCCCTTTATCTTTGGACATACTGACTCCTTCTGTAAAATGGTGAGTTCACCACTGCAAACTTCCTATTTTGGCTATTAGCTTCCGCTTCGACGCGCTTTGGTGGCCGGTTCCGCAGGCGTGGCACCCTCTTCGTCAGGTGTATTAGCGGTACGAATGTACTGCGAGTAATGCACCGTAAGGTTGATAAAATTATTTGGTGAGCGTAA
Source organism: uncultured bacterium (assembly GCA_965652795.1). Taxonomy (GTDB): domain Bacteria; phylum Patescibacteriota; class Saccharimonadia; order Saccharimonadales; family UBA4665; genus CBFGXJ01. The sequence continues at coordinate 60,960 of CBFGXJ010000004.1, forward strand.
ATACAGACTTTGTAAAGCCTTTCATAAAATGTTTCTTGTTCGAGCCAACAACAATCTTTACGCTTACTCCCTACGAGTCATTTAGTGTTGGGGTGGCTGGTTACTATTAAGTATACGCCTATTATTGACAATCACCTAATCTCATATTACGACATATAAAGTAATTTTGTGGTTGGAGCAAGGTTATGTATACATCTTTGAGCTGTGCGTAGACGTCTTGCAAACCAGCCGTTCCAGAGCAGATGACATCAGCGCCTTTGACGCGCTGTAAGTATTCCTCACCCGTAGGCAATGTCTCGTAATAGGTTACATCGCCCAGCGAGTTCAATCGCTGCTTTTGCTCTTCGGTAAAATCTTGGTGGTTGGTGACAACGATTTTAGCCATTCTGCGGCTCCTCAAACCACTCTTGCTCATGGCTATACTGCCACGGATCGCGTGTGTTTGATTTGTGGATGGTGATGTCGCGCCACATGTCACCGACAACGTACGGTTCTTCGTCTAACCATTCTTGCAATTCCTTTTCAGACGGAAAGCTGACGACGTACATCGAGCCTTTCATAGAACCGTCATCATTAAGGAGCGCTGCGCCGTACCACAGGTTGCGTGAGGCAAGCAGCTTTTCGCCCATAGCAATATGTTGTTGGCGGACTGCCTGACGGCGGGCGGGTGCATCTTTGTCGGTCCCGTCAAGGCCGATTACCACAAACTGCATCGCTTACGCCTTTGCCGCGATTACACTTATCTCAATACTCGCACCAAGCGGCAGGGCCGCCACGCACACCGCTTCGCGCACTGGCAGCGGCTCTTTAAAGTACGACGGATAAGCTTTATTGAGGTCAGGCATGACAGTCATATCCGTAACATAGATGACTACTTTTACGATGTCATCCAGCGTTGCCTCGGCAGCTTCCAGGATTGCTGAGATATTCTTCATGATCTGCGCAAGCCTTTCCTCGGTAGTATCACCTACAAGCTTGAGTTCGGCGTCACAGTGCACTTGGCCGGACATAAAAATAAATCCGCCACTGATGATGCCCTGCGATAAAATATGCGCTGATTTCGTGTCGCCGGTGCTGACTTGCTGTTTGCTCATCTCAGGACTCCCGCTTATCTTCCAGTATTATACTTTCTATCATAACCCATCTGTTAGTCTGATGCCTATTCGCCTGCAGCAAAAACGCGACCAGGCAGACGTAGAACTAAAGAAAATCTATGAAACCCGCCAAACGCTTATAGAAAAGAACCTCTCATCGGGTTCGCGGGTTTTAGCGAACATCTTTGCCATAAATTTGTCTTGCTGAGTCTCGATGATGACGTTGCAGTCTTCATAGCCAACTTCAATTATCGAAAAACCGCTTGGCTCGCCGATTTCATACGTTCGGCAAATATCATTAATAATTGGCGTTAAATCGCCACTATAGTCAAGACGGCCAGCCGGAAGTGCATACTCCATACCCATCTTAGTAAACCCTTCGTGCATGTGCAGTAAGTATCATACGTTCTTTCATACCCGAACTGTTTGAAGTGTCTCAATTGGTGCAGCAAGTGGATTATAGGTGGAATCACATTTACGACAGCTTGATGCTGATGTACGAAAAGCTCGACAAATTTGGCCTCGTATATTGCGACGGATATATTATGATAGTCGACTCTGGCTAGACTTCTAGCATTCTACTTCAATGTAATCTGCGTTACTCATCAGCGCGGGCGACTCAAGTTCTGTTACAAACTGCTTGCCAGCGGCAACTTGAAGTAAATAAAAACCAGATATTGAATGCCCGACTACCAGAACCGTCTCATGTTGGCCAAATTCCTTAATGGCAACGAGACATCGCTTCATACGGTTAAGCAAATCCTGGCGCTTCTCTATACCTTTGGACTCATCATCTGTAAAATACCACAACCCTTCATGCTCCCTGTGCTCATTTTCCAGTTCGCCAAGGCCGCGCTCCCGCAAGTCATCAACTATTTTAATGTGGGCAATATCGATGCCGATTTCGCCTGCTATGGTTTCGGCAGTCTGCTGAGCACGCAGATACGGCGAACAAACTATCAGCGTTATGCCTTTGCCTTTAAGCTCAATACCGGTCTTGCGTGCCTGCGCTATGCCACTTTCTGTAAGCGGAGAATGAGCATCTGCTATAACCGTATCGGCATTTGCCTGGCTCTGACCATGACGGACGAAGATGAATTGCATTTTTTTATTGTAGCATCCGCCCAACCGACTCAACCAGAAAGGACCCTAACCATGCGACAGATGATAAACTCGCACGAACATAAAAAAGCGCTCTGTTTGGAACGCTCTCTTATGAATAATGACCTGGTGCCATGCAGTGGACGTAATTCAAACATCCGCTATAGCACTACACGAAGATTATAACTTAAAAGACCTCGTGATAGAATTCGAGCTTTCCGACAGCTTAATTGCTCCCTAGGTCAGCTATTATAGAAGAATGCGATACTCAGTTTATCTCGACATAGACGGCGTATTACTCGCCAATGAATCACATTTGGCAAACTATGCCGAAGAATTTATTAAGTATGTAGTTGATAACCACGATGCTTACTGGCTCACGACACATTGTATGGAGGGCGATACGACCTGGGCTTGCGAATATGTAGGTAGATTATGCAGTCCAGAAACAAAGGAGCACTTGAAATTAATCAAGGGTACAAGCTGGAAGATAGCGAAAACCGAAGCTATAGATTTTAGTAAACTCTTTTTGGTATTTGAAGATGATATGTACCCTGAAGAGAAAGCAGCGCTTCTGGAGCATGATGCCATCCCCAATTGGATTATGGTTGATTTGGCAAAAGATGAAAATCAGCTAAAAAAACTTGTCGAGGATTTTCCTTTACCAAAACAACTTTAATGGGGGGGTGGGCCCAAAAGAACACTTCATATTATCTATTGGCCATTATAGTAAAGAATAAGGTGGAACCATATCTGCAAGGGGGTGAAATTTTTCATCCAAAATTTTTTAGTCTGCTTTTACAACTTTAGTTAAAAATTCATCCTTACTAAGTTTGCCGATTTTCCATTGGTCAAAATATTCCATTGCTTCCTCGTCAGTTACAAAGCCAAACATTTCAAGCACTGGTGCTTCTGTTAGCTTATTTTTTTCAGCAAAAGGCTTTAATACTTGCTCATTAAATACAGCAACATAATACTTCCGCGCCCTATAGATGTCAGATTTGAATCTAGTGAAGTAGAAAAAATCATAATATCTGGTGATGTTAATATCGTTAACGCCTAGGGGTACGCTAAAGTTCTTATGGGTTTTTGCTGTGAGCAAATAGTGTTTTCTTTTTTCATCTTCAAATCTTTTATCCCTCGCTCGTTCTACTGCCCAAGCCCGTGGTTTAGAGTACGCCCCTGCTTCGCTTGACCAAAGCATGTATTTCATAAACCACATAAAATGCTTGATGAATTTATAAGATTTTTTAACGGGATGTGGTTTTCCTAATGGGTAGGTTGTATAGAAAATTTCCCAGGGTTTGAAATGCAAAGTGTCGAGACTTTGCTCATTTTTAGATTCTTTGATTTTTGTATATATAGAGTAGTGTTGTTTAAATCCCGATATTTTACCATTAATATTTTTTTCACATTCAATTGTTTCTGGATGAATGTATTCAAAAGCATCTGGTATTCTATACTTTTTGCCATCTAGTTCCTTGGTGTTCCAATCTATGTAATAGAACATTTCCCCAATAATTGCTGTTTGTTGGAAGTTATTAGCAAAGAAGTCCATAATACTGTGCGCGTTGCTATATAGCTCTCCTCGGTTCATTCGATAAAGATTCTGAACGAAGTAAGCATTCAATAGTGCAGCCAGCTTTTTATCCGAATGCTTAATCACAAGGTGGTTTTCGACGTCTCTCCGCAAAACTGAAAAATAAGCGTGTGCATCTCTAAGCTGGACAAAGAACTTGGTACCATCCTCGTAAGTGCTGTAAAACTTTTTATAACCTTTGACATAAAAAAGGTACTCATCTCTAAGCCAATGATATTTTCTATTTTTGGCCATCATTTTCACCTTTTAGTCTAATGAGTATTTCGAGAAGCTCTGTTAATGCTTGTCTTTTTTGAAGCCACTCTATGTATGAATCTTTCGCACGTCCATTAAATAGTAGGTCAAAATCACCAAGGCGACGGATAAAGTTACTCTGGTGGTCGTATTCTGTTCCATATCCAATCTCTCCTTCGTCATGCCTCCAAACCTGTTTTACTTCTTTCTTAATTTTTCCTAACATGAACCTTTCCCAATTCATGTAGCGTGTAGATTCCCAATAAATATCCCTTGTATCATTTATTTCAGATACAAGTTCAAGTAGTTTTGCGAACACACCAGGTTGATACATCCTCTCTACATATTTCGTGAAGGTTACTACCCAAAAACTATCTTGCCTTAATTCCGATAATACATACGCAAGGCACCCTAAAATTAATGGTTGCTTTAAGTTGCGTATAAGTTTGTCCTGGTCTTTTTGCTGCCAGTTGGTTTTAAGCATAATGATAGATGCTGCTAAAGCATACGCTTCAAAAACTTCCTTACGTTCTTCGATTAAAGCAACAAAGTAGCCTTTCTCGACCTGGTCAAGCAATTCTTCCTCTTCTAGTATCTCGTTAGGTATAAGCAGCAGGTACTTACTGTTATCCTTTACATATTCTGCGTATAAGTCTGCTCTGGCTTTTTGGTCTATATATAAGAGGTGGCTTATCCATTCCATCTGCATTTTGATGAAATTAGTAAGTAAATCATACTTTTTGCACTTCTGGAGTTTATTAATAATTTCGGTAGAATCGTCAAATACAGTAATTAGATATTTATCGAGCAAATCTTGGTGTTTATTCACCAAAACCTCCTTTATTTCATTGATGAGATGCTCCTTATCTGTAACAATTTTTCCTTCTAATTCTTGCTCCACTTCAAGGCGTCTCCAGTATTCATGCAACACACTCCTGAAGAAAGAGGGCATCTCTTTATCATCTAAAAATTTCTTGGATTTATTAAGCTGATTGCCCACGTAAAAAGTTTTCGCTACCACTAAGGCACCTTCAATATCCCATGGCTCGATTAGTTCTGAAACAATTACGAAATAATCATTCAGGTAATTTACTGCGGCTTTATGGGTGCAAATATCAATTTTTTTCCAGAGTTCCAGAAATGCATTAAGCCCTCGTTCAAACATTTCAAACTCTTGATTTTGCCAAGCTCCAGGCAGAGTTTTTGGTGGCTCATCTACCTGTTTTTGTTTATCACCCACAAGTGCAGTCTTATATGCGTCCGACAGGTTCATGAATATCTGTCCAGACTCGTCACGTGTAATGTCTTTAGTGATTTCTTCCAGGAACTGGAATAGTCTATCTTCGAACCACAATGGATGGTTCTGTGGGACTATCAAAGGACCTATTCCTTTCAGCTCGTGCTGCAACTTTATTGGGTACATATTTGCATCTGTGGACTTAACTTTTTCATACTTTTGAGCAGTCCACCAAGGCTTATCAATGTCTATAAATCTTCTCTTAGACGAATAGCCTTGTAGTAAATGGCCAGCTGTTAGAGGGGCAAAGGATGCATCAGTCCAGTTTTCGCCTCTTTTTACATCTTTCCTGGTGAGGTCTCTATATAAGGCTTCCATGGTCCGTATATTGCCCTGTGTCTGTTTTCTTGCGTGAGCAGCAAGACTCCAACTTTTTTGCGTATAACTGTTTGGGGCTGAAACAATGTTTATTGCATCCCAAATGAGTTCTCGTAAGCGGCTAAACATGCTCTCAGGTTTTATAATTTCTATGTAGTGATTCTTAAAGATAATAATTCCTAGGAATGAAGTCGCCACGAGCAAAGTTGCCAAACCAAAACTCCATATTGGCGTCGAGTCTAGAAGTATCAGTTTTAAGTAAACAACTATTGCGAATAGGTCAGTAAAAACTAAAAACTTAAAAAAGTACGAGCTAACACGTTCATTGCTGATAAAGCTTGTTACTCTTTCAGAATATCGGTCGGTGGTCAGCTGAAAGCCTACCGCATATAATGCAAATATTAACCCTAATAAAGCCGAGACAGCAGCAATATAAGCAGTTAATGCATCTCCAATCCCACCTTTGCTAGGGAATGCTAATAAGTCACTTAGCCATGTGAATCCACTAAGCCATTCGGCAAGTAAAGAAAAAAGATAGTCGATGAGTACCGCAACTGATGTAGCTAGGATTAGATACAATAAAATCCATTTAGAATACCTAAAAACTTCGGAAATTATTTTATGCTCTTTTATTTCTCCCTCAATCTGAAAGCGCTGCAAGCGTCTTTTTTCACCACGATTTCTTCTCCAGCGGTGAAGCCTACCCAGCGCCCTTGAAAACATATTTCCTGTCTTTTTGTTTGGTTCTTCAGGGAACTCACGCTTTTTACTCTCCTTAATCGGAGAGATTGCTTTTATCCAAAACCATAATGCTCTTAGTATTTTCATAGGTGGGCTGCCTTAATGCATAACCCACCTACGCATCTAAACCTTACAGTTATTATAACTCCTTAATAAGGATAAGCTATTGCAGCTCTTGATTTGGATTTTTAGGGACCTTTAACGAACCATCCATAATCGCCCTAATTGTAAGCTTGGCTAATTCATCTAGGTCTATGATGAGTTTTTCTAGCTCATCATCAGAAAGCTTTTCTGACATTTCCTTACTCAGCAGTTTTCTCGCTTCTTCAAGAGAAATAATAGGGTTCAAGCTAGTATCAACCAGTCGATTATTTTCACCACAAGAACTACTGCACCAACAAGTAACGCAACCCAAACAATACCAATTACAATTTCAGCAATTCCGTTTATTGTACCGATTAAAGCTTTTTTCAATTTGCCCCCTTTGGTTATTTTGGCGGCAAACATAAAAGCTCGCCGCAGCGATAGCCTTTCGGCCACCCACAGCCCTTTCGGACTGCGACCATCGTGAAACAGTGCTCTGCGACGAGCTTTTATTTCACGATGGATTTGGTGGTCATACCTTCTCAATTGAGTGGCTCTAGACCGTAAGCCCCTAGAGGCTTATACGACGATTATAGCTTAAATAGTTACACAACGTATCTATAGAGAACTTATTGGTAAAATATTAATATGCGTGATGCAAAAATAGTGAAAGATAATAAAAGGGTTTATCGAAAGATTACCCCTGAACTGATTGCAAAATTCCAGGCTGCAAAACTTGTTTATGGAAGTGGTGCAAAAGCTATTAGAATCCTCGAGCCTGATGAATCAGACCCTCGCAGACGAGCCTGGCTAATTTCAACAAAATGTAAACAACTGGATAGTAGTGGATTTCTCAGTTTCCAGCTCGAACAGATTGGTGTTGATGCAATAAATCGAATTGGGGAAATGGTTAATAGTCGCGATGAAAGTGTAGCTACAAAAAATAGCCAGTATGTAATAGACCAATTACGCGGTATGCCAACAAAAAGGAAAGAGTCCTTAAGCACAAAGCTAACGATTGAATCAGTAATCGACTAGACTTCGTCGATTTGTTTCATCAACTTATCTGTTTCGATAAGTATTTTTATAATCCTCTGATAATGCTCAATATCATCATTAGTAAGTACGCGATTTTTGCGGTCCTTAAGCCATTTCTCGGCTGGCTGATAACCTCCAATAACAAAGTTCCAGGCCACCTCAGGGACGTTTCCAAAGTACTGAACATCGTTAAACCAAACACAATTATCAGAATATTTAACAGACTCGACTTTATCCGTCCCGCTAACTGGGTATGTCGTGTCTATGATTAAATCGTTTTCCATTAGATGTAGTTCGCGCAACTTACGACCAAGTGAACAATATAAATCAAATTTTTTGTCATTTTCTGGGATAGGTAGTTTGGGATAATTATTTTTTAAGAATTCTTTATACGTATCTCTGTATGTAGGCGAATGAAGGATTGCATATAAATAGTCAAAGACATCTTCGGGTCTTGTATCGATTTTTAGATTTGCAGTCAGTCGTTTTAGGCCATCGGTTTTGAAGTTTGTAGTTTTAGTTCCGTCGTCGTGATATAGATACAGCGGATATGCATTTACGCCTCCTCGTCGAAAAATATTGGCGTCCATCGCATACTTTGATACGGTCACTAAACACCATTGAATATTTCCAACCGCAAGTCCCTGTCGACCCACACCAAGAACTAAGTTATTTTTATTCGACAAATGTTTCTTGAATAATGCTCTCGGGTAATCAGAAAAGACTTCGTCCAAGTATGTGTACTTAATGTCAAATGGTCTGTATGCACACTTTTGCAAAAGAGAATCATGCTCAATGTCCGACTGACTTCTTGCTCTTTCTCGTGCCGCTGCAATCTTCCAATCACGATTATCAGTAATCTTGTATTTATTTAATATTTCCTCGTCTGTCGCATCTGAAATCATCTCATTGAATCTACTAGAAATTTGGGATTTAGAGTCTGATATTGCAAAGGAATCCCTGTGAGTCTGAAAACCCAAGGTACTTTTTATAAATAGGTCTTCTAAAGATATGAACTTATCATATTTCTTCTTAAGTTCTGGGTTTTGCGTAGGTACGAAGTTATAAAACTCTTCATCAATTTCTGATTTATTCCACTCAATTGAAGCATTAAGTTTTGAAAACTTATAACTACGCTTCCCATAAATTTCCGCATGGTACAGTTCAGACTTTTTAGTACTGCGAGTCGTTTTACTGGCAATAATAATAGACACACCTTGCTGTATGTCGAAAACATTTTCATCTTTACTACCATCAAGAGCTGTTTCTTTTTTCTTCGAACTTCCGTGTAGGTCTAAGATATAAATTTTATCGAAGGTTTTCGTAAGGTGCCATCGCATTCCTCTGAAGGTCGGGTTGTCTAAATAGCCGTTATTTGTAATCATAGCGACGACACCGCTGCCATTTTTCTCAATCATGTCTTCCGCAAAAGCGATGAACTTAACGTAATCATCATTTATCCACTTTGCATTCCGCTCTTTTAGTTTCACTACACCACCTGGTTCAAGTTTATATTTTGCAACCAAGCTATTTGCATATTCCGTATTATTCGACGAATGGCCACTATAAGGCGGATTGCCGATTACAACCATAATTGGGCGTTCGTGCTTTATCTCCGCAGCTTTGTGGCTCTCCATAGTCACGACTTCAGCCAAACCGATGCTAAATAAATCTTGCTGCTGTTTTATGCCCTCCTCAAGCGTATTTGTGAGGTAAACCCCTAGTCTCTGAGAAAAATCATTTACACCCGTTTCTTGAAGCGTCATGCCAAGCTTTAAATGAGCAATAGTATAAGGAGCCATCATGAGCTCAAAACCGTGCAGGCGGGGTAATAAATCTTGCTTAGCATAAGATACCCAACGACCTTCTTGACCTACAAAAGATTTTTGAATAAATTTTACTGTTTCGTTTAAAAAGGTTGCAGTTCCTACTGCTGGGTCCAGTATCTGCACGCGATGCATATCAATCTTATGCTTTATACCTTGGCTTTTTACCGCCACTGGTCGTTTGCTATTGTCGGCAAGTCCTTTAGGTAAATCAAAATCACTCTTCAAAATTTCATCTACACTTTTCACTATAAAATTTACCACTGGAATAGGTGTATAGTACGCACCCATCTTCTTGCGCTCTTTCGGGTCATATTCTTTCAAAAAGTCTTCATAAAAGTGAATGATAGGGTCTTTTTCATTATCTACTTCAAATAACCTAAGGTGCTTCTGTACAAGCTTGTGAACGTCGCTAACACTAAACACTTCACAAAGCTCATCAACAATATAACCAAGTCTTTTATCGAATCGAGGCCCAACAATGTGGTCAAAGAATTCACGAAGGAATGGGTTGCTAGCAGGGACTAAATCTCTTGCTTCCGAACGTGTAAATGTATCAGGGGATGTATCGCTATATCGTGCGACAAACAAGCCATAAACCAAAGTTTGCGCGTACATATCAGCAAATTTATCAGGAGACAGGTCATGTACTAGAAGTTCCTTCATCAAGCCATAAATCTTTTCAAGTTCGTGATTCATCTCGTTATCTTCGTGCTTCAAGTAAATGGCGACGTTATCACGAATTCTTCTTGCCTTGGCACCCATTATCTGAGCAAGACGCTTGCCGCTTTTGATTGATTCGGGAGGCAGTTCTAGGAACTGAGCAAGTTCATCACCAAGTTGCGAATAGTTTTCGGGGTGCAATACGAGTTGGCCATTTTGAAGGCTACCTATACTAACTGTTTGATACTTGTTGCCATTTTGGAAAAATCTAAATTCAATGTAATTGCTAAGGAAGAGATTTTCATAACCACCATAGCGAGTCATCTGGTCAGTTGTTTCTGTCTTATCAAGCGAAACATCAATATCTTTTGCTTCAGCGTAGCCAAGAATAATGCTTTGATTTGATTTCTTGAGGAATACAAAGTCAGGGTTACCGTGTGCTGACCTTTTTGGGTCATTCACCGCAACTACGTCTTCGAATCCTGACATTAATCTTTCAAGTGCTGGCCTATATGCATGTTCCTTTGCGTGGCCTGTTCGGAATTGCTTTTCCACTTCATTTACATATTGTTCAACAAGTTCAGTAAAGGTCATTTATTCTTTTCCATAAATTTCAAAACATCTTCTTTTCGGTATCGCCTGTCGCGCCTTACTCCAATTCTGACAGCTTTAAAAATACCTTTTTCATCCCATTGACGAAGCGTGTTTGGATGGACCTGCAATAAATCGCAAGTCTGCTTGAGGGTGAGCAATTGAGTCAATTTTTTACTCTTCTGTGACATACTATAACTATACAATACTTATCATGGGACTTATGAAGAAATCAGAGCAAATCCAGGACATTCTGGAAAAGACGAGTAATTATGACAAAATTCGCGAAGGCGAAACATTTGACCCATATAAGAAAACGTTAATACTGGAGCTCTATCAAAGTCTAGGGCTTAAATATAAAGATTTAATGCATTTAGGCCAAAGGCTTCAAACAAAAAATGATAGTATTCCCCAGGATTTTTTGAAGTTTGGTGAGTCCATCGCATCTGACTCGAATGGTAGGCTTCTAGAGTTTTATTCTGAACTCATAAAAGCTTACACGCCATTTCCATACGCGACCGAGAAGTCAGCAAAATTAATAAAAGACAGTTTGATTGAAGCTGAAAAGAATTACGACATTTCTAACCTTGTTATCCAGTACACAACTAAACTCAATCCCGATACTCCAAGTTTTGGTGATGTTTTGGGAATGGGGAGTTTTTCTAATGAGCATTATGGGAAGCTAGACCTTATCGGGGGTTTGGTAAAGCTAGTGAATACTGGAACCTATGAAATCGTGGTATTTGATTTACTAAGGGCTACAAACGACTTTTTGGAGTTTAGAGTTGTTATTGCCAAGACCAGTGAAACTGGCGAACTGACTAAAAACGAATACGCAGAAAAGGTCAGATTTGATTCAGTGGCAAGTGAACTTAAATATCGCGATAAAATTTGCGAGATACCTGATGGCACCCTGGAGCACTATGTCTGTAAATACGTCTTCAAGAACAGGAAGGTGCCCGCAGAAGAAGATGACATCCTCGAAAAAACAGTTAAAAGTCAGTCTAGCCAACGTGCTGTTACCGATGCAGTTAATCGCGTGAACAAAAAAGCTGAACGTCTATTTGGTTTAAAAAAACTGCTTTATCTAAAAGCTGGTAAGGTAAGAATAAGTAAAATTTATCAGTAGTAATTTGTGAGTGGAGTGTGAGTCGGTGCTTATCTCGGCCGACTCGCAAAGCATCTAAGTAGTCTCAATTACGAGGCTATTTTAATGTCACAAAAGGAATCTAACACACCAGCCGAATCACAAGAACCAGTCGCAAATATTGACTGGGCTGCGTTGCTGTCAAAGGAAGATTTAGAAAATCTAGCTGGATTCTTTGATGTGCTTATTGAAATGGACCTCGAACAAGAACTTAAAAAGAAAGGAAGTGAGCATGAAACAAAAACAGAAACTGAAGGACAACCCAAATGAGTGTTTATGATGTGCGAGTTGAATATCGGGGTGAATTGCCGAAAGGAGGCCATAGACTCAAAGTGTGTGTACTAAATCTAGGAATGTATATTGACGGCTTCAGGGTTTACCCCAGCAAGAAAGTTGAAGGTACATGGGTCGTTTATCAACCCAGTACAAAAATAGGAAATAACGGCTATAAGGACGTGGTTGAATTCGCCAAGAATAAGCCATTATGGAAAGAAATTGCTGAAGCCTGTGAGCAATACATTGATATTCACACTACGACAGAACCCAGAGAACGGAGGCTAGATGATGTTTCCTTTTGATGCGGTCTGCACAACAACCTATCTATAGCTATATTTAGAGATTCTTATAGTTCTATAAAAATCTATAAAGATTACCCACCAAATAAGAATGTAACTCTATAAGAACTTTAATGCTGTAGTCAGCCCTTCTGGATAGTTCAAAACTATTGAATTTAATGTAAAGCAATGTTAAGTTAGTAAGGAGATAACTATGAAACTAATTCTAATTGCACGAGTTTCAGATAAAGAACAACGCAAGGCTTTGCCTGCTCAAAAGCTGAGGCTGGAAAACTATGCGAAAAGCCTAGAATATAAACAAGGACAATGGGAATATAAGCAGTTCGATGAAAGTGCATATAAGGAAGACCGTCAAAAGTTTTCGTTACTTATAGAGGATAAGATTCAGTCACTGAAAGAGCCAGCAATTATTGTATTTGACAAGATTGACCGCTTTACACGAGACGCTTCCCAGAAAGAAGTAAGGATTATTAGTAGTCTTGTCGAAAAAGGTAAGATTGAACTGCACTTTCCTTCTGACAATTTAGTGATTACGCGAGACTCACCTGCTACCGATAAATTCCGTCTTGGCATTGGTATGCTTTTAGCAAAATACTACTCGGATGCCAGTAGAGATAATGTTAAACGACGATTCGAGCAAATGCTTAACGATGGTTTATGGGTTGGTTGTGCGCCATTAGGTTACATAAATAAGAACTTGGGAACTATTGATAAGCCGAATAAGGTCATCGAAATTGATGACCTTAGAGCGCATCATGTTGTGCGTATGTTCGAGAAGCGGGCCTTAGGGCTCCCTTATGCTCAAATAGCTAAGGAAGCAAATGCCGATGGTCTTCGGAGCAAGAAGGGCAAGCAGCTTAATAAGTCAGCTGTCGAGAAGATTCTGAGGAATCCTTTCTATTATGGAGAGATGCTTTATATGGGCGAAAAGTATGAGCATAAGTATCCGCCGCTCATCACGAAGAGGCTTTTTGATGCCTGTCAGCGCATACGCGAGCAGCGACATGATGTACATACCGCTTACGCAAGCAAAGAATTTACGTTTCGCGAAATAGTAAAGTGTAAAGTATGCGGCTGCACAGTTTCCTCTTTCAAAGCTCGAAACGGTGTATATATGAAGTGTTCAGGCGCAAAAGGTAAATGCGGCAATATGAATACTGCGCAGAGCTTAGTAATGCCTGACATTCTTAACCTAGTTAGCTTGGTGCCTCCACCAGAAGGCGCAATTGACTTGATTGTTGGTGAGTTGAAGAAACGCCATAATCATCAGCAAAAGTTCTTTGATAACAATTTGGAACAGGTGCGCAAAGAATATGATGGTATCAAAGCTAGATTAAAGAATTTAACCTATGAGCGCCTAGATGGGCGCATTCCAGCTGAGCTTTACGAGGAAATGGTTACGGAGCTAACAGCTAGACAGAAAGAGCTTGAAGAGAAGATGTCTTCACTGACAGATTCTAACAAGAGCTTTATGGTTACTGCATCTTACCTGTTAGACCTGGCACAGAAGCTTACATACCTATTTGAAAACTCGTCAGAAAGGCTTCAACAGAAACTTTTGAAGTTCGTACTTTCAAACATTGAATTATTTGACAAAAGACTTACATACATTGTAAACGACCCCTATAAAACATTCATTGAACTAAACAAAAAGGCCCTAGACGGGCCTAATTCTGCAAATTGGTGCGGGTCAGGGGACTCTAACCCCTGGCCTCGTCCTTGGCAAGGACGCGCTC
>CBFGXJ010000005.1:0-65884 GCA_965652795.1 uncultured bacterium
GCAGCCTTAGACGAGATCGTTTACACCGACGAAGCTTAAGCAGCATTGCCGAATGTGATCCTGACGCCGCATATCGGCTTCTTCACTGAAGAAGCGCTGGTGCGTAAAGGTTATATCTGCGTTACAAATATCGAAAATTTCGTCGCCGGCGACCCGACAAATGTCGTGACCGATGATATGTAACCTTCCGAGATGCGGGTGGCGGCTTACGAACCGGTCGGCCCCTGTCTGCAGGGCGCGGTCGTAGGCTACGCGGCCTTGCGGCCGTTTTCAGCCCGCCATTTGGCGATTTCGCCGTGGTGACCGCTTAGTAGCACGTCGGGTACGCGCCGGCCGCGAAATTCCTCAGGCCGCGTGTACTGGGGTGCTTCGATTGCATCTTCGTCCGTCTGGAAGGATTCTACCGCCGCACTGGTCTCGCCGCCTAAAACTCCGGGGATCAGCCGAACGAAGCTATCGATCATAACCATTACCGGCAGCTCGCCACCAGTCAAAACGTACGGTCCCAGGCAATACTGCAGGTCTATCCAATCCGTAATGCGCTCATCGTAGCCTTCATAGCGCGGGCAGACAAATATAACCCCCCGTTCGTCGTCAGCCAGCCGCTGTGCTTCCGTTTGGGTGAATACCCGCCCCCGCGGCGTCGGCAGCACCACTACCGCCGTCGGATCAACCTGCTTGGCATGCTCTATGGCGGCCACAAGCGGCTCGGGCTTTAACAGCATGCCGTCGCCGCCGCCATACGGCGTGTCATCTACCGTCTTGCGGCTCCCCAGGCCAAAATCACGCAAGTTAATGTAACTGAATACCACCAAGCCGCGGTCCTGGGCCTTCCACAGCATGCTTGCATTCAGCACCCCGGGGAACATTTCAGGGAACAAACTGATAATTTGGACACGTTTCATTAGTGTAATTATACCACTTTGTATGAAATGTTATTGCGTAATTCTTAACTTATTATATAGTTAGAACATCATGTCCGAAGTACATCCTATCGTCCACCCTGCCGCCCCCTTTAGCGAGGCTGGCGCCCGCAACATTGCAGAACTTCACGAGGCCGGCCTAGCGGCGGTCAGCTGGCTGGGCAAGCGCCCGAAGCGCGCGATCCCTGCGCCGCGTCGCAGTCCGGACGCAAGGAACCGGGAAACCATCATCAGATCGTACGCCTCTCAGGATCACCAACGATCCGTACGGGCAGCACTATTATCGGCTACAGCACAAAGCTCACCCGAAAGCCGCCTCGTCTCGTTTCCTGTTACGGACCCTACGTTTTCAAGTGCTGCTTCGGCCGACCAGGTCAGCCAACTACTGATGGACGTCCATCAGTCCGTCACTATAAAGGCTATTGGCGGCGCGTCACTCCTGACGCTGCTGCGCTATGAGTTCCCCGCGCGTGAAGACAGAGGCCACCTCATAGAATTTGAAGGCCACATACTCACCGCCGCCGGAACGCCGTCAGAACATCTGACCGAACAATTCGTTACGCTCTGCCCCACCCCCACAGAGCGTAACGATTACTTCGCATATATGGCTAACAGCCATATTGCGGGCACGACACTGATTGAGCTCCATCAGCATTGGGAAGCCGCCGCCCGGCATGCCAACTCATAATCATCCGCTCCAAGCTTTTTCTGATATATACATGGCTCCGCCATACCTTGACCTTGCAGCACACTTCACTGTATATACAAAAAGACCGGCGTAACTGCCGGTCTTTTTGCCACATATAAGGCTCCCATCCGTTTCTTTTTGGAACCAGATGGCTCGCATGAGCGCTTAAAAGGTTTTTGTTTTTAAAAAAGCCAGTCACTTGGGACTAGCTCTTACTATACATCGAGATCATCCAGCTCTTCAAGCTCTTTACGGGTTTTAGTTACAACACTACTCCGTGAATCGTCGTCGTCACTGGAGCTGCGTGCCGCGGCAAAGTTGTCATCACTCGACGCCGTGACCGTAGTGCCGCCGTCGTCACTTACGGGCATACCCGTACCGTTGTCGACGATTTTCAGATTATAGCGCGCATTTTGCTTTGTGCCCAATGCACGCAAAAGCGTCCGCAAGCTCTGGGCGGTTGCGCCACGCTTACCGATTACACGGCCTAAATCCTCAGGGTCTACTGTCAGTTCGAGCAATACCCCCTTTTCGTCAATCCGACGCTCAATCAGCACCTTTTCTGGATTGCTCACGAGCGACTTGACTATGTAGTCTACAAACTGTTGGTCAATACTACTCATTGCAGGAAGTCCTCTAATTATATTTAGTAAGGCTAATTATATATCAAATAAAAGCAGCCCGATGTGAGCTGCTCTATTGCATTTGAAGAGTTGGTATGTTAGTTACGCGGTAATATTTAAGAATTCTCGGGCTTTTCTTCAGCTTCGGGTGCACTGGCTTCAGCTTCGTCGGCCGGAGCGGCAGCTTCTTTGGGCTGGTTTTTGCGCAGTTTTTCAGGGTTGCGCAACTTGCCGGCCTTACCTTCGCTTAAACGCACCCACTTCGGCAGGTCGATGCCTTCGGTTATAAGCAGGCGGGCAACGCGGTCTGACGGCTGGGCGCCGTTGCTTAGGAAGGTAACGGTCTTTTCTTTGTCGAGCGTTACAGCCTTGCTGTGCGGGTCGTAATTGCCCAGCAGAGCGACAATTTTACCACTGGTAGGGGTACGGTGCGCGTCCTGGACGACAACACGGAACATTGCGTGACCCTTGCGACCGGTGCGCTGCATGCGGATAGCTAACATAAAACTCTTATTTCTCTCTTTCAATGCGTTAGATTGTTGTATCTATCTGCATGTATTTTACAGATAAACACCTCTGATGTCAACTAAGCCTGCCCAGACCGGTCACTAGTGTACGCCGCTCAATGCCCCGCGGCCCTAGCCGCACGTTTGACTTTGGGTTATAACTACCCCCACACTGCCCTGCATAGCCGTTGGCTGCGGTACGTTTTCAGGTGGTGAATGAGACAATGCAACGGTGAAATATAGTTCTGTTAAGTCGCCAGGGTAATGTGCTCGGCTATAATTTTGGAGTTCTCGAATGCCGTTCTCGGGCCCTTGAAAAAGAGGCGATGAAAAGCTCATGTCGTTTTCTGCCGCATCAACTTGGCCAACTTCCCCATATCCTGTAAAAATACCCGTATAGGTAAGAACCGCCCTGGCCGGCGCTCTCTTGCGGCTCGTTATGATTGCCTCACCCGCATCCGTAATGACTTGCTTGGCGGCCTCAGGATCAGCCGGCTCGGCCACCTTGCCCGTCAGCTGAAGCGCGTAGTATCCTGCGAATATTTCCCTGGATGCAATTGGAATGCAGTCCCGAGGCGTCTCCTGCTTGGCAACGCCTGACCCGCCGAGTAAGCCCACCAATAATCCCGCACTCACTCTAGTTGCTATTCTTTTTGATCGCATAGCCGTATCCTAACATATCTCCGCATTTTAGCCATGCAATCGGCTGAGGAGAACCTAAACCTCGCAGGTTCCCGGCACCACAGTGACCCGCACGCTCACAGTGCCGACATCGATCGTTGGCTCAGGCATGACTATAGCGGCCGGAAGTTCGCTGGAATACGCCTCTTCCCAACCGATGCGTGGCAGCAGGTCGGGTATACGCTCTTGGGCATGGCGGGTAACCATAGCCTTGGCGTCATCAACGGCCTGCTCCATCGGGTCGTTATCATTCGTATTTTGGTTAGCACGCGCACGCTGCTCCGGCGTGCCGAACACCGCCAAAGATACGACCAGGCCGCCCAGCGGCTCGGTAGCCGCCGCCCGGTACTGGTCGATCGCATCCACCGCGCTGCTGGCTGTCCATTCGCCCCAACCGGGGTGTGGCATCTCGTAGGTTGGGTCCAGCCGGGCCGGGTAATAGTCGTAATATACCTGTGTCGACTCGCCCTCACTGGCGCACACCAAAGGCTGGGATGGTATAGGGCGGGTTTTACCCGGATCAGAAGACTCACAACCCGCCACCAGCACGCATGTCATGGCAGCGGCGAGCAATCGCTCGCCTTTCATTATTTCGGCCCTTGCGGAGAGGCAGCGCAGTCTCTTGCGGCCACCACGGCTAGCATTACGTGCCCTATGCCGGGTGGTATAACCAGTTCGGGATAGTCTGAGCTAGGCGCTAACTCTATTACAGGAGGAATTATCTGTACGCCCGGCATAACATGGTTCGGTATAATGACCGACGGAACTTCGGTCGCCAGCCGCAGCGGACCATTGTCCGCCGCAACCTCTTTAGCATAGACAGCATCTTCGGCAACTCCCGTTAGCTTCATTCCGAACGCTATATCATCGTACCGTTGATGATGCGCATTCATGGTATTGATCGCACCGTTTAATACATCCAGCTCTTGGCGTTCAAGTACTGGGTTCCCGGCACGCGGCCCTTCAGTATGAACCAAGAAGCCGCCGTCATACACGGGGAATGGCCTCCTATCACAGGCTTCCGGGGAAGGTGATGCTACGGTTGCCGGTGGTGTCGGCTGCGGCTGAGCCTCGTTGCCGGCGCTGCAACCGCCAACCATAAGTCCTACTCCGAGCGCCGCTGCCGCAAATCGTTCTTTCATGTACTTACTAAATCAGTTTTATGATTTCTGCGCAATTAAATAGGGTTGTAAAAGTTACCCTAGGCTACAGATATTACGCGCCGGGCTTGGCTTCATACTTTCGTAGAGCATCTTCGGCAGCTTGCTGCTGGCCGGACTGCTTACTGGGGCCGGTGCCCTGCCCCTTCAGCTGGTTGTTGACGAACACGCCGACCGTAAATGTCTTGTCGTGGTCGGGGCCGTCCTCGGCCAGGACGCGGTAGACCGGCGTGTGACCTTCGCGGCTCTGCACCACCTCTTGCAAATGCGATTTAGGATCAAGCCACGAGCCACTCGACAAAATGTCTTTAAAGGTGCTGATGAGGCTCTCGGTAATAAAGGTTTTGGCGGCTTCATAGCCCTTATCCAGGTAAATCGAGCCTACCACGGCTTCGTAGCTGTTGGCCAAAATCTGCACCCGGGCGCGGGCAGTGCCGTGCTTCTCCCCGCGCGACAGGCGCAGCATCGGTTCAAAGCCGCTACGGGCGGCCGCGGCGGCGATTGACTCGGTGCGCACCAGGCTGCTGCGCCAGTTGGTGAGCGTGCCTTCCGGCTCACTGTAATTAGCGTAGAGATACTCGGTTACCACCAGCTCAAGCACGGCGTCGCCGAGAAATTCCAGCCGCTCGTTGTGCTCGCGGGCGGTTTTCTTGTGCTCATTAACATATGAACGGTGCGTAAAAGCAGTTACCAGGAGCCCGATGTCGTCGTAGGCAACACCGAGCGTGTCGCGGGCAAAGGTTTGGTAGGCGCTGTAATCCATGCTGCGTATTCCTTCTGACGGGTGCGCGCCTAGAGGCGGGCGTCCCTAATCCTCTTCATTCCTACTAATATTAGCTTCCCAATATCATCATAAGCTATTTTATCAATAGCGCTGTGCGCTGGGAACCATTTGATGTCGTTCAGCCAGTCCTCGCCTTCGAGGTCATCGGTATCGCCGAGCGCCTGCACCAGGTAAATGTGCATTGTCATCAGCACCAGCGTGCTGCTGCGGCGGTAGCGGAAGTTGACCTTGCCCAGCCAGCTCATGACCTTCATTTCTTTCAGGCCGGTTTCTTCTTGGATTTCGCGGCGGGCTGTTTGCTTGGGCTCTTCGTCGGGCTCAACATGCCCTTTCGGGATCGTCCAGCGGTTCTTGGCATCCTGAATCAGCAGGATCTCAAGCGTACCACCCTCACCGCGGCGAAAAATAATCCCGCCGGAGGTCGTCTCGTGGACTACCTCTTGGATCGTAGGCCGCCGGCCCGGGATAAAGCGGCGGATTCCCTGGATCGGCTTAGGTCGCTTCATAGTTATTCTTCTTTCTTTGAAGACTCGTCGCCGGGCGCAACCGCAGCGTCGGTAGCCGGCTTTGCGGCAGCTGCTTCAGCGTCGTCATTTGCGCCGGTGGCGGGCTCGTCGGCCAACTCGCCGCCGTCACGCTTGCGCAGCAGCGTACCCAGCACGCCATTGACGAACTTGGAGGAGTTCTCGCTGCCGAAGGCCTTGGCAAGCTCAACAGCTTCGTTGATAACCACTTTGGGCGGCGTGTCCTTCTCATGGAGCAGCTCGTACAGACCCAGGCGCAAAATAGTACGGTCCATGCGGGCGATCTGGGCGATCGGCCACTCCGGGGCAACCGGCTGCAGCATGTCATCCAGCTCGGCAGCACGCTCACTGACGCCGTTGACCAAGCGCTCAATGAAGGCTTTGTCATCAACGGTCGTCTCGTAGCGCGAGATATTGCGCGCCAGCACACCGGCCAGCTCAAACCCGGCGTCACGCGAACTCTCGCGGAAGTCTTGCTCGAACAGCGTTTGCAGGGCAATGATGCGCCCTAAATGTCGGTTTGATGCCATCGTTCGCCACCTTTTCCTAACGTTACCAGCCAGTGCGGTTTAGGCCGTCTTCTTTGGTCTCTTCTTCGGTCCGTATGACAGATATCGAAGACTAAGCTTCGGCAGCCTGTTTCTTACCGCTTTCGCGGCGGGTCGTGTAGGCCTTGACCGGAGACTTGGCGTTAACTGCACGGGCCAGATCAACAACCAGGTGGCTGCGGCGGGCGCCGGTGCGGCGAGCGGATGTACGCTTCTTTGGTTTACCCATAGAGGAGAAACTCCTTCCTGTCGGTGACAGTCTTCTATGATTTTAGCTTTAGTGAATTACTTGGTATTATACCCCATATTGGCGTTGGCTACAAGTGTTTACAGATGTTTTAACACGTGCCTGTAGGCATTGTACTGTCTGCAACTGCATGCTGGCTGAAGGTGCGGCATCGACGGCACCGCACCAGCTTCGTGCGATTTTATTGACTTTTTATAGATTTTATGTTTAAATAACGCAATGAGAGCACGAATCAGACGAGAACTGTTAAAAGGTACCAGCATCGCAGGCATCGCACTGACGGCCGGCATCCTGATCGGCCAACACAGTGAGAAAGAGGCACCTGCACCGCAAGTATGCGGCTACAGCACCTCTGCCGAAGGCAGCACCTTCAACGAAATGGTGCATGAGGCCGCCCAGCAGGCCGGCGTACGCGTCACCGAAAATGACGTAGTAGCCATTGGACAATCGGCCGTCGCTTACTACGGCCATCTGATGAATACGCCCGCACATGCTGCCGAACTGAAGCCAGGTGTTCGTTTAGGCTTATGCTGGGGCATTGGTCATCCGGGTGAAAGCGCCCAGATCAACTTCAGCGGTCCTGCCTTCGGAGGCGATCTGCCGGCTTTGCCGCCTAGCGCCGCCCCTTCTTCGCCCCAGTAAAGCGGCTTGCAGCGCCTAGTCCGCCCCTATCCGCATATAAAAAGAGCCTGGCGACAGGCTCTTTTTAGCAACAACACTACCCCGTCAGTCCGTGCAAATACTGCCAGCTGGCCTATACGGTTACAGTCAGTTTCTTACTTAAACGACGAAGTTGACCAGTTTCTTAGGTACGTAAATGCTCTTTTTGGGTTCCTGGCCGTCTAGCATGGCCAGGATTTTGGCGTCTTCGCGGGCCGCGGCCAGCACGACTGCTTCATCGGCATCGGCCGGCAAGCTCAGTTGGGCGCGAACCTTGCCGTTCACCTGCACGACGACGGTCATCATATCCTCTACCAGATACTGCTGGTCGTACGACGGCCAGTCGCTTTGGTGCACCGAGCCTTCGTGGCCCAGCCGCTGCCACAGCTCTTCGGCTATGTGCGGCGCGAACGGCGCCAGCAACTGGGTGAAAGTCGTCAGTGCTTGGTTCCACTCTGTGGGCGCCTGGCGCATAAGGATGCGGCCGCGCAGTTCGTAAAGGTCGTTGGTGTATTCCATCAGGGCCGCGATGGCGGTGTTAAAGCCTAAACGCTCGAGGTCTTCGCTGACGCGCTTGGTAGCTTTTGCCGTCGCCCGCAGCAGCGGCGCGGCGTCGAAGTCGGCGGGTACGACAGCGTCTTCTTTTTGGTGCTCGTTCAACCACTCGACCAGCTGCCAGACCCGCTGCAAGAAACGAAATGCGCCGCCCATGCCTTCGACGCTCCAGTTGGCGGCTTGGTTCCATGGGCCGATGAAGAGTTCCATGATGCGGATGGCATCAGCACCATAGCCCTGCTCGATCAAGCCGTCCGGCTCGATCGTGTTGCCCTTGGACTTGCTCATTTTGTTGCCGTCCGGCGCCAAGATCATGCCTTGGTTGCGCAGCGTTTTGAAGGGTTCGTTGAAGTCGACCAGGCCGGCGTCTTGCATCACCTTCGTCCACATGCGGGCGTACAGCAGGTGCATAACGGCGTGTTCGGCACCGCCGATATAGTCGTCTACCGGCAGCCATTGCTTGACTTTTTCGGCGTCAAAGGGCTTTTGGCTGTTGTGCGGATCGGCAAAGCGCAGGAAATACCAGCTGGAGCAAGCGAAGCCGTCCATAGTGTCGGTTTCGCGCTGGGCCGGGCCCTGGCAGCTCGGGCAAGTGGTATTGACCCATTCTTCAACGCGCGCCAGCGGGCTGCGGCCGTCGCCGGCGGGCTCGAAGCTGGTCATTTCCGGCAGGACGACGGGCAGCTGGTCTTCGGGCACAGGTACAATGCCGCACTGCTCGCAATGTATCATCGGGATGGGCGCGCCCCAGTAGCGCTGGCGGGAGATTAGCCAGTCACGGATTTTGTAGCTTACATGAGAGGTTGCCAGCTGTTGTTCTTCAAGATAATCAACGATGTTCTGACGCAGATCACCAGCGCGCTGCCCGGCAAATAATTCCGGCTCGGTTAAAACGCCGTTTCGCATATCGGTGAAGCAGATCTCCTGGTTGCGGACTTTTTCCGCCTCGGCCGGGTCAGTTGGGAAGAGCACCGTTTTCAGCTTGATGCCATATTTCTTGGCAAATCTAAAGTCACGTTCGTCATGGGCCGAACATTTAACGATACCCGTACCGTAATGTGATAAGGCATAGCTAGCCACCCAAATCGGCAAATCCCCATTGCCAACCGGGTCTTCAATATACCTTCCGGTAAAGATGCCTTCGACATGCTCTTCGTCGGCATAGCCCTGGCTATCACGCTTTATAACCATGTCACGGGCAAATTGCAACACCTTTTCTTCATCAGGCGTGCCCTGTACTAACTCCTTTAAGAATGGGTGGTCAGGCGCAATGACAACAAAGGTGTCGGCCCGGAACGCTTCAAAATGCGCCGAAAAGGTCTGGATTTGCAAATCGGTGTCTTTTACGGGAGCCGTAAAGACCATGCCGGTCGAGCGGCCGATCCAGTTGCGCTGCATGTGCTTGATGCTGTCGGTCCAGTTGACTTCGTCGAGATCTTGGGCCAGGCGGTCGGCGTAGTCGGTAATCCTAAAGAACCACTGCGGCAGCGCCTTCTTCTCCACCACGTTGTCGCAGCGCCAGCAGCGGCCGTTCTCGACTTGTTCATTTGCCAGCACGGTTTTATCGACCGGGCACCACCACTGCAGGCTATCCTTGCGGTACGCCAGACCGCGCTGGTGCAGCAGCAGGAAGAACCACTGGGTCCACTTGTAATACTCGGGGTCAGACGAGTTAATCTCGCGCGACCAATCGTAGCTGAAGCCCATTTGGGTCAGCTGGCGCTTGAATTTGGCCGTGTTGGTGGCGATGGTTTCCTGCGGCGTGGTGTTGTTCTTGATGGCATAATTTTCGGCCGGCAGGCCGAAGGCGTCCCAGCCCATTGGGTGAAGCACGTTGAAGCCCTGCATGCGGTAGTACCGGCTGATGACGTCACCGATGGTATAGTTGCGCACATGGCCAACGTGCATGGCGGCGCCGCTCGGGTACGGGAAGTACTCTAAGATGTACTTTTTCGGTTTGTTTGAGGCGTCGGAGGCTTCATACATTTTGCTGTCAGCCCAGACCTGCTGCCACTTCGGCTCGATTTCTTTGGGGTTGTATCGTGTCATATGCTAATGCCCTTACTTTACATAAAGAATAAATGATCTTGGAACGTGAGTACAATCGGTAATAAAAATCTAGCGCCCGTACGGGGCGAGGAGGAGGGTGAGCGTGCCGGTGGTGCTGCGCATAATGGGTGCATTATACCATTCTGAGAAGCGAAACACCAGATCCGCGCCGGAAAAGCCAACCTTAGCGGCCGTAAAACTCACCCCGATGACCGGTTTGGTCGCCGAAGAGCTGACTCATGGTGACCAGCTTGTACTGTCCGCTCAGGTCTTGAATAATTATCGGCAGCGCCTCGACCGTCGGGCCATGCATGTCATGCAGGTCGACGATCCGGCCCCGGCCGGCATGGGCGTTTATGTGATCCTTGATGAGGTGGTGGTTTTTCTTGCCCCAATCCTCGGGATCGACATTCCACAACGCCAGCGCCAAGGGTACATGGGCACGCACCTGCGCATTGACCGCACCGTACGGCGGCCGGAACCAGCGCGGCGCCGGCACGCCGGCCGCTATGATAGCCGCTTGCGTCCGGCTTACTTGGTCGCGGATCTCACCGGCGCTAAGCCGCGTCAGGTTGGCATGATCCCAGCTATGGTTGCCGATCTCGTGGCCCTCCTGATGGATCCGGCGAACGATATCCGGATGAGCGGCAGCCCGGGTGCCGACCAAGAAGAACGTGGCGTGCGTCTTATGCTGCGCTAGAATATCCAGCACTTTGGGTGTATAGCGCGGATCAGGCCCGTCGTCGAAGGTCAAAGCCATACAGGCCGCCTCGGCACAATCAACAAAGGCGGCAGCCGAAACCACCGCCGGCGTGTTTTGTACGGGCGACGCCGCCCGCTTAGGCTTCTGTGTGGCCGGATCAGGGGGCACCCCGCCCGGCATGACGGTCAGTCCCACCACCAGCAACAGCAAACATACGGCGGTTGCTACGTGAGAAGGACGAAACCACTTCATCGTTCCTTAGAATAGCATGGGTACAACGAATATGGCGAGTGCAGCCACGATCAGCACCGCCAGACCGATGAGTACGAACGTTGCGGAACTGGGATGATGCACACCCGGCTCGCCGGGCACTACACCATGACCCTCAGCCGGCGTCGGCCCGGCAGATGAAGGCGCTGCATCCGTTCCACCAGTAGGACCAGTCGGAGGCATACCGCCCGTCAAAGGGTCGGAAGCGTCGGAGGGCGTACCACTTTGCGGCGCGTCAGGCGTGATCACACCGGGCTGCGGGGGTACGCCGATATCACCAGGCGCGCCAGGAGTTTGCCCTGGTGTGAGGTCGCTGGCAATGTTCGGGGCGTCCGGCCCGCCCACGGTAGACTCCGCAGGCGCCGGCGGCGTCGTAGGCGGCACCGATGCGCCATCCGTAGGCATTCCTGTAGGGTTACCGGCAGTTGCTTGCTGTTCATCGTTCCAGTTGGCCGCCGCGGGGTCGTTAGTTTGGCCGGCCTGCGCGTTCTTCTGTGGGTCCATATCTTTATCCTGCTTAAAAGGAGCTTAGTAAAACCTACTCATGATTATACAGAAGCGGGATGATTTGCCAACCTGCTCACGTGCCCGGCCGGCCACATTACACCTAACGGGGACCGGGGCTTACTGGAAAACCGACTGGAACCGTCCGCTTAAGTCGTCGATCGGTATGTGCTTCGAGGGCACTTCGGCCTCCATCGGCACGCCGTAGGCGCTATAGGTTTGCGTGTAGTTGCTGGATGGGTACGTTACGGCAATCAGCTGGCGGGCACGGACATCGATCGTCATAGTCATCTTTACCGTGGCCAGCTCGCGGTAATCAGCCGGGTCGACTTGCTCAAGCGCGCTAATGCCGATGTTGCGGGCGAACAGCTTCATAACCTGAACGTATACGAACGGGGCCGATTCGACGTCGTACGTGTAGAGCAAACGCCCGTTTTTATGCTCTTTTTTGACATTGGCAAAATCTATGCGGTACAGTGAGCGCTCGCGGATCTGCTTGAGCAGTTCGCGGCGTTGTTCAGGCGTTACCTCGCCCATTGGCACTGGAATACTGCCGAGCGACAAGCCCAAGCCCAGCGATGCCTGACCGAAGAGCTGCGGATTGCTCTTCGCCCATAACCCCTCCAGCTTATCGGCTTCAGCCTGCTTGGCGGCAGCCGCACCGCCGAGGGTTATGCTGAGGTAACGTGTGTAGTCGGCCTCAGGCGTTGCCACGACTTCGCTGGTAATCTTGGTACCCTGTTGGTCGATTTGTACCAGCGCCCGGGCGGCGTTGGTCGAGCCCAGACTGAGCGCCAGCGTCTGCTTGATGCTATTACCGGCTCCGCCCTGCGACGCCTGCATCGTCACGCTGCTGGTTGCCAGCCCCTGGCGGATCGTTTGCCAAAAGGTGCGCTCAGGGTTCGTTTGCACCCGGGCAAAGAAGAGCCACACTCCGATCAAGGCGATGATCGCACCGCTTATAAATGCCATTCGTATCCAGTTCGCGCGCCAGAAGCTTAGGAGTGGGTCGTCTTTCATGTCTCTATTGTAACAGCTATTTGGTTTGGCGGCGCAGGGTTAATGCGCCCAGCAGCACCGCGGCCACGGCAAACCCCAGGACAATCGCAATATTTATGAAGGCCTGACTGGGGAGACTGACGTAGCGGGTCACCAGCTGCATCGACTCGACAGCATACGTCAGTGGTAAGATATTGGCGATTCCTTCCAGGATGGCTGGCATGTCTTCAACCGGCATAAAGAGGCCGCATAATAGCAGCTGAGGCAAAAACAGTGCCGGCAAAAATTGCATCGCCTGGAACTCCGTCCGCGCGAAGGCGCTCACGAACAACCCCAGCGCCGTCCCCAAAATAGCATCGGCCACTGCCACTACCACCAGGAACCACTGCGGGCCGTCCACATCCAGACCAAGACCGTACAGTGCCAGCGAGCTCACGAGAATTGCCTGCAGCGCAGCCAGCAACCCGAAGGTCACGGCGTATCCCATTAAGATGTCGGGTCGGGCCGTCGGCATCGCCAAAAGCCGCTCCAGCGTACCGGCCGACCGCTCGCGAAGCATAGTGATTGACGTTACCAAAAACATTACAACGAATGGAAAAATGCCGAGCAGCGGCGCGCCGGCCAGGTTGAACATCGGACTATTACTGCCGAACATCCACGACAGCAACGACATCAGTACGCAGGGCACGATGAAGATAAGGCCGAGTGTGCGCTTGTCGTGCGAGAGCTGCTTTAGTACGCGCAGCGCCGTTGCCCAAACGATCCTAGGATGCATGCGAGTCTCCCTCCTGTACGGCGCTGGCCGGGAAGTCCGCTGGCGCCTCGATCAACCTGATGAACGCCTCATTTATGTCGCTGGCGCCGGTGCCGGCCAGGATATCGTCCCGGCTGCCGTGGCGCAGGATTTTGCCCTCGCGCATCAGCAAAAGGCGCGGGCACTGCTCAGCCTCGTCCATAACATGACTGGATATCAACAGCGTTTTGCCTTGGTCGCTCAAACGCGCAAATAAATCCCACAAGCGGCGACGCAGCAAGGGGTCCAAGCCAACAGTCGGCTCATCGAGGATCAACAGCTCGGCATCGCCGAGCAGGGCCACGCCCAGGCTTACCCGCGCCCGTTGCCCGCCGGAAAGCGCGCCCACCAGGCGGTCGCCCATCAGACCGAGATCGACGATATCGAGTACGTCATTTACCCGCGCCGTCGATTGCCCCAGCACAGCGGCGAAATAGTGCAGGTTCTCACGCACGGTTAGGTCGTCGTATACTGCCGGCGTCTGCGACACATAGCCGATGCGGCTGCGCAACGAAGCATCTCCGGCCGGCTGATCGAGGACGGTAAGCGTACCCCCGGTAATGACCTGGGTACCTACGATCGCTCGCATCAGAGTGGTCTTGCCGGAACCGCTCGGACCGATCAGCCCGGTAATATTGCCCTTCTTGATTGTAAAGCTCAGCCTGTCCAAGACTGTTTGTCCGTCGCGGATAATGGTAAGCTGCTCGGCGGCAATGGCGGTATTGTGCATATGGTTAGCATTATCCGCGCTCGCCTCTATGTTCGCAAGCGCTTTATGCTGAGGGCTCCGAAAAATTCGGACATTTTATTACTAATCATTGTTTTTGTGTTTTAGCTCAAGTCATTGCCGGGAAGCTACAGGGACTCCATCTGGTCGAAGTAAACAGCCAGTGGCTGTTTGCACACTATTCGTCTCATCCCCTTCTCCACCAAAGAAAATACCGGATCAATGTCCGGTATTTTCTTTGGTGGAGCTACAGGGACTCGAACCCTGGACCTCTTCCATGCCATGGAAGCGCTCTAGCCAACTGAGCTACAGCCCCGCTCTTTTAGGCCTGTTACAATAAGCAATTCTACCAGATACGGCGCAAAAAGAAAAGTGTCGGCAGCCCGCGCGGCGCATAGACACGTCTTTTGGGCAGTTTATATCTGCGAAACGGTTTACACGTAGCCCTCTTAGCCTCGAAGCGTCCTGAAGTGACTCTCAAAAAATGGTATAGTAATCTTATATGAATACCTCGCCGATCCCCCGTTGCCGCGCCTGCCCCAGCCCCTTTGCGGGGCGGACATTTGAGCTGCCGTGCGGCACTGAGGCCATGCCGCGGATTGACGAGGAATGCCCCGGCCCGGTAACCGTACCGCTTGCTTCAATCGTGGAGCGGGTATCCGGCTACAACGAATTCCCAGTCAGCGACGCTTACCCCGAAACATGGGCGTCCTGCCCGAAAGACCGCCCAGTCCTGCCGCCTACGTTACTGTTTGTCGAGCAGCCGCACAATCGCGCGTAGGCCTTGGTCGTTCTCGGGAATATCCAGCGTGCAGAGCGTAAACTGCTTGCCCGGGTGCTTCAGCGGGAACGACAACACCAGGTCGACGCCGTCGGCGAACGAGGGGCACTGCGGCTCAGGGTTCGGCCCGTACGCAGTAAAATCGGTCCGCTGGATGATGTCTTTCAATTGAGCAATATCGCCGGCCGAAAAATTCTCGTGCCGCTCAAACCGGCCGTCACCGAACACGCGGTAGCTCGCCTCGCACGGTTTGCCCGGTTGGCACAGGCCGCCGCGCTGGGTTAGTACCATCACGACGTCACTGGGGCGCGGCTCCGGCGCCGGCCGTGTCATCATATATATAATGACGCCCGTAATAGCCGCCAGCACCACAAGTGTGACGATCGCAAACTTGCGGGTACGCACCGGCAGCATCCACTCCGTAAGCATACTAGAAAATCCGCTTGTTACGAGCTATCACGAACACGAAGGCCAATAGCAGCAAGCTGATACCCAGGACAAGGGGGTACGCAAAAGCGGCGTGCTGGAATGGCAGCTTGATATTCATGCCGTACATGCTATAAACGACGTTCGGCAAGGTAATAAGCACCGTTGCAGCCGTCAGCAACTTCATGGTGCGGTTCAGGTTGTTGGAGCTGATCGAGCTATACGCCTCGCGGATGTTGACGATGCTTTTGATATTGGAGTTACAGGCTTCGATCGACTGCTCGTTGTTCAGCAGCAAATCCTCGATGATATCCTGGTCTTCCTCAAACAACGGGATGTAGCGACCGCGTAACAATCGCCGCAAGGTAGCGTTGGTCGGTTGCAGCGACGCCAGGAACTCGTTCAGCTCGTCTTCGATCACCACGAAGTCGATGAAGTCCTGGTTGGATATCTCATGGCCGCGCAGGCGCGAGCGGATGAGTTTGATCTGCTTGGAGGTGCCGTTAATGTAGGCGTCGTACTGCTCGACGATCTGATGTAGAATTTGCAACACAAGCTTGGCACGCTGGGTGGTGGCAAACTCTACTTTGCCCTGCACAAACTTGTCGATACACGGCACGCGCACCAGCGAAATGGTCATCATGATGTCACTACTGAATATAAACAGCAGCGGCACGGTCGCCAGCTCGCCGTCTACGCCTTTGTACGCGTAACGGACAAAGATGTAACTTTGGTCGCCTTCTTTCTCGAGGCGGGGCATCTCATCTTCGTCCAGACCGTCCTCGATGTGGCCCGGCGTGAGGTCGAACCGCTCTACCAGGTAATCGACTTCTTCTGGCGTGGGCGCCTCTACGTACACCCAGGCGCCACGCTTGTAGTCATCAAGCTCCTGCACCGACTGGCTGCGCAGGCTTTTGTAATAATACTTGATCATGCCGTCACCCTACCTAAACCGTGTTAGTGTTGCCTTTTAGACATATTGTACTAAAAGAACCGCTGCTTTGGCAAAACAGGCGGTTCTCTATCGTGCGCGCCCACCCGCGGCGGGCGATGAAACAAGTCGGTTTGTTTGTCGTTTTTGTTTCACGCGCCCACCAGTTATGAGCGCACGAATTACTTTAAGCATAACCGAATCTGTTGCTTTGTCAAGCAGATACTTATACAGTGTCATATATCCTCCGAATTTCCAGGTTACCAGGTGCGCCGTAACCTGCTACCATAAAGACAATTAAGAAGGGTGGCTATGAAAAAATCATATCGGTTACTCCTGCTCGCCGGCATCGTGCTCGCCGCAGGTATAGTTGGTTTTGGCTTTTATATGTTCGTCCATACAGTGATCCGCAATAATAGCATCAGTAATCAGGAGACCAGCCAGCGCCTGTACGCTAAAACGCTCGCCATCGATATCGAAGAGTTCTTTGAGGATGTCGAGAAGCGGATGGAGATCATCTCACTCTTCCCGACGATCAAAAACGCCGAACGCAGCGAAAAATGCAACCAGGATTTGCAGTACCTGCTGGAGCACAACAGCGCTGTCTTCAGCAACCTGGGCCGCGTCAGCAAAGACGGCATCTTCGTGTGCGCCGTAAACAGAAGTATCGTTGGCGAGCCGGCCTCGAAATACGGTGACTACTTCCAGCGTGCCAAAGCCGATCCCGAACACAAAGCCGTCATGAGCCGCCTGATTTACCCGACAGGTTCAGGCGAGCCGGTTATTGCGGTGCATGTGCCTGTTTTTAACGACAAGGGCGAATTCAACGGTACCATCGGCGGTGCGGTGTACTTCAGCGAATTCCAGCAGCACCTTTTGAACGATGTCAAGATCAGCCCGCGCAGTTTCGTCATCCTGCACGACGAAAACGGCGATATCTTGTACCATCCTGATCCGCTTATCCGCGGCAAGAACATTGCCAGCAAGGAAATGATGGACATGTTCACTCCGCGCCAGGTAATGAGCGATTTTGCAAACACCATTAAGAAAGGCGGCTCGGGGCGACTGCAGTACTCTTTGCGCGGCCAGGAGCGCGTTGCGATGTATGAAAGGGCGAATGTCATCGGCCGCCATTGGACCGCTGTGATCGCCGTGCCCAGGCAAGACCTGGACAAAAGTACCCACGACTCCTCGGTACAGCAGCTGCTGATTGCCGTGGCCATTCTTCTGAGCCTCAGCCTGTGCCTACTAACCGTCTATGTACTGCGTACGCACACTAAGGTAAATCTGCTCAAGTGGTAATGAAGAGGTCAAAAGACAGCTGGTTCAAAGCCGTTACCCGGCCTTTTGCCCGGCTTTCGCTCAAATACAAGCTATACGGCAGCTTTACCGTGCTCATCTTGCTGTTGGTGGCCTTCGCCGGCTTTGCATATTATCAGATTGCCGCCATCCAGGATAAGCACGTTCCCGCCCGGGCCGTCGCGCGCAATCTAGAGCAAGCCTTCAGCGACATGCAAACCCAGCAGTTGCAGCTTACCGACGAGCTAAACAGCCCCTACAACACCGCCTTCTACCTGCGGCGCCAAAGTCCGAACTTTGCCGCTTGGGAAGCCAACTACAACACTTTAACTGACGGCGCCGACCAGTTGATACGACTCTACCCCGGCACGGCGCTGGCCGACCGGCTTGAAGGCACCAAGCCGCACTTTACGGCTTACCGCGACAACTTCCTGCAAATTATAAGCAAATACCAGCAGCGCGGCTTTAAGGACTTCGGCCGCGAGGGTACCATGCGCTTGCGTGCACAAGAACTTGAAAGAACGCTGAGCAATCCAGCCGACCAAGTGCTGCTCCTGCAAATGCGCCGGGCCGAAAAAGATTTCTTCCTGCGCCAAGAAGCCTCATACATTGAGACATTCAACCGCTACGCCAGCCAGCTGCGGGCACGTTTGGCGGCAGCCAACCAGAAGACATTAGCCGAAGAATATACCAACCTCTTCAACGAAATCGCCACACTCGACAAACAGATCGGTCTCACCCCCAACGATGGCTTGCGCGGCCGGATGAGCCAGACACTGTCGACCACCGAACCAGCCGTCCAAGCCAGTACGAGCGAAGTACTCAGCCGTACTTCGGACAGCATAGCTGCCATCAACCGCACGCTTATCCCTGTAGCGGTCGTCTTTACGATTATTGCCATCACCCTGGCTGCGGTTATTTCCCGCTTTATAACCCGGCGGCTGCAAGCTTTGCTGCGCGCTACCCGTCAAATCGGTGCCGGCATGCTGCAACATCGCATCGCGGTCACCAATACCGATGAGCTAGGCATGCTGGCAGGCGGCTTCAACAGCATGGCCGACCGCTTGCAAGCTGCCCGGCAAGAGCTGGACGAACGGGCAGCCGCGCTCGCCGGCAGCGTTAAGAAATTCGAGCTTGCCTCCAAGGCCGTTAACGAAGCTATCTACGACTGGGATATACACGCCGACACGCTGGTGTGGGGAGAAGGTCTGCACACGGTCTTCGGCTACGGCCATGAGCAACTCCAGACATCGATCAGCTGGTGGACGGACCGTATCCACCCCGACGATGCGCCAAAGGTCAACGACACGTTAGACAAGGTGTTTGCTAAGAAGAAATCATACTGGGCGGCCGGCTACCGCTTCAAGCGGCACGACGGCCAATACGCCTACGTTGAAGACCGCGGTTTCATAGAATACGAGAGCGGCGAGCCGGTGCGCATGGTGGGTTCGCTGATCGACATTACCCGCCAGCGTGAGCTGGACCGGGCCAAAGACGAGTTTATATCAGTTGCCTCACACCAGTTGCGGACGCCTCTCGGTGGTATCCGCTGGAATCTTGAGCTCATCCTGGAGGAAAGCCGCCGCTTCAGCAAAGAAACGCGCGAAGTCCTGCAGACTGCCTATAAAAGCACTTTGCGCATGATCGGGCTCGTCAACGACCTATTGAGTGTGGCCCGCATCGAGCAACACCGCGTCCAAGACACACCGGCACCGACCCAACTAGTCGAGGTCATCCGTATGGCCGCCAGCGAAATGGCACCGCTTATCAAGCAGGCAGACGTCACGCTGGCTATCGTTGAGAAAGGCCGTGCCGCCCCTGTAGTACTCGACGCCAAGCGGTTCCGCGAAGCCATTCAGAACCTAATGTCCAACGCCGTTAAATACACGCCGGCCCGCGGACGCGTTACCGTAACCCTCAACTACAGCCCCAAAGATATTGTGATCAGTGTCGCCGACACCGGCATTGGCATTCCCAAAGAGGACTTGCACCACCTCTTCCAAAAATTCTTCCGGGCCAGTAATGTTACCACTACCGACACCGAGGGTAGCGGCCTCGGCCTCTTCGTGGTTAAATCATATGTTGAAGCTTGGGGCGGTAAAATCTGGCTGGAATCAGAGGTTAATAAGGGAACGACGTTTTATATCAGCATCCCTGCCAAACCGCGAAGACAACGAATAACACCTCAACAGGAGAAATAACAGCATGACACGACAAAAAGCGTTGATTCTGGTAGCCGAAGACGACCACGCCTACGGCAAGGCATACGTCAATAAACTGGCCGCTGAAGGCTACGAAGTCGTTTGGGTTAGTAACGGCGGCGAGGTTATGCCTGCTCTTCGCGAGCGGCGGCCGGATTTGCTGATGCTCGATCTTATAATGCCTGACCGGACCGGGCTCAGCATCCTTGAGGAACTGCGCGCCGACCCGAACCTAAAGGACCTCAAAGTTATCGTGGCTTCCAATCTAAGCAACGACATCGACAAAAGCCAAGTAGCGAAGTTCGAGGTGCAGGATTACTTCGTTAAGTCGGACGTATCGATTGGCGAGATGATGACACGGCTGCGAAGCGTCCTGCGAGCATAAACAGCCGCAAAGCGACTTATGCGCATGCAGCGCACTTTGTGGCGGCAGCGCAGGTTATTGCTGCAAGAATTCGCGCAGCTTGGCAAGCCCCTTAGTACGGTACGAGGTAGCGGCGTAATCTTCTGGGGTCATTTCGCCGCGGGTCACCGCAAAACCATCATTCATAAAGATAGGGTCGAAGCCGAAGCCGCCGGTGCCGCGCGGAACCGCCACCAAACGGCCGCGCATCTCACCTTCAAAAAACCGCACTTCACCACCGTCACAATAGCCGTAGCAAGCCGTGCCGACCGCTTCCTGGCTTTCAAGGCCGGCCGCTAGCTTCGCCAAGCCTTCTATGCCCAGTTCTTCGATAAACCACTTGATGTACGGGCCGGGTAAGCGTCCCATCGCCGTCAGCACCAGTGCGGCGTCTTCCACCAGCACCGGGCGCTGCAAGAGCTGGTATGCCTGGCGGGCTTTATGCTCGGTTATCTTGCGCAGGTCCAGCGACTGTATCTCGTCGAGGTCCAGCTGATGATGTGCTACGGGCAGGCCGAGCCAGGCGGTTACTTGGGCTACTTTATTTTTGTTGCCGGTTATAAATGTTATTTGGGTCATACGTGTAGTATACAGGTTTGGTTGGTTAGGGGCGTACTGGCTTCTGTCGGTCATCAACCGGGCTGGGATCCGCATGCTAACGGCCTGTTAGGAGGCTGGGCTGTCATCAGGCCGATCGCCTCGCTCCGGCAGCCGCTTGGCGACGATGTTTCGCCAGAAGTTCATCACACTCTCCGAGACGTTGTGCGGTGTACATTGCGTAAGGGTAGCCCCCGCCGCCAGGCGGCTATCCACAAAATCCAGGTAATCCGCCAAGCTTACTATATCAACATACTCAAGGGGGCCACCGCTAATGGTAGCCTTTGCCGGATCGATGAACCTGACCGCATAGCCTTCGACACCGGCACTCCCTTGCTTTCGGCGGTGAAGCTCTTCCCTGATGAGCACGTTCCAGCTGCGCCGTCCGATCTTGCGGGCAGTCACCAGGTCTATACCCAGCGCGGCGGCATATTCCTGCTCGGCAAACCTCATGAAGTCGGCTTCTTCGGCCGGCTCGAGGCGGCCCTCTAAAGATTGCTCGGGCACATATTTAGTGAAGGCTTCCCCCTCCGGCTGGACCTGCGCCGGAATCGGCACGAACGGATCGATACCCAACTTGCTGGTAGTAAACCGGCGCCAAAACCCGACAACGTCCTGAAAGCCATTGCGCGGGGTTATGTCGCGCAATGCAGCGCCCTGGTGCAAACGCGCATCGATAATGTCCAGATACACCGCCAAGCTGCCGACATCGAGAGCATCCGGCTCCTCATCCGGTTCTTGTACCGCCCTGCCTATGGCATCTACGAATCGTACCGGATACGGGTCGCATGGCACTTCGCCGGTTCGGCGGCGTTCCCTATCCGTTATGGCGAGTACGCTCCACGATTTCGTACCCAAGTTCGTGCGGCCGTCCGACGACGTCTCTCTTGAAAACTGTTTGAATTCTTCCTTGGTGGCGGTAACGAGCGCCGGCTCAAGTTCAGGCTGCCCTTGGATGGCCGCTTGGTCGATATTCGTAACGGTAACATCGGTGCTGCCGGTAAGCCGCAACAGGACGCCGATCCGCCACCATACCTCAGGCGGCGCACTAATAATATGCGCTATCTGCTCGGAGCGTGCACCTATCGATTCTCCCATCACAGCGCAAATATACCACAGACTGCCGGATTTGTTCGTATTATTTCGTACGACCTTTCTGCCAGGATTCCTATCGTGCCTTAACCCGACTTATAGCCGGTATTCCGCCTGGAGTACGCTACTGTTGAACGATGCCCGCCTCGGCTTCTTGCAGCTCGCTTATGCAGGCGCTGATCGTCGTCTCGGTACGAAGCTTGGCCTCGCAGTCGTCAAACCGCAGCGAAATCCACTTGCTGTGCGGCTCGTTTGCCTCCGGCGTCCATGTCAGGTCGGGCTCTTTTGCCAGGGCTTCCTCAGGAGCCACGCCTTTTGGCAACAAGAAATCCACGTGGTCCAACCCTACCGGGCAGTTCGAGCCGGGACGCCGCTGCATAAGTTTGACCAAAGGGATTTCGCAGCATAAGTGTCCTGGGTCACGCAAAATGAACGTCGCGATCCAGCGCTCATTGATCCAGGCAAGGTGCGCCTGCGAGGAAACCGCCCGCAGCTGTTTGAAAAGGTGGTCGAACTCGGCCATGTCTTCAGTTTTCCAGCCCACGCCGGCGATTTTGAGCGACCCGAAGAACGCAGGGTCAACCCGGGCAGCTACCAGCGCGTGCCATTTTTTATGGAACGCTTCCAGGGCTTCGTTAAGTGGTCCGAACATAGCTCCTCCTTCTTCTGATTTACCTATATCACCCCAGTAACCGCATAAAAGCCGCTTCGTCCAGCTGGGTCGTGCCCAGCTTTTCGGCTTTCTTGAGTTTGGCAGCACCGACGTTCTTGCCCACCACCAGGTAGGTCGTGTCTTTCGTCATACTGCTATGGAAGGCACCGCCCAGAGCGCGTATTTTCTCGGCGGCGGCCTCCCGACCCATTGTCTCAAGCGTGCCGGTAATTACAAAGCTTTTGCCGCTGAGCGGGCCTTTCTTGGGCGCTTTGTAGACCGGCCGCACGCCTACATGCTCGAACTTTTCCAGCAGTGAGCGGTTGTCAGGGTCGGCGAACCAGGCCGTTACCGCCTCAGCGACAACATCACCGATACCGTCGACTTGTTTGAGGTCGTCCAGACTGGCGGCGGCCAACCGTTCAAGCGACCCGTAGGCAGCCGACAGGTCGACGGCAGTTTGGGCGCCGACATGTCGGATGCCCAGGCCGTAGATAAAGCGAGGCATCGGCGGCGTTTTTTTAGCTTGGATCGCCTCGATGAGCTTACGGGCCGAGATGTCGGCAAAGCGGTCCAGCGCCAGCACCTGCTCATAATCTAGGGTGTAGATATCGGCGATGTCGCGGACCAAGCCGGCATCTACGAGGGCGACGACGTTTTTCTCGCCCAGCGTGTCTATGTCGAGGGCGCTTTTACTGGCAAAGTGCTGTAAGGCACGCTTCAGCAGCAAGGGCCCGGTGGCGCCTTTCACACGGTAAACCGCCTCGCCTTCCGGCCGCTCAAATGCCAGATCGGGGTATTGCCGCTTCAGCTCAGCTTCCATATCGAAGGCGGCGGCGCCTTTCGGCCGCAATTCCACAAGCACACGCTCAACCTGCGGAATGATGTCGCCCGCCTTAAAAATAACCACCGTGTCGCCGACCCGGATGTCCTTACGGGCGATTTCATCGGCATTGTGCAGGCTGGCGTGCTGCACCGTCGTACCCGCCACAACCACCGGCCTGAAGGCTGCCACCGGCGTCGCCGCTCCGGTACGGCCAATGCTTATGACGATGTCTTCGACCACCGTCGTGGCTTCCTCGGCCGGATATTTGTAGGCTACGGCGCCGCGCGGATTCTTACCGACCACCCCTAACGAGGCGTAGAGTTCGCGGTCGTTTACCTTTACCACCAGACCGTCGGTATTGAAGGGCAACTCGTGGCGGGCATTGTCCCAGTGGTCTACGAATTGCATTATCTCATCGACGCTGGTAAACACACTTGCTTGTTTGTTGGCGGCCAGCCCAAGGGCGCGCAGCGCTTCGTAGGCATACATATTGGTTGGCACTTCGCGGGGGTCAGGCCGCAAGATGTCGTAGGCGCGGAAGCGCAGCGGCCGTTCGGCCACCAGCTTCGGATCCAGCTGACGGATGGTGCCGGCGGCCAAGTTACGCGGGTTTTTAAAGACAGCCAGGCCGGCGGCTTCGCGGGCATGGTTGAGCCGTTCAAAGTCTTTTTTGTGCATTATTACTTCGCCCCGGATCTCCGTCCGGCCGCGCAAAAACTGCTCGAACCCCGGCTGGCTGCGCAAATGGAACGGCACACTGGGAATGGTGCGGATATTGGCCGTCACGTCCTCGCCGACATAACCGTCGCCGCGCGTAACCGCCTGCACGAACACGCCATCCTGGTAGATCAGCGCGCAGGCCAAACCGTCCATCTTGATATCGGCGAAAAACTCATGTGTACGGCCGGGCATCAGTTTGTCGGTGCGCTGCACCCAAGCTTCGACTTCTTCGCGGCTGAAGACATCGTTCAAACTGATCATGCGGACTGAGTGCTCAACCTTCATGAACTTATCGAGCGGCGTACCGCCTACGCGCTGCGTGGGCGAATCAGGCGTGATCAGCTCAGGGTGCGCCGCCTCGATCTCCTTCAGCTCACGCACCAGGCCGTCATAGACGGCGTCCGACACGCTCGGCTCGTCAAGCACATAATACTCGTAGGCATACTTGGCCAGCAGCTGCTTGAGCTCTGCAGCACGCTGCTCGGCGCCTGAAGGGGCTTTACTCATCCTAGCAACTCCTTAAACAACTCGTACATATAGCCGTGAATGATCGGCAGCGCCAGGAATGTGAAGAACAGGAAGGCCCAGGCAGCCACCGGCGTTACCAGGATGATCAACGGTATCACCACGACCGCCGCCGCCAATACCAATAAAATCGGCAAGAATAAAATGCGTCGCATGACCGTCCAGCGCCGGTAGCGCACCAGCTCGCGCGCGGTGCGCAGCGCCCGCATCGGCGTCATGCCCGGCAGCGTCACGATGTAGAGTGCAAATAGTGATGACGACAACATATACAATGACAGCGTTACCGCGCCGCCCGTCAAAGCGATCCACAGCGCATGCTCGGTAAGGTTTACCACCAGTCCGCCGCCATTCGCCATGGCATACAGCGACGTAACGATAACGGCCGGCAGCGTCTGCAGCGCTACCACCAGCAATACCAACAAAAACTGGACCAATGGAAAGACGCCGTAGTAGAATCCGTCCCGGATGCGCGGGCGCTCGCCCTCATGCACCTGGCGGAAGGTCCAGATCAGCGCCAAACTGGTAACTAACACCAAAAAGCTCTGGTACGCGCTGCTGGCGCTCGATGCGGTCAATAGATACCCGAAGGAAGCTACGCCCGCGCTCAGACCACCCAAATGGCCGCTTTCGGCCAGGGTGTCAGCCGTTTGCTTGACCTGGTTCAAGCTTTGCGCGGCGCCAAAACCCTGTACCAACATAATCTGTAACACCCCAAAAATAAGCACGATGCCGCCGAACAGCCGCCAGCGGGTCGCCATGAAGCCCAGCACCTGCCGAAATATCTTAAAAGCGCCTTTGACGGACGGTGCCGTGTTTTTGATCCGCCGTTCCAACCGGAACGAGCGGTACTTGGGTGCCTGAAGCACCCGCGGCTTGGCCGGGCCGGATTTTTTAGCGGTCTTGTGCGTTTTGCCGGGCTTGTCGGACGCGCCATCTGCTAGGGCAGACCGGTCTGCCGCGTCTTCGGGCCGCTTCGATTTGGGTGAAGGCGATGCTGCTGCCATACCCCGCTATTATAGATGACCTTCCATCTCGCGCAAACGGCGGATACGGTCTTCAACCGGCGGGTGGGTGCTGAAGAGCTTGGCGAGCGCCTTGCCCTTCAAAGGATTAGCAAAGAACAGGTGCGCCGTGGCGGTATTTTGCTTGCGCATGGTTGAGCCGTGGTCGCGGATTTTCTCGAGCGCGCGGGCCAAGCCCTCCGGGTAGCGCGTCGTGAGCGCACCGGTGCTATCGGCCAGGTACTCGCGCCGGCGCGACACTGCCAGCTGCACCAGCATGGCGATAATCGGCGCCGCAATGGCCGCCACAATCGCCAGTACGATAAAAATCGGGTTAGGCGAACGGTTGTCGTCGTTACCGCTAAACCACATGAAATGCAGGATCATGTCGGCGATAAAGCCGATGGCGCTGACCAGCCCGAAGACGATCATCATCACCCGGATGTCGAAGTTCTGGACATGCCCCATCTCGTGAGCCATGACAGCCTCAAGTTCGGTGTCGTCCATGGCTTCCAGCAGGCCGGTCGTAGCTGCCACGACGGCGTGGTCGGGGTCACGGCCGGTCGCGAACGCGTTCAAGGCCTGGTCTTCGATGATGTATACCTTTGGCATTGGCATGCCGGTCGTAATCGCCAGGTTCTCAACGATGCGGTACAGGCGCGGGTTGTCGCGCTTCTGGATCTCTTTGGCGCCGTTCATAGCCAGCGCGATCTTGGATGCCAGGAAGTACTGTACCAGCGCGTAACCGCCACCGACGATGAACGCCAGATAGAGGAACATCGGCTGGCCGTACAAACTGCTCACCACCCAGCCCATCAAACCGATGATGACCAAAAACAGAAACATTATCAGCCAGGTTTTGCGCTTATTGGCTGCGATTTGACTGTACATGTACTCTCCTACTCGTGCCTACGTCTTTTACGAGTGTACCAGCTAAAACTTGACTTCTACTGGAGTTTCAACGGCGGCGCGGTCTTCGACTTCAAAGAACTCGCGCTTCTTGAAACCGAACATGCCGGCGACCAAATTGGACGGGAAGGTGTCAACCTTAATGTTCAACTGGCGGACTGCGCCGTTGTAGAAGCGGCGGGCGGCCATGATCTTATCTTCGGTGTCGGTCAGCTCGGCCTGCAGCTGCTGGAAGTTCTCGCTGGCGCGCAGCTGCGGGTAGTTCTCGGCGACGGCAAAGAGGCTCTTCAGCGCGGCTTCGAATTGGTTTTCGGCGGCGGCGGTTTCCTTGACGCCCTGGGCGTTCAAGGTGTTAGCGCGCGCGTTGGTGACGTTCTCGATGACTTCTTTTTCGTGTTTGGCATAGCCCTTGACAGCGTTCACGAGGTTAGGAATGAGGTCTAAGCGGCGCTTCAGCTGGACGGTAATATCGCTCCAGGCTTCATCGGTACGCATGCGCAGGGTAACGAGGCCGTTATAGAGTACGATGCCGATGATGAGAATTAGTACCACTACACCGACGATAATCCAGACTGTCATGTTTCTTTATAACTCCTTAAGAACTTATGTATTAAGTATAGCATATGCGCGTGATGTTGTATTATGGTCATATGTATAGCGTGCGGGCAAAGCGCAAACGCAAACATACGTCGATCTTACGAAAAGCAACGCTTGTTATCTTACCGCTGTTGCTGGTCGCCGGACTGCTTGCCAATGCTTTCCGCCCCTTGCCTGCCGCCACCGCCACACCCGAAGGGCTCGTCAGCACCGTCAGCGCCGTTAAGCTGGCCTGGCCGAGCGCCGGCTCGGCTGCTATCGGTGCACAGGGCTTCGGCGTACTGGACGCCACCGGCGCAGTCACCGCCCGGCCGATGGCAAGCCTGGCTAAACTAGTCACCGCCCTGGCGCTGATTGAGCAAAAACCGTTCAAACTGGGCCAGCAGGGCGAAACCTACACCATTACCGAGCGCGACGTCGACTTGTACGCAAGCTATCTGGCCCAAGGCGGCGCCGTCGCCAAAGTAGCCTTAGGCGAAAAGATCACGGAATACCAGATGCTGCAAGCCATGCTGCTGCCCTCAGCCAATAACATGGCCGACACGGCGGCGCTGTGGGCCTTCGGCTCGATGGATGCGTACCTCGCCTACGCCAACGGCATGGCGAAGCGGTTCGGGCTCAAGCAAATGGTATTAGCCGACGACGCCAGCGGCATGTCGCCCAAAAGCATCGCCACTACCCGAGAACTCGTCCGCCTGGGCGAATACGTCATGGACAACCCAGTACTGGCTAACATAGTCGGGCAAAAATCGGCCACCATACCGGTGGCCGGCACCATCAACAGCGCCAATGCCCGGTTAGGCTACAACAACATCATCGGCATCAAAACCGGCCTTACCGACGAAGCCGGCGGCTGCTTCCTGTTTGCGGCCGGACACAAGCTGCCCACCGGCGAAAACGTAGTCCTGATCGGCGTGATCCTGGGCGCACCCAACCTGGTAGCCGCCTTTGATGCCAGCGAGCCGCTGCTGAATTCCGCCAAACCGCACTTCGCGGTTGCGCGGGCGGCGCAGGCGGGCCAAAAGATTGCTTCGTACCAAACGCCCTGGGGTGCGCGCTCCGATGTCGTCGCGGCGGGCAATATCGACATGGTGATGTGGAAGGGCGTGCCGCTCACACCCAGCATCAATCTGCACCAGCCCAGCCACGCCAGCAACAAAGGCGACGTCGTCGGCACCTACACCGTCCGCTCTGGTCTCAACGGTAAATCTACTAAAATCCTTTTGAGAAATGACCTGCCGGGCCCGTCATTGATGTGGCGCCTAACCCGGCTTGATTAGGCTATCCTTACATAGCATGCGGTGAGCCGATATCGCCTGGGGGGATGTCGTGAACTACTGCTGATCGGGCGGTTTGCTGGCGTAATACCTTGCCTTGGCCTGCTCTAAGCTATCTATGGCCCACTGCACAAATTGAGGCGAATATTCTACCTTGCCCTGGTTGGTACGCGCAGAGGGGAATTGGTTGCCCAGTTTATAGCGATTGCGGGCTATAAATCCTCGTACAATGTTTTCTGGAAGCTGCGTCCGTTCCATAATGACTTCTACGCCGCCCCATTCAACCAGGGGTGCTGCCACTTGGGCTTCTATAAGTTTTGCCGGGCCCGGTGCTCCCCGCGATGGAGGCTCAGCCATATCATTTGCTGGCAGTGGTGGTGTTTCAGGCGCGGACTCAGGCGGCCGCTCTACGTTAGGAGCGCTATCCGGCGCTCCTATGGGCAGCGCCTCGCCGCTTTCATCATTCATATGGCCTTCAAGCCCGGGAATATGTACCACCGGCCGTATGAACCCGATGTAACGTGAACTGTCAGCAATATGCCCGCGCACTACCTTCCGCATATCGGTAAACCCACTACGGTAAAAGTAATATGCAAAGCCGCCTGCACGTCTCGCCCTGGTAATCGCCT
Source organism: uncultured bacterium (assembly GCA_965652795.1). GTDB lineage: Bacteria > Patescibacteriota > Saccharimonadia > Saccharimonadales > UBA4665 > CBFGXJ01. The sequence continues at coordinate 28,811 of CBFGXJ010000005.1, forward strand.
CGCCTATTTTGTCTTTTAGGTTCGCCAGTAATCGGGCAATCTCCTGTTTACTGCCCATGCCGTTTTCATATAGGTCCTGCGCTGTTATGGCGTCGTCCACTAGAAGCAATTGATTAACTGCGAAGAGCTCTTTGCCGCCCTCAAGCTCTACCCTGTGATCATCAACGACCAATACGTTATCGGCCGGAATAATTATGCGGCGCTTGGGAGGCAGAAACGACTTATTTGCCAGTAAGCTATGCGGATACTCTGCTGCCGTAATGAGACGACGGAAGAGCAATTGGCGGCATTGTTGACGCCCTTCTTCAGACATAACAGTCATGTCATAAGGGTCTAGAGATCCAACCGGAACATCTTCGTCCAGCGCACTCCGTATGGCTGCCCCGGGTATGCCTGGCGCTTCATGAGCGGCCTGGTTCTCCGGCGCGGCACCCTCGCCGCGAATAGATGAGGGGAGGCCGCCTGCCGGGTCGAAATTGCCGGCAGACTCAGGTTTTGGCTTATTCATCGGTTGGCTACAGCCTCCTTACCATTCTTATTACTTTCAAGTTCAGCCATGAAAATACCCTGGCTGAACCAGGGTATTTTCATTGGTGGGCGCTGAGGGACTCGAACCCCCGACCCTCTCGGTGTAAACGAGATGCTCTAGCCAACTGAGCTAAGCGCCCTTCCTGATGAGATACCGCTAGCGGCACCATCTCATCTAAAAGTACTCTGAGATTGTACGCTACTTCGCCCGATTTATCAAGTGCCATGGCCGCAGAGCAACGGCCGCGCATAGCTTGCATCATTCTAGTGCATAACCTCCAGGCGGGCCGGCTGGGCCGGGTCCCCCGGGCCGCGGGCGGCGTTGTCGTGAACCGCCAGGTGGGTCAAGGATCGAATATTGGCCATCGGCATGACCATCGTGGCGTGCCTTGCGTCGGTATGTGCGATTTCAAAGGCAGGCCGCGGCACCATCGAAGCATCCGGTTCTTTGCCGGGCAGTTTATCAAGACTCTGGCATACCTGGATGGCCCGGGTATTGTTTGCGAATGTCCTGGCCCATAATCCGTTGAAAACCTCACGGCTCGGCTGCGGGCCGCTGGTGCGCTCAATAGCATAATCTACCACGATCGCTGCTGCGAATTGCTCGGCCAAACCCCGCTGACGATATCTTTTGGCGAGCCGAAACTCGATAGTGTCTTTAGGCCGTGGCGCCCCGTCGAGACAAGCATCTACGGCTTCGAACATATCTTGACCGCCTACCAGGGGCTGCACCCGGCCCCAGCCATACCCGCCCAGACTGCCGCTCGGCGAGACTAACCAATACGGCATGATGCTGCCCTGGCCCAGGCGCTGATTCAGGAATCTCCAGGTCTCGCCCACATCCGAAAAACGGCTTTCGGCATCAGGCACCCAGTTAAATATGTGCGGGTCCTGAGCCAGGCGTGGCAGTTCCAAAAACCACTCTCCTATACCACGGTACACCTGCATGGCAGCGCCCTTATCGTCATAAATCGTTCTGAAGTACTCTGCGTTCATAGTTTGCATACTATATCATAATTTGAATGTGATTGCTTGTGATTTTTGTACTGTTGTTCACTACTTTCAGTACCTCTGTAAAAACGGATTGTCGTTGGCGAGCTACTCCGGATATGGTTAAATAGTGTTACTGACCGTAAAAAACAAAGTGTATCCGCAAAATTACCCCAGCCCATCCAAGAAACTCCGCCCGGCAACCATCGCATACATAGCCGGTGCCGCAGCTGTTGTACTGCTGATAATCGGTATCGTCATATGGAACAGTCGCTCAGGCGACCAGCCGACCCAAGATACTGGCAAAACCCCCGCCAAAACCCAACCGGCTACACCCGAAGGGGGCAAAACCACCCCGGACACTACCACCAAGCCAAAGACCGACGATCCCAAAGCGAAAGATCAACCCAAAACGGACGCCAAAAAACCGGCCCAGACACCCAGCTCGCAGCCATCTGCCGGCGGCAGTACCTCGCCGGGCTCTTCCGGCTCTTCCGGCTCCAGCGGCGGCGGCACCTCCGGAGGCGGCTCCAGCGGTAATCCGGGCACGTCTTGCAGCAGCAGCGCCACCCACACGAACGACGGTCCCGATGGCGCCGGCGGCTGCTGGCCCGGCGCTTCCAACACCGGCGTACCCAGCGGCACGGTGTTGACTGCGTATAGCGGCCCGTCGACCATAACCACCTCAGGTACGACTATCATTGGCAAAACCATCAACACTGACCTGTTCATTCAGGCCAGCGGCGTCGTCATAAAGAACTCGCGTATTAACGGCCACATAGATGTCGACGGCAACGGGTACTCCCTGACGATTGAAGACTCCGAAGTCCACGCCAGCAGCACCTCGGCACCAGCAATCGGTTATAACGACATAACTGTGCGGCGCGTTGAGGTCACCGGCGGCCAGCATTCAATCTCGTGCAGCGGCAACTGCGTCATCAGCGACAACTGGCTGCACGACCAGTACAACCAGCCCGGCGGCTCATTTCACAATAACGCCTTCATAAGCAACGGCGGCAACAACATGACACTCACCCACAACACGCTGGACTGCACACCCGAAGACAACGGCGTCGGCGGCGGCTGCACCGCTGACGCGTCGTTCTTCGGTGACTTTGCGGCCATCACCAACGCAACCATCAACAACAACCTGTTCGTTGCCACCCCGTCGGGCGGGTACTGCGGCTCATTTGGCCATAATCCGGGCAAACCATTCCCCACGCCGTCGAACGTGGTGGTGACGAACAATATTTTCCAGCGCGGCCCAGGCGGTGTCTGCGGGATCTGGGGGCCAGCCACGTCATTCTTGGCCGGGAGTGGCAGCAGCTGGTCGAATAATAAGTATGATGATGGGTCGGTCGTGAATCCGTAGGTAGGGTGACAGGACGTTAATCGAGCTTTTGGTGAGGACGCGCTAAGATTCGAAGAAGCTTAAACCGATCCAACGACCAATTTGCTTACCATTATCGCCATATTGAGTAATAATGAAGTCCCCTGCGTATAGCCGCTCCATAGTAGAGTCGTTCTTGTCTCTTTGACTCAGAAAGTCATTTATTACAAATCGCAAAAAAGCTTTAGCACGGTCTTTTTCTTGGAAGCTCCATGTATCGCTGTTTGTCCGATTTACTATTACGTATTTGGCATGCGCTGCAGTTAGATTTTTTGTATCCATATGCTGATTCTACACTAGTGCTAAGAAAAGTTGAATCCTTAGCCAGACTAAGCTTTAAAATTCCATGACAGGTGTCAGGACTCGAGCGTATGTAGCTGAAAGAATTAAGAATACGAAGGTGCTCAAATTCAACGTGGTGCGGATGAGAGGGCTTGCTTCCTGTACGCGCCAACTACTTACTTACGGTCACTTCGTTCACAATAAACGCATCAACACCGGACTTAACTACATCGTTGCTATTGCCCAGCTTCTCCGTGTAAGCAGTAACCTTAAAATTTCCAGGGGGAATGTTAGCGTCCGCGAGTATTTTTTCAAGCCGATCTATTGTGTAGCGAGTTTTGATTCGGCCGTTTTCGTTAAAGACGCCCTCTTCTTGCTCCGTGGCAGTTGTGGCGAGGAACTCCATTTCTGCACTATCATCAGGAGATTTGAGCGAAAGATAGCTTTTACCGCCACTTCGTAAGATTCGATACACTTCTGAAAACAATTGAGCAAGCACTTTGGACTCAAAATAATGCAAGGCCAGACGCGAATAAACAATATCCACTGAGCTATCTTCTAAGGGCAGCTTGCCAAAACTAAAATCGCACTGAAGCGTTTTATGTTTGTCTGCAAGGCCCAACTCGTTTGCATGAGCATCGGCCTTAGCTAGAGGCTCATCGGCAATATCCACCAAGACAACCTCGTGCCCTTTTTCGGCAAAATAAATGCTGTCGGTGCCCGTGCCGCCGCCAAGGTCGCAGACCTTTGAGTTCCTGGGAAATTCCTTTTCCTTTTCGGCCGCGTATAACGAATGGCCTTTATCGTCGGGGATGCGTGCGCTGTTCTTGTTCCAGAAATCCTGTAAATCAATCATATAGTCCATGATACAGCAATTTAGATTAAAGAGGGCTTGAACCTCCGCTAATAGATGATAGTTACAACAAGAAAAGTCCCGAGAATACATTCTGAAGTACGGCTGGGCATTTTGCCAAACTCGGCCGCGCGCTCGCCGGTTTGCTTATTAAACCAAGTACTTATACCGTTGTGCCAGTATCATAAGGGAGAAAACGATTTCAAACAAAAAGAGTTCGAAAACCAAACTCTTTTGTATCTGTTACTTCAACTTGGTGCGGACGAGAGGACTTGTTTTCTGTTTGCAGCAGACTACCACCGGCAGTCTGCCTACTTTCCGTCAAGTCCTCTCTATTCAAGACTAGTAAAATACCCTGGGCAAGCCAGGGTATTTTACTAGTGGTGCGGACGAGAGGACTTGAACCTCCACGGGTCACCCCACTACCACCTCAAAGTAGCGCGTCTACCGATTCCGCCACGTCCGCATACTGTCGTTTAAAACATTTGCTAGTATACGCTAAAAAGGTGGATATCTCAACCCTTGAACCAGGCTGGGCAGCCTAGGCTGAAGGCAGGCGGTCGTAGGCGACGGCGACACCGGTTTTGGTTAGCACGAAGGGCGTGGTCACCCGCTGACGGGAAAGTTCCTGAGCCCGCTCGGCAAAGGTAGCGTTGGCTTGCTGCAGGTTGGCGGGCGCTGCTGCGTCGGTAGCAGGTGCTTCGCCTATCGTGACCAGCCGCTCAAGCACGTTAAAAGGCCGGCCGTCAGGCCCCGCCTCGACACCGCGCAGGCTGGCCAGGCGGTCGGCCATAGACGAGCCGAGCGCCCTAACCTGCCCGTACATGCCGGGGTCTACGCCGCTGGCCTGGACCTCGCCGCTGTCGGCAGGCGGCAGCTGGGCCATAATGGCCGGCATATCAACGGGCGGCGGTACGTCATACATACTAATAGGTGGGCGGATAAGGACTTCTTCAGGATGTACCCTGCTGTAGCCTACCAGCCCCGCTTCTTCGGCCATATCCATTAATGGCTCCAGTAGGCCGCGCCATGCCGCATAGGCGGGCAGGTCGCGACCGGCAATGGTAAAGTCGGGGTTACGTTCCATAACGTACGCAATCAACGCTTGTTCGTGCCGCAGTTGCAGGACCCCTACCCCTTGACCGCTATAGCGCATGAGTGTTTCGTTATACTCTTGGTTCGGGTCAAGCTGCAATCCGGTCACCCCGTGAAGCGGCGCCCCGCCGCCCAGTCTGCTCACTTCGGCAATCAGCTCTTTTTGGAATGATCTCAACCGGTCGTTCATGAGCTGCGGGCCGCTCTCCGTCCTGTCACGCGTGTACCCCAAAGCCTCCAGCGCGGCCGGCACATAGCTACCTACTGCCGCTTGCGTCAGGAATCGGTCAAGTGATTCGCCCAAGACGATCGGCGTGCCGGCTTCATGCAGTTGCTGGAGCGTATCAGCCAGCTGCCCGCCCTCTACATTAAGCCGGGCCGGCAGCGGCGCGTACGTATCGCCCAATCTCTCGGCCAGCCGGGCACGTACCGTCTCTGGCTGCATACGGAACATAGCCATCAGCCTGCCGTATGCAGGATTAGCCGTCACCAGCGCCGTCGCTTCAGACGGGATAAACGGCAACCGGAAGCCGATAACCGTATCGGGCGCCTCCAGCCGGGCGGCATGAGCCGCGCCCCATAAACCGACTATGTCCGCTGCGGTGCCACCGTACTGGGCGCTCCGGATGACGGGTATGGCCTCCGGGGGCGCTGCCTGCTCGTCCAGCCGTACGGATGCCGGATACGTGGACTTGAATCGATCCAAAACACCAGTATTCAAGCCCGACGGCGCTGCCCAATCCCCGCCCCTGAAGTAATCCGTCAGTTCGCTCAGTGCAGTAGTGGTCACCGTCGACAGGCATTCGTCCAGGTTAGCTGTATACGACGGCGAGATACCCTCTAAACTATCCACAAAGTCCTGCACAGCTTGGACGCTGTCAAAGCCGGCGGCGCGCCACTCAGTTCGCCCTTTCGGGCTGATAGTACGACCTCTAAGCAGTTCGGGGTCATGCAACGTCACGGTAACCGTTTGATTAGCATCGGCCGGGTTCGTAATAGTGAGCGTCATTGCGCCATAATGGATAGTGACATCGGCAATCGCACGTCGATCGGCCGGCGCTTCGGTGCTCATGCGCGAGCCGGCGGCAGCCAGTAGCGCCACACCGGTAATATGGTGGGCTTCTTGCGCCGTGCCCAGCCGTTGTAACTCTGGTTGTAATATCACTGCGGTGGCTGCATTCTGCAGCCTTTGCAGGTCGACAGTTGCGGTATCACGTCTTATTCTTTCCATGAAGTTGGTTATGCTGCGGCCAGGGTAGGCGGTTTCCGGTGTACGACCCTCCAGATAGTCGGTAACTTCAGCTGGCGGAGCAGTGACCAGGCCGCTTTCTCTGATTTTAGGATGAGCCAGCTTTTGGCTCACCGTCATGGTGCCGAATATCTCGTCGGCGTACTGCGCCATCTCTACTGCGCGGCGCGAGGCTACGCGGTCTATGGTATCCAGCACGCCGTTCTCCAGCGTCGGCGGCTCGTGTTTAGACCGGCCGGTAAACGTGGGTTTGGCGACAGGCTTCCAGGGCTTACTTGCGGCAGCCACCAATGCCACCACTGGTGCATCGGCCCGCAGCCGGTCGCTTACCAGGGCGGCCGTCAGGACAGGGGCATTAACCTGGGTATCGGGCGTCCACAGGACTGGGGCGGGCTCGTCGGCCTGGAGCGTACTTACCCGCAGCACCGTTGCCATAGCTGCACGATCTTCCGACCTGCCGATGCCGAAACTATCAGGGTCAGGCTTATCAAACAGCGGCGCAAGCATCTCTGCACGGCTCAGCAAGTACTCGTCAAGCGGCGATACGCCCGTTGCCGGGTTTACTTCAGAGGAATACCGTTCGGCGGCAGCGGCGTACACATGTGCGCCCAACGCATCAGCAAAGCGGCGGCGCAGACGCACCCCTGGTACGGGAGCTTCCGTCCAAGCGGTAAAGACCTCGACCATCGACTGCTCTGCCTGCGCAGTGTCGCCGTTGTTCAAATCGGTCAGTACCGCACCGGCTACGTTCCAATGGTTGGTCAAGTATTCGCCGGCACCCTGCTGAGGGCGTACACCATGGCTATTTCCCCAGGGGAATTCGTGTATAGCGGCAGGTACATGAAACTGTGGTTGCTCCGGGGTATTGACTGTTTCGGACATAGACAACAAAACTCCTACATAACAGCTACGTTCGTGTCACATACTATAGCATATGCCGCTGCCGGTCGCAGTTCGCTGGCTTACTTCTTGGCGCGGCGCTGGTGCTGCTGCCGGTACCGTTGGGCAAATGATGTCAAACCGCGGAAGGCGACTGCAATCCACACCGCATTAAGCACGATACCGATGTACGTTTGGTGATGGAACTGGTAAATGATCATACAGGCAGGCCCAACCAAGTTGTCGAGCTCGTACCAGAAGGATTTATTCGTCCAGCGACCAATACTGATGCGGTAAAATCCGAATAAGATCAAGCTGGCGCCGACCAGTCCGATCAGGTCATATGGCGAAGTAATGATATTCATGAGCGCGGCAGGTGGTCATATAAGTGGTCAAGCGTGAAGGTGTTGCGCAGTAGCGGTTTGACCATTTCAGAGGTAACATTGATCTTCACACCGGGGTTGAGGGTGCCGTACGGGTCGAAGATTTGCTTTACTTTTTTGAAGACGTCGTACATTTCGGAGCCGTACAGTTTCTCAAGGTACGGGCCGCGCAAGCGGCCGTCGCCGTGTTCGCCGGTCGTGCTGCCGCCGAGTGAGATCACCAGGTTGTAATACTCATCGATCACGCGGAAGACGCGCTGGCGGTCGCCCACCTGTGACAGGTCCAGGAACGGTTGCATGTGCAAGTTGGCGTCTCCGGCATGGCCCCACACAGCTGCCTGCAAACGGTTGCGCGCAAAAATCTCATAGACGCCCTCGATGTACTCGCGGAAGCGCTCAAGCGGCACGATGCCGTCTTCGATGATCGGCAGCGCCTTCAGGTTGCCCTCGGTATGGCCGGCAACCGCGGCCGAGGCGTGCCGTAACTTCCAGAGGCGGGCTTGCTCGGCCGGCTCGGTTTCGACGACGTGGCTGGTGGCGTATCGCTCCATGACCTTCTCTGCCTTTTTGACCATTTTCTTCTGAAGCCGCTCGCTGGTGTCATCGAACTCAACCAGCAAGACAACCTTCGGGAAGGGCTTGGTAATGGCATCTTTCAAAAGGTTGGGATTCAGTTTTTCAACCAGTTGCAGCAGTTGGTCGTCGACCATCTCGATCGCACTGGCAGGCTCAGGCAGGCTGCGCAGCTCAAGCACGGCGCTCTGGACGGATTCCAGGCTGTCGAAGTAGCCGACGACAAGCGATGTTTCCGGGTTGTATTCTTCGGTTTCAAGCGTTACTTCGGTCACAATGCCCAGCGTGCCCTGCGAGCCGACGATCAACGGCGTTAGGTCGATTGAGCCGTCTTTGTTCTTGACGCCTCTTAGGGCGTAACCGGCCGAGTTCTTAGAAACCCGCGGGTCGGTTTTTTCGATCACGTCCTGGTGTTCTTCGATAAGCGCATCGATGGCACGGTAAATTTCGCCCTCGAAGGTGGCAAGGCCCAGCTTTTTATTGGCTTCACGCTTGCTTAGGCGACCGGTTTCGATCACTTCGCCGTTGGCCAGCACGACGCGCAGCCCGCGCACATAGTCGCGCGTGACGCCGTACTTGAAGCTTTTCTCGCCGCCGGCATTGTTAGCAACCGCGCCGCCGATGGTCGAATACTCCAGTGAGGCCGGAAACGGCGGTAAAAAGCGGTCATGCGTCTGCAGCGTCTGCTGGACTTTGCCGTAGATAGCGCCCGGTTCAACCGTCAGCAGCCCCGACTTCGCATCCAGCTCAATGATACGGTTCATATGCGCCGGAAAGGCCAGCATAATACCGTTGCCCAGCGCCGCGCCCGATTGGTCGGTTCCTGCACCCCGGGCTGTCAGCGGTATGACGCGGCCGCGCTCGGCCAGCTGCCAGGTGAAGCGGGCGGTCTTGCGGACGTCATTCTCGTTGCGCGGGTACACCACGATCGACGGCGTAATGCTAAACACGCTGCCGTCGGTGGCAAAATACCGCCGCGCATCCGCCGAAGTAATGACCGTACCACTCAAATGATCCTGTAAATAATGTGCAACCTTACTCATATAAAAGCTGAACCTCTTTGGTGAATACTTTCTAGCATCCATCATAGCATAACCGTGAAGGCAGCGTCAGGTGCAAGTAACATCATACCCTAAAAGAAACTACCGATTTGAAAGCCGATATGGATGCACAGCGTGATATACTTATCATAACTATTCTTAATACGTGCTGTATGAGCCGACATTTTCTTGAAGTAATGGGTTATGATCCACATGTGGTGGACATGTTAGGGTGGCCGCGACCAATATACAGTGCCGATTCCGAGTATCGGTTGCGAGATGTCGAGTCAACTATCTTAGAAGATAATCTCGCAAACACATGGACTGCATACGCTGAACATTCATATACAGTTACACCTGAGAGAGATGTGTTATCCCAGTATGTAGCCAAGTTACCCGACGACATGAACGGCCGGCTTTTAGAGGGCTTGCAACAGGGCGTTTTACAGCTTGCGAATGGCACCTTACAAGCCAGGTATGTATCTGCATTGTATGCTGTTTCTCAGTTTATTGCGCAAGGTGCCAGCAATAGACGCATATGCATGTATGTCGCCAATGAAAGACTTCGGTGTACAGGGCAGGCAAGCTTATGTCTCACCTCGGCGGTTGCGGCGGTCGAAGGCAATATACCCGCTTTCAACCTAGCTCCAGCACCCACCTTAACGCCATACAAAGCCGTCGAGCTAGCCGCACTCGCCCTGCAGCGTGCCTACGACGTCACTAATATCGAGCCGTATATGTGGGGAGACGCGCACCGCACCGCTGCGCTCATGGCGGGCATTGTCAAACGTGTCGAACATGCAGCCCTGCCCCAGATAGATCGCTCGCGACCGCTCATCTTGCCGCGATTTGAACCTTTGACCCGTTAGCGGCTACCGCTCGGGCTTCAGGCCGATGCCGGCCGCGAATGACTCTACCGGGTCAAGCGCTGCGCCGTCGACCGGGGCGCTCAGGCTGCTGCAGGTGCGCAAGACATAGGCTCGGCTACCGTCCTTCAAGATAGCGACGGCATAGTGCGTGCGCACGTGGCGGCCGCTGGCCATTGTGCCGGTGAAGGAATAGCTTGGCAGGTTGTAGCTGGTTTTGTTAGGGTCGGTCGGATGTGCCAGCTTGAGGTCGGCCATAGCCGTCGGATCGCCGAAGCTGCCGCCCTTGTTGCGCAGTTCCTGGATTTGGCGGCCGATGATGTCGTTGCTGTTGTCGCCTGGCAATGCCTCCGCGCTTAGGGTGCCGAACTGCAGTTCGCAGGCGCGGTCTGCGCTGCGGTAAGCCGTCACGCCGGGCGTCTTGTAATCGAAGGTGCTGTAACCGTCGGGGATGTTGGCTGGCGCGGTGAAGCTGGCGCGGGTGAAGTCGCCCAGAGCCAGCACTGCTGGCTGAGGTGCGGGCGCAGGCTCCGCAGGCTTTTCCGCTTCTTCCGGCTTGTTCTGGGACGGTTGCGGCGTTTCGGCCGGCTGCTCTTCAGCTGGCTTCGGCGCCGGTTGGGTAGTGGCCGGCTTTTGAGCAGGTTTGTCGTCGCGCGGCGAGTAGAACAGATAGGCTATCGCCCCGGCTGCGGCCAACACAAGCAAGAAGGTGATCGTCATGAAAACTTTAAAGCGGCGCGAGTGGCCCGGCACCGGCGTCGAAAGATAATTTTCAGTCGGCTGCGGTTGCGGCACCGGAACGGGCTGAGGCTGGGACGGCGGCGGGCTGACGGGTGCAGGACGCTGGGCCGCCTGAGGCGCTGGAGCCGCCACGTCGGGCAGCTGCGGGTTGGCCGCGTAAGGGTTTACGGCCGGGTCAGGCCGGATCGGCTGGTACGGGTACTGCGGCGTACTCGGAGCCGGCCGGAATGGCTGCTCGTAGCTTGGCTGCGGCCGGTCAGGCGCGGCCGGCAAATGAGGCTGGCTAAACTGGTACTGGCCCGGCACAGAGTACGGGTCGGCATCCGGCTCGGCCGGGTACTTGGGGAATACCGCCGGTGAGGTCTTTGGCTTGAACCAATCAGCCGGGTTCTGGGTCTGCGAAGTTGGGTTCTGGGCCGGCAACGTCGGATTCTGGACCTGTGGGATTGCGTTCTGGGCTTGCCGAGCCGCGTTCAGGCGCTGCGCTGATTGGCTCGAAAGTTGCGAGATAGGGTCCTGCGCCTGCGACGAAGCATCTGCAGCCCCAGGCACAGACTGCTGCCCTGCCGGCGGCGTTTGCTGAGCATTAGCCCATGCCGAACCGGCCGGCTGCGGAGCAGCCCCGGGAGCATCTTGTGGTGTGCGAAACGTACTATTATTAGTAGCAGGGTCTCTCGGATCCATACATAAAACCTCGCTTCCCATATATTATACCACTGTCAAGCCTTGAATGCGAGCCCCAATTAGGATACAATAGCTTGCGTTAGTCCGAAGGTGCTTTTATAGACCCGAAAGACACAAGTTATGCCGCAGTGGTGAAATTGGTATACACGCTAGTTTCAGGTACTAGTGGGCGCAAGCTCGTGGAGGTTCAAGTCCTCTCTGCGGCACCAATAGTAAAAGACTCTGGCCAAGCCAGGGTCTTTTACTTTCTGATCAAGGGAGAGGGCTTGCCGGGGTCTGCTATACTGGCTTCATGCAATACGAGCCCAAGTCCGAGGAAGTCATCTACATAGACCTGCCCGGCACAGACGGCCTGAAGGTCAAAGGCATCCTGCGCGGCGACATCACCGATCCGCTGGTCGTGATGATGCACGGGCGGCCCGGTAGCGGCAACGCGCTGATCCAGTACCTGGGCGCGCGGTATCTGCACGCTCGCGGCCTGGCGACGCTGCGGCTGTTTATGTATGATTTCGAGCCGGGCACGCGCAACCTGATGGACTGCACGCTGGAGACGCACGTACATGATTTTGAAGCTGTCGTCGCTTATCTGCGGGCCCTGCGCAAACAGCCTGTATTCGCCGTGGGCCACAGCTACGGCGGGCTGACGATCCTGGCGTCGAAGGCGAAGCTCGACGGCGCCGTGTTATGGGACCCGTCGCACGGCTTATGGTGGCAAGAGAATCGGGATGCGCGCTTCTCTGATCGCTTTCCCCAAATTGTAGAGGGACCGTACGTCATCGGCACGGCCGGGGAGGGCTGGGTCTACCCGGTGGCAGCACTAGATAAAGACAAGCAGCGCGGCGACACCTCGGCGCTCGCCGCCAAGGGCTATCCGATTAGCATCATCGCTGCCGGCGCCGGCGCGCTAGTAGACCTGGAAGAGCGGTATTTCCAGGCCGCCGATGAACCGAAAAACCTGCACGTGATCGCAGACGCCAGCCACGGCTTCGACGATTCCGACGCCGTTATGCTCGAGCTCTTCCAGGAGACCTGGCACAGCCTGTCAAAAATGCTCGTCGCTACTCGCCGGGCTCAGGTGCCCGCAACAACGAAAACGTAACAACACCCGATCCATCGGTTTGGTGCCAGCGGCTTTCTTGCAGGCTGCAGCCCGGTGTTACATTATCGAACCAACGTGATGCAACAAACGAGTAGTTCGGATCATCTATCGCTGAAGGGTAAAACTCGGCTTCGTCCAATCGATCTGGGTCAATATCAAATGTTTGACAGACCATGGTGTCTATTATTGTGGACGCATACTCCCAGGAGCCTTGCTGGCTCGATACCGGAATCGTCATAACCGGTGTCGGTAGTCCCGACTCCAACAGCAGGGCGAGGCTGCGTGGCAGCTGATCGCACATTGTCAGTTGTAGTTTTGCAACGTCCCTACTGCGATATAACGTTCGCAGCAGAGCTTCATGCTCCGCCATCGGGTTGCCTTCCGAAGGGACGGCATGATGTTCGGTCATATGCATACCTTTTACAATTAAACTATAATTATATCATAAAAGGCGCGGCCATACCACTACAGCTCGGTGTCAACCGAGAGGCTATTCCTGCGAGACGCGCACCGTGCGGATCATCCAATTGTGGACGTTCTTAAAGCGCTCAACGTCGGCATTGATCACCCGCTCATTCAGGCCGTACACAGTACTGCGGGTTACATAGAAAAACCGCGGCTGGTACAGGCCGACAGCCGGCACGTCGTCGCGCCAGGCGCGCATGAACGGCTCGTACTTGATGATGCGCAGGTCTTTACCGGAGCGCGTCCGGCCGGACTCCAGGGCTACGTCGGCGGCACCCGAGCTCCACTCCGAGAAGTTCAGCCGGTTTGCGGCCCTGATGTCGGCCTGCGTGCTGTGCCAATAGACGAAGACGTCCGGGTCGGCCCCGACCGAAATGCCATACAGCAATGCGTCGTACGAGTGCCCGGCCAGGGCAGCCTGGAACTCGTCGCTGTCACGCATGATCAGCTCCACATCCACACCGGCAGCGCGCCATTGGGCGGCCAATGTGCGGGCAACGGCTGCGTATTCGGCGCTGTCCTGAGCTACCAGATTGAAGCTGAGCGGCGTTTTGCCTTTGTAGCGCACACCGTCTTTGCCTACCCGCCAACCGGCTTTGTCCAGCTGGCGCTTGGCTTCGGCCAGGTCAAAACTACCTTGCGAGTAATCTGGGTTGAAGTACCCCTTTTGGTTCATTAGGAACGGCTGCGTCACCGGCCTGGTCGGGTAGCCCACTTCATTCAGGATGGCTTTGCGGTCGGTGGCGTACAGCAGCGCATGGCGGATGGCTTTGTCGGCCAGCAAGCCTTCGCTGGTTTTAAAGAACGTCATCACCTGCGCCGTCAGCGGCAAGCCGTACTGGCGTACAGCGCTGGCGTTCACATCGGCCGGCAGGCGGGTCAGGCCGACCATGGCGTTAATCTCCTGATCTTTGAAGCTGTCGACCAGGCGCTGCTCGCTACGGAAGGTGCGGATCACGAAGCTGTCCAGCTTCGGTTTGCCCAGGTGATATTTGTCGAAGGCAGTTAGAGCGATGCGTTCTTCGCGCGTATCGGCCGCTGAGCCCAGCACCTCAAGCGCACTAAAGCGGAACGGGCCGCTGCCGACCGGCTGGGAGGTGTTAAACTGCGACGTGCGCAGCGCGCTCAAACCCGTATCGGTGTCCAGGATATGCTTCGGAATGATGCCGTTGGTGAGCGACTGCGGGAAGGCGCTGAGCGCGCCGGGCAGGATAAACTTGACCGTCAGCGGATCGGGCGCCGAGACTTCGATGCCGCGCCAGCTGCTGCCCAGCGGCGACTGCGCGTCCGGGTTCTGGATCACCTGATACGTGAATAGTACGTCAGCCGAGGTAAGCGGCTTGCCGTCGTGCCAGGTAAGGCCGGGGCGCAGCTTGACCAGATATGAGGTTTCGCGGGCGTCCACCGTCCAGCTTTCGGCCAGGTCTCCGACCAGCTTATTTTCTTCGTCATACGTCAGTAAGCCCGAAAACAGCAGCCTGGAGACAGCCGCGTTAGCAAGGCCGCTGGCGTAAATCGGGTTGGCGTTCGTGAACGGCCCCAGTACACCTTCGGTGTAGGTGCCGCCGGCAGCCGGCGTAATGTCCTGGTAAAAGGCGCTCAAGCCGCGCATCTGCCCGATCACGCACCCGCCCAAAAGCACCAGCAGCAGCATCCATGAGGCCACAAAGCCCTTCACCGGCGCCAAACGCTCGAGCCGCTTGATGAAGTTGCGCTCCAGTTGCTGCTCGGCCTGTGCGCCCAGCTCCTCAACCTGGCGTTTCTGAATCCGTAAATGGCGGCGAAAACGCAGCTTGATTGCCTTCAGGATCATAGACCCTCGCCCCCTTACGGTTTACCCTATTACGACACCCAGTAAGATCGAACCGGCAAATACGAATGCGGTGATGATCGTCAGCTGGTAGATGGTTTTATCGGTGCCGCGGCGCTCGATGTTGACTTCACCGCCACCGCCAAGGCCGGCGCCCAAAGAAGCGCCGCGCGTTTGTACCAGAATCAGTAAGGTCAGCAGTAACATTGATCCGACTGTAATGTAATTGAAGATGCTCATCGTTCTCGACTCTCTAAAATAGTTGTTACCAGATAGTTTACCAGCCCGATGATCATACCGGCAAGTATCGCCGCCCAGAAATTAGTGATTTCCAGCGGTGCGTACAGCCAGCTGACCAGAAAAACTGTAAAACCGTTGATGACGATCATGAACAATCCCAGCGTGAACAAGATGGCTGGCAATGATAAGATCACCACCACCGGCTTGATGATGGCGTTAATAATCGCCAGCAGCAGCCCCGCCATGACGATCACGAAGAAGCGATCGCCGTACATGATGTGGTTGCTTAACAGCTGCGCCGAAATCCAGAGGCCCAGCGCACATATCAACCAACGAACTAAAAACCGATACAAAAAACCGTGGGGCATAATCTTCCTTTTATTTTAGCACAAGCTCGCGCGGCAGGCGGGCACTTAAAACTTCGCAGCCCTCAGGGGTAATAACGACGTTATCCTCAATGCGCACACCGATGGATTCTTCAGGGATATATATGCCGGGTTCGACCGTCAGTACTACGCCCGCCTCCAGCGGGTGGTCGTAGTCGCCGCCGTCGTGGACATCAAGGCCTAAAAAGTGCGATGTGCCATGCGGAAAGTACGCCCGCACCGCCTCGGGCTCGATGGTTTTGATCAGACCGAGTTCCCGCAGTTTTTCGCCGACGAAGGTCTCGACCTGCTTTTCATATTCTTTGAGGACGACACCGGGCCGTAAGAGGCTGATGGCGTACTCCTGTGCCTCGAGCACCGCCTGGTAGACTTGCTCCTGGCGGCGGCTGGGCTGCTCGCCCAGCACCAGCGTGCGGGTGATGTCGGCAGCGTAACGGTTCCAGCCGGCACCGACGTCCAGCACCAGCAGCTCACCGCTGGCAAGCGCGGCGTTGTTATCGGTATTGTGCAGTGTGCAGGCCCGCTCGCCGCTAGCCACAATCGGCGCGAAGGCGTGGCCGTCGGCGCCGCGGCGGCGGAAACCCCGGGTGAGGTCGGCCTCAATTTCGTACTCGTAGGCGTACTTTGCCAGTTGCTTGGGGCGGCCGATTTCTTTGAGCGTATCGAGCGTGATGTCGATGGCTTGCTGGATGGCCTCAATCTCGACCGTCTGCTTGACGGTACGCATGCGCGCCAGATGCTGGCGCAGGTCGAGCAGCTCGATATCGGCATTGACTTCCTTCAGCCGGCGGATGAGCGTCGCCCGGGCCGGATTGGTGTACATGCCCCAAAAATCCACATAGGGCTGCGGCGCGCCCAACGTGGCAACGTGCTGGACACGCTTAAGGCGCGCCGCCAGCTGCTTCCAGCCGTCTTTGTCGGCGTAGACGTCTTGGATGCCGGAAATGCGGCTCAAAGCAGCATGGTCGATCCGGCCGTCGAAGGCCTCGCGGGCGGCCTCGCGCTCCGGCACAATCAGATATTCTTTACCCTTGTCCATCACCAGTACCGCATCCGGCACGTCAATGCCGGTTAAGTACCAGAAATTGCGCTCCTGGTGGAAAGGGTAGGCCTCGTCGGTCGACTTTTGCAGCTGACCATGGGCCGTTATAACGATCGGTGCAGTACCGGTAAAGAGCTGCCGCAGCCGCTCGCGGTTACCGCTGAAGAAGCTGCTGTCAAAAGGAGTTTCGTTCACGGGAGTATAGTAGCATATTCTGGCGATATCTGCGTAACCGCTCAGCGTTAAGCCGCCTCGTGCGGCGGGATGACAGGTGTCGTAGGATTAGTTCTAGGATTGCAGGCACCACCACCGTCAAGCTGGACCATCTCATCAAGCGCAGCAAAAACTACATTTCGCCACTCTTCAAGGTCGCTACGCGTGGCAATAGCTGGGTTGTTAAGCGTATGGATGTCGGTATAGGAAATCTCGGCTCCCTGGACGATTATCTCTTTGCCGCTAGCATCAACGGACCTATGGAAGCGCATCGTCTTGCCCTGGCCATCAGCGCTGAACGGATCAATATATGAAATTACAGCCAGGTTGCCCGCACGGCTAGCGGCATGTTTGACGTCATCGTAGTCATGGCTATCTTTAAACGTCTCGCCGGCGAATGGGTGTATATGCACGCCTATGCCGACCGCGCCGGCAGCAGTTCGGCTCGACAGGTAAAACCACATGGAGTCATCATATTTTCCAGGCCTGCTCGCTCCTGTCATGACTTCAGCGGTAACATTGACGGGTGCTTCCTCGTATTCTTCCGTAAAGAATGTGTTGCTGCCGTACCATTCTTCTATCGTAAAGCCTTCTACGTCATGGACTTCAAAGTCCGGTATGTGGTCCGGCGTATCGCCCAGCAAGCAGATCGCCGTTTCAGCGATAGCCTGGTTCGTACTGGCATAGATGGCGCTGGCAAGCGGATCAGCAAAGCCCTTAGGCGGATGCACGTTCGGTGACGGCCCGGCCGTCGCTACGGCGCCAGGGGAATGGCGGTTCCCGGACGGCTGTGATGGGTCGCCCTCAGTGCAAGCGGCGGCGCCAGCCACCAGGGCAAGACTGAGCGCGGCGGCCGGAACTTTCTCGATCAGGTTACGCATTGTCATAGCTCCGTTAAAGGCATTATTCTACCGTATTTTTGAAGAAACGTCTATTCAGGCAATACGAAGCAGCAACTCCTGGCGCCAACGACCTGCTGCCCGCGGCATAATATAGCTTACGCTTACAAACCATGCTACAGTTAAGGCATGCGCGACCTGCTAATCAACATTCGTCTTAGCTGGTTTTTCTTTATTTTCTTCTTTACGTTTTTAGGGCTGGCGCTGTGGGTCGAGGGTGTGCAGTTGCCGGCGGCGGCGCTGACTCTGTTTTCGGTCAACTCGCTGCTGTTCGGTTTCTTCATTTTGCCGACGCTGGCCTCGCAGCGCAACCGTATCGACGAGCTGGCTAAGGCCATCCGCGCCGAAGCCAACGGCCTCTTCGATATTCTGATCAAAACCAAAAAACTGCGCCGGCGCAGCCGTAACCTGGTGCAGGGCCAAATCGAAGATTACATTACGGCAGCCTTCCGCGAACGCCGCCCGGGCGCCGGCGAGGAACAATACGAGCAGCTGATCGAGCACTGCCTGGCCTTCGAAAGCGACGACAAGCAACAAATGGAGCGCATGGACAAAATCCTGACCGCGCTCATCAACAACCAGCAAAACCGTTCGCAGGTCGCCTTGTTGCTGGGCAACCGCGTTTACAACAATGAGTGGTGGATCATGCTGGTGCTCTTCAGCATCACGCTCGGGTACATCCTGATGATTCTGGTGCCTGACGTGCCGGTAATGTACCTCAT
Organism: uncultured bacterium; assembly: GCA_965652795.1. Classification (GTDB taxonomy): domain Bacteria; phylum Patescibacteriota; class Saccharimonadia; order Saccharimonadales; family UBA4665; genus CBFGXJ01. The sequence goes on from CBFGXJ010000005.1 coordinate 47,240, forward strand.
TAAGGCGCTGCTGTGTACCGGCATCTCGATGCTTTTAGTGAGCTTGCTCAAACTAAGCACACTGACGCACAAGAAAGCGCGCGATATTTGGAAGCCGCTTGATAACCTGAAGATGAGCCGATTTCGGCGACTGGACTAATCCCGCCCTCGGGCTAAGCGGCCACAACACACGGCCCTGCTACTTGCCCGAAGGCATCTCGCTGGGAGGCATAACGGGGCGAACATCACCCTTCCCGCAAATTTCGACCGGGTTGCCGGTCTGTATGCCTATCTGGCCAGGCGGCACTTCTGCTATACGCGGATCATCCAAGCCCATACCCTCAAGCTCCAGCCGGATAACGCCTTCTGGAACAACAGGGGCAGAAAGGTCGCTAAAGCCAGCTGGCCCCATTCCTAGTTGCAGTCTGATAGCATCGGCTGACTTTTGGAGGCCTTGCTTGTCAGCTTCGCTCGCCGGACCAGCCTTGAAATCACCGTCATCCATCATGTAGCGCAGCAATCGCGGCGGCAAGGCTGAGCGCGGCGGACGTATCGGATCAACGTTCTCAGGCGCGATACCACGCTTTAGATTGGCACTTTCGGTTGTGCTTAGTACCATTGAGCCGACAATCTTATAGCCCGGCACGCACTGTTCGGCCTTATCTTTAGAACTGCAAGCGGCGATGTTGCCGACTGCCAGCGCTACTGTCAGCCCGAAAGCCAGCCTTTTCCTGTGTAATCGTTCTGTAATCATAGTTTTTTATGGTACGTGCTTGAGCGGTTTAATGCAATGCCGGGCCGCCGGCGCCTCCCCTTATTTGTTGGTGGAGAGCCACTGGCAGACGACTTTGGCTTTGGCAGGGCCGATGAGGGCAGCGACTTCCTCCAGCGAGGCTTCGCGTACAGCCCGAAGCGATCCAAGGCCGCGGATGAGCTTCTTGCGCGTGGCCGGACCGATGCCGGGGATGTCGTCGAGCAGGCTGACAGTCTGGCCCCTTTGCTTGAGCACTGAATGGTATGTAACGGCGAAGCGGTGCGACTCGTCGCGGATGCGCTGCAGCAGCTTGACGAGATTGGTACTGTGCGGCAAGTTGACTAATATGAACTCTTCTGTCAGCGTCTTCCAGCCGCCCAGCCGCTGCAACACGCCGTCGTCCAGTGCGACGTTTGACTTCTCGCGGTGGATGACGATCTGCTCCTCGCGCTTGGCCAGGCCGATGCACGGCAGCGTCGGCAGGCCCTGCTCGTCGCGGGCCCGCAAGGCAGCGTCCAGCTGACCCTTGCCGCCGTCGATCAAGAGCAGGCTGGGCTTGCCCCATGCTTTGAGGTTCTTTTCGCTTAGGCGGCGCGTGATTGTCTCGTGCATGTTGAAGAAATCGTTATTGTGCTCTTTGCGGGTTTTGAACTTGCGGTACTCGCCTTTGTCGGACACACCGTGCGTAAAGACGACCATGCTGGCGACAACGTTAGTGCCCTGCATGTGGCTGATGTCGTAGCCCTCGATGCGGCGCGGGAAATCGGCCAGGTGCAGAAGTTCAACCATTTCCGCCAAGGCGTGGTCTTTCGAGATATCGAGGAATTCTTTGTCGCTGAAGATAACCTGCTTCGAGATATTTTGCAGCAGAAGCAGCTTGTTGCGCAGGCGGGCGGCGTCCTCAAAGCGCTGCTCGCGGGCGGCGCGCTTCATGTCTTTTTCCAGTTCTTTCTCGACGGCGGTACGCTTGCCTTCGATGACGCTTATGAGTTTGCGCAAAGAGGCCCGGTAGTCTTGCAGCGACGTCCGACCTTCCTCAAGCCCCGGGTCGAGGCCGAGGTGATACTGCAAGGTGGCCCGTTTTTGGCCGGGTATCCGGCGGGTCGCAAACGGAAACACCCGGCGCAATACTTTGAGCGCCTGCCGGATGGCCGTTGTCGAGCTGTACGGGCCAAAATACCGCGCGCCGTCATCCAACGGCCGCCGCGTAACGCTAACTGTCGGGTAGTCGCTGTCGTAATCGATGCGGATGTAGCTCATGGCTTTGTCGTCGCGCAGCAAGATGTTGTAGCGCGGCATGTAGCGGCGCACCATTTCGGCTTCGAGGAAGAGCGCCTCGATCTCGCTGTCGACCACCATCCAATCGGTGTCGGCGATCTCAGCCACCAGCACGTCGGTCTTCGGGTCGCGCAAGCGCGACTTCTGGAAGTACTGGCGCACGCGGTTGTTCAGCCGGGCGGCCTTACCGACATAAATAATCTCGCCGGCACGGTCTTTATGGAAGTACACGCCTGGGCGACTGGGCAGCTCTTTCAATTTCTCTTTCAGTTGGTCGGTCATGTCACTCATATTATACGTCACTGTTTACGCATTATTTTTGCAAATACACAAAAAGTTTATATAGTTGACATATGTCTTACCCGTTCCACACTGAGCCCGCGGTAACGCCCACCTTTTTCCCGTTTACACGGGAAACGAAGGAACGTTTAGTCCGCAGCACAATAGACAGTGACCCAGCATTTGCGATTAGACAGCACCATATGCTGCTTAATCGTGACAACGGCATAATGGCGCGGATCATCTTCGATACCGAACTTCTCATGCTGCATGAAGGCGCCGTCAGTACGCAGACCCATACCCGAGGGGCTCTTTTTACGTATGCCATCCTGAATGCGGAAGGCCCGCTGCAGCCATTGCCGGTTATGAGCCCAGATGCTGCCCGCACGTTGCAGGATCGCCATATATTCATGGGAGCTCCCATGCCAGAGGATGACGGTCCGGCCGATCCCAATGTTTTGAACATTTTGGAGGATGTGTATAAACCTTACCTGGAGGCCGAGCCTGACATGAGCGAACTGCTTGAACGCCGCTCGTACCGAACCGGCAACCCCCGCTTTTACCTTCTGGGCGGCGCAGCGACGGTGGCATGCCTGCGTGTAGCTGCTCTTGATGAAGGCCGCGAGCCGCCCAGCCAGCCCGTCTAAGGGTTAGGTATTCATCTAGACTAAGCAGTACAATAAGCGCATGAACACCCTACCGGACCCCGAGCACAGCACGTACCGGCTAGGGGCCTTATTTCCGCTCGACTCCTACCAGACAGGGTTGACGCTTGAACGCGTACGCGCGGATGCCGCAAAGACCCTGTATAACGAAATCGATTATATTGGCGCCCACAACGTTCCGCTTAGTAACGTGTTAAGGCACCAGTCGTCGCGCATGCCGGCGCATGCTCACACCGGCCACTATAACGGTGCGGCTCTCAGCCATATACTCATTCGGCAGGCTGCTATGCGCCCGATGGTACGTCTACATGGCAAAGCCCTTGAACTGCTGATCGGCCTTTCCGGCCCTGCGATTAGCCCCGGCCGCGTCCACAACAAGAACAGCCAGGGTCTGGCCTCGAATATACGCCACATGCATGAAGCGCTCATACCCTTTTTAGCGGCAGAGCCGGGCATACAGGAGCGTATGGCAGAAATAGCAGCCTACAGAACCGATAGAAACGCTTTTATGGTGGGCGCGGCCGTCGTTGTGGCCGCGGCCCGCTTGAGCCTTTTGGCGCGTGACGACTAACGCTACAGTAACCGCGAAAACATTTTGACAGGCTATCTAAAATCGCCCTATACTGGTATATGGAACATCAATTTTCACTTGCCCTTACATTCAACGACGTACTCCTTAGGCCCGGCTTTGCCGGGTTTTCTCGTAGCGACATTTCGCTCGAAACTCGTATTACTAAAAATATCGGGCTGAAGAGCCCGCTGGTGGCTGCGCCGATGGACACGGTCTGCGAGAGCGGCCTGGCGATCGCACTGGCGCGCCTGGGCGGAATCGGCTTTATCCACCGCAATCTTACCATCGAGGCGCAAGCCGCCGAAGTAGCCGCAGTAAAAAAAGAGGGTCTGCTGGTCGGTGCCGCCGTCGGCTCCAGCCCGGGCTACGAAGACCGCGTTAAGGCACTTGTCGCAGCCGGTGCCGATGTTATTTTAGTTGACAGCGCCCACGGTTTCGCCACGAAGGTTATTGAAGCCACTCGCTACATCAAAAAGAATTATTCCGTCGACGTCGTCGCCGGCAGCGTTGCCACCACCGAAGGCGCCGAAGCCATGATCGAAGCCGGCGCTGATGGCATCCGGGTCGGCATGGGGCCAGGCGCGATCTGTACCACGCGGATCGTCTCGGGCATGGGCGTGCCGCAGCTGACAGCGCTGCTTGAGGTTGCTTCCGTGGCCAAACGGCACGACGTACCCGTCATTGCTGATGGCGGCATCAGCTACTCCGGCGACATCGTAAAGGCCTTGGCCGCCGGCGCCTCAACCGTTATGATGGGGCGCATCTTTGCCGCCACCGAGGAATCACCCGGTAAGGTCGTCCGCTTGAGTGCCGAGCAAGTGCCAAGCCGTTTCCAAAGCATCATCAACGGCGCCAAAGAGTATGTCTTCAAAGAATACCGCGGTATGGGCTCGGTGGCAGCCATGAAAAAAGGCATCGAGATCAGCTCGGAAGATGAATTCCACGGCAAGAATTACCAAGGAGATGTGCTGGTGGCCGAGGGCGTCGAGGGCCTGGTGCCCTGCACCGGCACCGTCAAGGCGTTGTCCGACCAATTGCTTGGCGGTATTCACTCCGGCATGTATTATGTCGGTGCGGCCACGGTTCCCGAGCTATGGAAAACCGCCCGCTTCATGCAGATCACCCAAGCCAGCCTGACCGAAAGTCATCCGCATGACCTCTTTATCACCAACCCAGGAGACAACTACCAATAATGGAAACGCTCGTCATTCTCGACTACGGCTCGCAGTACACCCAGCTGATCGCCCGCCGGGCGCGTGAGCTTGGCGTGTACAGTGTTATTCTGCCTTTTTCGGCCACACCCGCAGACATCCGTACGCACACACCCAAAGGCATTGTATTATCCGGCGGCCCCAGTTCCGTCTATGACGAAGGCGCGCCCGGGCTCGACCCGGGAGTGCTCGAGCTGGAAGTGCCCGTGCTGGGCATTTGCTACGGCATGCATTTGCTCACCCAGGCGCTTGGCGGCCGGGTTGAACCGGGCGGCACCACCCGCGAATACGGCAAGGCCACCCTTACCCTGGAAGAGCCCAGCGTCTTGCTTTGCCATGAAGCCAACAAATCAACCGTCTGGATGAGCCACGGTGATTACGTCTCGGCCGCACCCGAGGGCTGCCGCGTCACAGCCACGAGCCAAGGCATCATTACCGCCATCGAGGACCCAGCCTTGGGGATCTTCGGCTTGCAGTTTCACCCCGAAGTCGTCCACAGCCAATGTGGCCGCGAGACCCTGGAGCGCTTTATTACCACCTGCGGCTTCAAGCGCGATTGGCGCCCGGGCGCTATCATCAAACAGCATGTCGATACTATCCGCAAGCAGGTTGGCGCGGCTAATGTCGTCTGTGCGCTGTCGGGCGGCGTCGACTCGTCGGTAGCTGCCAGCCTGGTACACAAGGCGATCGGCGACCAGCAAACCTGCATTTTCGTGGATACCGGCTTGCTGCGCGACGGTGAGTACGATGAAGTTTTGAAGGCCTACGAGCAACTCGGCCTGCACATCCGTCCCGTCCGGGCCGGCGATGAGTTCATGGCAGCACTTAAGGGCGTCAGCGATCCCGAGCAAAAGCGCAAGGCGATCGGCGCCTTGTTCATCAAGATTTTCGAGCGGGAAGCCCGCAAGCTTAAAAACGTAGGCTTTCTGGTGCAGGGCACGCTGTATCCGGATGTTATCGAGTCGGTCAGCGTCAACGGCCCGTCGGTAACGATCAAATCACACCACAACGTCGGCGGCCTGCCTGAAAAAATGCATTTGCAGCTGGTAGAACCCTTGCGCGAACTCTTTAAAGACGAGGTCCGCACCATTGGCCACGAGCTCGGCCTGCCGGACGCGATCGTGCAGCGGCAACCCTTCCCCGGGCCCGGGCTTGCCATCCGTATCGTCGGCGAGGTCACGCCCGAGCGGGTCGGACTGCTGCAAAAAGCCGACCGCATCGTGCGCGAAGAGATTGAAGCCCATCCCATCCGGCCGGAACTCTGGCAGTTTTTTGCCGTCCTGTTGCCGGTAAAATCCGTCGGCGTTATGGGCGACGGCCGCACCTACGAGCAAGCCGTCTGCGTGCGCGCCGTCACCTCCACTGATGGCATGACAGCCGACTTCGCGCCATTGCCGCACGACTTGCTGGCGCACATTTCGGGGCGCATCATCAGCGAGGTCCACGGCCTTAACCGCGTCGTCTACGATATTACCTCAAAGCCGCCGGGCACGATCGAATGGGAGTAATTGGCAGTATGTCTCGCACCTCCAGCGTCGTTTTAGGCAACGTTTGGCGCGGCCTGACCGGCAGGCAGCAAGCGGCGGTCTCGTAATGGAGTTGTGGCTTCCCTTTAACCCCAACCGCGTCCAGCCCGCCGATATCGGAGCCGTGGCAAACGCCGAAGTCTTCGAGCTGGCTTTTGGCACGGCCGCTCCACGCAATGACCGCTATTCGCGCGGAAGTAGCAGCCAAGCCTCCAACACCGCCAGCTACCCAACCTTCAACCGCGTATGGACGGGCGACGATCCGCAACAACCACGCCGCCAGGAGCACGACAGCCCCTTCCAATTACCGGGCGCAGACTAAGATACTTCTTGCAAACGCGTTCGGCAAACATCCGAACAAGTGTTGTTGGCGGGCTTGCAATCGTCGCAGATCAATATGCGTGTATTGCATTCTGCCAGGGCGCAGTTCTCAAAGTTGCTGGTGTTGGCACCGCAGTGGATGCAAACGCCGATGTCTTTCGATTTGTCCGAGAACCGCATTTTGATCCGGTCGTCAAAGACATACAGCGCGCCTTCCCACAGGCCGTCATCGCCGTAAGCTTCGCCGTATTTTACGATGCCGCCGTCTAGCTGGTAGACTTCTTTGAAACCGCGTTTTTTCATCAGCGACGACAATATTTCGCAGCGGATGCCGCCGGTGCAGTAGGTTACGACCGGCTTGTCTTTTATGTTGTCGTACTTAGTGCTTTCGAGCTCTTTCAGAAAATCCTTGGAGGTTTCGGTGTCGGGTACGATAGCGCCTTTGAACTTGCCGATCTCGGCCTCGTAGGCATTGCGGCCGTCGAAGAAGACGACATCGTCGCCGCGTTCTGCGACTAGCTGATGCAGGGCTTCGGGTTTGAGATGTTTGCCGCCGCCAACGACGCCGTTTTCATCGACCTCAAGCTCGTATGGCACGCCAAAGCTGACGATTTCGGGCCGCACCTTCACGCTCAAGCGCGGGAAGTCCTCGGCACTGCCGTCAGACCATTTAAAAACCGTGTTTTTGAAGGCCGGGTACGTCCGGGTGGCGCGCACGTATGCCTTCAGCGCCTCCAGGTCGCCGCCGACCGTGCCGTTGATCCCATGGGGCGACAGCAATATCCGGCCGCGCAACCCCAAGCTTTCGCAGAGGGTCTTTTGCCAGAGCTTGACCGCCTCGGGGTCGGGTAACGGCGCAAACATATAATACAGCAGGATTTTCTGCATAATCTATTATTATACCAGATACAGTGCGCTTGGAGGCAGGTTACTGCTCGTTGCTATTCTCGGGTTTAGCTTTTGGGTTCCGTCTAATGACCGTCTTAAAGCCCTCCCTATACTCTTTCACGCCGCGGTATAACCGCGAGATAGCATTTCCAACGATCTTGATGTCTTCCTGGGATGCTTCACTGCGGGGCTTGCAATACGCCTTAATCAGACGATCAGTCAGATAAGGCCGTCTTTCCATGTCGCTATGCTTGGCTGCATTGTTAACATTCTTGAGCCTCAGTGATGATATTATTGCCAGCTCACCCACCGGCACCACCAAAGTGCCCCAATGCTCACCCGCCCCCGTGACATGCGACTCGCATACGGTTATAGGGATCAGCCTGGCCTGCGATCTAATGCCATAGAGATGATAATGCGTCATAAGGCCCTCACGGTAATCAGCGTCCTGCACACTGGCAGGCGCCGGAAAGGCGGCGATATCCGCCTCCGATCTACGGTTAGCCAAGCCGAGCACCAATGCCTCGTGCGTCTTCTGCCGAACCAAGTCATCCAACTGGCTGACAGTATTTGAGCCCTTCGTAAAGTCACTGATTACATCGATCACTTTCCTGGCCGTACCAGACTTGGCCGGATGAGGGGCATACCTGTCATTTCCCAACTGAACCGGGTCTAAGGACTCGCCCCGCGCAAGCGTTTCTACTATTCCCCAAGCTGCAGTCGTTAAACGGGCATCCAGCCAGTGCACGTCGCGGGCGGCGCGCAGCTCTGGGTTGGCTACATTCCGGTCCAGTACTGTCTTTGCGAAGGGTACGGCCGCCTCGGTATCGGGTGAAGGTACTTTCTGCAGTACGTCACTTATAACGCGCCAGGCGCCTGTTTGGATGTCCTGCGGGCTGGCCGCAGGGTCACGGGCGAGATCGGGTAAATATGCATATCGTTCCGCTAGTGGTTGTATCATTGAAGCAGTATACCACTTGCAGGCAAAGTCAGGCATATCCGCCCGCATAGTATTTTCTCCTAGTCTACACCTGGATTTATCGGGCACCACCTGGCATGATAGGATAATGGCAAAACCGTTAGTAGAACCACCCACTGACACGGCCGAAGAACGCGAGCCTTTACGCGCCGGCGCTACCCTCGGCATCTATTGGCGCACCATCAGGCAGTATCCGCGAGATATGGCTTGGTGCACGCTGTATCCTATCGGCATGGTGCTGCTTGGCGTCGGCGTGCCGTATTATATCGGGCGGCTGCTGGCAAATATCAGCAATCCGGCCGTAAACCTCAGGCAGTACCTGCTCATGCTGGCTATCGTGTCTTTGGTCGGAATCGTCTGCCACCGGCTAGGCTTTGCCGGCATTTGGCGAATGCAAGCCAATGTATTGAGCGATCTGCAGCGGCAATCGCTGGATATCCTGCTGCGGCGCAGCGCCGGCTTCCATAGCAATAATATCAGCGGCAAATTAGTCTCGGACGCGCTGGACTACCAGCAAGCCTACGCCCGTTTTACGGCCGCCGCGTACATCGGTGCTTTGCCGTTCGCATTGATTTTAATTATCGGCCTCAGCGTCGTGATGTGGCATTCCTGGATGATGGGCGCCAGCCTTGCCATCATCATGACCATTACTATCACCTGGGCCATTCTGGAAAGCCGCACACGGGCGGCCCTGCGCAACAGGCGGCTGGTTGCCACCAAGCGTGTCACCGGCCATTTTTCCGACACGATCATAAACGCCCAGACGGTAAAGGCCTTCGCCGGCGAAACCAACGAAGACAAGCGCCACCTGCACCTCAACCATATTTTGCGTGACTTGCGCGTCAAAGACTGGCTGCGGGCCAATCGCAGCAGCAACAACCGCATGGGCACGCTGCTCGTGTTCCAGATCGGCTTTATGGCCGGCGTGGTGTACCTGGTGCAGCGCGACCCGGACCTGCTGGGGATCGGTATTTTTGCCTTTACTTACACTTTTATGCTCATCCAGCGCTTGTTTGAAGTCAACGTCCTGACCCGTGAGCTGGAAGAATCTCTGCTGCTGGCATCGCCCATGACCAACATTTACCTGCAGGATATCGAGGTGAAGGACGCGCCCGGCGCACCGGCGCTGCGGGCTACGGCCGGCGAGATCAAATTGGAAGACGTTCACTTCCGCTACGATAACGACCAACCGGCCGGCGAAGCCGTCTTTGAAGGCCTCAACATACATATCCGCCCCGGCGAGAAGATCGGCCTGGCCGGCCCGAGCGGCGGCGGGAAGTCCACTCTTACCCGTCTGCTGCTGCGGTTTGAAGATGTCACCAGCGGCCGCATTCTGATCGACGGTCAGGACATCTCAAAGGTTACCCAAACCAGCCTGCGCCAGCAGATCGCCTATGTCGCCCAGGAGCCGCTGCTCTTCCACCGCACCGTGCGCGAGAATATCGCCTACGGCCGCGCCGACGCCAGCGACGAGGCGGTCATCGCCGCGGCGCGCAAGGCGCACGCCCATGACTTCATCGAAAAACTGCCGCAAGGCTACGACACCATCGTGGGCGAACGCGGCGTGAAGCTCTCCGGCGGCCAACGCCAGCGGGTCGCCATTGCCCGGGCCATTTTAAAGGACGCACCGATCCTGATACTCGACGAAGCCACCAGCGCCCTCGACTCCGAAAGCGAATCTTTAGTCCAGGAGGCCCTCTGGCAGCTCATGAAGGGCCGCACTACGTTGGTCATCGCCCACCGGCTCAGCACTATCCAAAAAATGGACCGCATCATCGTGCTTGAGAACGGCCGCATCACCGAAGAAGGCTCGCATGCAGCGCTGATCCGGCGCAAAGGCATGTACGCCCGGTTATGGAGCCACCAGTCGGGCGGCTTCTTGCAGGACGAAGAGGAAGATACCGCGGCATAGCATAACGGCCGGACGATAACGCCCGGCCGTTATTATTCTGCCCCAGGAAAAAGCAGCCATGGGGCCGCCCCTGCAACTACCCGGGCAGATTACGCCTTGTCGCTGGCTTTGTCGGCCTCGCCTGAATCGGCTGCGGCGGCTTCGGCATCGGCTTCAGCGGTTTCTTCGGCGCTGGCATCTGTATCGACGGCGTCACCGCCGGCCGCATCGTTCGCTGCCGCCAAGGCGCTGGGCTCAAAGACGGTCGCCAAGACATGCTCGGGCTCGGCCTTAACCGTTACACCGCTCGGCACGGTCAAATCGGCAACGGTGGCTTGGTCGCCTACCGCTACCAATTTCTCGCCGCTGAAGGTCAAGGCGTCCGGCAAGTCGCGCGGCAGCGCCTCAACCTCTACCGACTCCAGCTGGTGCAGCACGATCAAACCGGCGCGTTCAGCCGGACTGGCGTCGTTACCTTCGTCGTAGACGACATGCACCGGCACCTCCGCCGTAACCGGCTGATTGGCCTTAACGGCGTTAAAGACGATGTGTGTCAACTTGTTTTTCTTCGGGTCGAAGGTCGCCTGCTTGATAAGTGCCGTGTAAGTGTGACCGCCGGCCTTCAAGCTGACTGGGTGGTGCTTACCGGCTTCGCGGTATACCCTGTACAGCTCGTTATACGGCGCCATTACGACGATCGACGCCTTGCCGTGGTCATGAATTACTGCCGGCACCTGGCCCTCGGCCCGCAGGCGCTTGACAGCCTTACCGGTTACATCACGTGTTGCAAGTTCTAGAAGTACCTTATCCATTCTGTAATCTCCTTGTTAGCGTGCCCACTTGGTATCTAGTATAGCAAAGTATAGCCTGGGTGTGGTGGCGTCGGCCCTGACTTTACAAAGACTAAAAGAATGGTACTATACATCATTATGTCTGCACCCTTTCCCGGGCCTTACCTCCGTCCTCACGAACTTACGAATCTAACCGCCGCTTATACTCGCCCTGATTATATTCAAGCTTGTCGATTAGGCTTGTTGGTCAACCGGCATCTTGAGCTTGCCAACCGCGACGAACGGATGTGGAGCGCAACTATAGACCCACAGGATCGACAATGGGATCCCCTTACGTTGGCCACGCCTAACGTTAAGATAGCCCCAACCTGGGATGCCTACCTTCAGTTCCACGTGCCCTCACACTTTGACCATCTTATGAGAACTGCCGAGTGGCTGCCCAAGGCCGATCTGCTCGTCCTCAGGCTTGGCGGGTTCGCCACCGAGATTCCCGAATCCATGGAAGGCTACACCGTAGATCCCATAACGTGGGCGGAAGTCTATTGCCAAAAATCTCCGCAGCGCATCGACTCCGATGCGGATTTAAAAGACACCTCGCCACCCTATGCTGCATTCCATAATAACGGCGCCGGCTTGAAGAAAGCCCAAACCGAAACCGTCATCAGCATTCTAGGGCTCATGGCCCGTGCCTACGCCGCCCAGGACCAGGCCGGGGCCTAGCTACATTTTTGCCGCATATCAAAAACGTTGGTATAGTTATTACATTATTTTCCGGAGCAACCATGCAGCATCTCACATCCCAAAATGCCGACTTAATCTGGAACACTCTGCCGCACTTTGTGCCCGAAGCATACTCGGATACTGATCCGCTGCGGCCGCGCCGGCTGTGGACAGTCATCGGCCGCCATACCATGCTGGCAAACAATTACCCGCATATGCGGCAATCTGCTACCGATGATGAAGACGGACTGCGCTACTCTGATGCAATGCCGGAAGTCGTACTGGGCGACACGACAAGCGCCGTACTTGAGTTCGTCGCGCCGGAGGCCGCCCAGGAGCTAGAAGGCAGCCGGCACTGGCTGCGCGCCGCCGACAGCATAAATCTGACATTATTCGACTATGAGCAGCCCCTCTCATTGCCGCGCGGGGCCATCATTACACGGGACCACAACGCGCCTGCCCGGGGCCAACAAGCACTTACTGTACGTTGTGCCCGCATGCTGCTGTCCGGCCTTTCGATTGGCGGCCCGCAATCAGCAAATCTGCCAACAATCGGCCGCTTATACCACGCCCACTATGAAGACGGTACGCTGCTCAATCCCCGCAATGCCGAACAAGTTATCGGTGCACTGCAGCTGATGGCTGCGGCTTACCAAAAGGATATTGACAAACACGCAACATAGAAAGGAGTACTAAAAAATGGCTTCAGAACAATATTTTTCCGAGCATCTACTCAGAGAACTAATCAGCTCTGATGATAGCTGGCAGGGCCAATATCGCCAGGCCCAACGGCTAGGTAGCCAGGTTACGCGGATACTTAATAGCCTAAACCAAGATCCAGCAGCCTGGAAGTCCGAATACGTGAATGCCGATACCTCTGAATACGCGGGACAGGAAAGAACCTTTAAGGTGGCACCGCGCATAACCGCTAGCCTCGTGCCCTTTGTACTTGCCGATCACTCGTTACTGGCAGGTACGCCCGCTTGGCTCGCTGAAACGCATGAGATTACATTTACTCTCAGCCAGTACCAGCATGTCGTGCCCGATGACCTTACTGCATTCAGCGTAGACCCCCAGCACGAAACGCACCTCCTTTTGAGGCCGTTAGACCACACTAGCACCAGCGCCGTTCCTCCGGCCATTCCGGAGAAGCCGTATGTGGTCATATATGAAAACGAAATGGGCCTCAGGCCCGAATATACCGAAGTAGTCATTGGCACACTAGCCTGTATTGCCGACCAAATGATCACCGCCCCGCCAACCGGCCAAAAGGGCTAGACGCCGCCAGCCAAACAAGGTAGGCTATAAGGGATATGCTAGATGTTACCGGATGGCTTGAGGGCGCGAGCGTCCTCACTGGACTCTTGATACTTGGCGCGATCGTCTTTGCCGAGTCGGGCTTGTTGGTCGGCTTCTTTTTGCCTGGTGATACGCTGTTATTTACGGCTGGCTTCTTTGCTGCGCAGGGTAAGCTGCCAATTGCGCTGGTCCTGCTGGTGATCTTCGTGGCAGCCGTGGTGGGCGATAATGTCGGCTACACCATCGGCCGGCGAATGGGTCCGCGCCTGTTCCGCAAAAAAGACGGTATTCTCTTCCGCCAGGCATATGTGGCCCGCGCCGAGGAATTCTATGAAAAACACGGCGGCAAAACCATTATCCTAGCCCGCTTTATCCCTGTCGTGCGCACCTTCGCGCCGCTGGTTGCCGGCGTGGGCAAGATGCCGCGGGCGCGCTTCACCTTCTACAACTTCTTGGGGGCCTTCATTTGGACCTTCGGTGTCGTATTATTGGGCTACTTTTTGGGCAGTCTGGTCGACCCGCACACGGTTGAGAAATATCTGCTGCTGGCAATCGGCCTGGCAATGCTTATTACGGTCGGTCCAGCCGTGTACCATCTGATTATGGAGCCGCGCGTCCGGCGTTTCGTCGTTAACCAGTTCCGGCGTTTGGCCGGCAAAAAGCCGCTGCCGCAAGAATCGTCAGACCCGACTCCCAAGCCGTAATCCGGACGTATGCAAAGCAGCTCCCTATGCATTCTCGTTCTGCCGACCCATTTCTACGCAATAATTTGCTTGTCGACCTAGCATCGGCTACCAATACACACAATGAACACCAGGCACGTGAGCTGGGTAAGGTTGTACGGCGGCACGTACTACTAGCAAATCAACATACCGACATGTGGGTTCCCACAGGCGCCCAAGACCCTGAGCTGTGGCAGAATTTGACAAGCAGTACCCCATACGTAAAAGTAGCGCCCAAGTGGGAAGGATACCTGCAGTTCAGCGTGGCAGGGACTTTTAATTATCTTCAGCGTACCCCGGCCTGGTTGCCGAAGTCTGACATACTTTTACTACGGCTTAGCGGCTTTGAAAGCGACATACCCGAAGATACGAGTAGCTTCTGGGAAGAGCCGACTCGGGCAACAGAGGTCTACTGCATGCGCTCCCCGAACCGACTTGATTCCGACCCTGATGCGCGGGTCCAGCCGCCGCCGCACACGGCGTTCAACGAAGAAGGTACGGCCTTGACCAACGACCAAACCCGTACCGTTATAGATATCCTTCGTCTCATGGCCGACCGCTATGAGCATGGATCTACTAACACTACACCGCCGGACGGACCACGCCTTAGAATCGTCCAGTAACCCGAACGCATGCAGCCGATTACAGCATGCGCTTCAGGAACTGGCCGGTGTACGAATCTTTGACTTTGGCAATCTCTTCCGGCGTGCCGGTAGCCATTACCGTGCCGCCGCCCGAGCCGCCCTCCGGCCCCATGTCGATGATGTGATCGGCCGATTTGATCACGTCCAGGTTATGCTCAATCACCACCATGCTGTTGCCGGTGTCGACCAGGGCGTGCAGCACGTGCAGCAGCTTGTCGACGTCGGCCATGTGCAGGCCGGTCGTAGGTTCATCCAAAATGTAGAGCGTGCGGCCGGTCGGCCGGCGCGACAGTTCCGATGCCAGCTTAACCCGCTGCGCTTCACCGCCAGACAGCTGCGTTGCGGGCTGGCCAAGCGTAATGTACCCGAGGCCGACGTCAACCATCGTTTGCAATTTGCGCGCAATCGATGGAATGCTGCCAAAGAACTCCAGCGCTTGCTCGCAGGTCATTTGCAGCACATCGCTGATCGTCTTTCCTTTGTAATGAATCTCAAGCGCTTCGCGGTTGTAGCGCTGGCCGTGACAGACCTCGCAGGGTACGTACACGTCCGGTAAAAAGTGCATTTCGATCTTGATGATGCCGTCGCCGGCGCAGTTCTCGCACCGTCCGCCCTTTACGTTAAAGCTGAAGCGCCCGGGGCTGTAGCCGCGCAGGCGTGCCTCAGGCGTTTGGGCGAACAGCTCGCGAATGGGCGTAAACAAGCCAATGTACGTCGCCGGGTTGGAGCGCGGCGTGCGGCCGATCGGCGACTGGTCGATAATGATCGCTTTGTCGAGCTGCTTGATGCCCTCGATGTCATCGTGCTTGCCGGGTACAGTGTTGGCGCGCATCAGCCGGGCCTGGAGTTCCTTAGCCAGAATATCATTGATCAAAGAGGATTTGCCCGAACCGGACACGCCCGACAC
The DNA here is from genome assembly GCA_965652795.1 of uncultured bacterium. Lineage (GTDB taxonomy): Bacteria > Patescibacteriota > Saccharimonadia > Saccharimonadales > UBA4665 > CBFGXJ01. The sequence goes on from CBFGXJ010000005.1 coordinate 62,665, forward strand.
CACCACCAATTGCGCCAGCGGGATCTCAACGTCAACATTCTTAAGGTTGTGTTCGCGGGCGCCGCGGATCACCAGCTTCTTGCCGCTGCCCTTCCGACGCTTCTTGGGTACGGCAATCATCTTGCGTCCGGATAAATACGCGCCCGTTACACTGTCTTTGTTGCCCGCAACTTCGGCTGGTGTGCCATGCGCCACCACATTGCCGCCGTGCACGCCGGCGCCAGGGCCGATGTCCAGGAGGTAATCCGCCGTGCGGATGGTGTCTTCGTCGTGCTCCACCACTAGCACGGTGTTGCCGAGGTCGCGCAAGTGCTTGAGTGTACGGATCAGCCGGTCGTTATCGCGCTGGTGCAGCCCAATCGACGGCTCGTCCAGCACGTACAACACGCCCTGCAAGCCGGAGCCGATCTGCGTCGCCAGCCGGATGCGCTGCGCCTCGCCGCCGCTCAACGTCGTGGCCGAACGCAAGAGCGTCAAGTAATTCAGCCCGACATCGCGCAAGAAGCCGAGACGCGCGCAAATTTCCTTTAAAATCTGCTGCGCGATATGCAGCTCTTTGTCGGTAAAATCAAGGCTGTTGAAGTACTCGATAGCTTCGTCGATCGACAGCTCACAGATGTCCATGATCGACATGTCGCCGACGGTCACAGCCAAAACTTCAGGCTTCAGGCGGCGGCCTTTACAGGCGTAACACGGCTTTTCCTGCATGAAGCGCTCAATGTCGTGCCGGATGAAATCGCTGTCGGTCTCTTTATGGCGGCGCTCGAGGTTGGGGATGACGCCTTCGTAGGTCGTTTCAAACGAGCGGCCCAGTCCGAGCGACACTCTATACTTCTCGTTACCGGTGCCATACAGCAGCTTGTTCAGTTGGTCTGGCGTCAGCTCGCCGGTCGGCACATGCAGCGAAAAGCCGTAGCGCTCGGCTACCGCCGCCATTTTCTTCATATACCAGGCATCGACATTAACGCGGTTGAAGGGGCGGATGGCACCTTCGGCAACGGTTAAACGGCCGTTCGGAATCACTAGCTCCGGGTCGACCTCCAGCCGTGAACCCAGGCCGGTACAAACCGGGCAAGCGCCGTGCGGCGAGTTAAAACTGAATGTGCGCGGCTCAAGCTCAGGAATCGCCACGTCCGGGTGGTCGATGCAGGCGTACATCAGGCTGTACTGGAACTCTTCGTTCGCATCGGCATTCACCACCCGCATTTTGCCCTCGGCGACTTCCAGGGCTTGCTCGGCTGATTGCGCCAGGCGCGAGCGCGAATCTTCGTCGTTTACCAGACGGTCGATCACGACTTCGATGGTGTGCTTATAATTTTTATCGAGCGCCGGGAATTCGTCGAGCGCATACACGACGCCGTCGACGCGCACCCGGGCGAAGCCGGCCCGCATGTATTGCTCCGGAATGTGCTCGAAAGCGCCTTTTTTATCGGTTACAACCGGCGCCAGGATCATCAGTCGTGCGCCAGTCGCCAAGCCAGCCACTTGGTCGACGATATTCTGCGTCGTCTGGCGGGTAACGGCCTGGCCGCAGACCGGACAGTGAGGCACGCCGATGCGGGCGAACAGCAGGCGCAAATAATCGTAAATTTCCGTTACCGTCGCCACCGTCGAGCGCGGATTGCGGCTGGTCGACTTCTGGTCGATCGAAATCGCCGGGCTCAGGCCGTCGATTTGGTCGACATCCGGCTTTTCCATCAGGCCAAGGAACTGGCGGGCATAGCTGGAAAGCGACTCGACGTAGCGCCGTTGCCCCTCAGCGTAAATCGTGTCGAAAGCCAGCGAAGACTTGCCGGAGCCAGACAAACCGGTAATCACCACCAGCTTATTGCGCGGCATCTCAACATCAACATTTTTGAGGTTGTGTTCGCGCGCACCCTTAACAATAATCTTCTCTGACATAACCGGTTAATTATACGTTAAAAGGCAGCTAAAAGCCAGCCGCTTGCTGGTACGAACTGTAGGTATATGCCTGCTCTTTGGCCAGGACAACGTCGAGCGGCCGTTCGGCCAGAAGGTCGGATAGCGCACCGGCGCAGGTCGCTACCTGGGTGCGGGGAACATCTTTAAAAATATAGCCTACCGTTAGATGCGGCATCCAGTCCGCTTGCGCCAGTGGCTCTACAGTCATCCGATTCGTTCCTCGTCGGTTTTTAGGTCGTAATCTATCACTCAGTATTGCGATTGTGACCTCATGCGCTTCGGTAAGATATATCGCCGTGGGATCAGCCGCCTCGGGTACAAGAGCAAACTTACGGCCGCCACCTCGGCCGCGCTGCTCGCCCACTGGTACGGCATGGGTCAATGTCAGTGCTAGCGGCCCAAGTTTTAGCCCGGCCTTCTGGCGCAAGCCGGCAAGTGCATCTAGAATCTCCACCTCTGTACGAGCAGCATCGTCCGCCGACCAATGCAAACGTTTGCGATCACCCTCACCGCCGCCGATACGCAGTTCCGCGATTGTCAGCCTACCCATAAAGCGCTCGTCGTCGCGCTCGTTGCCGACCTCTACTGCCTCAGTGCTGCCATACCGATCGTCATGGGCCGTACGATCATAAATACGAAAACGATCATACTGGCGCGTACCCCGTATTCGGCGACGAGCCGGCACTTCTTGCGGTGCGACAATACTACCCCAGGCATCCGCCAAATCCCCAAAGAATGTATGAACTGTATCGTCATACGGGATGCCGTAACGCACTCCCATACCGACAGTAAATTCACGTCGGCCGTCACGCAACTCACCCCGCGGCCTGCCAAATCGACGACTACCTATCATCACAATCTCAATATCACCTACTGTTCCTATTTTGTCTGAGCCAGCCCTGTCTTGTATGTGATTGATATCACCAGCTCGGCTTTTACTGCTTTGACGCGTATAATCAGCTATATGGAATCGTTGAAACGCCGCTGGAAACAAGTACCCGTCGCCGTCCGTAAGCCGCTCATCCTGGTGATCGGTACGCTGGTTATCCTGGTCGGCATCGTCCTCCTGCCACTGCCAGGGCCGGGCTGGGTAATCATCTTCTTCGGTTTTGCCGTATTAGCCACCGAATTCGCCTTTGCCGAGCGCCTCCGCGACTGGACGATCAAACAACTAAAAACCTTCCTGCATAAGGGCCGCGAAGCCTGGCAGAACAAGCAAAACTGCCCATAAACCCTGCTATAAGCATAAGCTTTATAAAATATATTTGGTTTTTAAGCAACAAGATGTAAAATACCC
>CBFGXJ010000006.1:0-65496 GCA_965652795.1 uncultured bacterium
GTACCGTTATGGGTTTTGTGAATGACTTTGAAGGCGGTGTTGTTGGGTGGGGGTGTGGATTGAGTGGTGGGGATGGTGTTGCAGGCTTGGCGCGGGCCGTTGTTGGTTGAGCCTAGGAGACCAATAGCGGCACCCTCATTGATCAGTTTTTCACCGGGTTTACCTAAATCGGCATAGCAAGAATGATCAGCGGCATTCTTGGCTTCAATATGAATGTGATTGCCTGGGTTGCATACTTGGCCGCGGTCATTTCGGACTTCTCTAGCTACTCCTAACTTCATGCCATTTGTGATGGGGCCGTTTTTTACGGCGTCACTGAGGTGGGCAATATATATCCATCCGATTTCTTTGCCACTCGCGTGCGCATGGATCTTAACGCTTTCACCGCAGCTCGTACTACTCGCACCCCAAGAGTACGTAGTCTCGCCTGATGTCGAAGCAAGTTGAAGCTTAACTTCCTGATTTTCTCCCTTGGCATAAAGATCGGTACTCCAGTCTCCGCCGCCAGGCAGGTGATGAGCTGAGGGGTGGCTTGAGTTATTGTCAGTATACGGAGGTTCTACGGTGGTGTTATAAGCCCACCTACCTTCGAATGGCATACCAATCGTGACGTTTGCAGAATCTGCGTATGCGGGCTTTTCATGTGGTGGGCTAGCCAATACGCCTATACCTGCTCCAATGGTAGCTATTGTTGCGATACCTCGCCTTACCCTTTCACGTAACCCTAAGGTCTGAATTGTATGGTAATTTGAGCATTCTTGAACTAACCCGACCGGGCGGGGTGGGAATTCCCTCATTAGTGTCCTTTCTTAAGCTAAAGTAGGTGGTTTTCTATGTATCTATCTTGACTGAATCAAACGTCAGGTCAAATTTTCTCCAGTATTCGGAGTCAATGTCTACATTCGTTCCTTCATTGACGCTCTCAAATACGTATGTCTTAGTAGCGCTGACTTCAAAAAGGTACCTCTTCATTTGATATCCTTCAGTATTTTGTTGTGTGTAAGATATGGCGGGCCTCCCTTTTAAGGTGCCTGCCTCGCGCTTTACAAGTTTGTCGCTATAGAATCTATCCAGATCGTTTATTGGATCATCGAATACTTCAATGCTGACAGTGGTGTTGTATTTTACCTGCTCCTGGCGCTCTAGATAAAGCCCGAATGCAACAGTCATTGGCGCGCTTGACTCTTGGCCCCCATTGATGGTTCTGATTTTCCATTCCGCAGGATACCGAAAACTAACCCCATACTCCTCATTCGAATACGTTTGCCAGCCTTCATATGGGTCAGGAGTTGGTTTTGGCTGTGAGCTCGCTGGGCTCTTCTGGTTGGATGCAGGTGTAGCTTGGCTTTGCTTTTCCTCCTGTTGCTGGCCTTTTTGCCATACGAGCCAACCAACCAAACCAAGGACGGCAAGCAGCCCAACAATAAGGAGGGTAATCGCCATAGAGAATCCCTTTGATTGTGCTCGCATCTGTAACTCCTTTTAATCTCGCTTATACTTTGGTTTTACTGTAGCAGCTCAAGTAACTCGTATAAAGCGTACCGCGCGGTCAGAGGATAATAGACGCAGTTGCCCGGTACCGTCAACCCCCCTGTAATAGATGAGGGTGTTGTGAAAAAGAGAAAAAGACGCCCCGGAGAGGGCGTCTTTTTTATATGCACTTGCCACTGATGCTAACTAATATCGATGATGGTGTACTTGGTAACGTCAGCCGGGGTTTGGATCTCGACGGTTTCGCCTTCTTTTTTACCCAGCAGAGCCTGGCCGATCGGTGATTCGTCGGAAATTTTACCGTTCAGCGGGTCGGCTTCTACCGTGCCGACTACCTGGAATTCTTTGGCTTTGCCAGCGGCGCTTTTCAGCTTGACGGTAGAGCCGAGCACGACCTTGCTGTCGCCCTTCGGAGCAGTGATGACGTGCGCGTTGGCCAAGATGTGCTCGATCTCGGAGATGCGGGCTTCGTTGCGCTCTTGGTCTTGGCGGGCGGCGCTGTATTCCATGTTTTCGCTTAAGTCACCGAACTCGCGGGCGGTTTTGATCCGCTCGGCAAGTTCGCTGCGCAGGGCTACCAGGCTGTCGAGCTCGCTCTTCAGTTCGTCTACCCCGCTTTGGGTTAAGTGGAATTGTTTCTTGTTCATCATTTGCTCCCTTCTAAATGTAGTCGTGCAGCTAAAGGCAAGTCATAGGCCGTCGGCGTGCAGTATAGCATCAATTACTCTGTTAAGGACGTGATTTTTATTACAGCTTCCCGGTCCAGCATTTGCACTTCGGTACTATCGCGACGCTTAACTTCAAACAGGCCGCTCTCCAATGTTTTGTCACTGACGACGATGCGGTACGGAATGCCCAAGAGGTCTGCGTCGGCGAATTTTTCGCCCGGGCGTGCGTCTCGGTCGTCATATAGTACCAAAACGCCCGCGGCCGTCAAGTCCTTATATAGGTTATCTGCCAAATCGGAAACATCAGGATTCAGACCTAATCTGGCGATGTATACGCGGTACGGCGCGATGGTGCCGGGCCACATAATGCCTTTGTCGTCGTGGCAGGACTCGACCACAGCCGCCATAGTGCGGCCAATGCCGATGCCGTAGCAGCCCATATAATACTTCTGACGCTTGCCGGTGTCGTCGGTATACTCGGCGTCAGTCATCAGGTTTGAGTAATGGTAGCCCAGCTGAAAGATATTGCCCACCTCAATTCCCTTCTTTTCTATCAGGACGCCGCCGTCGGGACTCTTCATGCCGGCCTGAGCCAGAGCAATGTCGGCCTCGATGTCGGGCTGCCAGTCGCGGTCGATGTTGATATTCAGGATGTCACGATGCTTTTTATTGGCGCCGCCGTACATGTTACGGACAGTACGGAGAGATTTGTCTGCAACGATGACAACCTCGCGGCCGGTCTGCTTGCCCTTCTTCACCATGTTGATGGGGCTAATGAAGCCGGGCTCGCTGGATAGGTCATCACGGATCTCCTCCGCAGTTGCAGGCCGTAGCTCCCAGGCGCCGGCGGCTTGCATGAGTTTTGTTTCGTTAACGTCGAAATCGCCACGGATAATCGCCAGGATGTAGCGATTGGTGGCTTCATCGTAGAACAAGACGTCTTTGGTCTGCTGCCACAACGGCAGGTTGTGGAACTGCACGCCGGCTTCCATGGTCGTGTCGCGTTCGGCGTCGACCTCTTGCATGTCGCGCAAGTCTTCATCGAGGTTTTTGTCGTCAACCTGGAAGGTAGCGACGTCTTCGTGCGCGGCGTAGCCACTGGTTTCATCGATAAAGTAGCGGCTCTCGCCCGCTTCGCTCTCGACGACGAACTCATGGCAGTATTCACCACCGATGTAGCCGTTGTCGGCCGCGACAACATCAACCTTCAGCCCGAGCTCCTCGAAGATGGCCTTGTATGCATCCCACATTTTCTGGTAGGTTTCTTTGAACTGCTCTTCGGTGCCGAAGCTGTAGGCGTCTTTCATGACGAACTCGCGCACACGCAGCAAACCGCCGCGAGCCCGCATCTCGTCGCGGAACTTGTTTGAGAACTGGTAAATATTGAACGGCAGGTCTTTGTAGGAAATGTTGAATTTACGGACAAGATCGACCGCCATTTCCTCGGCTGTGCCGCCGAGGGCGAACTCGGCGCCGCGCCGGTCCTCAACCTTCATCAGCTCAAAGCTGACACTGGTAGTACGGTTGGTTTCTTTCCATAGTTCAAGCGGGTGCAGCGTCGGCATCAGCACTTCTTGCGCGCCGGCGGCGTCCATATGCTTACGCACAATCCGGGCAATATTGTCGTGCACTTTCATGCCGAGCGGCAACAGGTAGTACCGGCCGGCGGTAGACTCACGAATGAAGCCGGCCTGAGTTAATAAACGGTGTGAGGTGATCTTGTAGTCGCTTCCCTCGGTTTTGGATGGGCGTCCGAAGACGTTTGACACTCGCATCGAGCGTACTCCTTTGTCTGGTTATGGTTGGTAGGGTGGTTAGAAAAGAAAAGTCGGCCGGCAGGCCGGGATAAGAGTATGGCTAGTCATAATGGTGACGCGCTTCATAAGTATAGCCCGCATTATACACTAGCCGACATGCAAAATGAAGAGCGAGACAAAGGCGAAGCTATTCTTGGCGGCGTGCACCAGGATCGGCGCCCACAGGCTGCCAGTGCGGATGCGCAGGTAACAAAGCACTATCGCCAGCACGAAGGTGTCGATCGCTGCGATCCACAAGAGCCCTTCACCGCTAACACCACCCAATAAGTGCAAAGCGCCAAACATGACGCTGCTAAGCAGCACCGCCATAACCACGCCCATTCCCCGCCGGAGGCCGCTGAATAGAAAACCGCGGAATAGGATTTCTTCCGTGATCGGCGGCAGCACTGCCAAACTGACAAAAATGAGTGCCAGTGCCGGCAAAGGCTGACCGAACGTTTCAAAACCCAGCTCCTGCTTTTGGTCAACATTTATCGGCAACAACGTCTGCAGCGCAACAGCGGTGGCGATAAATAATCCGAAATAAACAAAGAAGCCTAAGGCGCCCTCGCCCAAGTCGCGCAGGCGCGGCCGGCGGCCCAGGCCAATCATAGCTAAAGTACCTTGGCGGCGCTTGATAAACCAGGCAAGCAGGCCCAGCGTCAGTGCTTCGACGATCAAGATTAGTAGGAACTGGGCAAAGACAGATACACCCCTACCTTCTTCCAGCTGCTGGCTGGTCCAGCCGGCGCCCTCGGCAATCAGACCGAACAGCACGCCGGCGCCGGCATTGGCAAAGAAGAAGCTAAGCACCGTGACCACAATGGCCGCGACCGGCCCCCAGGTAGGTCGTGGCGAGCCCGGCAGAGTGCCTTCATCGGTAGGTTTGGTGTTTTTGTGCACAGCATTGCCAGCTGCAGACGTGGCTTGCGTAGCCTTGACGGCTGTTTTTGGCTTGCGCCGCGCAGCCTCGGCCTGCACTTCGGCGGTATCGGGCTTAGAAGAACCGTTTGACATCGACGATCGTGATTAAGGCTATGAGGAACAAAAGGAAAATGAAACTCGAACCGACAATGCGCTCTTCCATTTGTTCGGAAATCTGCCGCTTGAACAAGCGTGACAACAGGATGACGAACAACCGCCCGCCGTCCAGCGCCGGGATCGGCAGCACGTTCATGATCGCCAGCGACAACGAGACGATAGCAATTACCATTAATAAGAACTGAATGCCGAAGAAACTACCCAACTTCAGTGCAAACACGATGCCAATCGGGCCAGAAACTTCCTCGGACGCTTTTTGCGTATCACCCTGGAAGACGGCGCTCAGCGCCCGGCCCAAACCCTGAAACGTCTCAACGGTAAATTGACCCATTAGCCTGAGCGCCGTGAACGGCGCCGTCCAGGTGGATCGGGTCAGTGTGATCTCGGAGGGTGTTATGCCTAAGATACCGCCCTGCTTTTTGCCCTGCTCTACCGTACGCAACGTTACATCGACACTGCGCGTCGCACCGTTGTTTTCTTTGAAGGCTACCCGTACTTTTTGGCCAGCATATTGCTGGGTCAGCTCAGGCAGTGCCGTTGCCCGGTCGATCGGCTGCGGCTTAAGATCCTGAGGGGCAACCGGCGATCTTTCTTGGTGCAGTAGCGTCCGGCCGTCAGCACCGTAGTAGTTTACACTCGCTTCAAGCGGCGTGATCGACAAGAGCTGATCACGTGACTCAAGGCCGGCCTTAGCCGCCGGCGAGCCGGGCGTAACCCGGGCCACGTACACTTGCTGCCGGGCGATGGTAGTGTCGTTTTTAGCGGTATACTGGTTGTCGATCAGCTGCGGCATGCCAACCCAGCCTAAGATCGTCAGCAGTACGAAGGCGATCAGCAGGTTCATAACGACACCCGCCAGCATAATTTTTGACTTGACCCACGTTGAGGCGGCGCCGAGCGAGCCGGGGCGCTTGTCGGCGTCGTTCTCACCCTTCAACTTGACGAAACCGCCTATCGGCAGCCAGTTGACACTAAAAAGCCAGCCGCCTTTGGTCTTCTTTGACCACGCCCGAGGCGGAAAGCCCAGGCCGAATTCTTCGACCTCGACGCCGTTGCGTTTGGCAGCCCAAAAATGTCCCAACTCGTGGACGATTACCAGACCAATAAATAACAGTATCCCCAAGACAAGTAGTACGATAGCCATATAAAAATAGTATACCGCATTCCGGCCCGGTTTGGGCAGGGGGAATTCTGGCACGGTCCTGAGCTCAGAATGTGCTTGAATAGCACATTCCTCGTGCGGAGGTGCCAGAATTCCCCCTGCCCAAACCGGGCCGGAATGCGGTATACAAAATTAGCCACGGACTGGCCGGCTATACGGTCATGATTTCGGCTTCTTTAGCCTTGGCAGCGGCCTCAACCTCGCCCTTCGCCTTGGCCATGGCGTCATCGACTTGCTTTTCAAGCCGCTTGGCGTCGTCTTCGCCGATCATTTTGTCTTTTTTAGCTTTGTCGATAGCATCCATGGCGTCACGCCGCAAGTTACGCATGGCTACCATCGCATCCTCGGTTTTACCGCTTAAAACTTTCACGTATTCGCGGCGGCGCTCCTCATTCAAGGCCGGAATCGGCACCCGCACAACGCGGCCGTCATCGGAAGGATTCAAACCCAAAGACGGGTTGTCGCGGATAGCCGAAGCGATCGCCTGGATGTTGTTCGGGTCGAACGGCGTGATCTGGATCAGCTGCGCTTCGGGCGCGGTGACATTCGCAACTTGGTTAAGGGGCATCTGCACGCCATAGGCGCTCACCATAACACCGTCCAGCATGCTGGCATGGGCCCGGCCGGTGCGGACTTTCTTGATTTCTTCCTGATAATGGGCCACCGCGGCCTGGAATTTGGTAGCCGCCTCGCTTACAACGGTGCTCGGGTTCATTATGTGCTGCTCCTGATTTACGTGCTATATATTATAGACTAAAGTCCCAGTAATCGTCCGACCCGGACACCCTTTTATCGCCGTATTCCGACATCACACGGCTATTGACCGTACCGCGGAATGTGTGCAAGGCTATCCGTCCAAAAGTATTGTCGATGTAGCCGGTACGCATAACGCAGTTATCCTTGCAGCGGCTCATAATGTATTCGAGTTGTTTCGCTACTTTACCCGACAGCGCCGCCCAATCCTCTGGCAATTGGGGTGCACCCCGAGACTCGTCGGCCAGACGCGTCAGCAAACATTCATTGGCGGCAGCGATGCACTGCGCCACGTCATCAGTAGTTAATTGCTCAACGGTTACCTTGCCCACGTACAGAGCTGCCGTAGTAAGCATAGCTCCAGCACGTTCAGGCGTCTCAAGCGTCGTGCGGTGCGCCCATTCTCCAGTCGGCGGCGTCCAGAGCGGTCCAAACGGTATTTTAGGCATGGGCAGTGGGCGGGTTTTAGTCGGTTACTTCGCCAAGGGCCATGCGGCTGAAACGGCGCACGACGAGGTTTTCACCCAGCTTGGCGATGGTTTCTTTGACGTACTGCTCGACAGTTTGATCGGGGTTCTTGATGAACGGCTGGTCCATCAGGCACTTCTCGGCGAAGTGTTTCTTGAGCATGCCTTCAACGATCTGCGGGATCATGTTTTCCGGCTTGCCGTCGTTCTTGGCCTTCTCGCTGAATTCTGCAGCGACGCGCTCGCGCTCTTCGGCCGGGACTTGCTCGCTGGTAACGTACTGCGGGCTAGAGGCGGCGATGTGCATAGCGATGTCTTTGACGAAGTCGCTGAACATTTCGTTGCGGGCAACGAAATCGGTTTCACAGTTTACTTCTACCAGTACGCCGATGCGGCCGTCGTGCAAGTAATTGCCGATAACACCGGCGCGGGCTTCGCGGGCGGCGCTTTTCTCGGCTTTGGTCAAGCCTTTTTTGCGCATCTCTGAAAGCGCTTTGTCGAAGTCGCCCCCGGCTTCGTCCAACGCCTTCTTAGCGTCGGTCATGCCAACGCCGGTTAGTTCGCGCAAGCGCTTGATCTCTGCAATATCTACTGCCATGGATTATTCCTTCCCACTCTTTTAATTATCTGATACTGACTGCCTTTTGAAGAAGGCGACGACGCTGCTACCTTAAGCTTCGTCTTTGTCGGGAGTTGCTTTGGCGCCCTTGGCCTTGCCGGCTTCAACGGCTTGCTTTAAGTAGTCGACGATCAGTTGGATCGTTTTGATGGCGTCGTCGTTGCATGGTACCGGGTAGTCGACCAAAGTCGGATCGGCATTGGTGTCTACCAGGGCGACGATCTTGATGCCGAGCTTGCGGGCCTCGCGGACAGCACTGATGTCGCTGGTGATGTCGAGCACGAACAGAGCGCCCGGGCGGCCGTTCAGGTGCTTAATGCCGCCGTAAATTTCGTTTAGTTCGTCGATTTCTTCTTGGAAACGCTGGACTTCAAGCTTGTTGTACTTGGCCGCCAGTTCGCCGGATTCCATCTTGGTTTCAAGATCGTGCAACCGCTTGATACGGCTGGAAATGGTTGTCCAGTTGGTCAGCATGCCGCCGAGCCAGCGCTCGGTAACGTAGGGCATTTTAACTTCTTCGGCTGCAGCGCGGACGATGTCCTGGGCTTGCTTTTTGGTAGCGACAAACAGGATCTGCTTGCCTTCACCGGCGGTTTGGCTCAAGAAGTCGAGCGCCCGCTCCAGACCCTCAACCGTCTTGGTGAGGTCGATAATATGACTGCCGGAGCGCTTGCTGTGAATGAATGGCGCCATCTTGGGGTGCCAGCGGCTGGTTTTATGGCCGAAGTGCGCGCCGGCCTCTAATAACTTCTTAATGTCTACGTCTACGGTAGCCATGGTTTGGTCCTTTCTCTTCGGTGTGGGTACCCTCACGCTGCCTGCACGGCTTCTCGCGCGGGGAGGATTTGTTCCCAACCTGCTTTATTTATAGTAGAGGCAGTATACCGTATATTGCCTCTGTTGTCTAGCTACTTGGCGGCGGGCATCATCATATCAGCAGCATTGGCGGCTTCGGCTTCCGTAATGTAGCGCCTTGTAATGCCGGATCCATTTACACCTGCATTCGCCAGCATATGCTCCACCCTATTGTATTTGGCTTCACCTCTTAGGCCGTTAAACAGCATGCCTGGAGCCGTGATCCGGTAGCCGTGCATCAACTGCGAATGAGCCGCTTGGTCAAGTACTAGAAGGTTGCCGGCGTGGCCGCCATTGGGAGTCTGGGTGTCAAAGGCAATGGCATTAGTGCGCCGACGGTGGTGATGATCCGAGTCAACGTTCAGGATGGGCGTCATACCGACGGCTGTCACTTCTTTACCGGCAGCGAACATATCTTTCCAGCCTTCTTTCCCCACTGGGTTGCTTATAATGCGGGAACGCGGGATACTCCACAGAGCACATGGCCGGGCTTCACCCCGCCAATCAAGAGTAGCAACGGCTCCTCCAGGATGAGGTATCAACCCCTCAGGGACATATGTACCACCGTCAGGACGCAGCAGCATAGCCTTCGTTGCTAAATTCCAGAGTACGCGCAGCTGTTGCTGCGAGGCGCGCAGTCCGTATTGCGCTTCCTGCCCGGCCTCATCCATTAGTAATCGAACTTCGCGGTACAGCCCCTGTAGCATGCGCGAAAGGCGCACTCGCTCGGATGTGTCAACGTGCGTTGCGCCCATGTCATCATCCACGGTCACCGCCTCTTGCGCAGCTTGCATTATTGCTGTGGCTTCCCGATATGACTCCGGCTCTTTGCTCCAGGCGGCAAGAGACGTGGGATCAGGTTGATATGCGTTGATGACAACTCGGCCAATCGAAGTAGCCTCATCCTCGGGCTGCTCAGGGCGGTCCGGCGCAGGAATACATGACTCATACATCGCCATAGTAGTCACACGGACACCGCTGGCGTACTTGGCGTCGAAATTGTTATGCATGTAGTGGTCAGCCATATCATTGTATGCCTTATCCGAGGATGTCGGCCCATGCAAATGCAGCTCATTAACGAACAGTATTGGTCCGATCCGTGAACCTAAACCCGTTATAAAACCCGGCCCAAACTGGGAACGGTCAGACAATACTATTACCCTGTCCGCACCAAGGCCGGCTTCAATCACTGTCTGGCGGGGCACCAGGACAGACGGATCGCCCGGCAGCATCAAACCCAACGTCGATACGGCAGCACTGTAGGCCGCAATGCCTTCCGGCCATTCTGCCGAATGCGGATGAGATGCGTCGTATACTTGTTCGGTCATAACGTGCCTATACTAAACTACTTTGGCAGTATTGTCATGTATAATTTGCAATATATTCAAAGCCGCACTTCGTACCGTAGTCCGATAGTCCTGCTACGTGTCTTATGTGGCGTGTGGGGTGCTGTCTGGCTTCTTAAAGAGAACCGAAGCGGCAATACCCGCCCCCAGCACCAGGAACAATACCGATAAGCTGATGGCGATGGGCGGATGAAAGCCAAGTGGTGCAGCAATCATCTTGAAGCCTATCCAGAGCAAAATGACCGCCAGCGACCAGTCGATTGCCCAAAATTTAGGTGCGATAGCATCATACACAAAGAATAGCGAGCGCAGGCCCAAGATAGCAAAAATGTTACTGGCATAAGCGATGTACCTGTCCGGACTCACCGCCAGAACTGCCGGTACACTATCGACTGCAAAGACAATATCGGTTAGCTCGATCAAAACAATAATGCCGAACATCATCGTAAACATACGCTTGCCGTTTACTTTTGTAATCAACTTATGGCCGTCGAACTTGTGATGGATGGGCAGGACTTTATTAATCATCCGCCATGCCAGTGACTTCTTGATGTCTTTCTTCTCTTCAGCTACTCCGTATCTGGCATGTTTATAGGCCTCCCAGGCGGCATGAACCAATATGGCGCCGAAGATGATACTGACCCACGAGAAGTTTTTGAGCAGCTCATATCCGGCGATAATAAATATCAAGCGGAATAAAATAGCACCGGCTATACCGTAATTCAATATTCTCCGCCGGTACTTTTGCTCTACTCTGAAGGCGGCGAATATCAGGCCGAAAACAAACAGGTTATCAAGGCTTAACGCCTTCTCGATTGCCCACGCGGCGACGTACTCAGCAGCAGCCTGGCCGCCGATAAAGAAGTACACCGGAATGGTAAACAAGAGAGCGATACTAATATAAAAGATCGACCAGCGAACCGCCTCTTTGAAGCCTACGGCATGGTCGCGGCGGCTATGCACTGCCTCGATTATGGCGTAGAGTATGAGCGCCACAACAATGGCGGCGTACATAAACCAAGGCACGTCATAGGCAACAACGCGCTCGGCAGTCTCAGCCGCAAACAAAGAAAACAATGACATTGCGTTAATAGTATCACTATCACAGAGGTATGCCAATACCGCTCGCCGGAGATTGCCTACATAATATGCACCTTTGACTTTTAGAGACAAAACAGATACAATATTCTAGATTATGAAAAAAGATATCCACCCCACCAACTACCGGCCGGTAGCGTTCCAGGACCTGAACGACAATTCTGTCGTTTTGACCCGCTCCACTGTGGCCACCGACGACCGCATCACTATCGATGGCGTCGAGTACCCGCTCGTTAAGGTACACATTTCATCCAGCTCACACCCGTTCTTTACCGGTGAGGAGCGCATCGTCGACATCGAAGGTCGCGTCGACAAGTTCAAGGCCCGCGCCGAAGCCGCTAAGGCTGCCCGCGAAGCCCGCGCAAAGTCTGCCCAGAAGCAGCAAGCCAGGCAAGCCGCCAAGGCTGAAAAAGCCGAAGCCAAGAAGTCTAAATAGCTACGCTGCCCCGAAACCGTCCGCACATATCAGCGGACGGTTTTTCTATGCTTTATACTAAAGGATACGTATGGAACAAAAAGAAACCGTTTTACGCGCCGAACTTGCCGAGCTGAAGCAGCGCCTCAGCGACCCGGGCATTTACAGCGACAAAAATTATCCGAAGCTCGCCAAGCGCGAAAAATATTTATCCGACACCGTCGGCCTCTTCGACACGTTGGCAGCCTTGCGCACTGAAATCAGCGACACCGAGACCCTGGCTGCTGCCGATGACGAATTAGGCGCCTTAGCCCGCGAAGAACTAGCAGGGCTGCGTGAGCGGCTGGCCCAGGTCGCAGCAGGCCTCGAGGAAGCACTGACACCAAAAGACCCCAACGACGACCGTGATGTCGTGATTGAAATCCGGGCGGCTGCCGGCGGCGATGAAGCCAGCTTGTTCGGCGGCGACCTCTACCGCATGTACGTACGCTGGGCCGAGCGCCATGGGTACAAGGTTGAGCTTATCGACGAATCGCCCAGTGAAGTCGGCGGCTACAAGGAAGTTATTTTTGCACTGCGTGGCGACGATATTTATAAGCAGCTCAAGTTCGAGGCCGGCGTGCACCGCGTGCAGCGCGTACCCTCAACTGAAAGCCAAGGGCGCATCCATACCTCCACCACCACGGTTGCCGTCATGCCCGAAGCAGAGGAAACCGACATTGAGATCAGCCCGAACGACCTTCGCATTGATGTTTACCGATCCGGCGGACACGGCGGACAAAGTGTGAACACGACCGACTCCGCAGTACGCATAACACATTTGCCGACTGGTGTCGTCGTAACGTGCCAGGACGAAAAATCCCAGATCAAGAACAAAGAAAAAGCCATGGGCGTGCTGCGGTCGCGCTTACTGGCCCGCAAAATCGAGGATGAGCAAAAACAGCTTTCCGAAGCCCGTAAAAAGCTGATCGGTTCCGGTGACCGTTCCGAAAAAATCCGCACCTATAACTTTCCGCAGGATCGCATTACCGACCACCGGATCGGCTATTCACGCAGCAATATCCCGGGCGCTCTCAACGGCGAGATCGATGACCTCATCGACCAGCTACTGGCATATGAGCGACAGCTTATCAGCGACGAGCTGTAGGGCGATGACCATACAGACCTTCTTAGCGCAACGGACCGCCGAACTCGCCGAGGCCGGCATTGAGTCGGCACGATTGGATGTCCTTCTACTGCTCGAAGACTGCCTAGGCATTGACCGGGCAATTCTGCTGGCACACCCGGAGCGGCCGCTTTCCCCCACTGCCCTGCGCGTTTTGAACAAAAAATGTACTCAAAGAAAACAGCATGTACCTCTAGCATATCTAACGCAACGCGCTTTTTTCTGCGGACGGCAGCTATACGTCGATCATCACGTACTGGTGCCCCGCCCAGAGTCGGAGGCGATGATTTCCCTGCTGCTTGAACTGCCTTTGCCCGATAAGGTACGGATTGCCGACGTCGGCACCGGTTCAGGCTGCTTGGCGGTGAGCGCCGCACTTGATATTCCTGATGCGCACGTCTACGCCTGCGATATCAGCCCGGCCGCCCTGGCCGTCGCCAAGCGTAATGCCAGTGATTTGTCTGCGCAGCATGTTTCGTTTCACCAGACAGACCTTTTGGACGGGTGCCCAGTCCAGCCGGATGTCATACTGGCAAATTTGCCCTATGTACCTGACGACTACCCGGTAAACCAGGCAGCCACCCATGAGCCGCATGTGGCTTTGTACGGCGGAGCAGACGGTTTGGACGCCTACCGCAAGCTTTGGCAACAGATCACCTCCCTGCCCGGCCAAAGGCCGCAGTACGTAATTACCGAGGCGCTTCAAACCCAGCACCAGGGTTTAGCCGACCTGGCCGGTGCCGCTGGCTATACATTGGGCCAGACGCGCGGCCTGGCCCAATTATTTACCCTTTTTGCGTCCCGCGGGCCTGCTCCCGCTGGCGCCGCAGTCTCTGCCCAAGACGCGAACCGGAACTCGTAGGGCCGCTAACGGCCCCGATATCATTTAATTGCTCGGCGCCGCCTCAAGTGTGGCGGTTATCTTTTTTTCATCACCGCTACGGTAGATAGTCAGATCAACTTTGTCGCCAACTGTTTTCTTGCCCAGCAGTGAGGTAAGGCTGTGTTTTTCGTCGATAGTCTGGCCGTCGACCTTCGTGATGACATCGCCGGGCTTCAGACCAGCGCGTGCAGCCGGGCCGCCAGGCACAATCGGCTCGTCGCCCACGATTGCGGCCGGAGCTATGTATGCACCCCGCTTTACATCCAGGCCATAGTATTTCGCCAGGTCGTCCGTAAGACTCACATACATTACGCCCAGGTACGGCCGCTGCATTTTGCCGGTCTTAATGACGCCGTCAACCAGGCCTTTCAAGTTGTTTACCGGAATGGCAAAACCAATCCCTTCGGCGTCACCGCCGGCGACAGCGGTGTTGAGCCCGATGACCTCTCCGTCCATATTGACCAGCGGCCCGCCGGAGTTCCCTTGGTTGATAGCCGCATCCGTCTGGAAAAGGTCTTCAAGATTTTCCACCTGGCTACCGTCGTCGCTTGAGGCCTGCACGCTCCGCCCATGGCCCGACACGATCCCCGATGTAACGGTGTTGCCGAACTGGCCCAGGGCGTTACCGATGGCGATAACCGGATGGCCGACCTCCATTTTGGCGGAATCACCGATCTTGGCGACGGTCAGCTTGGTGCCCTTCAAATCTTTAATCTTCAAAAATGCCACGTCAAGCACATCGCGGGTCGAGGTGCGGCCAACGACTTCGACATCATCGAACTTGGTGCCATCAGCCAAAATAACGCTTACACTGGTCGTGCCGGCCGGGACAACATGACGGTTGGTCATGATCAAGCCGTTATCTGAGATAATTATGCCCGTACCGGCGCTTTGCTGCTCTGTCTCCCTGGTAATGCCAAAGAAATTATCGGTCGTTATACCGGTGCTCTTGACTTCGATCGACACCACGCTGGGACCAACTTGTTTCGCAATTGAGCTGATCAGTTCGCCTTGGGTGCGCATCACCACCTGCTGCTCACGAATGGTCGAACCGTTTTCATCGGCCCGCTGCGAACCGATCCAGCCACCAAAGAAACCGGCCGAGATACTAATGACCGCCACCAGCACCAGCGCCAAGGTACGAACCCTGCCCGGATGCTGGTCTTCAACGCGCTTAACCGGCGCCGGCCGGGCCGCATTAAGCTGGAAAGGATCGTCAGGTTTACGTTCGTCAGGTTTCTGCGGCTGCTCTGGCATGCTGCCCTCCTCGGCTGTCTTGGCTTATATGATTTTATCGTTTGCGCTCAGTATAAGAGACGCCACCATGATACAAGCGATCGCTACCATCACAAAGACGATTTGACGGCGCACCACGGCGCTCAAGCGATCGTTATGGTCTAGGTAATATAACGTGCCAAGCCCAAAACCGACTGCAAGAATCAGCACAACCGGCTGGGCGATGCCCTGATAAAACAAGAGCCAGTGCCCCAGCACCCAGGTAAGCGCCGCCCCGAAGAACGCCCAAATGTACGACAGCAGCCGGGCATAGGCCTCGTCGAAGCTGTCAAAAAAGTGCCGGGCGCTCAAGTAACAGACCAGACCCACCGCTAACACCAAGGCATCGAACGGCAGCCACTCCAGTGAGCGGTGCGGCGCCGAAAACAGCGCTACCAGCCCTACCGTCATGGCCGTTATTGCCTGCAACGACACCATCGGCGTACTTGACGCCGGTTTGAGCAGCACCAACCAAGCCGCGTACAGCCCGGCTAAAATGAGTTGCGTCTTGCCGCTGCCAGACTGGACCATCAGCGTCAGGATCGAAACACCGACAATAATATCTACGGCATTGGCCCGGATATGCGCCAACCAAAAGCGCGGCCGCACGGCGAACATCCGCCACTTGCTTAGCAGAATGACCATCAGCGCAAGCTGGACGAAGTTCATCCGCACCAGCACGAACACAAGCAACGGCAGCAAGATATTAAGCGTCGTATAAATGGCTTTTGAAAAGCCGGTGGCTGGTTTAATTTTGGCTAGTAGTGGTCGCATCTTTACCTAAGATTATAACAAAGTTGGCGCTGCCGGGCTGGATGGCCGTATCGGGCAGCTTCGTTACCACTTTTACCCCGAAGCGCTTCTCAAGATAATTCTTGGTGTAGGGCTTCTTGCCTTTGGTAAGGTCAACGATGACCGTCTTAGTATAATCCCCCGAGGGCGCGTCGTCTACCGTAGTGACGTTGTAGCCGTAGTATTTGAGCTGATCAGCCTTGGTTGCAGCCAGGCCCGGGATACCGGCACCGTTCAACACGGTTATATTGGCGTTTTCTTTAGCGATGAAGCCGTCGCGCATCTTGCTATGGACGAACTTGCGGATTTCGGAGTAATCGTTCACGCCCGCCGTCGGCCGCACGATCGACAATCCGTTGATATTCCCCGTGCCGACGAGTGCCTCACCGGGCTTTGCGAGGTCTAGCGACTCGATCTTGGTGCCGACAGCTTTGCCGATTTCGCCCAGACGAACGGCGTCCTGCACGCTCATGTCGGTTGAAATATGGTCACCGAAGGCGCTCAGCAGCCCCGAAATCTTGGCCGGGTTGGTGTACGTGCCCGCCGAGAGGATCTTTTGGCTGAGTGCGGTAATCAACAGCCGTTGGCGCTCGCTGCGATCGAAGTCGCCCCGCGGGCTGGTGTGCCGCGAGCGGGCATAGTACAGGGCACGCGTGCCATCGAAATGCTGTTGGCCGGGCTGCACATTCAAGTAATAATTCTTGCGGTCAAGACTATCCCAGAGATACTCCTGCACCGCCGTCTCTTCGGTCACGGTAATATCTACTCCACCCACCGTATCAACGGCTTGCTTGAAGGCCAAGAAGTCGACCAGGCTGTAATAATGCAGTGGCATGTCGACGATGTCGCCCACTACGCCCTTGAGTTTCTCGATACCGGCTTTTTCGGCGGCGCGGACGTCGTTCGGGTTAGTCGCAAGGGCTTTGTTTTTGGCGTTGGCAAAAACAGCGTTTATCTTTGTTGAGCCGGCGCCGGGCACCGTTACCCAGAGGTCGCGCGGAATACTTACCATGCCGGCCGTATTATTGACGGGGTCAATGCTGAGCAGCAGGATGGTGTCGGTCAGGTCGCCGCCGGCGTGGTTCTCGCCGCCGCGGCCCAAGAGCAAAATGTTAACCCGGCCATCGCCCTCGCCCTTTAGCAGCGACGGAGCGACGTTCTTGTCGAGCGAAGCCGCCTTGCCGCCGCCCTGGAAGACCTTGTTGACCTTCGAGTACAGCTTGAACCCCAAAAAGCCGCCGACAATCAAAAAAAGCCCGAGGGCAACCAGCCCACCCCGCAAGCTCCATTTTCTGATTTTCTTCCAGTCGCGACCGCGCTTGTGCAGCCTGTCTCGTTTAGACTCAGTTGCGCCCGGTAACGTCATGTGCAGTATAGAATGCTGACTTTGCGCTGACTTGGGTGCTATTTCTGGCTTTTCGCTAACCTTAGGTGACGTTAGCGGCGTATGCGAGGACTGCTGATTCGCCGGATGATACCCCTCCGGGCGCTTAAAATCGCCGACGGTACGGCCGCTGGTACGCATGGAACCGCCCGCCATAGGCCGCCGAACAGGCGCGTGGTGCGCCGGGGCTTGCTGGTGTCGGCTGGGGCCGTTTAAAATGCCGTCAATCGCTTGCCGCTGATGACGCCTCGGGATCTTACGAAAATCATTCATGACAATGCCCTCTAGTATACCGGCTCAGGCCATCTACGTAAACATGTGCATAATCCTGGGATGTAGGGTATAGTGAGTAGATAAATGGTACAGAAAACAGATACCCCCCGGCCTACCGACACCTATATACCACCGTCAGCTGACGTGCCGGGCCATGCTGTTGTGATGGGTCGCCCCACCCCAACTACGCCGCCTAAAAAAGACGGCTGGCGCAGTATTGCCTCTACTATCGGCGTATTATTGCTGGCGCCCGTCATCGCGCTGCTGCTGACTATGTTCGTGTTTCAGTCGTACCAGGTCGAAGGGCCCAGCATGGAACCCACCCTGCATCATAACGACCGCTTGCTGGTATGGAAGTTACCACGCACCTGGGCACGCATTACCGGCGGGCATTACATCCCGGCACGGGGCGATATCGTTATCTTCACCGAGCCGCAAATCGAATTTTACGGCCAGGAGCCGGACAAACAACTCATCAAACGTGTCATCGGCCTGCCCGGCGAACGGGTTATCGTCAAAAACGGCACCATCACGGTGTACAACGACGAAAATCCGAGCGGCTTCCACCCCGACGAACTCATGGACTACGGCAATACCATTCCGCCTACGACGCACGACAGCGATTACACGGTTAAAGAAGGTCAGATTTTCGTAGCCGGCGACAACCGCACCGAGTCGCTGGACTCACGCTACTTCGGCCCGGTGAATGCCGACAATATTATTGGTAAACTCTCGTACCGGGTCCTGCCGGTCAATAAAGTCCAGGGTTTTTAAAACAGCGGGCCCTGCATGCTGGTAGCGGCCGCCCTACACGCCGGTAGTAGCCGCACACGAGGAAACCGCGGCTACCTATAGCGAGCCGAGGATGTTCTCAAGCTCTTCGTCGGACTTGAAAGAAATTTCCAGCTTGCCGCCGCGAGCCGTGCGCCGGATGTGCACCGGTGCACCGAGGCGCTTCGACAGAGATTTTGTGGCCGGAGTCTCGGTCTGCATGCGCGCTTTGGTAGCTTCTTTCTCTTTGAAGCCCTCTTTGACAGAGGTTACATAGCGCTCGGCCTGCCGCACCGACCAGCCGAGGTCGATGATACTCTTGAGTAGGTCGAGTTGTTTTTCAGGGTGTGGCTTTAGGGCCAGGATGGCGCGGGCATGGCCCTCGCTGATCTGTTCGGCCTGCAAGGCCGCTCGGGCTTGCTCCGGCAGTTGCAACAAGCGCACGGTGTTATTGACTGTCGATGTACCCTTGCCCAGGCGGCGGGCGATGTCTTCGTAGGTCATGTTGAATTGCTGGTGCAGACGCTCGATCGACAGCGCTTGCTCAAGCCGCGATAAGTCGACCCGCTGGACGTTTTCTACGATGGCAAGCTCCAGGCGCTCCAACTCCCGGGCGCTGCGCACGATCACCGGCACCTTCGTAAGGCCCGCCAGCTGCGAAGCCCGCAAGCGGCGCTCACCGGCAATCAGGGTATAGGTGCCGTCTTTTTGCGGCGTAGCTACCAATGGCTGCAACACGCCGTGCTGCTTGATAGAGGCTGCCAGCTGCTCAAGCGCCTTCGGCTCAAAGGTTGTCCGGGGCTGGTCGGGGTTGGGCATGATGTCGCTAATGGCGATTTTCTGCACGCGCTCACCGTCATCAAACAAAATACTTTTGTCGAAATCCTGCGGAATGAGCGCACCGAAGCCTTTGCCGAGCGCGGGTTTTTTAACCGTTGACACGAGTAACTACCTCTTTTGCAAGTTGTTTATAGGCACGGGCACCCTTGCTCCATCTGTCGTGCTCGAAGATGGTTTTGCCGAAGCTCGGCGCCTCGGCCAACCGGACATTGCGCGGCACGACAGTTTTGAACAGCTTGTCGCCGAAGTGGTTTTTCAGCTCGTCGCGTACCTGCTCTGATAAGCTGGTGCGCTTGTCGTACATGGTGAGCAATACGCCCAGTAATTCCAGATGCGGATTGAGGCCACCGCGCACCGCCTGCACCGTTTGCAGGAGTTGCCCGAGACCTTCAAGAGCGTAATATTCGGACTGGACCGGTATGAGAATAGCATGGGCAGCGGTCAGGGCGTTGATAGTAAGTAGCCCCAGCGCTGGCGGGCAGTCGATGATGACGAACTCGGCCGAGGCGATCTGCAGCACGCGCTTGAGGCAAAATTCACGCTGCGACTCATTTACCAGCTCAACTTCGGCGGACGCCAGCTGGGCATTGGCCGGCAAAATATACAAACTGCCACGCTCGGTCGGATGTACTGCCTGGTCGAGGGTGGCACGACCGAAAAGCACATCGTAACTGGTGGGCGACAAGCTGTTTTTATCGAGACCGAGACCGCTGGTTGCGTTGCCCTGCGGGTCCAGGTCGACGAGCAGTACCGCCCGCCCGCCTGCGGCCAGCTGCGCTGCCAGGCTGACGGCTGTGGTTGTTTTGCCGACGCCTCCCTTTTGATTTATAACCGCTATGATTGTTTGTTTCATCTCTTCCCTCTAATGGTAGCAGTATACCACCCATTGCCCGGCTGTAAAATACGTCGCCACCGGGGCCGACTCCGACCAGCCACGGCCATGCCCAGGGCGGCATGGCCGCACGAAGAATATGCTATCCAAGCATATTCTGAGCCCAGGACCGTGCCGCCCTGGGCATGGCCGTGGCTGGGCGGAGTCGGCCCTTTCGCTGAAAAGATCGCTACCGGCCGCCAAATGAGCTGGTCATATTGAAGTAGTCGATCCGGACATCCCGATCCGTAGAGCCAGCCGTCTTAACGATCTGATACATGGGCATAGTAGCCTCACCGCTACCAGTTGGAATAGTAGCCGGGTTGGTATTGGAGCCAATGTACGTGCCGTCAATAAAGTAATCAACCGAAGTAGGAGTACTCACGCCATCACCATTGATTATCATACGCACGTTGTGCCAGCCGGTAGCGACCGCCGTAGATGTAGTGTTACGGGTGCGGGTGCCGCCTGCGGCGGTGGCGGTGATCCAGTTAGTGCTAGTGCTCCGGTTGTATTCAAGATACACCCCATCCGTACACTGAGCAGCCAAGACATCACACAGTCCCGCCCGGAATGTGTAGTCCTGCGTGCCCGTTGCCAGCGTATTGATGCGGATACCGAGGTCGATAATCACTTTATCGCCACCCAATATGATTGGTTCCGTCGTTACATCGCCGAGATATATTGTGGCCGATTCACCGCTTGCACCCGCATTCATAAGCATCTGGCCGGGCCGCCGGGCCTCATCGGGAGATATGTTTACAATATAGCCGTTCGTGCCTACGCTGGCGTCATCCCAGCCAAGATCACCCATCGTTAAGGCGGTCACATTATCGCTGCCATTGATGAAGTCTTCCTCGATGCGGAAACCGTACGTCAGGCTGCGCGGGTCGCGGCAGTACTCCCATTGACCATCCTCATGGCAACGAAACCCGCCCAAGCCGCTACTGTAGTACATGGCACCGTCAGTACCGGTCGGATCGGCAGTGTCGGTACTAGTGTCGAGCACCAGTAAAGCGCCGGTCGTGTCGGCCGTCGGGTTACCGACGTACACCCGCGAGCTGGTAGTATCAAGCACGAACTGCGGCACCGAACCGGCATTGAGAACTCGGAAAGCCGTCGTTGAGTTGGTGCTGTTTTGGAAGGTGGTAGCACCGCCGTTGGCGATAGTCGCGACCGCCGTACCGTTGTCGCTGAAGACGGCTATGTTGCCCGTGCTCGTACTGTTGCTGACATGCAGCGCATCGCCGGTAGTTGCACTCGTCAGGCTTGTCAGGGCACTAGTAACAGTAAATGTTTCACCTGCCGCTACGGTTGTATCCTGACCGAGGCCCACTGACGTGCTGGAGGCAGTAATAACGTTTGTCGATGCCGCTTGCAGGATGATCGTACTCGCGCTGCTCTTGAGGTATGCGTTGCTGTTTGAGCCGTCCCACGACAAACCGTACACCTGATTTTGGTCGGGAGATAGTAACGCGATGCTGGGCTGGTGGGCACTGCTGCGGGTATCAAACACCGAGATACCGCGGGCTGTTGTCTCGCTGCCAGTCACGCCTAAAGCAATTACCTGGCCGTTGGCGCCCGGGTCAAGGTTGGCGATGTTAATCTTGGCTGTAAGCGTGGCGCCGAGCGGCGATGTGTACGAGTCCATAAACTCAAAGCCTGCTCCGATGCCCCGGCCGCCGCTGAAGCGGATGGCGCCCTGCAATTCAACACCATTGTTGGTGAGTGTCGGCGTTGTCGTGCCACCTAGATTGATACCAATCCGTGAGTTCAAGGTGTCGATGGTAAAGAAGTTGCCGCCGCCGCTCGTTTCAACCTCGAAACCTGAGGTAGAGTTGGCAGCATTGCGGAAGAGCGCCGCCCCGCCAGCCGGCATGATCGAAAAGACGCTGGCGCCATCATCCTGCACCATAAACCGGCCATCCGTGCCACAGGTAGTGTCACACTGCAAATCAATGATTACGTTGGCGTCATTCGCAGTGTCGGCAAGCTCAAAGGTGATATCCCGGTTATCGGTAGTGGTGATGATGTTACCGTTGGCATAGGCCGTTTGAAGCGTAATTAATGCGTTACAGTTGCCAGAGTCCAAGCATACGGTGCCAGTTGCATCCGGGAGGGTAATAGTACGGTCAGTCGTTAGGCTAGCAATAGATATCGTCAGCTCGTTCGCATCAGCCGTACCGCCTTCAAAGACCAGCGGGCTCGCACCTTGGATCGTACCCGTTACTGTCACGAAGTCGGCCGTTGCGTCACCCAAGCTTACATTGCCATCTGCCGTCAGAACACCCCCAGCCGTCAATGTGCCACTGGTAACGGTCAGGCTCTTACCGGTTGCAACACTGGTGTCTTCGTTCAAATTAATAACCGTTGCGTTCGACGTGCCGATGTTCAAAGCCACCGTCGAAGCGGTATCGAACAAGGTGGACAAGAACGAAGCAGCCTGGCCGTTACCGCCGATGCGGAAGTTGGCGCCTTGATCGCTGGCAGCCTGGCTGACGATGAAATCACAGGAGAACGAAGCCTGTACACAGATCACCCCGCTTTCGTCGGGCAGTTGGATACTGCGTGAACCACTAATGGAGTTTGTAGTAGTTAGAGTGACCGTGTTGCTATTGGACGATACGACGTCATGCCACACTATCCGGCCTTGAGCCGGACCGATGTCGTTGCCGAGCGTAACCGTACCGCCGTCACTGACCGACACCACCGTATTGCCGGAACTGCCTTGCACGACCGACAGCACCGGCACCACTTGCCCCGAAGCACCACGGATAGTTGCGGCCACATCGCCTGTCGAAGCGCTTTGGATATAGAAGTTTGCCGTCTGCAAGCTGGTACCGTTTTGGATGTAGTTGCCCGAACCCGAACTCAGGGCGAAGCCACAAGCGGTGGCATTTTGCAGACATACCGTACCGGTTGCGTCCGGCAGCGTGATTGTCCGGTCGGCCGTCAAGGCGGCGATGACCAAAGACAATTGGTTAGCGTCTACCGAAGCGCCTTCGAACACCAGCGGCGTACCGCCCTGCAGCAGAGCCGATATGGTCAGGCTGTCGGCAGCGGCGTTTCCTAACGTTACGTCGCCGTTGGCTGCAAAAGCGCCGCTTACGGTGTTGTTGCCTGTGAAGGTTTGGCCGGCAGCACTCAACTTCGCCAGGTCGGAGTCGTTGCTGAGCACAGCCGAGCTGATCTGGGTGCCGTTGATGCGGAATTGGTTGCCGGAAGTAATATTAAGGCTGCCGTTAACGGTCACGACCGACCCGGACTCACTTAATAATGAGTCGGCGATGGTTTGGGAGCCGGTAAATTTAGCGATCACGTTAATGGTGCCGCCCGCCGAGGTCACGCCGCCGCCCAGACCAGTACAGTTGCCGCTCGTCAAACAGAACGAGACCGAGCCCACGCCGGGGTCGGGCAAGGTGTACTGCGTATTCTGGCCCAAGGCAGCCGGCTGTATCGTAGCCGTGCTTGAGCTGCCGTCCGACAACACCAGGCGGCCGAACTGCGTCGCATCGCCCACTGTGACGGTGCCGGCGGTAAAGGTAGCGTTGCCAGCGCTTGTTACCGTACCGCCGCCCGTTATTTGGAAGGCGTTCGCGGTGCCGCTGGCAAACGCGCCGGATACGTCTATGTCGCCTGCTACCGCCAGGCTGGTAGCGGGTGTGATGGTGTCGGTATTAATGGCAGCGAAGGTAGGCGTAGCGGTAGTATTGATATTCTGGACAGTATTCACCGCTCCGGCCACGACCGTGAAGTTGGTGGCGTTAAAGCTGGCTATACCTTTGGCTGCCGTCGTAGCGTCATCGATGGTGATGGTGGCACCGGAACCGGAAGCGTTCGCAAGGGTAATCACGCCGGTCAGCCCGTTCAAGCTATCGACGGCGCTCACACCGCCGCCACCGCCGCCGCTGGTTACACAAGCGCTACAGGTCAAGTTGCCATTTGCATCAAGCGCTAACGGGCCGGAGACGCTAACCGCAATAGTGCCGCTAGCGTTAGGAATCGTAATTGTCTTGTTGCCACCCGCAGGCGTCGCAAAGCCCAAGGTGTTGGTCGTGCCGCTATTGGTCGCCGTGATGGTCGTGACGGCGCCTTGCAAGACTGCGTTTTGATTGGTCGCACCAACACTCAGCGCGGCGGAGGGAGTGATCGTGTTGACACTGAGCGCACCGGCAATAGTTACCAGCGAGCCGTCATCGCTAATAATCGAGTCGCCGATAGTTTGCGCGCCGGTAAACTTGGCTAGCGCGTCAACGGTACCTCCGGCACTGGTGACGCCGCCGCCCAAACCGACACAGTTACCCGTCGTTAAACAAATCGATGCCGTGGCGCTACCGGGATCCGGCAAGGTGTAAACGGTATTTTGGCCGAGTGCAGCCAGCTGCAGCGTACCCGTATGCAAAGAGCCGTCATTCAATACCAGCACACCTGCCTGAGCTGACGTACCAACGCTGGCAAAGCCGCCTTGGAACGTCGCCGTTCCGGCGGCAGTCACTACGCCGGCAGTCGTTATCTGGAAGGCATTGCCCGTCCCGGCGAAGAAACCAGCCGAAACATCGAGCGTACCGGTAATATTCGTGTTGTCGAACAGGTCGATGACGTCTGCCGCATCGAGGATAATGTCATTACCCGATCCGGAAGATGTAATCGTCGTGATCGAACCTTGCAGCAGGGCCGTGTTAGTTATAGAACCGAGCGTCATCGGGCCGCTGGGTGTAATCGTATTTGTGTTCACGCCGCTGAACGATGGCGTGGCTGAAGTATCGATGTTCTGGACCGTATCGACGGCGCCGCCAGTAACGGTAAAGTTTGTGGCGTCAAAGCTGGCAATACCCTTTGCGGATGTCGAAGCGTCATCAATGGTGATGGTCGCACCGGAACCGGTAGCGTTTGAGATGTTCAATCCGCCGGTCAAGCCGTTCAAACTACTTACACCCGACCCGCCGCTGCCCGGACAGACCCCGAAGGCTGGCGTGCCAGCCGTAGATAACAGACATTCGCCGGGCGCAGCCGAGGTAACAGCTACGATCGCTCCCGTGCCCTGGCCGACCAGCACGCCGTCTAGCGCCAAGGAAGCGGCGCCGGTTCCACCGCTCGCCACCGTCAGTGGCGCAGACAGTGTAATCGCACCCGTCACGGCCAAGTCGCCGCCCACCGTCACCACTGCGCCGTCATCGCTCAACAGCGAGTCCGCAATGGTCTGCGCACCGGTAAACTTGGCAATGGCATTAGGCGTACCGCCACCGCTCGATACCGTACCGCCACCAGCTAACGAGCTGGTAATAACCGCGTTGCCGTCGGCATCGGTCGCGACCGTCAGGTTTGCGCTGCCCGATGCCAGCGTGATGATGCCGCTATTCGTAATAGTAGTGCCGTCGATAGCTATGCCATTACCAGCCGTCAGCGTCACATCACCGGTCTGCCCCATAAGCGACAGCACGCCCGACACGCTCAAGCGGCCGTCGGCAGCCGTCAAGCCTTGCCCGATATCAACCTGTCCGGTCAACCCGCCAATCCCCTGCACGCCGTTTGCCGCCGGCACTTCAGGGTCATCCAGAAAAATAAAGGCACTCCCGTTAAAGTACGCCAGCTGGTTCGCCTCTTGGTCGAAGTAGAGCTGGCCAGGCAAAGCGCCATTCGGTTGCGGCGACGGCGCAAACCGCAGGCCGCTGTTAAGCTGCATCGGCCCGTTGATAGTCACGTTAGTGGCCGCGGGCAGCTCCAGGTTTTTACCCTCCACCAGCTCATCGAGCGGCAAGGTTACCGTACCGAACCGGCTTGCCGGTGAGGCGGACTGCTGCGGCGTAGCGGCGTTGTCGCGGGTGGCAAGCACGAAGAGCACGATACCGCCTACCGCGATCAAACACAAGATAATCACATCCATCCGGCGCAGCACCCGGCGGAACAGGCTCACCCGCTGCGGGCTGGGCATGGTCGGAGTTGCCTCTGGATCAAGCGACAAAGCGTCGAGATCAAAATCAAGGTCGGGCGCCTGATGCAGGCCGCCCACACCCGGCGCTTGGTCGGTTGCGCCAGAGATAGCAGGACTCCGAGTAGGGTCTGTATTGTCCACGATTTTGTTTTTTAGTGATTTTTATTTGGGCTTAGAATATATCCCATTTAATCGTACGCGCTTATGCATGGCATGGCAACAGTTTTTACAACAAAAATGGGTATATAAATTATTAGAATGCCAAAATGAGGTATATGGCAATACCTGCCAATAACAGCACCCCTAACGCCGTCAGCGAGGCATGAAAGAGGCTGCGCCGGACGGATTCTTCCGACAACGGATTGCGGCCGATAGAGATAATACTAGCCCGGACGCTGGAGTATATCAGCGCGCCGACAACAACCATCACCACCAACGCTGTCAGCGAAGCCGCCAGCACCCGCATAGCAGATACGTCGCGGCCAGCTATTTTCTCGGCCACAGCCTGAAGAAATGGCGGCATAAAGGAATCCTCGCCGGTGTCGGCCGTAAAGAACGATACGCCCACCTGCACGGCCACCAGCCCGATCTGAACGGTACGGTTATTGCCGTCTTCGTCGGTGATCGTACGCGTGCTTGCGGTCGCATCGTCCAGAGTGCCGCGGGCCGTGCCGACGACCATGCCGCTTTCAAGCGCCTTCATGCCGACGCCGCGGATGGGCGACGCGGTGATTTTATCGCCGACGCTTATGTCACCGTTCAGATCGGTTACCAGTGTGGCCGTTAAGCCCTCGGTAACGACCTGAACCCCTTGGGCGTCACCCGAAAACTCGATTGTCGAGCCATTGCTCACTACCCCGACCAGCTGGTTTTCGCGTCCGGCCTGGCTGAGTTCCACCGTTTCGGTGTCTCCCTGGGTAAGCCCTACTAAGGCTGCCGGCGTAATATCGCTGCTTGCAGCCTGGTACTGCTGCGCCAGGCCGCTGGACTGGGCATGGCCGGTCGCAAAAACGACCAGGGGTAACACCACCATCAGCGCTACGCCGCCGAAGTATCTGCGCCAGATCGTCCGTCCCGTATGAAGCTGCATCTGTAGGCTCCCGACCCTTACCCTTTCGCTGTATTATACCCGGCTGGGGCCAAACAAGAAATAGCTTCGCAACTAGCATTATCCGGCTAGTACTCCGCTACCGTTCACGGCCCCTGCGAGCCACCTGTATTCTTCAGATGGATCGGTCCGACATTCACCAACTTGCCCATAGATTCACGGTATATAAGTGCCAGCTTTGCACGGTCGTAGACTAATACGTAGTCGCCGGTTTTAGCATTGCGGTAAAACTCCTGATTTGCCAAACGGCTGACGTCTTCGATCTGGGCGACGGTCGGCGTTTCATTTTGCGGCAAAATGTATATGTGGCCGACTTCACGTACGATCCGGCTGCTAATGGCCTTGGAATCTTCAGGGCTCATTTCTTTGTCACCCATCCGGTCGACCGCCAGCCAGATCAAGAGCCCGCCCACGATACATGCGGCGATTATAAGGATGGCCATGTTCCGCCGCTGCCGCAGCAGCCCTATCACACTCATGCTTTAATAATAGAGTTTTGTGCGTCCGCACGCAACCGCTACCCCGCTTACGGTTTTCACGGTATGATGGTGACATGGAGGAAGTTGGAGTCACGCTACCTCGGCGCCGCACCGGGCGCAGAAAAGCCCTATTGTATGGCGGCGGGCTTATGCTGGTTCTGATTCTGGCGGTCGGAGGTACTTTGCTGTGGTTACAGAAAAACCGCCCGACAGTTGATGTTCCCGAAAGCGTCAGTACAAATCTCTCCTACACCATATACCTTCCCCGGCAATTGCCCGGAACATACACCATAGACCCCGACAGCTTTACACGCATCGAAGGCGACGGCGTTGCCTTCCGCGCCAATGACAACACCGAAACGCCAATCGTTTTCACCGAACAGCGCCGCCCTAAGACGGTTAATTTCAGCGAATTTTACTTGCAGAACCTGAAAAACGGCAAGGTTCTGGACAACATGCCCTACGCCACCTTCACCGGCAAGACCTTTGACGGCAAGACCAACATTGTCAGCATCGTTACCGACGACACCTGGATTCTCGCCACCACGGCCGTACCGCTTACCGATGAGCAGATCCGCAAGCTGGGCGCCTCGTTTTACCCCTATAAACCCTGATGCCTAGCGCGGCGTTGTGAACGAGTTGTACATATTGAAGTAGTCGACATACATCGAGCGAAGCGCGCTGATGTTATTTTTGCGCATTTGGAACATCGGGTTGGTAATGCGGGTTGAACCAACCGGTATGCTGGCGGTGCGCGAGCCGATGAGCTGATCATTCACGTAGTAATCTACGTTGGTAGCGTTGGAGTTAACGACAATCTTGAAGCGCGTCCAGTTCGTTGAGACCGTAGCCTCCGTGCCGGTGCCGTTTGCTTTACTGGTGGTGCCGTTCGATGCAGTTGCTACCCGCCAGTTAGCGGTAGTGTTCCGGTCATACTCGAACCAAATACCATCAGTACAGTCGCCATTGTTAACGTCGCACAATCCAAGGCGCAGGTCATATTCTACCGTTGCCGTCGACAGCGTCGGGATCTGGGCGGCGAACTCTATGACTTCTCCGCCCGATATAGAAACCGTATCAGATACGCTGTTAGCGTTGAAGCCGAGCGACAGCGTCGTATAGTTAGTGGCTGCCGAGGTGCCCAGGTCCATCTGGATAATGCCAGGGCGCTTATCTAGGCCGCCCATGCGGTACGAGCTCGAGCCGGTACCGTTGACCTCTTCGTTCCAACCCAGCTCACCGTAGGTGAAGGGGTCCGAGTCGATGCCGACGAAGTCTTCGCGGATGTTGTAGCCCCAAGCCATCGAGCGCGGATCGTTACAGAATCGCCAAGCGCTGTTTTCGTAGCAACGGAACGCCTTTATGGAGGCGTTGTAGTACATGGCGCCCTCAACACCGTTGGACGGGTCGGAGGCGCTGTCGTTCTTAGAGTCGAGCACAACCAGCGTCGGAGTACTGGAGCCGGCGCCGCTGCCTACCCGGACTAAACGGTTGGTAGCGTCACCCGTCAGCCAGGTAACGGCCGTGCCGCTGTAGTCGGCCGCCGTGTTGCCGCTTATGATCAAATTGCCGGCAGCGCCCGAGCCACCTGCCTTCAGCTCGAGCGAGCTGCCCATCGTAGCTACTGTCAGCTGTTTGCTGGGCACGTCACCGTCACGGACATTTATATTGCCGTTGGCAGTCAAACTCTCGGTGGGCGTCGTGTTATTGATACCCACTCGGTTGTTTACCGTATCAGCGTTAAAGATTACGGCCGCGCCTACGTCGGTAATCTGGAAGGTCGTGGTCGAGTCGGCGTTAGCAGGCCGCATGATCGTGTACCCCTCGATCGTCGTCACTATATCGCTCGATGTGTTACCGATGGTCACGGCGGTAGCATTGCCATTACCGACCGAGAGTGATCCCGTAATCGAATCGATGTTCGCCGCCTGCAGTTTGTTTGTTGCCGACCCGGTGCCGTTAATAGTGAGGTTGGCATTATTGCCGGAGGTACCGATATTAACTTGTCCGCCGCTGCCAGCCAGGGTTAGCGCCGTGTTGGTCCAGTCTGTCTGAAGGAAGTTCCAGAAGGTCGTGCCGTTATAGCCATACATCCAGAGGTCGAGGTTATTGCTCCGCTTTGAAAAAGCGTACTGGATGTGTGTTGCGTCGGTAGACGGGTTTTGGAAGTACAGGGATGAATGGGCATTGTTGGCAAACTGGGCGGTGATGTTCCTGAGATTCGCTCCGCCCGTTCCCATGTAAATATTGGTTGCCGCCTGACCGACATTTACGTCAACAGTGTTCGGCCCACCGAGTGTTACCGTTCCCTTGGTTCCGCCGGCCGTACCAACATCGATGGTTACATTGCCGGAGTTGCTGGATGAGGCATTGCCACTAGTGATCAAAATATCACCCGTATTGCCGGCGCCCCCAGAGAAATGGCCGCTCTGCAGGATAATACCCGCGCTGTTGGTAATGCCAGAGCCAGGCGCCGTGTCGGTTGTCTGGATTGTGACCGACGTGTTAACGCCGTTCCAAGTAAAGCCGGCGGCGTGGTTCTCGTCGGGGCTAAAGGTAGCGATACTGGGTTGATGCCGCACGGTGCGGGCATCAAACACACTGATCACCCGCGCCGTCGGAGCGGCGTTCGTCCCGACCGGCACGCCGAGAGCTAGGACTTGCGCGCTGTTACCCGGGTTAAAGAGCGGGATCAGAATCTTCGTATTGATCGATGCTCCGCCAGGTGTCGTAAAGGTTATCTGCCCGTCACCGTCCAGCGTCAGGGCTCCATTCGCACTAAACTTTACGAGTGTAGTGGCAGTTGTGCCGTTCCAGCTCTGCAGCCGCAACAAATCGGCCGTCTGACCGTTGGCGCCCTGGATGACAGCACCGACCGAGCCGGTAGCTGCCGAGCGGATGGCGAAGTTGGCCGAGGTTTGGACGGTGGTGGTGTTTTGGATATAACTGGTCGAGCCGGAGGCGGGGGTACAGGTCGTACCCGAACAGACCACCGTGCCGTTAATCCGGTAAGCCGAGCCGGAAGTAAGGTTAAGATCACCGGCAACATTCAGTTTGTAGGTTGAGCCAGCCGTAGAGCCGAGCCGGACATTGCCGGTGGTGTCGATCAGCAAACGTTCCGTCATGGTGCCGGCTGAGTCATTCACCAAGATGGTAAACTGGCTGGCCAGCGTAGCGCTAGAACGGTCCTCTACCCGGATGAGCGCCCGCGCCTGGTTGCTCCACCCGTTGAACTCAAGGCCCATGTAGTTGGGTGTGGTATTGTTGCCGGCCTGCAGGTTAGTAATACGGGCCGCCACCGTGCCACCGCTACTGGCGTTGCCTTGGACATGCAGTGTTTGCAGCGGGCCGTTCGTACTAGTAAGGTCACCGACACCGAGGCGCTGGTTGGTGGTATCGAGCTGCATGATGCTGAGGTTAGAGGCATTCTGAACCAAGATAGCTGAACTGCTGTTCGAAGTAGTTTTTGTACTCACCGTACCGGTGTAGCCTACGGTAAAAATGTTAGTTGCATTCTGCTGCAACTGAACCAAGTTACCCGATGCACCGGTTTTGTTCAGGAAGATTGAGCTAGTGGTGCTGGTGTCAACCTGAGCGCTGCCTGGCGCAAGCTGCACAAAGTTACTCGCCGTCTTGCCGCCGAGCGTACCGGCAGCAAACGCATACGGCACCGCCGTCAAGTGCAGCCGCGGCGACATCTCAGGGTCCCATGATGGCGAAACAGCCGTACCGCCGATCCGCATACTCAGGTAAATATCCTGAGACCAATCGATACTGCCAGGGAATGCCGTTACACCACCCAGTTCAACGGTGAGATAGCCGTTTGCTACGCTC
Source organism: uncultured bacterium (assembly GCA_965652795.1). GTDB lineage: Bacteria > Patescibacteriota > Saccharimonadia > Saccharimonadales > UBA4665 > CBFGXJ01. The sequence continues at coordinate 31,319 of CBFGXJ010000006.1, forward strand.
ACGCGGTTGCCACTGGTCCTGGTTTCCGTCCACAGACAAGCAGCGTCTCCGCTACACGACCCCTGCGAGGAACCCGACGAGCTCAAGGTGTTGTATAACTTGAACTCGACGTTGTAGGTGCCATCGGCAACAATCGCCCCGGCAGCAGTCGACAGCCTCGCCTGGAAGTTGATGGTGCTCATGGTAGCAGCCTTCGCCTCGCGCGCGCGTATTATAATACTCCCCGCTGCCAACAAAGACACAAGCGCACCCAGCAACAGAGCTGTTGCCAAAGCGCGCCATGCAATAACCAGTGGTTGCTGTTTGTATTTGATCATTGGTTTTTATTTTGGAGGGTACGTCTACCCGATCCGTACCCTTTATTATCGGCCTTTTACTGGGGTGCAACAAGGCATGCAGCCCCGTTTTTAATCTGTTTCTTAGACGCCGGAAAGCCGGTAAATTCACATACTAAACGTTGTATTTATAGCATCACACAAGGCATCTCTCCGGTAGGTCTATCTACTAGAGAGAAATAACCTTTGAAAAGCTCGTACTAAGTTATGTTATTAAATACAACGTTGTGAGAATGTCTTTTATATTTATCCACAACGATTTGTTATTTCAGGTTGGCGATATATTGCTGCCAATCTTCATTTGCCAGTTTTGAAGACGACTTGATCAGTACCAAAAGTTCATCGCGCACAAACATGACGGACTGCGGCCCCTTTGCAGACGTACCAATATAAACGGGTGTGTCACCCACTTTTACTGATTCTTTAGCGCTGAATTGGGCAGCCAGTTTAGAGACCGACCCGGCCACATCAGCCTTGAACGCCTCGGGCAATGCTTGCTGGCTAACGCTCAATTGAGTGCCTTTGAATGAATCAATAAACGCATAGGCTGGCGGCTTGTCGGGCGGGCTGACGCGGCCCCAGCCGCCAAGCTGTTCAATTGTTTTACCCTCCGGTAGCAGCGTGTCGTAGGCTGGTCCTTTATCGCTGCCGGCTTGGCTGGCAGCTTCGGATGCCGTAGCACCGCTCGATGCCTGGCGGTCGCCGTATACCTGCCACCCGATAACGCCGATCGCCCCGATAAGGACGACACCGGCAATAATGCCAAGTTGCCGCCGCGAATGACGCAGCATTTTGGCTGTACCCCTGGCGATGCGCCCTGCCCTGGCCTTGGCCGCGCCTAGCTGTGGCAAACTGATTTTTACCTCGATTACTTTAGTGTCGTCAGGTGCTTGCTGCCGCTGACCAGGGTGAACAACAGGATTTTTAGACCGAGGGACGTCAGCCGAGCGCCGGGTGAGGCGCCCGAAAGCACCGGCTGCACTACGGGTACGGCCAGCATGATTCACACCATTACCTCTAGTACCGACGTGGTCAGCAGGCACGTTCCGGCGCAGCTTGCGCGGACCCGAAAAGTCGTTCCCTATCATAAACGGATTATACCATTAGCTACATTGGTGAGGCGTCCAACCCCTGCTGCGTTTGATCGCGGAAGTCACGGCCGTGCATTAAGCGTTTCGAGGGCGGCGGCGAGTAATGCAGCTCATACTGGTAAATAGTCGGTCGCGTATCATCGGTAAAAGTGAAACTTTGCTCCATATTCATTTCGAGCGAAAACCAAAACCAACGCGACAGCTTGATGTCGGTACCGCTGCCGTTCAGGGCGCTCACCGGGTAGGTCGCCTGGCTCGTTACCGGCGAGATCGTCGTAGTTGCCCCCCATGAGTTAGCCAGCTCAGCGCTGGATCGGTATTTCAATTGCCACTTCTCAATGTCGACACCGTTATTAACGGCATTTGTCAGGTACGTTACCCAGGCACGCGGCGTACCGTCACCGTTGAGATCGGCGTACTTGGACAACAACCCTTTCATGGCCTGAGACTGGGCGCCGGCTTGCTGGATGACATTGGTCGAAATAAGGTTCGTACAGTCGTGGCCGCCCGTCAGGTAATAATACCCGTTATAGAACATGCCCTTAGCACCGAAACGCGCCGTCGTAAACGAGTTCGCCGACAGCGACCAGTCGCTCAGTTGCCCCGTACTGTTAACCGAAGCGATATACGTACTGTTTAAACACGAGGTGGGGGCTATGCGGCCGCCCGACAAATAAATATACCCGTTTGCCGCTACGGCCGTAGCCTGGTTGATACCCTTTGGCAGGTCGGTCGTCCGTGTCCAACTACCCGTAATCGCACCTGTCGATGGGTTCAACTGTGCAAATTGAACATCCATTTTCGCAGTCGTATTGACGCCGCCTTCGTCGCCACCGATGACATACAGGTAGCCGCCGGCAACGACGGTACTGTGGTTCTGCCGAAAGTCCGTAAAGGACGTGCCTGCCGTCCAGGCAGACGTGATATTGCCGCCGCTTGGAAGCGAGGGCGAATAATAGACCGTGTTGAGAAGCGAGTTGTTAAGGTCGAGCCCGCCCGTGACATATATCCTGTTATTAAACGTTGCGCAGCCGAACCAAGCCAGCCCTACCGGCATACTGGTGGTGGTTTGCGCGAACGCACCAGGCACACCGTTCGCCCCGATCTGGCTATAGAACACCCAGCTCGAGGAATTACCGGCCCCGTCCTCTCCGCCGGCAAAGTACAGGTACCCGTTCATCGCTACCATACAGCCGGCTGAACGCGTGGCCGGAAGCGCCGGCCCCGTCGTCCAGGCTCCGATCGTTCCGTCGGGATTTAGGGGTGCGTAGGCGGTCGTATCATTGCCGGTGTTGCACCAGTTATTACCCCAGTCGGCTCCGATGTTGAAGCTAGTACAGCCCCCGGCCACATACAGGTAGCCGTTATGAGCTACTGCTCCATGCGCACCCCTGTTTGTCGCGTAGGTATTTGCGCCACCCGCCCACGTTGTTGCGCCTTTATTGCCGGCATTAAAGACCTCGACGTATTCTACCAACGTCGAACGGGTGGTGCAGCCCGCCGGCGGGTCCTGGCTCGAACACCCGCCGGTAGCGTACATGTAGCCGTTAGCAAAAACCGCCCGCTCATCCCATCGTGGCGTAATTTGAATGACTGAGTTGGTGAAGTTATTTGGAATATTACCTGTCGCGAGGTCGATTTTGCCAATTTCGATGTCCCCGTAGGTTGTTGCCGTGGCACCGTTATGGCCGCCAAAGACATACAGGTAGCCGTTCATGGCTACGGCATCGGCGCGGCGCTTGGCATTGGTTAGCTGCCCACTAGCAGCATTCCAGGCTCCCATTGTTCCATCGGAGTTAATCCTGGCGTAGTATGTGTTAGTGGTCTGGGCAGAAGCCCCTGTTGCACCTCCTACCAGGTATATATATCCATTGTAAAACGCCGGCGCCATCAACGCTTTGCCGACTGGTAAGTTAGTAAGCACCTGGCGGTTGCTGAAGGTGCCGGTCGCAGGGCTAAAGGTAAACCGGTTGACCGTATTTGAATAACCGGTACAGCCTGCTTGGCCGGCACTGCCCGTACAGCCGCCAAAAACGTACACGAAGCCTGCATAGGCGTAACTTGAAGCGTAATATTTGGCTGCGCTGAGGTTAGTAGTGCCTGAGGTGACTCCCCAGGCGCCGGTCAGCGCGCCCGTGGCCGGGTTAACCTTTACCCGATAGTTTACGGCCGACGCCCCGCCAAAGGTGTATCCGCCGCTGGCGATCAGGTAGTCGTTATACGTCGTCAGGGCCATGGCGGCTAAGCCGGTAGCGCCGTTGATACGGTTGGTCACGTCGGTTGTCCAGGAGCCGACAGTCCCGTCGGCATTGATAGTTGCATAACTAACATTGCCCGTCGTATCGCCGGCGCCCGTCTGACAGCTGTTCGTAACGCAGCCGCCAACTATGTAAATGCGTCCGTTCAGTACTGCGGCGCCATGCGCGAAGACTCCGGTTGGCAGGGCCGTCGTCGTGTTGACAGGGCCAACCTGTCCGGGAGTCGATATCGTACTGTACGACTGCGATGCCAGCGTGGGTGCGCCAGTCGCACAAGAGATAGTGCCGCTGTTCATACCTGTACAGCCGGCAAAGCTATAGACCGTGCCACGCCAGATGGAGATCGAGTTCCCCACCCGAGACAAGGCCGCGATACTGGTGGCAACGTCCGAGTACGGCCCCAGCGAACCGTCGGCATTGATCTGCGCCACCTGGATTTCGTTGCGCACTGCCGTACAAGAAAACGTGGCGTTAAAGGTCTGGCAACCGCCCTGGACATACATATAGCCGTCGTACATTCCGGAGAAACGGCTGCCCATATTGGAACGCGCCACATTAAAGCTGGTCGACGCCTGCTTCCACGAGCTAGCTCCTGTGCCATAAATACTGCCATCGCCGGCAATCGGCGCATAGTAGGTGTTGCTTACAAGGGTGCCGTTTTGATTCCCGCCCACTACATAGAGATGCCCGTTATAAGCATGGAGGTCGTGGTCATAGCGGCCAGCCGGGATAACCGAGTCGTCCGTCGTCCAGCTGCTGAGATTGCCGTCAGGCAGAATGGTCGCATGGTACGCCGTGTTAACGCCGCTGGCAGCCGTTGACCCGGTACGGCCGCCGACTACATACATAGTACCGTTATAGGCTACCGCCCCCAAGCCGCACAAAGACGCCGGCAGATTGGTGGCCGTATTCCAGGTGCCGCTCAATTGGCCGTTGGTTTGGATGCGGTTGTAGTAGACGGTATTGGTCACAGTGCCGCATCCGGTGGTAGCAGTAGCTCCGCCAATAGCGTACAGGTAACCGTTATAAGCCAGCAGCTGGAAGCGCGATAGCGCCGTAGGCAATGCGGTCGTAGTCGACCATGTGCCAATGCTGGCGTTTACGCTGCTCAAACGGGCAAATTCGACCGTTGTTATATTGCTGGCGCTGTTGGCGGCCGCCCCGCCAGCCACATAGGCGTAATCGTCATAAATAACCGACGAGTGCAGAAAGCGGGCCGTACCCATATTGTTGGCGTTGGTAGACCACGCCGGAATGACACCGCCGGTAACCGCTCCGCGCGACATATTGCCGGTCGTAATATCAAGGTCTACATTCGACTCAGGGTTGATATCGCGGAACAAATCGCTCGTACTCGTAACAGTAACTGTCGGGTCGATACTCAAAGGATACCTAGCTTTCTTCAGGCCGGTTGCAACCGTCTTGAGGGTGTCGCCTTCCAATTCGAAATGTACCGCAACGCTCGACTGTTTGCCTTTTGCTTCGTACGCGATCGGGGCCGGAATGCTAAAGAACAACTTGTCCTTCTTGGCCTTTTTGCGCGCTTGGCGCAGCAGCTCGGCATCGCGGTCGCTGCTGGTACTGACATAGCCGGCTATGGGTGAACTGCTGCCGTAAATACCCACCGAGCCGTCACTGTTCAGCCGGGCCGCGAATTCGTCGCCCAGACCCAGCTTATATGTCAGCGTCATCCGATCACCGTTAGCATGACGCAGCACCACATCTTCTTTTACCCCGCCGGCCTGCATGGTGTATACCAGCCAGCCGGTGCCATCGCGCAGCGGATACACTACCCTGTTGCCGTCTTTCCGGCCCGCCAGTAAGCCGAACTCAGGGGTGATCGAAAAATCGAGGTTGCCGTACGGATCAGTCACACTCAAACCCTTTTTCGGATCCTCGTAACTGACAGCAGAAATTTTCGGGCCGCCCCCTTTGGCCGTGTCTCCGCCCGGGAAGTAACCTTCGTTAAATTGGAACTCTTGCTTCTCGGGCTTGTGCACCAGCTTGGTGTCGAGCAGCCGGTCTTTCTGAGGCAAGACAGCCTCGGCGTTACCGAGCGCGTACGTTTTCGAGACAAAGAACGGCTGGATAATCGGGATAACCAGGCTCGCCACCACCAAAAACGCGGTCAGCGCCAACGTTGTACGCACCCGCCAGTCACGCAGCAGGCGTAAGCGCCGCCGGGTTTTTTGGCTCAGATGCAGCCGTGGCAGCCGTGGTTTTTTAAACCGTATCCGGATGTTTATTTGCACGCCCTGGTTCCTCTAATGCTTATCATATTGTACCATTCCTACTTGTTGGTGTATGTGAATGACAGGTCACCGACATACACATTGGCGTTACTGTTTGACTTGACGTTTATCTTTACTACCATCGTATTGCTGCCGGCAAAGGCACAGCTGGTACGCTCGCTACCGTTATGTGAGACGGTCTGCCAGGTATTAACGATGCTTGTTACAGTCGTTTCAGAGCCACACGCGGTTATAGCAGAGCCGGTGCTCTTGAATACTTCGTACGTCACAATACCGTTGGTGGTGTTGTCGGTCCTCGCCGTCAGACTGATAGTGCTATCGTCAACGAAGTTATCGAAGGTCGATGGCAATTTGTAACTGATGTAGATGCTGTAGACCTGCTGCGAGCCCTGTGGCGACGTCCACTTGTAGAAGTTGCGCGCCACGCCGCTGGCACACAGGCCGGTATTGACCGACAAGCCGCCGCCGTTACCGCAGAAATCGGATGTCATGGTGCCGATACCGGTGCCATTCAGTGTCGCACCGGCAAATTCAGGCGTCAGGATAATAATGTTGTCCGGCGCAGAGCCACAACTACCCCAGCCGTCAGCCTCAAAACATTGGATGCGTCCGACCGATGTGTCGTAGTACATCGAACCTACGAACGCGCTGTTGCTGCCAGCTACCGGCGCACCCGAGAAACGGTCAAGAGTAAATAATGTGTTCGGGCTGCCCATGTCGCCACCGCCGATTTGAACACTAACCGGTGTGCCGCCCGATGCGGCTGATAGTGTCACGCTCAAGTTGTCGATGTAAAACGTGCGTGCGGTGCCGGCGTCCGTTTTGCGGATGATGAGATCCGCGTCGGTTGCGTTTGTACCATCAGTTGAGAACGTACAGGTGATGCGTGTCCAGCCCGTCGTCACTAACGTTTGGGCGCTGGCACACGGAACGGTATTCGTGCCACCGTTACGCGAGTAAACGACTTCCAGCGTGGAGAAGTTCGAGCCCGTCGCCTTACCGCTGAACGATACCTGGTATGTTGTATTAGCTGCCGGAGCAGATGCCAAATTGTTGCGCACACCCGTATTGGCAGTTGTAGATGTTGCAACAGAGACAGCAGTTGTGCCAGAGGCGAAGGTACCGGCAGCTGAAGTCGGGGTAATGGTGCCGCCCGCTGGAGCGCTTGTCCAGTTAGTTGCAAATGTTGTGGCATCCTCAGCACCGCCATTTGCTGCCATCTCTGTAGTTGTATTTGCCACACTGAGCAGGTTTGATCCGAATGCATTTGTTATAGCAAGTGGCGTGCCGGATGCACTGCGTGTTGTTAAAGCACCGTCGGCTGCAACCTTGAAGTAGGTCGACGTGCCCGCGGCGTCCTGCACTTCAATCAGGTTCGCCGGCGATGTAGTATGGCGCTGGACAACCAACGTCGGCGCCGTGTTAGCAGCACTCGATGATTTAAAGAAGCCCGAGTACGATGCACTGCTCTCACCTTGTACACCTACCGCGGCACCCGTTCCAAGTACACCGGCCAAGCCACCCTGGCCAACAACGCCGAAGTAGTTGGTGCTCTCACCGTAGATACCTGCCGCCGTTACGCTGCTGCCGTAGATGCCGGTATCGCCATAACTCTGACCCCGAATCGCTATCTGGTTGTTTAAGGCATTCGTTGATCCGACCACCATAGTCGTAAGACTGTCGCCGCTTAGCCACGGCACATACAGGCGGGCCGCATTGCCGGTGGTACCGTCGAGCGAGACGGAGCCGTTTGCGCCGACCCGCAGTACCGTAGTCGCGACCGATCCGTTCCAACTCTGTACCTGCAGCAGATCAGCCGTTTGTCCGTTCGCACCCTGGATGACGGCACCGACCGAGCCGGTAGCTGCCGAGCGGATAGCGAAGTTGGCAGCGGTCTGGACGGTGGTGGTGTTTTGGATGTAGCTATTGGAACCGGATGCCGGCGCGTGGCCGCTACAAACACTGTTGGTCGTACAGACAGTGGCGTTACCGGTTATGGCGGGCAGGCTCAGAGTGAAGTTGCCGGTATCCGGAGTTGCCGGGCCGCTAAGGGTGAGCGTGCCCGTGCCACTGTCGCCGCGGAAGATGATCGCGCCAGTGTTGGTGGAGGCAAGACCCAGAGTCAGGGCACTGCCGCCCTGAATGGTCACCGTACCAGTGAAGTTAGCTGCTGATGAAATTGTCTGTGAGTTAATCGTGCTTGAAGTACTTATCGTGGTAATGCCTGACAGCGCGCCGGCCGATGTCACATCGAAGGCCGTCGAATTGATGACCAAGGGTGCCGAGCCGCCTCCAATGTTCACCGTTCCGCTGGAACTACCGGTGTTTATGTTGGTGTCGAAGTTCGAGTTATTATTCAGGCTTACCGCAGCGCCAGTTACAGTCAAGCCGCCACTGCCTTGCAAAAGCCCAGTACCAGCGTTTACGCCCACAGCCGTAACAGCCCCGGCCGCACTCACCGACATCCGGCTGATGCTGTTAGCCTGCAGGTCCAGCAAGTTTCCGCTCGGCGCCCCATTAGTGTTATTCGCCTTAATGAGCGCCGCACCAGCGGTAGGATTCGCGGTAGTGGCAACGTTCAAGCTGGAGCCGGTACCAGAGTTGTTAATGTCTATACCGCGGCCGGCGCTATCGGCGTTGGTAATGCTCAGCATAGCCGCGTTGGTGACTGTGCCCGTTACCGTCGTAACACCAGCTGCGCTGACAGTAAAGACACTGGTGGCCGTCGTGCCGTTCCAGGTTTGGAGGCGAAGAAGGTCAGCCGTTTGGCCACTGGCGCCTTGGATAACAGCACCGACTGAGCCGGTAGCAGCCGACCGAATGGCGAAGTTGGCAGCGGTTTGGACGGTGGTGCCGTTTTGGATGTAGTTGGTGGAGCCGGAGGCGGGAGTACAGCCGGAGCTGGTACAGATACTGGTTCCGCCAATGCGGTAAGCCGAGCCGCTGGTGAGGTCAACATCGCCGGCGATATTTAGTTTGTAGGTAAGTCCGGCCGAAGAACCAATTCGGATATTGCCTGCCGTATCAACCATCATTCGTTCCTGGAGCGTACCGGCAGAATCGTTGACGTAAATCCGAAGTTGGCTGGCCAGTGTTGAGCTGGAGCGCTCATCCACCCGGATGAGCGCCCGGGCCTGGTTGTTGTAGCCATTGAATTCCAGCCCTATGTAGTTGGGCGTGGCGGTGGTGCCCGCCTGTAAGTTGGTAATACGGGCCGCCACCGTGCCGCCGCTGCCGGCATTACCCTGGACATGTAGCGTCTGCAACGGACCGTTCGTGCTGGTGAGGTCACCCACGCCGAGGCGCTGGTTGGTGGTATCGAGCTGCATGATGCTGAGGTTGGTAGCATTTTGGACCAAGATAGCCGACGTCGAGTTACTGAGCGTCTTCGTAGCCAGGGTACCGTCGTACCCGACCACAAAGGCATTATTGCCGCCCCGCTGCAGCTGCAACAGATTGCCCGATCCACCAGTCTTGTTTAAGAAGATGGAGCTGTTCGTACTGGAGTCGGCCTGGACGCTGCCTGGGGCCAATTGCACGAAGTTATCAGCCGTTCTGCCGCCCAGGCTGCCGGCGCTGAAGGCGTACGGTACTGCCGTCAGGTGCAGACGAGGCGACATTTCCGGGTCCCAGCTGGGTGAGCCACCGGTTCCGCCTACGCGCATACTCAGATACAAGTCCTGCGACCAGTCGATATTGGTCGGGAACGTCGTGACGCTGCCCAACTCTACCGTCAGGTAGCCGTTTGCAACCGTTACCCGGCTGCTGCCGGTCCGTGTCTCGGTCCAGAGACAGGCAGCGTCACCCGAGCACGACCCTTGGGAAGAGCCCGAAGACGTTAAGGTGTTATACAGTTTAAATTCAACATTATAGACACCGTCAGCAACAATGCTGCCGGCATTTGTGCTTAGCCGCGCCTGGAAGTTCATGGTGCTTGTGGTAGCAGCACGTGCTTCTCTAGGGGACGCCCAAACAAAGGCAAAACCTAACAGAGCAACAATAAGGGCTATTGCTGCCAGAGATAATGCCTTAACCGTTTTTGGTATTTGGTGTATTTGTTTAAACATTTTTGGATGTTTATTTGAGCGACAAATGAAACGCCATTTTTTTTGTTGTACGTATTGGCTCCCACTCGTCGCTACCTCTATTATCGATCCGCTAACGCTTACCGACAAGAGGGAAAAACAGTAAAAATGTACTCGCCAAAAACCAGCCGATCAGGCCCAAAATCAATCATTTACTAAGTCTTAAATTACAACATTACCGTATGTCTATGCGTACGGTCTGTTCAAGGGGTGGTATTACCTCTTATATATTAGCTACAATAATGATGTAAAAAAATCGACGACCCCATTTTGGGCCGCCGACTTTTCCACAGGTACCGCGCTACAATTAGGCGATTTTGGTGATTTTCAGTACGGTCTGGCGCTGGCGATGACCGCGGACTTTGTGTACGCGCTTCTTGGCCTTGTACCGGATAGCCATGACCTTGTCGGCCTGTACTTCAGGCTCGACGACTTCGGCGCTCACCTTGGCCTTGGCTACGACAGGGCTGCCAACCATCACGCTGTCGCCGTCGATGACCATCAAAGCCTCGAATGCGACCGTTTTGCCAGCATCTTTCAGCAACTCGACTTCGAGGGTTTCGCCCTCGGCAACGAGATACTGCTTACCGCCGGTTGCAATGACTGCCTTTTTCATAGGAATTACTCACTTTAGGTTTAAGAAATAAACTACCAAAAGATAGTACCAGATCAAACGCCATCTGTAAAGAGTTAGCCCGCTTTCTGCAAGCTGATCTTGAGTGGCGCGCCGTCGATCTTGCACTCAGTGACATACGCAAAATCGGTAGCGTGGCCGATGTGTTTGGCTAGTGCTTCATCTGCAATGGTGTCCTTGTGCTCAGCAATAGCTTGGGCCAGCCCGGCATGAGATGTCTGCAGACCCAGTTGTATCCGGTCATCCACTTGCAGCCCGGCGGCCTTGCGGGCGGTCTGCACATTGCGGATCACCTCTCGCATCATGCCTTCGCGCTTCAGCTGGGGCGTGATTTTAAAATCAATCTCAATCTGGTTGAGTTGCTGGAAGTTGCCCTCCTTCCAGTTTTCAAAGAATGTCTTCTCAGGCTTAAGCTGTGCCTCGCTAACGGCGAGCTGCTTGAGGTTCAGCTCGTCTTTGATGATCTCGAGCAGCTCCGGCGCAAGGTCACGGTACCGCCCTGCCAGAACCGCTCCAGCCAACGGCTGGCGGACCTTTACACCCTGCTCTGCCCGCAGCCCTAAACCGATCGTAATCACGTGCCGAACGGCGGCCATTTCAGCCAGGCTGAGTTCGTTTACATGGCCAACCTCAGGCCAGTCGCGCAGATGAACCGACTCTCCGCCAGTCAGTTTACAGTATAGCTCTTCGGCCATGAACGGCGTGAACGGCGCCATGGCGTGGGCCAGCTGAACCAGTACGTAGTGCAGCGTTCGGTAAGCGTTGTTCTTGTCGGCATCGTCACCGCTCTTCCAGAACCGGCGGCGCGAACGGCGCACATACCAGTTCGAGGCGTCATCCAGGAATGGCAAAATCGGTTTTGTGGCGTTCGGAATGTCGTAGCGGTCCATATGGTGCTCGACTTCTTGTATCAGCTGGTGCACTCGTGACACGATCCAATGGTCAAGCGGATTGGTCAGGTCTTCGGTCGGATCAGACAAATCGCCGTTCCATTCCCAGCCGTCAACCTCAGCATACATGGTAAAGAAATCGTACATGTTCCAAACCATCGATAGCTTGCGGGCGATGTCGCCAACGTCTTTATCCATTAAGGCGAAGTCTTCACCAGATAAGAGCGGCGAGCTAAGTAGTAAAAATCTCAACGAGTCGGCAGAGTATTGGTCCATCAGCTGGTTGGGATCGGTGTAATTGCCATAGCTCTTGCTCATTTTGCGGCCGTCATTCCCAGCGATAGTGCCCGTAACAATAACATTTTTAAACGAGTTCTTGCTAAACAAACCCGTACTAACAGCGTGCAAGTAGTAGAACCATGCCCGTACCTGCCCTACATACTCTGCGATGAAGTCACCCGGGAAATTCTCTTCAAACTTGTCAGTATTCTCAAACGGGTAGTGGAATTGGGCGAACGGCATCGAGCCGCTCTCAAACCAACAGTCTAGCACCTTATCAATTCTTTTGTACAACACCCCATCTATAGTAAATGTTACATCGTCAATCCATGGCCGGTGGTAATCTTCCAGTTCTACACCGGAGAGTTCTTTTAACTCGGCATAGCTGCCTACCACTTTTATGTGCTCCTTGCCGTGTTTGTCGGTACCCTTCCAAACCGGGATAGCCGTCGCCCAGAAGCGGTCACGGCTCAAGTTCCAGTCTGGTGCGCTCTGGATAGTCTTCTCAAAGCGACCATGCTTGATATGCTCAGGGAACCAGTTTACATTGCCGTTCTGCTCCAGCATTTCCGTGCGCTGATTGGCAACATCCATAAACCAGCTGGGGTGAGCACGGTACATCAGTTTAGTGCCGCAACGGTGACAATGCGGGTACGAGTGTCGGATATAGTCGATCTTCCATACGACACCGCGGGCATGCAATTCTTTGGCAATGGGCTTATTGGCGTCCCAAACGTACTGTCCCTTCCACTCACCTGAATCATAGAAACCGTTGTCATCAATGTTATTTACGAGTGGGAAGCCGGCTTCGCGCGACAAAAGATAATCTTCCTCGCCGTAAGCTGGTGCAAGATGTACAACACCTGTGCCTTCATCGAGGGAAACATACTCAGCGTGCCAGATCTGATGAGCCTTAGCACCACGGTCTTCAAACAGCGGCTCGTACTTCTTTCCAACAAGCTCTTTGCCCTTTAATGTACGATTCACAACGAAATCGAGTTTTTGATGCTTTTCGTCTGTCAGCACTTTGTCGAGCAATGCTTTTGCCAGGATCAAGGTTTCGCCGCCAACGGTAACTTCGGCATATTCTTCGGCCTCGTTCACGGCCACAGCGGTATTAGCCGGCAGCGTCCATGGTGTAGTCGTCCAAGCCAGTAAACTGGCGTCTGTACCCTTCAATTTGAACTTCACATACACGGACGGGTCAGTCACATCCTGATACGAGTTATCCATGGCCACCTCGGCCTTGGAGATGGGTGTAGCGTCGCGCGTACAATACAAAAGCACCTTCTCGCCCTCGTAGATCTTGCCCGCCTCGTAGAGCTTCTTAAAGGCCCACCAGACGCTTTCCATATAGTCTTTGTCCATTGTCTTGTAGGCTCCACGAAAATCAACCCAGCGGCCGATACGGTCAATCGTGTCTTCCCATAGCGAACCCGTTTGCACCATGTTGTCGCGGCAGGTCAGGATATACTGCTCCAAGCTGATTTTAGTGCCGATATCGCGCTTATCGTGAATACCAAGTTTTTTCTCAGTGAAGACCTCAGCCGGCAAACCATGGCAGTCCCAGCCCCACACGCGTTCGACGCGCTTGCCCTTCATCGTCCAATACCGCGGTACGGCATCTTTTACGATTGAGCTAAGCAGTGTTCCGTGGTGCGGTACGCCACTAATAAACGGCGGCCCGTCATAAAACACATACGCGTTCGACTTCGGCCGCATTGCAACCGATTTTTCAAACGTTTTGTGCTCTTTCCAATATCGGATCAGGTCTTTTTCATATTCGATTGCCCGGCGGCGGGTGCCACTTTTGAATTTCATGTCTTTTCTCCTTTTAACTGGGGTTTGCGAACTAAACCTAGACACGGGATAATGAGCATCTGCCGCGGCCGTAGCCCTGGCTCCGGCTCAAATCCGTTTCTTTCATAGAACCGCAAGGCGCGGTCATTATACTCCGGTACTACAACATCAATCTCGCGGCGCGGATCACACCATTCGATAAAACTATTTAACAGCATCTGCCCGACCGTTATACCGCCAGCCTGCAGCACGCCTCTGTACTGCTCAAGTACAGCAAGCTGCAATATGCCCTGAAAACCACTGCGCATGGAGTGGCCTTCGATCTGCCCTACGATTTGGGCGCCATGCCGGGCAGCTCTCCGAAAGTGAGAGGGTTCCTGAGCAGCGTGAGCTATCCGCTTTTCTTCATCTGCCAGCCGCTGATCTGTAGTAAATGCCGCTGCCATCTCTTTGCAGAACTCCGGCGTAATACCAGCCGCTTTATTGGCATAAATATCAGGCCACGTCGCCGCCCGAAGACTTGCCAGACCATAGCTATCGCCAGCCCAAACAGGAGTAATACGGACATGTGCAGGTTGCGCGAGTGTATCAGACATAAAAACACCTCTTCTGTTACCGGAACCCTTTGCGGGCGGTACCATCCGGTTTCCAAAAGAAGTGCTTCTTTGGCGCTTAGTTGATCCGTTGTACGTTGGATGTTTACGTCGGGTTCTAGTCAATCGGCTACTGTATGAGGCCGACATTTCTTCCCGCTGCTTCGTGGCTGATACCCACTCACCTGGCATATTTGCAAGGACGCATGTAGGTATAAATATACCGCATTACTGCCATTTTAGCAACTGGACGGTGTTGGCCCAAGCGGATGCTCGTCTGCCCAAGTTTTTTACTTTTAGCTATACACGTAGGCAGCGACTTCATCCATTAACGGAAGCGGCTTGCCCTGCCAGAGGTTAAGCACCCTGCCCTCGTTGTCCAAAGCCAAGATAGACGGGTACGCAACTACGTCGTATAGGCTTGCTGTGGCGGCGCCGTCCCTTGTATTCATGCTAACCAACTCTACTTTACCGCTTAGGCCATGCTGGTGCTCAAAATCGCGCACGTAGGATTCTACCTCCGTCGCATGGTCAGAATTTGGCCTGTAAAGAATAAGCAGTTTCACGGTAGTACCAGTGTACCACACAGATGCCCTAAGCAACAAAACACCCCTTTTTATGAGGTGTTTTGTTGCTTTTAGAAACTGCGCCGGACAGCCGGTGCCAGTCTAACTGCAACCGGTAGTAGAGCCACAGCTTGAGCAGACATAGCATGAACCTGCACGCTGCGTCTGATTGCCGCAGTTGAAGCACAGCGGCGCGGTGCTGTCGGCACCTTTTTTGCCGGCAGATGCAGCCGGTGCACCTGCCTTAGGAGCTTCCGCCTTGGTAGCAGCAACCGCCTTCTCGGCCTCTATCAGGCGACCGCTGGCAGATTGGTCGTCCGTTAGGAGTGTCGTCTGCTCTTCCAAGTCCATGTCGTCGAGCGAGGCCAGCCCCAGCTCAAGCCGGTCATCGAAGCTAAGATAGTCGAGTGCCAAGCGGCGGAAGATGTAGTCCGTAATCGAGCTGGCCGTGCGAATCTCCGGGTCGTCGGTGATACCGCTGGGCGCGAAGCTGGAGCTCATCAGCGTCTTTACGAAGCTCTTCAGCGGCACTCCGTACTGCAAACCGTGGCTAACCGAGATCGCGAACGAGTCCATCAAACCCGAAAGCGTTGAGCCCTGCTTTGAAACGTTGATGAAGATCTCGCCCGGAGTACCGTCTTCATACTCACCCACCGTGAAGAACCCGGAAAGGTCCGCCAAGTGGAAGTGGTAGGTGCGGCCCGTGCGGCGGCGCGGCAGCTCGCGGCGGACAGCGCCCTTCAGTACAATCTTATCTGTTACTGTTTCTACAACAGCAGCTGGTGTTGTAACTTCTGCAGCAGCCGGCGCCTTAACTGGCTCTTCCTGCTTCTCTTCGGCCTTCTTCTTGCCGCTCAGTGGCTGGGCGACTTTACAGTTGTCGCGGTAAATAGCGACCGCTTTCAAGCCCATCTTCCAGGCATCGATGTGCAATTGCTCGACTTCTTCAACTGTAGCGTCTTCGGGCATGTTAACCGTTTTCGAGATGGCACCGGACAAGAAAGGTTGTACTGCTGACATCATTTTAACGTGACCGAGGTAGTGGATCGCATCGGAACCGATGGCGCAGGCAAAGACCGGCTTGTGCTCGTCTTTGATGTGCGGTGCGCCCTGCACAGTGTTGTGCTCGTAGATGTATTTGACGATATCGTCGACCTGCTGCGGAGTGTAGCCAAGCGTTTTGAGCGCCCGCGGTACCGTTTGGTTGATGATGGCCATCGAACCGCCGCCGACCAAGTTCTTGTGTTTTACAAGCGAGAAGTCGGGTTCGATGCCGGTCGTGTCACAGTCCATCATCAGGCCGATGGTGCCCGTAGGCGCCAGCACACTGGCCTGCGAGTTGCGTACGCCGTACAGCTCACCCAGTTCGACTGCTTCATCCCACGCGGTTGCAGCGGCGCTTAAAAGCTCTTCGGCGACCAGGCTGGCGTCGATCTTCGATACCTCTGCCCGGTGCATGCGCAGCACCTTCAGCATACCTTCACGGTCTTTGTTGAAACCGGCAAACGGTCCGACCTTTTTAGCGATGCGGGCGCTGGTAGCGTACGAATGGCCGGTCATGAGCGCCGTAATGGCGGCAGCCTGGGCGCGGCCTTCAGCTGAGTCGTACGGCAAGCCCTGGGCCATCAGCATGGCGCCAAGGTTGGCGTAGCCAATGCCGAGTTCGCGGTACGCCTTGGCGTTCTTGGTAATGCGCTCGGTGGGGTACGAGCTGTAGCCGACCAGGATCTCCTGGGTAGTAAAGATCAGCTCGACGGTGTGCTTGAATGCCTCGATGTCAAAGGTGTTGTCGTCGCGCAGGAACTTAAGCAGGTTCAGGCTGGCCAAGTTACAGGCTGAGTTGTCGAGGTGCATGTACTCGGAGCATGGGTTGCTGCCGCGGATCTCGCCGGCCTCCGGACAAGTGTGCCACCTGTTGATGGTGTCGTGGAATTGCAGACCCGGGTCGGCACACTCGTGAGCGGCCTCGGCGATCTGACGAAAGAGGTCGCGGGCCTTCATGACCTTCACAACCTCGCCGGTCGTAACGGCGCGCAGCTCCCAGTCTTTGTCGTCGATAACCGCCTGCATGAAGGCGTCGGTAACCCGGACGGAGTTGTTGGCGTTCTGGTACTGGACGCTGAAGGCATCTTTACCATTCAGGCTCATGTCGAAGCCATTGGCCTGCAGGACACGCGATTTGCGCTCTTCGATCGCCTTACACCAGGTAAAGTCCACGACATCCGGGTGGCTGTCATTCAAGATGACCATCTTAGCGGCGCGGCGGGTTTTGCCGCCGCTCTTAATGGCTCCTGCCGAAGCGTCAGCACCGCGCATGAAGCTCAAGGGACCCGAAGCCGTACCGGCACTCTTGCCGAGCTTTTCGTAGGATGAACGGATCGAGCTGAGGTTGATACCGGAGCCGGAACCGCCCTTAAAGATCATACCCTCTTCGGTGTACCAGTTGAGGATGCCTTCCATCGTGTCTTCAACACCCAAGATAAAGCAAGCGCTGGCTTGCTGGGCCCGCTCCGGTGCGCCGATATTAAACCATACCGGCGAGTTGAAAGCTGCACGCTGGGTAGCAAGGACGTACTTCAACTCCTCGCGGAAATCTTCGGCTTCGTCTTCGCTTTCAAAGTAGCCTTCCTGCAGTCCTTGGCGCACCGCCGTATCTACCACCCGGTCAATCAGCTGGCGCAGCGAGCTTTCGCGCTCTTTGGTGCCCGGAGTACCACAAAAGTACTTCTGAGCCACGATATTAACGGCGTTCAGCGACCAGCCCTGGGGGAAGGCAACACCCTTCTGCTCGAACACCGGCTTACCGGTCGACGGATTCATGATAACCGAATCAAGCGTTACCCACTTGAGCTCATCATACGCCTTTGAATTTGGCCGGGTGAACAAGCGCCCGGGCCTTTGACTGGTGGTTTGTCCCATAATTACCCTCACTTTTATGGACGATTGCCGGAGTCTCTCACTGCCGAACGTTCATCCCCTCTTATAATTGATTTTGATTGTTTGTTTAGAGCACGAACTACCGCTTCCCTCTTCGGCGTCCGCCGGCTCCCACCGAGCTTTGACTCTGTACGTTTTGTTATACTCCCGCCGGGCAGTATGTACAAGTCAAAAATCTGTGGGAACCGGCCGGGCTGTCGCGGTGCAGGAATAGCCTCTCCTTAGGCTTCCAGCACCGGGCTACGGCGGTCTTTCCGCTCGCGAATATCGTGCAATTCGCGTTCGAAGCTAGCGATGTCCTTGAAGCGCCGGTACACGCTGGCGAAGCGCACATAGGCAACCTCGTCCAGGATACTCAACCGCTCCATAACCATCTCGCCGATTTTGGCTGATGGCACCTCCGGCTCACCGCAAGCATGCAGCGACTGCTCGACATCTAACACCAGGCGCTCCAACTGAATATTGGTTACCGATGTCTTCTCGCAGGCGCGATACAATCCGGCCAACAACTTGTCGCGGTTGAAGAGCTGCCTGGTCGTACCGTCATTCTTTATGACGATAAGCTGGGGTCGCTCCACCCGCTCATATGTCGTAAACCGGTAGCCACACTCCGGGCACGACCGCCGGCGACGTATCGCCTGGCCATCGGCCGCTTCGCGCGACTCAATCACCTTTGTATCCTGGTGGTTACATTGGCTGCATCTCACTCGGATACCTCCCTTTACGTTATCTGCAATGTGCGTAGGTCACCATATATGGTGCTTATGCTTATAATGATAACGCCATTTATGGGTAGTTAGCAAACAGAATGAGTTGTATTATTTAGTACGCGGTTAGCTGTTTTTATCTGAGCCATCATCGGTACCGCTGTCGCGGTAGCGGCGGCTAAGGCGGCGCAGGAACGAAGGCTTTTCTAGCTCGTCATCTAATGATTCGGAGGTAACAACCGATGAGCGGACATCGTCTTTTTTAGCGTCCTGGTCTTCGTCGATCGTCCAGATATTAGGCATGGCGTCTGATTTAAAGTCGGCAGCCGGATTGGCTTCGTCGAGGTCCATATCCAGGCTGGCCATGTCGGTGTCATCGCTTTTTGCAGGGGCAACAGGGTCAGCGGCGGGCGCTTGGACTGACGAAACGACACTCGTCTCGGCCGGCAGGTCGGCCGGCTCGGCTGCTTGATGCCGCTCAGCGTAGTAGGCAGCGTCAAAACCGGTAGCCACTACCGTTACAATCACTTCGCCCTCAAGTTTGTCATCAATAGTAGCACCGAAGATAATGTTTGCTTCGGGGTCTGCGGCAGTCGTAATCGCCTCAGCGGCAGCGTTGATCTCGTGCATTGAGAGATCGGTACCGCCAATAATGTTAAAGAGAATACCGCGGGCGCCATCGATCGACACCTCCAGCAGCGGCGAGTCGATTGCCTGCTGGGCGGCCTGGACAGCCCGGTTATCGCCACTGGCGCGTCCGATACCCATAAGGGCAGAGCCTGCGTTGCTCATAACGGCCTTAACATCGGCAAAGTCGAGGTTGATAAGTCCGTGTACGGTAATGAGGTCAGAGATACCCTGAACACCTTGGCGCAAGACGTCATCAGCCACCTTGAAGGCTTCCATAAGCGGCGTTTGCCGGTCGATCGTCTGCAGCAGCCGGTCATTCGGGATGACAATCAGCGTATCTACGGTTTGACGCAAATTATTAATGGCAGTATCGGCATTGCGGCGACGCTTCTCGCCTTCAAAACCAAAGGGCTTGGTGGCAAAACCAATTACTAGGCTACCGTTCTCTTTGGCCAGAGATGCCACGACGTGACCTGCGCCTGAGCCAGTGCCGCCCCCGGCACCGATAGTAATAAAGACCATATCCGCACCTTCGAGCGCCTTTTTGATCTCGTCGATAGATTCGCGGGCAGCGCGCTCGCCAACGCTTGGGTCAGCCCCGGCGCCGAGGCCGCGAGTGGCGTCTTTGCCAATGTGGATCTTAATAGACGCCTGAGAATGATGCAGCGCCTGCGCATCGGTGTTAACGGCGATAAACTCAACACCCTCGACTCCGGCGGCGACCATACGGTTTATGGCCGCCCCGCCAGCGCCGCCCACACCGACAACTTTAATGCGAGCGAATGTTTGAATGGCTGGTGCTACTTGAGGCATGAGTATACGTACCCTCGTTTACTTCTCTTGATAGACATTAGTATACCTTAGCTTGCTTCGATAGTTCAATTATTTGTACGGCGATTTTTACACTACAACGGGCTATCCGGCCGCGTGCTGTGGATTGTATGCAGGCCCGTTAACGCTTGAAACGACCGAGCAGGTTATCGACTAATTTTAGTGCTCGCGCCGTACCTTCACCCCTGTTTGAAACAGGCATTTCCGGCACAAGCAACATATCCAAAACCATTAAACCGACTGCGGCGGCATAGGCCGGATCGGCCACTGTGTCGATCAGTCCGCTCATGGCCTGCAACTTGCCTACGCGGGTTGCTAGTTGGAGTTTTTCGCGCGCAAACTCAGCCAGGCCAGGCAGCTTGGCCGTGCCACCCACAATAACCACTCCCCCCGGCAGTTTATGTGCCCGATGAATGCGTGCCAACTCTTTATTGACGTATTCGAACAGCTCGTCAACCCTGGCTTCGGTAATCATTGCGATATCTTCAGCTTTAAATACATGGTCTTGATCGCCCATTTTTACCCGGACATCGCGCTTAGGGACATTCGCCGATAAGCTGGCGTGCCGGACCTTGACGACCTCGGCGACGTCGAGATCAGTTTTCAAGCCGATGGCTAGATCGTTGGTGATGTGCAGGCCGCCGATCGGCAACACAGCCACATGCTGAACCTCACCGTCTTCCATGACGACCACATTGGTCGTGCCAGCGCCGATGTCGACCAGAGCCGTGCCGGCCTCTTTCTGTTGGCGCTCCAGTACCGCCTCGGCAGCCGCTAAGCTGGACAGCGTATGGTTATGGGGCGTAATCTGCGCCTTCTCAAGCGCCATATCAAGGTTGCGCAAGTTTGGCGTAGCCGCCGTTACGATATGGGTGTCAACCTCAAGCCGCACGCCGTGCATGCCGACCGGGTCTTTAATGTTATCCTGGCCATCCAACCGGTAGTTTTTGGCAAACACCTGGATAATCTCGCGGTTAGAGGGCAGCTGGACGATAGTGGCCGCTTCTTCGACCCGCATGCGGTCATCCGGGGTAATCTCGCGCGTGGCACTGCTGATAGCAATAACCCCCTTGGAGTTCATACCGCTGACATGCGAGCCGTTTATATTGACGGTTGCCCCCTGGATGCGCATGCCCGAAACACGTTCTGCCTCTGTAATAGCTTGGGCGACAGCCTCAGCCGCATCATCGACATGCACCACGACACCGCGGCGCATCCCCAGATTGGGCGCGCTGCCATGACCAACTATAGTAATCTTGCCCGGATGGTTGGGATCAACCATGCCGACGACCGCACGGACGGTGCTCGTGCCTATATCGAGGCCGACGAAAGGATTAGGAGTAGCGCTTTGCATATAGCAAGAGTATAGCGCTTATACTTGCATAAGAGCAAGTATACTGGCGATTAGGTGGCCGTCAATATTTCGCAACCGGTCGATGTAACCAATAGCGTGTGCTCAAACTGCGCCGAATATGAGCCGTCGACCGTAAAGAGTGTCCAGTGGTCAGCCGCCTCCATAATGCGCGGGCTGCCGAGTGTTGTGATCGGCTCGATAGCGATGGTCATGCCAGCACGCAGCACGGGGCCGCTACCAGCCCGGCCGTAGTTGGGGATTTCCGGCTCTTCGTGCAGTTCGCGGCCGACGCCGTGGCCGACAAGCTCCCTTACGATGCCCAGCTTGTGTTTGCGCAAGGTGCGCTCGATCACCGCTGAAACATCACCCACCCGTACACCAGCACGAACCGTCTTAATTGCTTCGGCAAGGGCGCGTTCGGTGCCCTGGATCAAGCGCTTCGTGTCGGGCGTATAGGCGTCACCGATGCAAACGGTGATCCCGGCGTCGGTAATCATACCCTTGTATCGTACGCCAAAGTCAAAATTTACAACATCACCAGCCTCAAACGGCCGCTGGTTCGGTATGCTGTGCTGAACTTGCTCATTCACTGAAATACAGATGATATCAGGATATCCATGGAAGCCCTTAAATGCCGGCTCCCCACCTAAACGTTGTAATTCTTGCGTCGCAATTGCCGACATATCTTTGGGTGTACGGCCAGGCACGGCTTCGCGGCGCAGCGTTCCTAAAACGGTAGCCAGAATACGGCCGCTTTCGCGCATAGCGAGGATCTCGTCTTCGCTCCTGATGTCGCCCCCAGTGCCCACGTTATTGCTCCGGTGAGATATTAGCCACGATGTCGGCATGCACCGCTTCAGGTGCTTGGTCGCCATCGACGTTGTAAACAGGGATGCCCTTTTGCGCCAGGTATTCCAGAATCGGTTGCGTGGCCCGGTGATACTCTTCGAAACGCTTAGAGATGCCTGCATCGGTGTCATCAGGACGAGCCCGGTCCAAAAGACGGCGGCGGACTACATCCTCACTAATTTCGAGGTGCACGACAGCGTCTATAGTGAAGCGCCCTTGTGCCGCCTGTGCAAGCAGCCAGTCGGCCTGCGGAATACTGCGCGGCGTGCCATCGATGATGCATTTACTGGTATCAGGCACCGCGTCCAGCGCTTTGCCGATCATGTCGTAGATTTCGTCGTCACGCAACAAAACACCTTGTAACATACGCTGTTTCTGCTCGTCACTGGCGTAGGTCCGCAGCAGATCACCGGTTGAGATTAACGAATACCCGTATTTCTCGACCAACATCTTTGCCTGAGTGCCCTTGCCGGCGCCCGCCAGTCCCATCAGGATAATCATGCTATAGCCTTTCTTTGACGAGCCGGGCGACTCGGGCGCCATCGGCCCCGGCTCCAGCTTTTTGCTTAACAATGCCTATGACCTGGCCCATGGCCTGCGGGCCGCTGGCTCCGACTTCTGCAATGGCGGCGTCGATAACCGCAATGAGTTCTTCGTCGGACAACTGGGCTGGCAGGTAGGTCTCGATAATTGCCTTCTCGGCCAGCTCGGCAGCGGCTTTGTCTTCGCTGCCGCCCTGCTTGTAGAGATCGGCGCTTTCCTGGCGTTTTTTGGCCTCTTTGGCAAGCACCTGGATGATTTCGTCGTCCGGCAACCCTTCGTCACGGACACCCTTGGCCACCTCGACATAGAGGATGGCACTCTTCAAACTACGCAAAACCAGCGCCCGGTTTTTGTCCCCGGCGAGCAAGGCGGCCTTAAGGTCTTGCTCGAGCTTTTGCTTCAGCATGGTTCTAGCGTTGGCCGAGCTTAATCTTCTTCATCTTCAGCGCTTTGCGCTGGGTGCGGATGATAGCCTTTAGACGGCGCTCGCGCTTGCTAATTGGCTTCTCGAAGTACTGTGAACCCTTAACAACAGCAATTACACCGGCTTGCTGGACCTTGCGGTTGAAGCGGCGAAGCAGGTTCTCGGGTGATTCTTTGGCGTCTTTACGTGTAACTTGTATCATATGGTTCTTATTCTATCTTAACAGAGGTGTTTTTGCAATCTTTTCTTTATACTTTTACAGTAGCTGCTTCTTTTGCTGAGTAGCGCGCTGGCTCTTCAGCACGATGCTTTGCAACTCTTTAAAAATCGGGAACTGCTTGTTGGTATGGTAAATTTTTGTGTTGCCTTGTTTTTCGGAGATTAAAAAGCCGACCTTTTCGAGACGCTTCAGCTCGCGTTGGATATTGCCGGCATCTTCTTTGATCAGCTTGGCAAGACCACGGACGTGCGTCTTGAAGTCGGGGTATTTTGCATAGATAACAATGATCTTGCGGCGGACTCGGGAGGTAATAAATACGTCTAACATAAGCAGTTCTATTGTTATTCAAACAACGTGGATAAAGTATAGCGGAGCCGCCGGGGCATTTCAACCCGAAAATCCGGCATTTCTTTTGCCAAGGTAGCCTATACTACAGTTATGCACTATGTTGAGGTATTGGTCGCAGATGCAAGCTTTCATGGCAATGAGGCGCTGACCTACAGTGCGCCGCAAGCGCTGGAGGCCGGCCAGATTGTCCTTGTACCCTTGAGGGCCAAGAAAGTACTGGGCATCGTACAGCGGACCGTGCCGGCTCCGGAGTTCAAAGCCAAACCAATTATCGGTTGCCCGGACTTACCCCCTTTGCCGGCTGCGGTCTTTAAGGCCATTCATTGGATGCAGGAGTACTACCCTAGCCCATTCGGCGTGATCGTACAGCAATTCCTGCCTAAGAAGCTACCCGTCAAAGAAGTGGAAACACCTACCGCCGGGCCGATGCCGGCCGTCTCGTTGCCGCCTCTTACCACCGAGCAACAAGCCGCCTTGGACCGCATAGGCCCAGAGGGCATGCATTTGCTGCACGGTGAAACTGGCAGCGGCAAGACCCGGGTATACATCGAGCTGGCCCGCCGCAGCCTGGAGGCCGGCAAGTCCGCCATTATCCTGACACCAGAAATTGGCCTGACGTCGCAGCTGGAGCAAGATTTCCGCACCGTCTTCGGACAGAACGTGATCGTTATCCACTCGCGGCTGACCGACGTTACCCGCTCCCGGCTCTGGGTCGGATGTTTAAAGCGCACCGACCCCGTCGTAGTCATAGGGCCCCGCTCGGCACTTTTCATGCCCCTTAGACGCATCGGCCTGATCGCTGTTGATGAAGCTCACGAGACCGCCTACAAACAAGATCAGGCGCCCTACTACCACGCCTCACGGGTAGCGTCGGTGATGGCGGCACTGCATCAAGCACCGATTATCCTTGGCTCGGCCACTCCGCTGGTAACCGATTACTACCTGGCCGAGGCAAAGCAACGGCCCATCATTCGCATGGAGCATGTTGCCCGTCTGGCGCCCGGTAGCGCCCCGCAACCCGTCAGCGTGGTCGATTTGCGCGACCACAGTAAGTTTTCGAAACGCCCGTACCTATCCGATGAACTTATCGCCGCCATGCGCGACTGCCTCAACCAACGGGAGCAAACCCTGCTGTTTTTAAACCGACGCGGCACCGCCCGGGTAGTTTTTTGTGAGAAATGCGGTTGGCAAGCCGCCTGCCCGCACTGCGACCTCCCCCTTGTTTACCACGGTGATCTGCACACGATCCGCTGCCACTCCTGCGACTTCAAAACCGCCCCGCCGCCGTCCTGCCCGGAATGCCACGCGCCGTCGATTGTGTTTAAAAGCATCGGCACAAAAGCGATCGAAGACGAGGTAGGCGCACTCTTTCCAGAGGCGCGCGTCCAGCGTTTCGACACCGATAATAAAAAGGCCGAGGCGCTTGACCAGCACTTTGAGGCCGTCCGCAGCGGCCAGATCGACATTATCATCGGTACCCAGACCCTGGCTAAAGGATTAGACCTGCCGCGCCTGGGCCTCGTAGGTGTTATTATTGCCGACACCAGTCTGTTCTTTCCTGATTTCTCTGCCACTGAACGCACGTACCAACTCCTTAGCCAGGTAATCGGGCGCGTTGGCCGCGGCCACCGGGCCGGGCGCGCGATCGTACAGACCTATACTCCGGACAGCCCGCTGCTGAAAGCGATCCTTGATAAAAACTGGCGCGAATTCTACGAAGCAGAACTGCGCGAACGCAAAGCCTTTGTCTTCCCTCCGTTTTGCTACGTCCTCAAGCTTACATGCCGGCGCGCCTCCAGCCAAAGCGCCCAAAAAACCGCCGAAAGCTACGCCCGGCAGCTGCAAACCAGCGGACGGCACATCATCGTCGAGGGTCCGGCCCCAGCCTTCCATGAAAAAGTACAAAATAAATACCAATGGCAGCTGATCGTTAAGGCCAAAGACCGTCGCCAGCTCACCGACATCATTCGTCATCTGCCCAGCGGCTGGAGTTACGACATTGACCCGATGAACCTTTTGTAATCTGTTAATCCGTCCGGTATACTAAGCGGTAAATGAATAAATCAGACATTATTTCCTTACCCAACCAGCACCTGCGCGAACGTTCCAAGCGAGTCGGCTTCATCAGCGACGAAGTCAAAAAAATAATCGAAGACATGAAGGCTGCCACCCTTGACTGGGAAGCCAGCCGCGAACACGAAGTAGGCGTAGCACTGGCTGCCATTCAGGTAGATATACCCCTGAGAATCGTCGTCATCCGTAATGATTTTGACAACAAATCTGATAAAACGTTCAGCGTGTTCATCAATCCGGAAATCGCCAAGTACGAGGGCGAGCTGGTTGATGACTACGAAGGCTGTTTGAGCGTGCCGGACGTCTATGGCCTGGTGCCACGCCACAGCAAAGTGCGCATCAAGGCATTAAATGAAGAAGGCAGGCTGATCCGGCTGACCGTCGAAGGCTTCCTGGCCCGCGTTTTCCAGCATGAAATCGACCACACCAACGGCATCGTTTATATTGATCACATCAAAGATAACCCTGAGGCGTTTTACCGTCTGCAAGAAGACGGCCACCTCAAGAAACTTGATTATGACAAAGATATCCGAACCAATCGTATTCTTTGGTAGCGGTCCGGTTGCCGCCGAGAGCCTCCGGTTGCTGACAGCTGACTTCACCATTGAGGCCGTCGTTACCAAACCGCGGCCGGCGCACCACAAGGGCGACGTGCCGGTGCTGGCGCTGTGCGAAGAGTTGGGCCTGCCGGTCCACACCGTAGTGAACCGCCGCGAGCTGGACGCTCTAGTTGATACGAAGCCGTTTCAGTCCCGTCTGGGCATCCTAATCGACTTCGGCATTATCGTGTCGCAGCATGCCATAGACTCCTTCCCGCTGGGGATTATCAATAGCCATTTCTCAGTGTTACCCGAGTGGCGGGGCGCCGATCCGATCACTTTCTCTATCTTAAGCGGCCAAGCCGAAACCGGTGTCAGTCTCATGCTGCTTACCGCCGGGATGGACGAGGGGCCCTTGCTGGGCTACGGCATCCAGCCAATGGACGCATTCCCTGAGCCGGTAACGACCCCCGTTTTAACTCAACGCTTGATCAACCTGAGCCACGCTCTTTTACTCCACGACGTACCGTTGCATCTGGCCGGCAAGACCAATGGCGGTGCGCCCCAAAGCATCACCGGCCGGCAGGTGTCGTATTCGCGCAAACTTACCAAAGAGGATGGCTTGATCGATTGGCAAAAGCCTGCCGAAGTACTTGAGCGTGAGGTGCGCGCTTTCATCGAATGGCCGAAAAGCCGGGCTCAACTAGGAACATTGGACATTATTATCACCAAGGCACATGTTGCAGCTAACGGTGAAGCCCAAAGCGCGGCGGCGCCAGGCACGCCATGCATAGTGAATAAGCAATTAGCCGTGGCTTGCGGTTCAGGAGTATTGGTTATCGACCGGCTCAAACCAGCCGGTAAACAAGAAATGACCGGCGAGGCATTCCTCGCCGGCTATCGTGCAGCACTTGGGCTGTAGATTTATACCGTTGGCGCTTCGCGCTGCTCGTCTTGAGCGACAGTATTGTCTTGTGATTGAGGCTGCTGAGACTGCGGGCCGGGCTGCTGAGCAGGTTGCGGCGCAGGTTGTTGGGACTGCGGTGCAGCATATTGCTGCTGCGGCTGACCCGGGCCAGCCATATGAGAAGGCTGCGCTGCCGGCTGACCGCCAGGCACAGTCGCAGCCGGTTGGGGCTGGTATTGTTGCGGTGGCATTTGATACTGCGGAACTTGCGGATTAGGCGCCTGCGGTGCGTAACCGGGGGCATACTGAGGCTGACTATGTTGCGGACCCTGCGGCGGCATCATTGGCTGCCCTTGCGGATACGGTTGCTGATACTGCTGCATTGGCTGCTGTTGGTACGGCATTGGCTGACCTTGGTAGGCAGGCATTGGCTGGTGGGGTGATTGGCCCGGCATACCCATATGCGCCGGTGCACCAGGCATTTGCTGGGGCGCTTGAGCGGCGGCTGCGGCGGCATCCTGCAGGATCTGCGGTGCGACTTGCTTGATTTCTGCTTTTAGCTTCTCAAATTCAGCGGCAACGACTTCCTTATAATTCGGGAAGTTCGTTTCAAGCCATTTAAGTGCGCCCGCTTCATCGTTGCGGTTAATGAACTGCTCAAACTCGTTCAGCTGGGCGTCCGACATTTGCTTCGCAAGCTCCATTCCGACACGCATTTCCAGCGTTTCGTAAATGTGCGTTAGCATGCGTTTTTTGTCTTCAGGAGGAAGAGCCGCCAGCCCGAGCTCAACCAGTAAATCGTCGTCTAGTTTAATCATAATACTTAGTATTGTACCACCCTAGAGGCTTCTCGCAACAGTTTCGCGCTTAAAGAGCTCTATGCGGTCTCCTTCCTGCAGCTCCAAACGGACGTCTGTCTTGAGACTCATACCACACATATCGCCTTCAAGGACTTCCTTGACGTCTTGAGGGCCTCGCTTCAAACCAGTCACCTCGACTTCAGCGGCGATGATCTCATCACCCCGGGTAATGCGGGCCAAAGATGGTGCCTCCAGCTTGCCCTTCGTTACTTCACCGCCACAAATGACCTCAGTTTTAGTAGTCTTGAAGATACCGCGCACGACCAGACGGCCGAGCTCGGTCTCGATAACTTCAGGCGCCAATAACTTCGTAAGCTCCTCGCGAGCATCATCGATCAGCTCGTAAATAATATTGTACAAACGGATACTTACTTTATCGCGCGAAGCCAAACGCTTGATATTGGTGGGCGCAGTGACATTAAATCCGTAAATGATCGCGCCGGCAGTTGCAGCGTGCTGGATGTCGTTCTCGCTCACCGCGCCAACGCCGGAGCTAATAATGCGGACGGCGACTTCCTCGGTGTCGATGGCTTTAAGGCTGTCGATTACCGATGTCAACGATCCCTGGACATCCGCGCGGACGATCACATTCAGTTCAGACACCTGATTATTGCGGTTAATGAGCCGGATCAGCTCGCTGCCGCTCATGTCACCACGGCCGGAAGGGCCGTGCTTGCCGGCAGCGCGTTTCTCAGCCTCGGCGCGGGCCATTTTCTCGTCTTTCACTACAACGAATTCGTCACCGAATTCAGGCAATGATTTGAAGCCCGTAATCACCACAGGCGTTGAGGGAAGCGCTTCTTTGAGCGGCCGGCCGTTGGAATCCTCCAGGGTACGAACCTTAGCATATGTTGTGCCAGCTACAATAAAGTCGCCCGATTTTAAGATGCCCTCCTCTACTAATGCATTTGCGATCGGGCCGCGGCCCTGCTCAACATGGGACTCGATGATCAGGCCGGTCGCCGGTCCGGCAGCCTCCGCACGAAAGTCTTCAACGTCGGCAACCAGTAAGATCATGTCCAGCAAATTATCGATACCCTGCTTCGTTTTGGCAGAAACCTCAACAATGACCGTGTCGCCACCCCACTCTTCCGGCAGCAGTTCGTGCTCCGAGAGTTGTTGCTTGACGCGGTTCGGGTCGGCGCCCTCTTTATCAATTTTGTTAAGCGCCACTACGATCTTAACGCCAGCTTTACGGGCAAAGCGGATCGCCTCCAGCGTCTGGGGCTTGATGCCGTCATCGGCAGCCACCACGATCACCGCAATATCGGTCAAATGCGCGCCGTGCTCACGGATAGCCGCGAAGGCCTCGTGACCAGGGGTATCCAAAAAAGTAATCGCCCGATTCTTCCGCGTAATCTGGTATGCCGAGATGTGCTGCGTAATACCGCCGGCTTCACCTTTGGCGACTTCTGCGCCACGGATAGCGTCAAGCAGGCTGGTTTTACCGTGGTCGACATGCCCCATAACGGCCACGACCGGCGGGCGCGACACGGCGGCATCGCTATGCACCTTCTTCTCGCGCACAGGCAGAACCTCAGCCTTCTTGGCCAGCCGCACATCAAGGCCCAGCTCCTCAACGATAATCTGAGCGGTATCGAAGTCGATCCGCTCATTTATCGTCGCCATGACGCCGTTTTTCATCAGCTCACCAATGAGCCGGGTTGCCGGCAGCTGTA
Organism: uncultured bacterium; assembly: GCA_965652795.1. Taxonomy (GTDB): domain Bacteria; phylum Patescibacteriota; class Saccharimonadia; order Saccharimonadales; family UBA4665; genus CBFGXJ01. The sequence continues at coordinate 61,003 of CBFGXJ010000006.1, forward strand.
GCTTTTCAGCCAGAGTACCAACAGTGATCATGTCTTCGATTTCGATTGTTCGGGCCACTTTAGCACTCCTTTCTGCCGGGTTGCGGCGATCTGTAGGTGTTATCTTGTACGCATGGTTTTTGGATTATTTGGCGCTTTTCAGGCTCAATGCGATTTTGCGAGCGTCAGTGTCGATGTCGATCACCTTGAATTGCTTCTTCTCGTTCAGTTGGAAGACCTGCTGCGGGTCAACGGTTTCGTCATCGCTCATCTCTGAGACATGAACCAATGCTTCGACGCTGGGGCTCAGCTGTACGAAAGCACCGAACGGGGTAATCCGGGTGATCTTACCCTCTACGAGGTCACCCTTCTTGAAGGCTTTGACTTCTTTGAGCCACGGGTCTTCGGTCATCTGCTTGAGACTTAAGGACAGGCGGTCTTTGTCGATGGCGATAATCTTCGCCTTGACGGTCTCGCCGACTTTAACGTAGTCGCGAGGGTCTTCAACGCGCTCCCAAGAGATTTCCGAGATGTGGATCAGACCTTCGATACCGGAAACGTTGATGAATGCACCGAAGTCAATCACGCCGGTTACGACGCCTTCGACCTCATCACCAACCTTCAGCTCGGCAAAGCGGGCCTGCATGTCGTCCTTGACGGCTTCTTTTTCAGAGAAGATGAGCTTGTTGTCTTTGCGGCTCACGTCGAGCAGGCGCACGCGCAGCGGCTTGCCCACAAGTGCGTTCAGTTTCTGCAGGATCTCGTCTTTGTCGGCGCCGGAAACACGCGGATAATGGCCGGCAGCCAGTTGCGACACCGGCAAAAAGCCACGGATACCTTCGAGCTCAACCAGCAGACCGCCACGGTTGGCGTCGTACGGGCTGACTTCGATGATTTCCTGAGCCTCAAAGATACGCTTGAGCTCGTCCCAGCCACGGTCTTTGGCGGCCCGCTTCATGCTAAGCAGGGCGTAGCCTTCGTCCAGTTCGGGGTCGATCACGCTGACGGTAACCTTCTGGCCTTCTTCAAGCGTTTGGCCATGACCGATTTCGCGGCGCATAACCACACCGACGCCTTGGGCGTCCAGGTCGATCCAGACTTCGTGCTTCTTTACGGAGCTGACGACACCTTCCACAACCTCACCTGCTTCCAGGCGCTTGATCTCGTGTTGTGCGAGCAGTTCGTCCATTGTTAGAGTAGTATTTTTTGACATGTTTGCCATGCCTCCTTCATAAATGTATTTCTGTCGTTTCAAACGTTATTTAAAAAACACCTTGAAACGCAAGATTACCTCCCATTATATCGCTTTTAGTTCCTGAGGTCAAAGGGGTCGATATTGTGAGCCTACCGGCAACACTGCAACCGTGCTAAAATGAGCATACTATGTATTTGGGGATAGACATCGGAGGGACAAAAACGGCCGTCGCCTGCTTGGACGACCAGGGCGTTATTAGGGAGAACTTGCGTTTTCCCACCCCTAAAACATATGTGCTTTTTCTAAAGCTCTTGGAAGAAACTGTAGATAAATTATCAACGACATCTTTTACGGCGTGCTGTGTTGCGGTACCAGGGTTTCTGGACCGCAAAAAGGGTACCGCCAAGGCATTCGGCAACTTGTCCTGGCGCAATGTACCTATCCGCGATGACGTCCAGGCTATCGTCGGTTGCCCGACCGCTATCGAAAATGACGCCAATCTTGCCGGCCTGTCTGAGGCAATGCTAGTAAAACAATACGACCGCGTTTTCTACATAACCATCAGCACCGGCATCGGCAGCGGTTTTATTGTAAATCGCACAATAGACCCAGACCTGGCAGATTCAGAGGCGGGACACATGGTAATCGAATACCACAACAAGTTGCAGCGCTGGCAGGATTTTGCATCCGGCAAGGCGATCGTGGCGCGCTTCGGCAAGCGGGCAGTTGATATTCATGACGCCAAAACCTGGAAGATTATTGCCCACGCCATCGCTCTTGGCTTGATCGACATTATCGCCACCGTGCAACCGCAGGCAGTCATCTTTGGTGGCGGTGTCGGCATTTATTTTGAACGCCTTAAGCCTCACCTAGAGGCCGAGCTGAAGAAATTCGAGACGCCCATGACCCCTATCCCGCCGCTCCTGAAGGCCGGCCGACCGGATGACGCCGTACTCTATGGCTGTTACGACCTCGCTAAAAGCCTGTATGGATAAACTGGTTGCACGATTAGCCCACGACTACCCGGAATATGCTTTTGTGCCGGCGAATACATTTTATTGGTCACCGCGCACGAAAGAGATTTTTTATAAACGCGAAGGCGGCGGCGCCAGCCTGCTGCATGAGCTGGGTCATGCTCTCCTAAGTCACCAGAGCTTCGGCACGGACGTTGACTTGCTGCGCAAGGAAATTGCCGCCTGGGAATATGCCCGTAAATTAGCTCCGACGTACGGGATTACGATTGCCGATGATGAGATCGAACGCTGTCTGGATGATTACCGGGACTGGCTATACAGACGGAGCGCCTGTCCAACTTGCGGCGCCCATGGCGTCCAAGCCTCAGAGAAAGCCTACAACTGCCCAAACTGCCAGCAGACATGGAACGTATCACGTTCGATCATCAGACGTCCTTACAGGCGCAGTAAAGGCGCTTTGAACGCAAAATAGAGGCCCTATGTGAGCCTCTATTTTGTATGGGTTCGGCTTCGCTAGAGGCCGGAAGTATACCTACTGCTCTTTAGGAGCCTCAGTCTTTTTGGTGCGGCGCGAAATGCGACCACCCTTACGGCCAGCCTCACGAGCCAGCTCACGGTTAGCAAAGAAACCGCCGGTGCGACCGTTCTTGCCACCCTTACGGCCAATTTCTGCGTAGAAGTTGGGACCGTACTTTTCGATGTTGCGCTTAGCAGCGGCCTTGCCGCCTGCACTTGTTCCTGCCATAGGAAACCTCCCTGTTAATATTGTTCCGAAAATTCCGCACCCAGGTAGAAAAATAAGGCCCCTGCCGTTACCGGCTGGACCCTCAATTTCTTCCTCACGAAATTACGCTTATGATAACACAGCAAAGCGTTAATGTCAATAGTTTCCTTCTTATGCTCGCTTGGAGACTGATTCGTATAGCTGGTATGCCGGGCTAGTTACGACTTGCTCTTCGTCCCCATGCACCTCGAACCAAGCGCGCGCCGCGTCGTAGGATGCATCAAAGCCGGGCAGCCTGAACTTCCTTATTCGCTCCTCCATTACTCTACCCGGCAAGACCTGTTCGGGAGTCTTACTTGCAAGGCCCAGTCTTGCGGTCAGCTTCTCGCGTATGTGGGAAGCCCGTCCAAGAAATGCCCAGCTATGGGCGTTTTGCACCTCACTCCATAAAGAATCGCGTGAGCCACGTCGTCGCACAGTGGCCAAAATACCCATCGCCGCCAGGCGGCCCAAGTGAAGCTGAGGGGTGGTATAGACCCCCTCTTCCATTAAACTGGCCAAATTATAGGGCCGGCTACGGACGAGATGGCCCAGTTCATCCACGGTGTCTGGGATTACCAATCCTAACCGGCAAGTTGCAGCCGCGCTGTGCGGATCGATTGACATTCCTGGAAGTAATCCCCGCAAGCCACCAGCGACCTTGTGCCCCGAATCACGTTTGTTGGCACCGAAGCGAACGACAGCAATGTCGATATCTGACTCAAGATCACTGGTACCATGCGTGCGGCTCCCGAGCATATGTACAGCTGCCACATCCGGGTCAGTCTTAGCCACGATTCCAATAACCTTGGCAATTAATTCATTTTGTTTGCCTACATCGGGTGATATTCCCTGACGTACAAAGCGCTCATTCTCTAGGAAGTAATGAATTTCGTCTAATGAATAGCGGCCAGCTTCGGTCATAATACTATTGTTCTTGTTTAACTATGAAAGATAAAAGCCACCCTGTTCGGATGGCTTTTATATAATTCGGCACCGTGCTATTTTCCCAGGGGTGAACCCCAAGTATTGTAACCGCTGCGAGGCTTAACTGCTGTGTTCGGGATGGGAACAGGTGTTTCCCTCGCGCTATGGGCACCGAAATATGTCTAATCTTCCCCGCCAGGGGCATAATCATCCATGTATTCGATGTCCATCCGGGCCATTTTGGTTTAAAGCGCTTGTAAAGCCAAACGGGTTGCTTACTCACTTAGGCCCTGAGGCCGTAATGGTAAACACCAATAACTAGTCAAATTGCACTTCTCTCATCCATGCCAGCCAAAGCCGACCGGATGAGAGAACGTAAAAAGTCAATGGGATTATTAGTACGCTTCGGCTACATACGTTACCGTACTTACACCTTGCGCCTATCAAACTGGTAGTCTTCCAGTATCCTCATAGGGAAATCTAATCTAGAGGTCAGTTTCGCGCTTAATATGCTTTCAGCGCTTATCTGCTCCGCACATAGCTACCCAGCCATGCCATTGGTATGACAACTGGTACACCAGCGGTGCGTTCACCCCGGTCCTCTCGTACTAGGGGCAAATTCCCTCAAATTTCCTTGCGTCCACAGCGGATATAAA
>CBFGXJ010000007.1:0-60138 GCA_965652795.1 uncultured bacterium
GAACCTGCGACCTCACGGCCCCCAGCCGTACGCGCTAGCCAACTGCGCCACACCCCGAAGACATCAAAAGGGATTGGGTGCCGATATGATTTACCTGAGTGTAAGCCCAGGTGGGTATCCTCACATACTGGCCACAGCCGGTATAAATATTGGATTCCCTAGAGATTCGTATTCAGCAAATCATCTGACGGCATTGCCCCAACCCCGCCTATAGTATACCATTTTTCGCCACTAGTGAACTAGAAAATCAAATATGGCTTGGTCTATGTTGAATAGGATCGGCCCGAGGATCGGCGCCAGAAGCAGGAAGAGCATCAGAATAATGATGAGCCCCAGCCGCTCCATGCGCTCCATCACTTCCTGGACAGGCTCGGGCGCAAAGGCGTACAGTAACCGCGAGCCATCAAGTGGCGGAATGGGCAGCATGTTAAATACAAAGATACCGATGTTGATCCAGACAAACAAAGCGGCGACTTCATAGAGGAAGCCCTGGAACAAGCCCAGATTCATCAGGAGCGCCCCCACTACGGCAAGCGCCAGGTTAGTGAGGGGCCCAGCCAAACCCACAAGCGCAGCGCCATACTCACCGAACCTGACTTGAAACGGATTGAACGGCACCGGCTTAGCGGCCAAAATCGGCGGCAAGCCCGCTAAAAGTAAGAACGTAGGCAGAATTATTGTTGTAAGTAAGTCTATATGTTTAAGCGGATTTAAGGTGAGCCGGCCTTCTTGCTCGGCAGTATCATCGCCCAGACGATGTGCGACAAAGGCATGCATGGCCTCATGGAACCCTAGCGAGACCAACAGGGTGCCGACAATAATAACGATACTCGTGAGAGATACTTCAGAAAACATGTCCTCAGTATAGCATCATTAAGCTGAATATTAGTTGACTAAAAGGGGTAAAACAGATACAATATACCCCTATAGTTGTAAAGGATAAACTAATGCGTACATGCGACATCACCAATAAGGGCAAGCAGTTCGGCAAGAACGTCAGCTTCTCTCAGCGGCACACCTCGAAGGTATGGGAGCCAAACCTCCAGAAGAAGACCATCATTGTCGACGGCAAGAAGGTCAAGCTGAAGGTCAGCGCCCACGCCATCCGCACCCTGAAGAAAAAGGGCCTGCTCGGCGCCAACGCCAAGTAAGTCCCTTCAGACTATAAAACACCCTCCGCCTGCGGAGGGTGTTTTCTTTTGTAGATACTGGGCCTTCAGCTTATTTTTGGAGCAATCCGACAAGATATCCAGCAGTGGCCGTGGCCCGGCGCCGCTACGTACCGTCCAGTCCGGCCAAGCTCGAGGCAAACCCTAAAGACTGACCAGCCTAACTTCGTTCCACTACGATAAGCTGCGTTACATCGCCAAGCTCGGCGGGCTTAATCTTCAGTTTGGCAATCGTTTGGGCCGGCTCCATTGCCAGACCTTTCAAGGCTTGGTCGAGTGGCTGTTGCGGCACCGGGAACTGCAGTGAACTGTCGTCATAATGGGTCGGAATCACGATTTTCGGCTCAACCTTCTTGACCAGTTTAAGCGCACCGATGCTGTCGAGCGTATAGCCGTTGCCACCCACCGGCACGAACATAACGTCAACCATGCCGATGGTCTCAAGCTGCGCGTCGCTCAGCTCGGGGTAAATATGTCCGGTTACCAGCACTCTGATGTCATCAATGACCAGTTTGTACATAGTGGCGGATTTTACTTTGTCCTCGTCCATATGGCCGCGCGCCGGGATGGCATAAATCGAAACACCGGAAACTTCGTATTCGCCCGGCTGGTCGATCATAATCTTAGGCGCTACCGCCGGATCACCGTGCGGCCCGGTAAATAGCGCAATATCGTCTGGCTTGGCAGCCGGTTTGGCACCCAAGTCAGCCACGTTGTCGTCTATGGTTACCCGCGATTGTTTGGTTGCCAATGTAATGCAGTTTCCACCATGAAATTGAATATCCATGAATCCCTCCTAATTGTTCCCACCAGCTTACAGTATATTATTTTTATCGACAATCACTTGTTTTTTGGCATCGAACAAGGTAGTGATAAACCGGTCATTGATCTGGCGACGGTACGCGAACTCGCTGGGCGCCATTACGACGTAACGGAGCTCTTTGCCTTCGCCGGCCTCCAGTTCAGTAATGTACTTATTGACGGCATTCTGGTTGGTGTCGCCGACAATAAGTACATCCACGCCGCTGGACTCGTCACGCGTAAACTGGCCAGTAAAGACCAGTAGCTCAAGATTGCCAAGTGACTTCAGTTTATCGGCTTCAGCCGGCGCGGCAGCGGCTTTCGCCGAAGCTTTAGTTGCAGCCGGCGCACCGGCCGCAACTGCCCCGCCAAAGATAACGCGGAACGGCTCGTAAAATTCGTAAGACTGGTTTACCTCGTAGTACAACCTGTTATTGGTATTGTCAGAGACGATGATGCCAACGTTGAGCAAATTGGCCAGCTCGCGCCGGACTGAGTTGATCTGCTCATCGATCTTACGGGTAATTTCCCGAACGTAAAACGAACGGTTAGGATTACTATAAAACAGCTGCAATAGTTTAACCCGCGTTTTAGACCCGAAGAGTTGCTCAATCATAGAACCATTGTAGCAAATATTAGTCGGAAGCAGTATAGCAATTGTTCAAGTGTGATGTAATTAGGTCAACATACTCAGCATTTTTACTGAGGTAATGAATGTCCGAATTTCGCTTGAACCATGTTCGCTGGCGCTTGGCGAGGTGTACGTGCTCTTGAATAAGCCGTTGTTTCGCGGCCGCTTCATCTTCGTCGCCTGATAGGAATAATCGAAACGTGTGGTAACCAGGCGCTCGCAAGCCAGGAGCATCCCAGCCGTAACGGTCTGCCAAGTGTTTAACTTCATGTATGAGCCCGGCAGCCAACATTCTGTCAACCCGCCGTACAATATTCGCTTTTAGTTCATCCCTGTCAATCTGCCGCCCGAGCATCAAGCCGCCAGGCCGTAGCGGCGAGCGGGCCGGCCGTGCGCAGCCTGTTTCTAAAGCCCTCACCAGGTGCCGCGGATTGCGGGCGTTCGCCGGCAATGGCAAGCCACGCTCAATCAGCATATCTTGCAGTTCTTCAACCGTTTTTTGCTCGAACTCGGCACGGACTGCCGCGTCTGCCGGCGGCAAAAAACTAAAGTCGTACATTATGGCATCAACATACAGACCGGTGCCGCCCACGATGAACGGCAGTTTGCCGCGAGCCGTAATGTCTGCGATCGCGGCCTCGGCCAACCGCTTGAACTGCGCGGCCGTAAAGTGCTCGTCCGGGTCCACGACGTCCAAAAGATAGTGTGTCACTAACGCCCGTTCTGCGGCTGATGGTTTGGCTGTACCGATGTCCATGCCGCGGTACACGGTGCGCGAATCGGCACAGATGATCTCGCCGTCAAAGCGCTGCGCGAGGTCGAGCGCCAAAGCCGACTTGCCGGAGGCAGTTTCACCGACAATCGCAATAACGGGCACGGGAGATTCGCTCGCGGGTGTCTGCTTTAGGCTACTAGCCAGAACTCGCGCTACAACAACGTCGTCTGGTCTGGCTGCCATAATAACCTCCCGATATCTACCGTGTCTTCATCTGAAACTGCCACGCCTTCAGCCTCAAGCCTGGCGCGGTGCGCCGCCCGCCCTCCGCCCGGCCAGCCGGCAGCCAGACCGCCTTTTTTGTTGACGACCCGGTGCCACGGCAGGCCCTCCGGCCCGGTATGCGCAATTTGTCCAACTTCCCAGGCGGCCCAAGCCGCACCGCACGCGGCTGCGATCTGACCGTACGTCATCACCCGGCCGGTCGGAATTTGAGCTACGAGCTCGTACACCCGCTGTTTAAAATCTGCGTCAACCCGCGGCATAGTGCCAGTCCCCTACAGTGACGACTTCGTTACGCGCGCCCGGGCCTCATTGGCTACCGTTTGCAGGAACTCATCGACGGTAATCACGCGCGGCTCGGTCGAAACCTTAATGTCGCCGCGGATTCGCGGGGTCACCATGCCGGTCTCGATTTCCTTCTCGCCCACCACGACGCTGTAAGGCACTTTCCAGACCTCAGCGCTGCGGATCTTTTTGCCAACCGATTCGTTGTCGTTATCGACCCGTACACGCAGGCCCAGCGCCCTTGCCTTTTCCTGCATCTCATTGGCAAATGCGCAAGTTGCTTCTTCTTGGTTGACGCTGATGATCCTAATTTGTTCGGGTGCAACCCATACCGGGAACTTGCCGGCAGTGTGTTCGATATAGACGCTCAAGAAGCGCTCGGTACTGCCCATAAGCGCGCAGTGGATCATGACCGGAGCTGCGACCGAGCCGTCCTCGGAGGTGTATTCCAGTCCAAACCGCTCCGGCATGACGAAGTCAAGCTGCACGGTGGCAACCTGGTGCTCGCGGCCGATGGCGTCCGATGCCATAAAGTCGATCTTCGGGCCATAGAATGCCGCTTCGCCAGCTTGCTCGAAATACTCGATGCCGTTCGCGGCTACCGCGTTTTTCAGCTGCGCTTGGGCGCTTTCCCATAACTCCTTTGAACCCAGATACGCCTCACTGTCGTCGCGCCAGCTGAGCCGGACGCGCAGCTTCATGTCCACGGTCGCGTAAAATTCGTTGGCAGCCGCCAGTAAGTCATTGATCTGCGCTTCGATCTGATCGGGTCGCACAAATGCATGACTGTCGTCTTGGGTAATGCTACGCACCCGGCTCAAACCGCCCAGCTCGCCGGTTTTTTCATCGCGGTAGACCATGGTCGTGTCGATAAAACGGATCGGTAGGTCGCGGTAACTCCTGGGCCGGGCAGCGTAGATCTGCGTGTGGTGCGGACAGTTCATCGGCTTCATGACGAAACTATCGCTGGTTTCCTGGCTGGTCACAAGGAACAACTCTTTACCGAACTTCGCCCAGTGACCGCTTTTTTCGTACAGGTCTTTCTTGGTTATGTGCGGAATAGAGACTTTCTCGAAGCCGTACCCTTTGCGCAGGTCGTTGCTGAAGCGCTCCAGCTCTTCGCGCACGGTTGTGCCGCGTGGGGTAAATAAAGGCAGGCCGGAGCCGATCAGATCACTGAAGACAAACAGGTCGAGCTCTTGGCCCAACTTGCGGTGATCGCGCTTTTTGGCTTCTTCGAGCATTACCAGGTGGCTGCGCAGGTCTTTCTCGGTGGCAAAGCCTAAGCCGTAGATGCGCTGCATCTGCGCGTTACCCTCTTTGCCGCGCCAATACACACCAGAGATACGCATCAGTTTGAAAGCGCCGACCTGGCCGGTTGACGCCACATGCGGCCCGCGGCACAGGTCGGTAAAGTCGCCGTTCTTATAGAAAGACACGTCACTCACCTGGCCGTCGCCTTCGGCCGCCAGGCCCAACTCTTCGGCATCAAGCTCACCGGCAGCAGTCGTCCCTGCCCGCTTGAGGTCGTTTAATAACTCCTCTTTGTATGGTTGGGCGGCATCGCGCGCCCAGGCAATAGCATCATCAATCGGTAGTGTGAAGCGCTCGAAAGGCTGGTCTTCCTGGACGACCTTTTTCATTTCGGACTCAATCCGCTCAAAATCATCAGTCGACAGGGTGACGCCTGGAATGTCGATATCATAATAAAACCCATTGTCGATAACCGGCCCCACACCCAGGCGCGCCTCCGGCCAAAGCCGCTTTACGGCAGTCGCCAAAATGTGCGCCATACTGTGGCGCATCGGATGCAGATCGGGTTGGTTGTCACTCATAGCTTTCGCCTTTCTTGATACTGTGATTTGGATATATAAAAAGACGCGCGTGGGATTGAATACTCTCGCATTGCATTCAATCGTTCACTCGCGTCTCGGACCCGGAAGCTATGTCGCACAATATTGTGACCTGCTTGTACCCGGGTGGTTCCACCGGACTTCTCCTACCCTGTCTAGCATAGGAGCACTCATGCCTGTCACGTTACGCACGTTTGGCTGCCCGCGGAGTTCAGCAGTTGGTGAGGCTGCGTCGCTACTCGATTATGTTATTGGCCAAGCACATTGGCTTAGCCTTAGTATAACACATCGCAAAACTTCATCTCCACATACAACTATAGCAATAGTAGTACTATGTGGCTAGTACTTTTGTGTTGTCAAAATTATGCAAGCTTGGGGATAAGTACCATACGGCTAGTATCATGCCCTACCCGCCTGGTGATATAGTGCCAGTAGGCTATATACCTTATGCGGTATACCGAAACAGAAATGAAAAAGCCCCTGGCGGCAACGGCCAGGGGCTACATACTTCGATATTGGTGGGCTCTAGAGGACTCGAACCTCTGACCTCTTCCACGTCAAGGAAGCGCTCTAGCCAACTGAGCTAAGAGCCCGCGTTTACCCCTTAGACTATACCGCAAGCGACAATAAAACGCAAGTAGCGCTCCCCCGTTGTATACACCCGTAGATAAGCACTAACACCTTAGAGGCTCTTGACACAAATATGACTCTGTGTTACCATAACCAGGTTAAGGGACTTATATGTGAGTGTCAAAAAGCCGAACACGCTGGAAGAATTCCAGTTGTTCTACGAAGAGTTGCATTTCTCTTCAAAGCCCCAAAGCCGGATACGCCGTTTACGCGTAACCCCGGTGCAAGAGTAGTCTGACGCCGTCGGCCTCCTATCTGTTGGTGGGAGGTTTTTTAGTGTGCCGACCGCTACCCAGGGCGCCGCTTTTAGCGGTGCTCTTCTTATGTTTTTTAACCTGTTTCTCGCATTTACTCCCTTGTCCACACTATTCCCCATCGTTTTCCACTGGTCTTTTTTACAGCTGTGTGTCAATATATTGACATGGTATGTATCTATTGTGGCTCAGTCACGCAAGTCACCAACTCGCGCCTGCAAAAGCAGGCCAACCACGTATGGCGCCGTCGCCACTGCACACACTGCGGAGCAATTTTTACTACCCACGAAGCAGCCGACTTAAGCGGCAGCCTGCGCGTGGCCACGTCGCACAATATGCAGCCGTTCAGCCGCGACGCACTTTTTGTGAGCATCTACGAGGCCTGTAAGCACCGGCCCACCGCCTTAGACGATGCCGGCGCACTTACGAACACAATCATCGCCCGGCTCGTCCCGGCCGCCGAACACGGCAAATTGGGCCGGAACACAATTATTACTATCGTCCACGAGACATTGGATCGCTTCGACAAAACAGCTGCAGCAGTCTACGCCGCCTACCACAAAGCCTGAGGAAACCCTTAGCCTAGAAACCTGAAATAAGCTCTACAAGCTGGTAACGCCACCCTAGAAGCTAATCTCCAGCACCGATAGCTGCGCCCGCAAACTCGCCGGGTCAGTATACACAACTCCCTGTATGCCTACCGCTTCGCCGCCGGCCACATTCTTAGGATTGTCGTCGATGAATACAGCCTCATGCGGCTTGACGCCCATTTCGTCTAGGATATGCTGAAATATCTCGGGGTGCGGCTTGATCATGCCGACCTCGCTGGAGATGATAATCGTATCAAAATGCTTCTCTAGATCGTGGTCGGCTAGCAGGCTCCGCAGAAAGCTTGAAGGCGCATTAGACAACAAACCTACCTTATACCGGCTGCGCAGCCGTGAAATGATATCCAGAACCTGCTGGTCGACTGCGGCGCCTCGTTCCATTTCATCAAAAATGTCTTCAGGCGGCTGCCCGGTGATTTCACTGAGCCTAGACAGGAAGGCATCGAGCAAAATCTCGCCCCTGTCCATTCGCTGTACGACCTCTAGAAAGTCACCCTCAAGCCGGTAATTATGCAGATTAAGCCAGGTTTTGTACGCATCCGTTCGGATAACATCGAAGAAATCAAAAATAATCGCTTTGTACATGCCAGCCGCCTCAGGATTTAATCTTGTTATCTGCCGTCACCACGGCTTTTTCAGTCACATCGAATTTATCCAGGTAGCGGCCGAACATCAGCCGGGTCTGCGAGTTCAAGGCCGCGAACGAGTTATAGATCAAACCGGTAATCGGCATATAGACCCACTGGATAACCATGAAGAATGTCCGGTGATGCTTGTAGCGGGCGGGTTTGGGCGGCAAGGTCTTGAAGCAGATAAATAACGTCGCCAGCACGCCTATCAGCGCCACGGTCTGGATCCGGCTCAAAATAGTCGGCAAGATGTTGGCGGCGTAGCTTTGCGGCTGCAACAAGCTGGGCAAGAAACCGGCGAACAAGCCGATCAGCGGGCCGACCGCCCAGTTGACATGCCCTTCAAGCAGCCGCCAGAATTTGGGCAGGAGGTCGTGCATCGGGATTTTGTTCTTGGTAAAAAAGGCTTTCTCGGCCAGGTATGCGATGTCCGATGCCCCCCACGTCCAGCGGCGATACTGAATAAACTGGGCTTTAAGCGTCTTCCAGTAATTGTCGGTAAGCACGGCGTCTTGGTTGATGGGCACATACAGCGGCAAGACGCGGTAGTTGCCATCGTAAAAAACATACGACCGCCAGAAATGGTGACCATCCTCGACCACCGTCCGCACGCTCCAGAAATCCATTTTTATAAGCGGCTTCAAGCTCTGGGAATGAGCCGAAAAATTGCGCAGCATGTGCACGCGGTGAGAGTTGGCGATGTGGAAGAAAGAGTTGCCGACGGCCACCACGCGCATCGGCGCCGGGGCATCCCAAATATTGTTCGTAAAGACGGTGATCGGCTGGAAGGACACCCGCTCGGGATCGGGGCAAACGGTATAGAGGTAGGTCAGCGCAGCCAGGTACTTGGGGTCGGGCCGGTTGTCGGCGTCCAGGGTAGTGACCACCACGCGCAAGGGGTCGATGCCGCGTTCGGCAACGTATTTTGCCAATTCGCGGCCGGCGTAAGTAACGTTGCCGCCCTTGCCGATCAGCTCGTTCGGGATGTTGCGCGGGTGCTCGATTGCAAGGGCGTCGTAAAAGTGGGCGCGGTACTCACTCATCAATGCGCGGGCGCGGGCCGAGACTTCTTCGCCGCCCCGCTCTTCATGAGCCAGGATCAAGATAACTTTCTTCATGTCGAAGTCGGATGCGATCAGCGATTTGATGGTCGGCTCAAGCACTTCCCGGCTTTCTTTATATGTCGCGATGATCACGGCGTGCAGTACGTCGCTCGGCTTAATAGTTGCGCCGCCCCGGGCGCGGAGCTGCTCAAGGTTATAGGCGTGCCACTTGGGCCGACGGATATGCACAGCCGTGTCGACATGCCCCGTTTCAACTTCAGACACCAATTGCTGCCAGTCGAGCTTCTGGTGCTCGCGCATGCGGTGGTAGCCCTGCAAGGCACGGATGCTGATAGCGAATGCGCGCGTCAGGTAAATAAGGATATACAAGAAGATAAAGGCAGCCGCGACCGTCACGTTGACAAGCGAGAGGATCAGCGGCAAAAAAAGCACGGTCCACGAGAGCGCACCGGGCAGGATTTCAAAAAACCGGTAGCGTCGGGATCGTTTGAGAGGTATTTCGATATCTTTTTTTAGACTCATCGGTACAAGCGCCCTCCTCTTTCCGGCTTTTTTAACGGAGACCTAATAAGGAGTTACTGATAATGGTAGCAGCCAGCAGCAGCAAAGTGCCCAGACACAAGACGACGACCGCCAGCGAACGGTGGATATGATAGGTACGTATGCTGAGGAAGATCGAAAGCGCCAATACGATTACGGCGAAGCCGATAAAACTGAGGATATCTATGAAATCACCCGGTTTGAACGAGCTGATACCGAGGTTGGCCCGGTATTGAACGATGTAATCACTGCTGCCCTGGCCGACGCCGACACGAAGCAATATAAGCACGGTGCACAAAAACGTCAGGAAAGCGTTACCGCTTGCCAGGAGCAGAATAAACTTGTCATGAAAATACTTCTGCGGCATAGGCTATTCTAGAACATTGTATGCTCTTTTGGGGGTTTCGTCGAGTTTTCAGGGGTCGAAAATGAATGGTGCGGGTAGAGAGAGTCGAACTCTCGTCTCAACCTTGGGAAGGTCACATAATAGCCGTTATACGATACCCGCTTCTACTTTGGAAAAGCTGTCCGGCGACCCATAAGGGCACGCTGGCAGCACTGTCCTGAGCTCAGAATGTGCTTAAATAGCACATTCTTCGTGCGGAGGTTCTGACAGCGTGCCCTTATGGGTCGCCGGACAGGCCTCATAATTTGTCAATTTGGAGCCACCTATCGGATTCGAACCCGAAAACTTCCAGTGGAAGTTTTCGTAGACACGAGCGAAGCGTCCTTTCATGTTGGAGCCACCTCGGGGATTCGAACCCCGGACCCCCGCTTTACGAAAGCGGTGCTCTAGCCAACTGAGCTAAGGTGGCAGGCCTCCAATGGTTGGTATTATATCAAATTTCTGTTATGAGACAGCTGTTTTGCTACTTTTAGGATATTTTACAGAAATAACACCGGTACGATGGCCCTGGTCATGCTGCGACGTGCGTAGGCCGCGAGCGGCATATCCCAGGTTAAGCCTTCAGGGGTACGCTCCAGGCCTTCAACGACCTGGCCCACTAGCGCCGGATCGACCGTAGCGACGCCTAATTTAGTCAGATGGTTATGCTTACCGGCAACCAGTTGCATTCGCCCCACCGCCTCCGGGCTGAAGGTGGCTGAGGCGTCAAGCTGAGGCATGATTGAAATGTCGAAGCCAAGCTCACCCAATGCGGCGGCACGCTGCCGCGGCGGCGCCACTACGGCCAGATGCTTGGCATCCTCGCCGCCGGACACGACCAGGCAGGCCGTCAGACGCTGCAACGCGCGCCAAACGGCCGGTACATGGGGTGAATTGTCGGTTATCAGCCGTTCGTAGCATGCATGAAGCGAGCTGATGGCACCGGCCAGCTCGGCGCAGTACTCCAGCGCTAATGCTTGCGGATTATATTCGTCAGCCGCCAGTTTTTTGTATAAACCAACCGTCGCACCTCCCTCCAAAGCCTCGGCATAGGCCGACCAATCACCAGCTTCTGCCGCCGTTTGGGTGGTAGCCGTGAAGATGTCTTCAGAGCGGTCCCAGCTTCCCTCTGCCGGGCGCACAAGACCGGTCTCGGCGTGCAGCCAGCCCAGCATATTGGCGTGCTCTAGAGAAAGGTCACCGGCAATAAAAGCATTCTCGAAGGGATTGATGCACTGCTCAAGCGCTGGCGCCTCGTGTTGAGTTAGCCGGCGCATCCGCGGTAAGCTTGCATACCAGTCGTGCGCCTCCTGCAACCCTTCGATGGGGTCTGTTTCAAACTGCAAGACGTCTGTATGACTCAGCTGCTCCTTAACATGAGTTCCTAGACGTTTAATACCCTTTTTCAAGTAGACGCTCCTGGTCAGCTCACGTCTTTCCGCGGGCGTTCGGGCCACACTAATGACAGGGAAAGACGCACCTTTTATGATGCGGATATCACCGGCCTTGATGATGTCAGGGTCGCTAGGCTCGTCATTCTCGAGAATCGCCTGCAGCATGCCGTGCCCGTTTGGCGACGGGTAGCCAGCCTCGTCCAACACCTTCGGCGAGATAAAGGCGCTTTCAGAATACGAGGTTTGTTCGGTCGCTGATACGACCGCCCGCCAAAACGCGCCCGTATCCATCGCATCCCACAGCATCATATCGAATCGATGTTTGTCTTGGACGTCACGTACACGGGGCGGCACCGGCATCCCGATGACTTGTAAGTCCTTAACACCCATGCGCAGTAAGCCCACGAAGGAGAGCATTTGTATCCTGCGGGTTATCTCAGCGCTGGGTCTTGTCGCCGCCAGCCGCATTAGCAGTTTACCGGCAGCATAGTGCTTCTCGCGTGTCATACCGAAATTAAGTCCCCCGCCGGACTCGGTCGCCGCCCGGTAATGCGGCATGCCGCCCAGGCCGATATACGACTCCGCTCGTATTAACGTAGGAGTAGCGGGGTTTTCTGCCAGAGTATTAAACCGCTCGGCGGCTTCGCCGAGCAGGTCCGGCGGCGACAGAACGATTCCATCCGTGTCCCGACCACTCTTCGCTAGCGACCAGGCAGCCATGGCCGCCTCAACCCGCATCCAGGTCATGTCATGGCGCTGATCCGGCGGAAGACGCACGCCTTGCTCGGCCGTGATCCAGTCCTGAAAACGCCGTAAAGGTATCCGGCTGAACACCTGGCTTGCCCCCAGCGTCGTATACTCAAAATGCGCCCGACGGGCCGCCAGCCCAGGGTCACCTTCAGGATTCATGCCTTAATCTCCATACCTGGTTAGCGCCCATATATACTACAGGAATTGTACCGACCGGGCAGCGTCGACCATACGCTGACGGGTCCGTGTGGCCAGTACGGTATCCCAGGTTAATCCATCAGGAGTCCGTTCGAGTCCGTCGATCACCTGCCCAAGCAAAGCTGGGTCGGTTGTAGCCACTCCTAAATTCTTGAGGTGATCATGCTTACCGGCAACCATTTGCAGGCGGCCGATGGCATGCGGGCTGAATGTCTCCGTCGCATACAATTGCGGCATAACAATAGTATCGAAGCCGAGCTCTCCCAACGCCGCGGCGCGCTGGCGCGGATTGGCCGTAGCGGCGATTTGGGCCGGCTCGGCGTCGCTGGATATGATCAGGCAGGTCGTGAGCCGCTGCAGGGTGCGCCAGACAGCCGGTATGTGCGCCGCTTCGGCGGCCGGTTCAGCCTGCAAGCCGGCGGATTGAAGCCGTTCCAGTATTTCATGCAAAGTGCTGATAGCGCCGGCCAAATCCGCACAATACTCCTGCGCCAGCACAGCTGGTTCGTAACCGCCGGCGGCCAGTTTCTTATACAGCTTGCTGGTTACGCCGCCCGCCAGAGCCTCGCTATACGCAGACCAGTCTTCGGCTTCCGTTGCCGCTTGCGCGGTGGCGGCGAATAAGTCTTCGGCGCGGTCGAGGCCGCCCTCTGCCCCCGGCAACACGCCGAGTTCGGTATGCAGCCAGCCAAGCGTGTTGGTATCGGCCAGCGAAAGCTCGCCGCTTACCTGGGCGACTTCAAACGGGTTTATGCACTGCTCCAGTGCCGGCATGTCGTACTCGGTTAAGCGGCGCAGCGGCGGCAAGCCGGCGTACCAGGTTCGGGCGTCGTCCAAGCCTTCGATCGGATCGGTCTTGAATGCTAGGATACTGCGCCGTTCGATTTGGTCGGCTATCTCATGCCCGATGCGCAGGACGCTATCTCTAAAGTATTTTTTTAGGCCTTGTCGTCGCCTGTCTGCGTGCGCACCCGGCGCCATGCGCACGCCGTACTGAGGCTGCGAGCCGCGTGCCTGCCCGCGCTGGATCATGGAGGCATCAGCATCAAGCACGGCCTGCAGCATACCATGCCCGTTGCCAGACGGGTAGCCGGATTCGTCTAAAAGCTGCGGCGACAAGACCGTACGGCCAATACGCGAGGATCGCTCCTGCGTTGTCACGGCTGCCCGCCACAACGCACCGGTTCTAGAAACATCCCAAAGGACCATATCAAACCGTCGTTCGTCGTGCAGCGCGCTCAATCGGTCGGGCACGGGCAGCCCGAGCATCCCAAAATTATCAGCATTCGTCCGCAGCACACCAAGGAATGACAGCACCTGCGCCAGATGCGTTATGCGAGGGTCAGACTTCTTGGTATTGGCCAGGCGCATGACTATCTCGCCGGCCTTGTGGTAGCTCTCGCGGCAAGGCCCTAAGTCTTGGACGTCGACGCCCTTATCAACATCAATAGCACCCCGGTAATGCGTTATGCCTCCCAGCCCGATATACGACCGCGCCCGCACTAGAACGGGTGTTTTCGGGTCCTCCGCCAAAACCTCGAAGCGCCCCGCCGCTTCATCAAGTAAGGCTGCGGGAGACAGTTCAACGCCCCCTGTATCAAGACCCTTATCTTCATGGACACTGGCCGATACGGCAGCCTCGGCCCTCAGCCACGTCATATCGTAGCGCAGCCTCGCATCCAATCGCACCCCCTCCTCGGCCGCCATCCAATCCCGAAACCGTACCAATGGCACCATGCCGAACGCAGTACCAGCGCCCAGCGTCATATATTCAAGATGCGCCCGCTGCGCCCGAAGCATTGGACTATACGCTTCACCCTCAAGCATTTCACTCATACCGTGGCTAGTATAAAGTACGCTCCCCGCCCCTGCAACGGTGTTTGGAAATTTACAGCACCTCTTATTGAAGCGGCGTATATTAGATTGAGAACATAAAGATTAGGGGGCGCATATGGTTCAGACAGCAGCTAAAGGATTCGGAGTCGTATTTCTACTGGTAGGCATTTTAGGGTTTATCCCAGCGGCAACGCCCGATGGGCATTTACTGGGTATTTTCCATGTGAACGGCGCCCACAACATAATCCACCTGGCCAGCGGCGTGGCGGCACTGGTGGCAGGCGCCATGAGCGCGCAGGCGGCGCGGTTGTACTTCCAGGTCTTCGGTGTGGTCTACGGGCTGGTAACGGTACTTGGGTTGTTCTACGGCGACAAAGACCTGCTCGGCTTCATCGCTCACAACAAAGCCGACATCGCCCTGCACTTCGTGATCACCGCAGCAGCCTTGTACCTAGGCTTCATGACGAAACCGAACGGCGACGTCAAGCCGGCGGCGGACTAGCCTAAACAGGCGCTAGCTCCCCGTTAACTGTATGAGGTTATGAGCGACAGGCGCGGTTCGTCGTTGCAGTTCCTGAGGTCGTACCAGGGGCCACTGCCAGGCATGCCCTGGAAATAACTACGCATAATTATGCGTGATCCTGTTACCTGGCCAGCGCTAACCCGGCTTCCCGAAGATGTTACGAAAGACCACTCCGCCGTTCTGCCACTGAGCTGTTCAGAAGAAACCACGACACCGGCCGGCAGATTATCCCGGTGACCGGAGTTAACCGGAAACCCGCGGCCTCGGACCCTGTCTTCTTCGACATGAGTCATTGGCACCTTCGGGAGATTAGCATGGGGTTCGACGCGCACAACTCCTATGCGCCGCAACCCGAGATCGCGGCCTGCCATATGGAATACCCGGCGCGAGTCCGGGAGCGTATCAGCTATCTGCTGCAAAAAATCAGCCGGCGAGCCCGGTTGTGGCGGCCTAGCAGGGTGCAAATCGGTTTTTTGCACGCGGGTAAGGCCGCCGCGCGCATGCGGCACCCTATCTGAAGTGCCCCAGGTTTTTAAAACCGTATCCGGACTGCCCAAATGCTGCCGAGACAACCGCCCGGACAAAGCCATGCCAGCCAGTCGCCTCAGCGGCGAATGCGTGCGCTCCAGTGCCTCCCCGATCGCCAGCGTAGCGAGGTCACCCATAAGGAGCAGCATCTCATCCGGCAGGCGGTCGTGCATCGTATGGGCGACCTCCTGATGTTCAAGGAAACTACGTATATCAGCTGGGTATGGCGCCAGCGGCAATCGACTTGTCATCCCGCGACTATACCATATTGTCCGTTTTGCAGCCAGGGCATTCCCGGAGCATTCGGGCGCTGCTACCTGCGCAAACCGGCGATGATAGCCGTGAACACGGCCTGGTCCTCATGCTCGCTGGCATGGCCGCTGATCGTCCAGTACAACTGGCTTGAGGACAGCTTTTGGTGTAGCTCATAGGCGGTTTGTGGTGGGCAGACCATGTCGTAGCGGCCTTGTACGATGTGTACCGGCATCGTCAGCGTGTGGGCGTGGTCGAGGATATGCCGGTCAAGCATGAAGCAATCATTCGCCAAATAATGCATCTCGATGCGCATCCCGGCCGGATCAAATGTCTCGTAGTCGCTGGGCTGAAAGCGGTCGTCCAGCCGGATCGCCCCAGCCTCAAGGCATTGATACGCGTACGCCGAAACTTTTTGCTCCTGGTGAGTGCCGTTCAGCGCCCTATCAAAGTGGTACGCGCTTGGATTGGCGCGGTATTGCTCAGGCGTCCGCTCCAGATACGCTTCCCACACTTCCGGATAAAATGTCTTGAAGTAGCCTTGGTCGAGCCAGGCGATTTCAGCTTTCGATCCGGTGAATATACCACCGATCACCAAAGCGGATACGCGTTTAGGCTGCTCCAACGCGTATGCCAGAGCTAGCGCCGAACCCCAAGAAGTGCCATGCAGCGCAAACTTCTTAATGCCTACATGATCGGCTATCGCCGATATATCACTGATCAGCTCCTGGGTCGTATTATGCTCCAGCGAGCCGGTCGGCGTGCTCTCGCCCGCCCCGCGTTGATCAAAAAAGATCACCCGGTCATGGCTAGGGTCAAACACCCGTTTGTGCTTGTCGCGGCAAGCACTCCCCGGCCCGCCGTGCAAAAAGATATACGGCGTCTTCGCCTGCGGGTTGCCCCAATCCCATACTTTTAGTCTGTGGCCGCCACCGACGTCCATAGTGAACACTTTATTGGTGAAGTCGTCTTCGTACATCGTTACTCCTGACTATCTGTCTGTTGCTGATACCATCATATCAAAGTAATGCCGGCTGTGCTGGCTGCACGACTGATAGTCGCGGCAAGGGCGTCAAGGCAGCAGCGGCGGCGTAGGTCGCAGCAATTACACTCGCCGTGCAGCAAATGCATGGTAAAGCAACCACGCCAGGCCGGCACCTGCCAATGCGATGGTGATCCACAGCACCGCTCCGGGCGGGTCGCTAGATTCACCTTTGGCAGGGGCCGGTGCATCGCCGGGTGCGATGTCGTTATTCCAGGGGTCGGCCAAGGTAGTAGGCGCTGTCGAGGTGTCTGCCGGCAGCACCACCACCGGCTGCCAGGTCGAGCCAGCCGGCTCAGGCTCCTCAGCGCTGGCCGTAGCCGCCGCCTGACTGGACCGAACCGTGAGGATGTTTGTCGCCTTGGGCGCCGTGCCGGTCGTAGTAACCTCGACCCTGCCCCAGTTGCTGGTTCCGTACGTATTGGTAAACCTGAAGCTGACTTCGTAATCCGTGCCTGGCGTGAGCCCGGTAATCGTCACCAGTGCCTGACGTATGTCGGGCTGCGTCAGCGGCGTCCAGGCAGCGGCACCCGCTTTGCGGTAGCGCATCTCCCAGGTCGGCCTGCCCCAGCCGCCGGGCGCTACTTTGCAGTGGACAGTTACCGTAGTGTCGGTAGCAGCCGGAGCCTCACAGAGTATGTACGGGTCCACTAACGGCTCGAAGCTCGGATAACTCTTGTAATTGAGACGCCAGACCCCCGGAAAGTCCCAGGTATCGAAAGGCGGGTTGGTGGCACTGTCATAAAAATACGTAGAGTCGTTAATGGCCGACGAGCCGTCCGGACTGGAGCTAAACCCTGTAATCGCGCTATCGAAATACCGGTTACCCACCGAACCGCCGGCAAAATGCCCGGTTACCGGGCCGACTGCCGACCCGGTCCCCGTAATGTCATTGGCGGCAAATACTTCCGCCATGAAGCCGTTGAAGCTCCCGGCCAGACCCCCGACGAAGTCCACGCCCGTCACACTGCCGATCGCATATGACTTCGTCATGTCCGTATTAACCGTCTTACCAGCTAGGCCGCCCACATAATCGTGTGTCGCCGTAACGATACCTGCGAAGTAGGTGTTCATAATAACCGCCTGATCCGTTGGCGAGTCGCCCTCGGCGCCTCCGACCAAACCGCCCACGCCGCTGCCGCCATTCGGCCCGTTACTCGTCACCGAGGCTTCACTGTACGTCTTGGTAATGCTCGAACGCGTCGTCAAAAAGCCGACCACACCGCCGCAGTACTGCACCGAACTCCCACCGCATTGCACCGCGCCGTACGTGGCTACGTTTTCGATCTCGGCATCGCCGAAGGTCGCGCCCGCCAGCATTCCCGTATGACCGGCTTCACTGGCAATAGTCGCTACAAGTACCAGGTTTTTCACCACGGCCGTCAGCCGCAAGCGGTCGAACAAGCCGGCAAAGCCGCTGGTAGCCTCAATATGCAGGTTTTCTATCCGGTGGCGCTGGCCGTCCAGCGTCCCCGTAAAGCTGCTGCCATTGCCGCTGATGGGCGTAAAAGCCACGCCCTCGCAGTCGATGTCTTGCGTCAGCACGTAATGCGCCGCCGGGTCGTCGTCAATCGATTGCAGCTGGGCACACGAAGTAATCTGGTACGGATCGCCGCTTGAGCCGTCGCCGGCACCGCTGAACGCCGCCGCTTGGGCAGGCATCGCAGCTAGGCCAACCAGCACGGTAACAATCGCAAACGCCATATAAGCCAGCCCGCGAGCCGCCCCGTACAGGTGCTTCAGCTGAACAATCCCCGCCATCTGATTGTAAGTATACGCTAATGCTTATGATCCTTCCAGTGCCGAAGAGCGGCTACGTTTGCCACGCCTATCCATGTATACTAACAGGCTTTACTCTTACGCCTGAATAAGAAAGTACCCCAACCTTCGCTGGGGTACTTTAACGTAAACAGAGTAATTACTGTCGTTCTCTAATGCGGGTATGAGTAAAATGTTCGGTACTTAGACCCATAAACTGGGCTGCGTAGGCGTCGTCTGCTACCGGGTGTCCGCCCTCAACGGCCTGAGCGGTAATGGTATGTCCAACATGTTCCTGAACACCCTGAGGTGCTTGTTCGTGGCCAGGGCGGCGATGCGCTTCCATGGCAAGATCCGTGAAGAGACCAGTTGCGTGCTGTTCGTACTGCGGTTGTTGTGGAGTTGTTTCATTCATACCTCTATGATACCACTATTTACTAAATAAGTCAATAGGTGGATGGCCGAGCCTCTTTGCACTATCCTGCTTTCGCGTTAGCTGCCACGAACTCTATTACCTTAAGCAAGGGGTGAAGCGTGCCTGATTCTATTAAGGCATCAAACCTGGAGAATGTCTTTTGGCGGACCGCCTCAATGTCTACAACTTCATCGGGGCGCGGGTCAAATATCCGTATACGCAGCACATTCTCATTGCCATCGGCCATATCGGCATCAGTCACTCCGTCCCCGATGACGATCACATTTGGCCTGGCTGCACGGATAGCGGTTAGGTCCTCGTGCCCGGCCTCGTGTTTGTTGAGTACATGCACCAGAGTATCTTCATTCCAGCCCACAATAGCCCCTTCACTGTCGAGCTTTAATACGGTAGATAAAACGAGTGCGGGATTGATGGCATACTTTTTCGTCCATATATCTATGACATCACGAATGCCGGCAGACATAATAACACTAGGAATTTCATAGGCTTGGCACAACGCAAAAACCTCTTCTACGCCCGGCCGGATACTTGCACGCGCCAAAAAGTCGGCGTCAACTTGCTTTATATTGACCCGCTCATCAACGAATAACTGAAAGCTCGCCGTCCACCAATCTACTGCATCCGCATTCGTCAGCCCGTCTTCCAGTTCGATAATCCTGTATTTCTGGAACAGATCCTGGTAATGGGCACGCCCCGCCTCAGAGAGGTGTTTGCCAAGAATATGCCACGTTGTCACATCTTCCTGTGTTTCGGGGTGGCTGACCGTAAGTGTCCGATCAAAATCATAGATTACGTGAAGACTTCCGGCTCCTGCCGCAGCAAAGTCTGCAACCTTGCGTAAAAAAGCGGCCCCGTTGGCGCATGTCATACCTTTTGGTATATCGAAAATGGGAAGCTGAGCCATTGCCGAATTATAGCAGTGGCTCAAACTAGTTCATAGCAGCAGCGCCCAAGCTAGAAAGATATCTGCCGTTGTACAGTCTTGAATTCGCTTCGATAAAGTCGGCATAGTAATCTCGCAAGGTGGTATCACGCTCCTGGCCAAATGCGTTGTCGGTGTATTCCGTTAGATGAATCGGGTAATGGTCTGGGTGCCGCATGGCGTCTATGAAGGTAAGGACACGTTCGCGCCTAAACGTACGAGACCACTGGGACGCAGCCTCGATATCATCATCGGTAAAGTTCTTAAGATACGCTTCGCGGCTGACTCCGACAACAGCTCTGTCGGTGAAATCGACGCCCTCAGGCAGTAGACCGCGCTCTATCATCGTGGCGGTAATGGCAAAAGCTGCCGTGCTGTAGTCGTGGAGCACGCGCCTGATTTTTTCGCGCGCCTCCGGAGTCAGATGGTCCATGGCGGGCTCGCGACCGGCATTGTCGGTAGTTCGTACCGTTACCGGCCATCCGTTAGCATTTTTGGGTCGATTAGCTCGGACCGTCTGCATGTCCAGCCAAGGAGTTAGATCAAAAGGGTTGTTTTGAAGTACAACATCGCCGCTGGTTCCCATCACAGCTCGAAGACGGCCTCGTGCGTTCTCACTGCCATCGTAACCCTCCCTTACCAGCAAGCCTGCTATCCGGCTTGTCCGTCCGTTCCCGTCATTAAAGAGGTGAACATAGTTTACAACTCCGCCGAAGAGCAAGGATACATCCCGTAGCGCTTCCTCGGTATTCTCTCTACTATTCAAGATAGATTTTGCGGCTTCAAGCGAAGCTTCTAGTATGGACTCTTTATCCTCGGGTTCAGGGGGCAGCATATTCGGAGTTATAACAGTGGGGCCATCAATCTCACGCTCGCTATTAGGCATACCGCGAGCCATGCCATTGATTCTTATAAGCCAGTTTTTGAAGTCGTCGTAGCCAAGACCCAGGATAAATTCCTTGCGGTCCTCAGGTATCGCTAAGACTTCAGCGGTGCCTACTCTGTCTAGGTACTGTACCGTGTAATCTGCCGTAGCAACTCTATTTTCTGACATGTTTTTGTATCTTCTTGAGATAAAAAAATAATAGCATATAATAGCTATTATTTCAAATTGATTATGCTGGCGGGCCCGACCGGATTCGAACCGGCGATCTCCTCCGTGACAGGGAGGCGTGATAGGCCTCTTCACTACGAGCCCATGCCATATGCCTAGCCTGCGCCCCAGACAGCAGCGCTAGTAACAGGGGTAATGATAGCAGACTCTCGGCTCTAGCGCAACTGTTTCGCTAGGGATTTATCAAAACACGCGGCCGATTCTTCTCGCGCAGCGGCTCGATGTAGGTGCTGATCGGTTTGAACGGGAAACTGATGTGGGCGGCCCGAACCTTGCTGCCTTCGATGCTTTTGACGCGCAGGATTTCCAGGCTGGTACCGGTGTTGATGACGCTGGATATCTCGCCTTCGCGCATTTTGAAGAGCTGCTCGATCACGGCCGGCGGCAAGTCGCGGTCGGCTTTGTCGATGGCGTAGCCGTAGTCGCCGCCGCTGTCTTTGGCGGCCGGATCAGCCGAATACTGCTTAGCGATAGCCGTAAAGTCCTCGCCGGCCTGGATTTTCTTGAAGGCTTCGCTGGCACGTGACGCCGTATCGGTATCAAGCGTGGCCACTACCTTCTGGGCCAGCATCTGGCCGCGCAACTGGCGCTTGAAGTCGTTGACCGACCAGCCCCAGAATTCCTTCAGGACATCCGCAAAGACTTGGTCGTCGCCGCCCAGGCGGTTCTGGTTCCGCACTACCTGGATAGCATCCTCCAGCTCGCGGTCGCTGACCGACACGTTGTGCTGTTTTGCAAGCTGCTTCACGTACGCGCCGTTCACCACCAGGTCGAGGGCTTGCTTGCGGAAAGTCTGCAGCTGCTCCCGGCCCTGCTTGTCGTCGAAGTCCACCTTTTGCTGCGTCTCGTAATAGTGCATGTAGTGGCGCAGCTCAAACAGGTAATCCTCATACGAAATGATCGACGGGCCGGCCTTCGCCACCGGAAACGGGATCACCTGCGTGATGCGGTACATAAACGTCGAGGCCGTATTGAACCGGTACAACGCCAGCAAACAATACGCGAAAAACACCACGATGCCGATGATCGCCAGCGCGGTTGAAATAATAACCACCCGGTGCTTCGAGTGCGTCAAGGGGTAGATGTACTTGCGGGCGCTGGACAGGACTTCCTCGCGGTGCTCGGCGACCGTCTCGTTGGTAATACGCGGCAAGCCTTGGATGGCTTCGGCCAGGGTTTCGTCTTGCCGTTTACGGCGCAAACGCAAGCGGCCCGGCAAATGCGGGCGCTTTTTGAGCAATTTTTTGATCTTATGCTTCATTTTCTTCGAGCTGTCCTTTGGCATTAATCGGAGCGGCGATGGCGACACCTTGGTCGCGCAAGATCTCAAGCAGTTTTTTCTGGATCTTACCCGGATGCGGAATTTCGTGAATAATTAAATCACCCACAAATGTCTGCATCTGTATTGTACCAAATCCGAGCAAGGTTTCCTGCAGGCCGGCGACTTCGTAGTTGACCATCTGGATTTGGCTCAGGCCCATATCGACGACACTACGGTGGAACAGCCCTTTCTGCGTGATCTGGATCAAACGCTGGTCGGTAACGATGAACACGCTGAAGTACCAGCTGATCCAACTCGGCAAAAACAGCAGCCCGCCAATGACGAGCCCGACCGCCAAACCCAAGAAGTACATGGCATACGTCGGGTTGAAGAGTGACGGCACCGTGCCGAGCAGCAGCGTCAGCATGCCGATGATCAGCCCTTTACGCATGGCGATGGGATGCTTGCGGAAGACAAAGAGCACTTCTTCGTCATCGAATTGGTCGGCAAAATATTTCTGTGCCATAGCGGTAGTACTTATTGTAGCATTTCTTTGTCGAGGACTTTTGCCGATGGCCCGTCTGCCTTTGTTAGCCCTGCCGACACATCATTTAGGTTGGTTAGCTGTGCGGGCCGTACAGCGGCGTTTGGTCGGCGCTGGGGACTTTTTCGTCGGGCAGCGTTATGGGGTAGCGGCGGGTCATACAGGCCGTGCAGACCGAACCGACGGATGATTTGCCTGCCCGCTCGGCCAGCGGCAGGTCCAGCAAGTCGATTGACCGCCTAAAGGCGCCTGGCGGCAGGTAACCGACGGAGTCGGCGCCGATATGATCAGCGATTTTTTCTTCATTGCCGTCGTAGACATTGGCGATAAGCTCTCTTTGGGTATCGATGCGGATGCCGAAGGCGCAGCGGTCGCGAACCATCGGCGCGGACAGCCGCATATGGACTTCTGTAGCGCCTGCCCGGCGTATTTGAGCCGTATTTACCGTCGAGACGGTGCCGCGCAGCAATGTGTCGTCAACGACGCCGGTACGCTTGCCATCTATAACGGCTTTGACAAAACGGAACTTGCCGCGTGCATTCCGGGCGCGGACTTCTTGCGTGCGGCCCAGGAACGTGCGCGGACTGTCCGGCACCCGGATAATGCCGGGGGCGTACGGGATGCCCGACTCTTGCGAGTAGCCCAAGGCCGCATACAAGCCCGAGTCCGGGATGTGCATGACGACATCGGCATCCATCGGCTTCAGGCGCGCCAGGCGGCGGCCCATTTCGACCCGTGCTTCATAGATATTACGCCCTTCGATCCACCCGTCGGCGCCAGCCAGGTAGGCAAACTCAAGCCCGCAGATGCCGCCGCCCGGCTCAATCTCGCGCTTGATCCACGATGAACGCAGCACGCCGTCTTTGCCGACGCTCACGATCTCGCCCCGGCGCACATCGCGCCACTCGACCGCACCCATCGCCTCTACTGCCGGAGCTTCCGATCCGAACACGACATCGCCGCTAGCTAAACGCCCTACCATCAGCGGCCGGAATCCCCAGGGGTCGCGCCAGCCGTGCATTTGCTCGCCGTCAGTCCAAATAGAAGCAAAGGCACCGTCGTGGTGCGGCGCTACACGCTGTATCGCAGACAGCATGCCGTACTTGTCGGCCACGGCGTTTAGCGTGGCGGCGCTGTAATTGCTGTCGGTCGGCTGAAACGTTCCGTTGCCGAAGAGCTGGTCTATGTATATACTGTTGGCCACGTTGCCATTAGTTGCAAATACCCGGTGGTGGAACTCACGAGCCCCTATTTCGCGCTCATAGTGGATCGGCTGCGTGCCCTCAAAGCCATCCGCACCGTCCGTCGGGTAGCGCGACTGGCCGATAGCCGCCGTGGCGTGCGGCAGAATAGTGTCGTGTACTGCGCCGCGGTCGGGCATAACATCCAGTACCTTACCCAAACCCCGGTAACCTTGCAGCGGCAGGCCGGGCTGGACGACCGTCAGGCCCGCCCCTTCCGGACCCCGGTTTTGCAAAACGTGCGTACCGATCCCGGCCAGCTCGGCCACAGGAGCCCGCCCATCCGGGCTAAAAACGCCAACTACGCCGCACACCCTAGCACCATACCCTCTTCATTTCTCTATTATAGCGAACTGGCTACGACGAGAAAACCGGATCTTTTGCCCGCTAGAAAAGGTGATCCGAGTTGCCAGCTTATGCTTGAGCCGGCCGCCTACCGCGCGCGGATCGAGGTCACCCGGGCCACCGTCGCAGCAGGTATTCATTGCTTTTAAAAAGTTATATTTTATAGTTAGTGTATGACTGAGTCACGGAAGTTCGTACCCCGGTCCGGTGGCAAGTGGGACTTCGATATCTACGCCCGGCCTCTAGGCGGCGACTACGCAGGAAAAGGCGCTATATCACCCGCAACTGCACTGTACCGCTTCGAGAACTATATACCCCATGTCACCGATATGGCTGTTGATGCCTACCGCCAACATGCGCCGGCGGCGCCGTTTACTGCACTATCGGTGGGGTGCAGTATCGGTGCAGAGGCCGACACGGTTTTATCGCACGTCACCAGAACGCACCCCGATATTGGCAGGGTTGTGATGCGCGGCTATGATATTGACGATGAGCTAATCGGGCATGCCCGCCGCGGCGCGTATGATATTACGTATTATGGCGACCTTGAGCTGTTACGCGAGTTTGACCTAACGCCTCGCCCGGCCCGGCACCATGAGTTCCCCCATTTTACCCAGGAGCAGCTGGATCAGCTTACGGATATCACAGTAGAAGGATTTTACGTTGCCGACAGCAATCGCCTGCGGGCCGAACATGATGTACAGTTTGAGCGGCTTGACCTGTCGGAGCCGCAAGCACCGGGTACCGTGCCCGAGGCCGACTTGGTTTTATGCAACCGTGTACTAGAGCACCTGCCGTTCGAGCGTATCGAGCCGCTGGTGCGTGGTATGGTACCGTATGTGCGGCCGGGCGGCATCCTTAGCACCGGTGGCATACCTAACGACCGTGAATTAACGCGTATAACCACGCTTATGGTAGATACGCTTGGCCTGCAGCCGCGGCTGTGGACAGATTGGGGTATTGAAGCAAGCCCGTTCGTGTACCAGAAGCCTCTTGCGTAGCTTGCAGACCTCCTCTTCATTGCTCAAATATACCGAACTGTTTATTATGAGTGAGCCATGTCATTAGTAAGCCAGCTTGAAAAACTGAATTCGCCCCTGTGGCAGTTTTTAGACACGAACCTGCCGGGCCTTCGAATGACGCAAACTTGCAACCCTATACGGCTGCAATACCATGCCCATAAGCCGGACGGCTCTATACTGCCGCCACCCGCTCCTGATGCAGAGCCTATTGACTACAGCATGCTAGGTACGGCGATCGGGCATCGGTTGGGTTGGGCGCTCAGTGATGCCGACTCTAAAGAAGCGATCATGAACGGTGCCTATGTCGCCACGCGCACCCTCCTGCCCTACGCCGGCCGCGACCAAACCCGGCGCCAGCAACTGCGCGGCGCCATAAGCGCAACCGCCACGGAGTTGTCGGCCACGGTACATACTGCCATTCGTGAGTTCGGGACAGCCGACCGTACCAAACCGATACTACTGGATGCCGAGAAAGAACACCGCCTAGCCAGCCTGGCAGTTATGACGGCGTGGTTCACATCGGCCTACCACAGCAGCGGGCGGACGGTAACGCGCGCGGCAGGCATTGGCAAACTCGGCCCACGCTGCTCCGTAGAGCGACTAATGAAGGAAGTGCCGCAGTATGCATTGGATGACATCCAAGCACAGATGCAGCTATGCGAGGGCACGGCAGATAATACCCAGCTGACATTCTCGGCCTTCAGAAATGCCACCACAGCCGATGCCAGCCACCTCGATATCGATCTAAGTCCGCCCGACAGCCGCCTGCACGCCAACCCGGATGTCATTGCTAGCCGACGGTTACTGGAAATAAAGTCTACTACCAAACCAGAGCAGCTCAGCAGGGTCGAGATTGGGCAGATTGCCGGCTACCTATTGCTTGATACGGAAGATGCGTATGGTTTGGAACGCTTGGGGTTATATCGCAGCCGAAGCGGCTATTTGTTCGAAATTGAGACTGAGGCGTTCCTGGAAGCCTCCCGGGCTACTTTGCCATTGCCTGCTTTGCGCCGCTTGTTTTATGGGTTTTTGATTGCTAATTATGGATTACGCTCGAGGTAGGCGCTGCATCGCATGCCCAGTCGGCGACATTCCACGCTTGGTCAGTCTATTGGACATAAAAAATTATAAAAATCCCACCGCGCAGGGTGGGTTTTTATCTGGTGCCCCCGAGAGGATTCGAACCTCTAGCTTCTCCTTAGGACGGAGTTGTTTTATCCATTGAACTACAGGGGCGAAACGGGCCCTGCAAGCGGGCCCGGTGTGTTATTTCTTTTCTTTACCTTTGCGCGGCTGAGCAAATTTCTCGTGCACCGTTTCGTAGGTGTGGATTTCGCTTTGACTGAACCAGTGTGCAATTTCTTTGGCCGCTTCTTCAGCATCGGCCGAGGCATGAATAACATTGGGGATGGTCGTGCCCTGGCTGTTGGCATGGCCGTAGCTGATGTGCGAGTAATCGCCGCGGATGGTGCCCGGCTGGGCGCTCTTCGGCTCTGTCGAACCGACCATTTTGCGGACCAGTTCGGCAGCTTCGATGCCTTCGAGCACCATTGCGATGACCGGACCTTCCAGCATGCCCTTGACGGTCGTTTCAAAGATTTTGTCGCCGGCGCGGTCTTTCAGTGTGCCGATAGTCTGGTAGTGACCGAAGTAGTGCTCATAGTCGGGCGCCAGCATTTTGGTGGCGACGATCTTCAGGCCGACCTTCTCGAACCGGCTGAGAATTTCGCCGACGATACCGCGTTGCACGGCGTCGGGCTTAAAGATGATCAATGTCCGTTCCATGGATATCCTTTGTAATTAGTTAGTGTGGAATGTGGCTATTGTAACAGATGTCGCCCGCTTACTCTACCCTTCCGGTGCCGCTGAGGCAGCTACTAAAGAAGCCTACCCACGATTAGTCCTTCACCCGGTTGGTATGGAACCGCTCGTGGACACTTTTTAAATGCGGATCGGTCACGTGCGTATAAATTTGCGTCGTCGAGATATTGCTGTGGCCCAGCATGGCCTGGACGCTGCGCAAATCGGCGCCGTTCATGAGCAAATCGGTGGCGAACGAGTGGCGCAAGGTATGCGGGCTGACGTGCTTGGTAATGCCGGCATCTTTGGCGTACTTTGAGACCATCCGCTGGATGCTGCGAGCCGTCAGACGCAAGTAGCTGCCGCTGCGATCGGCTTCTTTGCGGCCTCCGAGACGAATGAACAGCGGCGGGCTGTTGTCGTCACGCTTGTCGAGGTATTCTTTGACCCATCGGGCGGCTTCGTCACTTACGTACACCGGCCGGTCTTTCTTGCCTTTACCGCGCACCATGAACTCTTTGTGCTTGAAGTTGATCCGGTCTTTGTCGAGCGACACCAGCTCCGAGACGCGCAGCCCGGCCGAAAATAACAGCTCCAGGATCGCCCGGTCCCGGTACGCGATCAGCGGATGTTGCTTGGGCAGCAAGCTGGCCTGCTTGAAGGGCTGGGTGAACATACGTACCAGCTCGTCTTCATGCAGGAATGTCACTTGCTCCCGCTTGGTGCGGATCAGCTCGATCTTGGCCGGCGGCAATGCCGGAATGTCGCGTTTGGCGCAGAATTTCAGGAACATCCGGAGCGCCGTCAGGTGGTAGTTCTGCGTCTCCTTGCCGAGTTCCTCAGAGGTGTTCGTGCCCAAGCGGGCCAGCCACAGCCGCCACTGGCGCACCAGCTCCGGATCGATGTCATTCACCTTGATGTCGTCGCCGGCAAAATCCAAAAGCCGCGTCAAATAATGGTCGTAATTCTGAATCGTCTTCTGCGAACGGTTCTGCTCGATCTCAAGATATTCTAAAAAGTCGGTTTTGGCCCTGCGGAAAAGCATACTCCTATTGTACTATGGACCGACGATCAAATACGCCCGCCCCAATGCGGCACTGTCCTGGGCTCGGAGTATGCTTGAATAGCATACTCCTCGTGCGGAGGTTCCGCATTGGGGCGGGCGTATTTGATCGTCACGCCTTAAGCTCTACAGCGACTGGTCGCACATCGGGCTGCCGCTGGTAATGCCTGCCAGGCCGGCATCGTTGTCGAAGCGCCCTTCCATAACCGAGAAGCGCTTACAAATCGAATCGGTACTCTGCATAATGTAATCCGGCAATTTGTTCTTGCTGGTATCGGTCAGTGGCATGCGTACCTGGATCCGGCGCAGCACATCCTGCGCTTTGCCGGTTGCATCTACCAGGGCTTGAGCGCCGGTCAGGTTGACGGCTCCGGCGGCATTGTTGCCGCTGATCTCAAGTGATACGTCCTTGTATAACGACCGGACGCGCATGTAGTACGAGGCATGCGAGCCCGGCAACGTTACCGCCAGGTTGCACTGGGTGTTATTGCAGCGCACGCCCAGGACATCGTTGTTACTGCCGGCGGCATAAGCAATGGTGTTGAGCGAGCCGGTTGAGATCGGCACGGCAAAACTCGTCATCGTGTTAGTGGTCAGCTCGTTTATATCCATCGAGTTGTCTACCGGCACGAGGTCGAAACGCAGCACGCCGTAGCCACACGCCCAGCTGGCTGAGCCAGAGAAGACATTGCTGGTCGACACCGGACAACCCGTCATTGGCGTAGTGGCGGTATTGGATTTCCAGACAAGGTTCAGCCGTGTCAGGTTTCCGCTGGCGGCATTAAGCGGCACGATGGTCGACTGCTCGCCAACACTGCTGTACTGGAGCGACGGCGGCGCCGGATTTACTAAAAGACAGGTGTAGGACGCACCAATTGAGGCATTGACCGTGCTGTTGAGCGAGTTATAAAACCCGCCGCCACCACCGCTGGGGCATGTCGTTTTGGCAGGAATGGTTGTACCGGCCGACGACGCCTTCACCAGACTGCGCACGTCGTTGATGGCACTTTCTGCGGCGTAAAATGCCTGGGTGCTGAGCTGTTGGTCAAGCGCCTGGCGCTGGTTGCGGCGGGCCACCTGGGCAAAGCCGAGCACGATCAAGCTGAGCACGATCATCAGAATCATCGTAACGGTAATCGACACCATTCCCTTCTCCTTTAAGGCGTGGTGTCGGATCGGCAACTGTCGGATCATACTGCTCATGGTTACTTCCTATTTTACTCTCTTTATTACGGTTGTGCTAAGGCTTGAAACGGAGCAAAACTGCGTGCCGGCACGAATGTTGCGGCAGGTGGCGTCCTCGGCCCGCGCACCGGCCGGGTTGCCGGACGGGCTGTACAATAGGTCATTGGCGCCGGTAACGATCCGCAGATTGATGTTGTACATGTTGGTCGTGCCCGGCACCAACGTTACGCGCAAATACGTCAGGCGCATGTTCGGCGCTAGTAACTCCCGGCCACCGCTCAAGGTAGTACTGGCTAGGTTGGCGGCTGGCTGCCCGGGGCAGTTCGGCAGCGTACGTACGTACAAGCCGTGCGGCGTTTCGTTTTGAGCCACGACCGGTGCAGTGTCTACCACCATCCAGCCCGGCCGGAAGCTATACTGGTAATTGCCAACGCAAAATACGTACGGCGAGACCATATTGTTCTGCGTAACCGTGCCACCGCCGAATTGGATCGACTGGCCGATAGTGTCGATGATGTTTCGTGCCGTCGTTTGGGTGCTGGTTTCGGTCACACCTTTGTAGTAGGAACGGGTTACCTGCAGGATACCGAAGGTCACAACCATCAGCACGACGCCGAACACCATCGTCGCGATCAAAAGCTCGATGACGGTAAAACCTTTGCTGTCGCCGGTAGCTTTCAATGGAATCATTACGGATACGCCTTATATGACAAATCAACCCGGTTGTTGCCGCCTCGCACATTGATCCAGGTCGTAACTAAGTTGAAGGTATTGCCGGAGCGCGTAATGCTGAGCTGGTACTGCGGCACATTAGTGGTCGCCGCACCTGATGCGTCTACCTGGCAAGCAGCGTTTGATGCCGCAACGACAGTGCTGGCATTCGTGATGCAAAATGGCGACACTGCTCCCGGCCCGAAAATCGAGTTAGGGTTGGTCGCGAGAACAGCGTTGATGCGCTCGATCTGCCCTTCGGATAGCTTGAGGGCGTTACCCCGCTCCTGGGCGTCGCGGCTGGCGGTAAGACTTTTGTTGGTGACCACATAAGCACCGCCGAGCATTGAACTGATAACGGCGATCGCGATCATTACCTCGACGAGCGTGTCGCCCCGCTCGCGCAAACGCTGCAAACTGCTAATTAGGGATTGCATGAGTCGTTCTCCTTTACCTCGACTTTGACAGACAATTGCCGGCCGTTGCTACCGATAGTCATGAGACCGGACTGGTTGGTGCCGCCGCTTACAAAGCATATCTGAACACCGCCATTCGGGTTCTCGGCACTGCTGCGCAAGTTGGCGTTGATGGCGTTTGCCATCTCGATCTGCGTCGCCCCTACCGAAGTACCGGTGACCGGCATCAGATTAACCGTTTGCGAGCCGGAAACAATGTCCCCGCCAGCGTCGTACGACGCCAGGCTGCTTATAAAGCCGACTGCACCGAGCTGCGTGCCGGGGCTATCGCCGTTGCGTACCCAGAGCGCTTTCAGGCCTGCCCGCAAGGGCTGGCGCTGGATCGAACCGTTCGGCGCAGACGGATTGGCCGCGCTTTCAGCGATAACGGTCGGCTGGGCCTCACTGAGGCTGCGGACTTCGTTGTTGGCTTGCACGCCGTCGACCCGCTGCAGGCCAGCAATTGAGAATGTGGCGTATTCTTCAGGGCTGGTATCGGCTAGACCGAAGTGGATTACCTTGCCCAAGAAGATGCAGCCGACGTTCTCGCCCTGCGTCACACTGGCGCTGGTAATGGTCGGGCCGGTCAGGCTGCCGGTGCAGCGGAAGTTCTCTTGGCTCGGATAAAAGCCGGTGCCGACCTCGCTGATGATTTGTTGAACCTGAGTCTGCACGTCGCGCAGCGCGGTACTGAATTCGGTTTGGCGCTGTTTGCCTGACAGCATGATGACAGCGCTGATAAACAGCCCCGCCGTAACCGACAGGACGATCAGCACCTCTACGATGCTAAACCCCTTCTTACCGAGGTTGGATTGTAGGCGTAAGCCACCCCTCATACCGACCAGTATAGCATAAGCGTGACGGCCAGTGCATATATTTATGTGCCCGCTACACTGCCAGCAGGTTCATGTACCAGTCGAGAATCTTCTGGCCAAAAAGAACGGTAATAAGTAGCGCGATGATGAGGAACGGACCGAACGGAATCTGCCTGCCGCGACCAACCTTGCGTGCAATCAGCCCGGGTAGCATGATGATCGTTCCGGCCAGCGAAGCTAGAAAAAGCAGTAAAAACGCCTTGAGCGGCGTAGCGGCGTACAGCCCCAGCGCCAGACCCAGTTTGACATCGCCGCCGCCGATCCACTTGCCGCGCGACAGCTGGAACAGCGCATAAAAGAGCCCGCTGATGATACCAGCCGCAATCACAGCGTCCAGCAAAATACCCGCCTCACCATAATACCCCGCCCGCACCGCCAGTGTCGCCAGCGCCAGCCCGGCCAGCGGGTAGGTCATTTTGTCAGGCAAGATATACCAGCGTTTGTCGTAGACCAGCAGCGCCACCAGCAACACGCCGGCTACTAGCCACGCCACGAACTGGAACAGCCCGTTGGTATTCGGATCAAAGAAATCGACCGGCCAGAACAGGTACGACAGCGCAAACCACACCGGCAGCACCACTTCGGCCAGCGGCGTGTCTTCGATCTTCTTTTTGCAGTAGCGGCACTTGCCTTTCAGCGCCAGGTAACTCAACACCGGCACGAGGTCGCCCACGCCCAGCGTATGGCCGCAGTGCGTGCACTGCGAGCGGCCGCGCACCCAGTCTTTGCCCTCGTGCAACCGCCACACCAGCGCGTTTACAAAGCTGCCGAGCACCAGCCCCAACACGATAAGCCCAAGCAGTATCATGCCTATATCCTATCACATATTGCCGCCAGACCGCGCCGAAAGATAAGACCCGGCGAGGATATGCCGGGTCTTCATTACCGTTTGCAGGCGTGATTACGGGCTACATTGGTTATATGCGCTCGCCAGGTCGAAGTAGACGCCGACGACGCTCAGAATGCCAGTGGCCACGTTGTAGCGGTTCGCAAAGCTTGGGTTCTGTTCGGCTATAGATTCAACGTACAGGTCCGCCGCCATTCCCACCGTGTCAGGAGCCAGGTCCTCCGGGGTTAGCGGGAAGGTTGAGTTGTTGACCGCCAGCTGTTGTGCGGCTGCCAGGCACTGCATGGTAGTCTGGATGAGTTCGCAGGCGTCCTCAAAGCCGTTGCTGCAGTCGATCTGGTACGGATTGAGCCGTTGCTGGAAGGCGGCCTGCGCCTCGGTATATTGCACCGTTGGCAAGGTTGAGCCGTCACAGTTGGGCGAACCGAACAGGGTTATCGAATGCTGCGTGCCATTGTAGAACCACGGACTGGTAGCGACCGCACCGCAGCTTTCCGGTCCGCTGGCGTTGCCCCAGTCGGTATAAGCGGCATCGACGCTACAGACTATTGCCGTCAGGCCCCAGTTACAGCTGCGCACACCCATGTCGGCATTGGTGAGTTTGGCCCGCAGCAGCGCCCGGCCTTCCTGGATCTGCAAGCCTAATTGCGTCTCGCGGATGTCGACATTAGTGAAGCTGGCCTGCTTGGCCCGGCTGATCTGCAAGGCAGTCGTCGGATATTTGATAACAGCGTGTTCAACGTTGAAGTCCAGCTGCGAATTGATGTCGCCGCTCGCCCAAATGGCGTTGTAGTAGTCGTTCTTGGCCGGGCTGGTGGTGGCTTTGTCGCCCAGGCTGTCGCCGCCGATTGAGTCGTCGAAGGCACTGGTGATGGTAACCGGACTGCCGGCCGTGCCGTTGACGGCAAACTGGGCCGACTCCGCCAGTGTGAAGACGCCGCGTCCGAACGGAACCTTGATGATTACACCGCTGCCGACGTTAAGCGTACCGGCTACATAGACGTCGCCCAGCATGTAGACCGCGCCGGTGTTGGCATCCAGATTCCAGCTTCTACCCTGCTCCAGGGTGCCGTTTATTACCTGTACGACGCGTCGGGCATCGGTACCAGTGAAGGTGTTTTTATCCGTGCCGCTCAGGACAATGCCGGACAGCTCACTGTTCTGGATTGACATCGCCATGCCGAACGGCGAAGCGAACTGGTTACGACGAATATCCAGGCTGCCGGCCACAGGGCAAGAGTATATGTTCGCCATGCCGTTGATTTGTGAGTCTTTTATCTCCAATGAGCTAATCGCCGAGCCGCCGTTGCAGTAAGCATCAACTGCCGGGAAGTTATTGCGGATGGTTGCCTGCTTGATACTGGTACTGCCACCCACGCGAATACCACGGGCGTCGCGCAGCGCGCCGGTCGTCGGGCCGTCGCCGCCGGTGTCGCCGGCGACCGAGTCGTCCTTAAGACTGGTGAAGATTACCGGGTTGCCAGCCGCACCGTTCGCATTAAAGACACCGTATTGCCCGACTACGACCGGGTGTTGGTCGCGGTCAGCTTTTACGACCAAACCAGGGCCGAAGGTCAACGAGCCGTCGACGTATAATCCGCGCGAAGCCAGTACCGCGCCGCTGGAGTTATCGACATTCCATGACTTACCCGAGCCGACATACCCACCGTTCAGATAGACGGAAGATTTCTGGCCACCACCGGTAAAGGTGTTTTTGTCGGCGCCGGTCATTGCAATTCCGGAGACCTCCACATTATGCACGGTAATGGCCGGGCCAACAGCCACATTGAACTGGTTTCGGGCCAGGCTGATGTTCTCACTGCCACAGCCACTTGCCATGACGTTGCCGCGCATAGCGTTGTCGGTCATCGTCAGTGAGGTGCCGGTGCTGCCATTGCATGAGACATCCACGGCCGGGTACAGGTTGCGCATAGTCGTGTGGCGGACGGTGACCGTACCGTATGAACGGATGCCTATGCCGTCGCGCGGCGAGCCGGTCGTCGCACCGTCGCCACCGGTGTCGCCGCCAACGGAGTCGTCTTTCAAACTGGTGAATACCACCGGCGAAACAGCTGTACCGATACTATTAAGAGTACCTTCCGGCTGCACCGTGATCGAGGCGCCGTTGGCGTATGATTTTACAACCACCCCCGGACCGAGGTTCAGTGTGCCGGCCAAATATACCTGGTAGCCCACCAGCACCGCGCCCGGCGCACTCGATACATCCCAGGTGCGCCCCGCCGACACCACACCATAGTACAGGTTGATGCTGCGGCGCATGCCGGTGCCAGTAAAGGTGTTCATGTCGGGGCCGGTCATTGCTACGGCCGACATGTCGGCGCCGCTGACGCTCATGGCCGGCACATTACCGGCAACGTTGAACTGGTTGCGCTTGAAGTCGGCTACGCCGCTGTCACAGTTGCTCACGGAGACCGGACTATTGAAGATGCTGTCGCTCACCTCGAACCGCTCCGTCATGAAGCCGTTATACGTACAGCTGCCGTCGATGGAAGTGGTGAAGTTCTTGAAAGTAGCGAACTCGATGTCGGTGTCGTCACCCACACGGATGGCATAAGGCGTGTCGTTCGGCATGCCGCTGGTAGGGCCATCGCCG
This sequence comes from uncultured bacterium, assembly GCA_965652795.1. GTDB lineage: Bacteria > Patescibacteriota > Saccharimonadia > Saccharimonadales > UBA4665 > CBFGXJ01. Next base: position 34,563 of record CBFGXJ010000007.1, read on the forward strand.
CCGGTGTCGCCGTCGAGGCTGTCATCCTTCAGGCTGGTAAAGGTGACCCGCTCGCTGGCAGTACCCTGCACGCGCAGCTTGCCTTCGGTGCCGACCAGTACGCCCGGTGCGCCGGTCGCAACCTTAACGGTAGTTTTCGACGCAATATGGAGCGTGCCGTCCACCTGCAGCTGGCTCACGATCGGCCGTGCGCCGCCAGCGCCGCTAATCTCCCATGTATTGCCTGCCGCTATCCGGCTCTGATACATGTCGATTGCCCGGCCGCGTGCCGTACCGCTGAAGGTATTGCGGTTGGCACCGCTCAATGCCACGCCGCTGAGCTCGCTATACGTGGCAGCAATAGCCGGACCGCCATCGACAGCAAAGGTATTGCGCTCCAGCACGACCGCACCCGTATCACAGCCGTAAAAGTAGACATGGCCCTTAAAGATGGTGTCCCGTGCCACCAAGGAAGACAGACTGTTTGAGCAAGCACCCGTCACCGAGTTGGAACCATTACGGATATTCGCGAATTGCAGGTTAATGATACCCTTGCCGTTAATGGCCGCCGAGTAATCGTTGGGTCCGACGCCCACAGCGCCATTACCCTCCGAGTCGCCGCCTACACTGTCATCCTGCAAGCTGGTAAGCGTTACCCGGGCCGCACTGGTGCCGGTTGCCTGCAAGCTGGCGTTCGGCTCCATCATGATACCAGTCACACCCGGCGCGGTTTTAACAACAGCGCCCGCCTCCAGTGCCAGCGCGCCCTCAACCCTGAACTGGTTCATCACGACCACTTGGCCCGCACCGAAGCTCCACAACGATCCAGCCGGCACACGTGAATTTGTCAGGTAAATCACCTTGCTGCGGTCAGCTCCGTTAAAGTAGTTGCGGTTGACCCCAGAGAGCAAAACGTTAGTAACGTCACTGCTATAGATATCCATCGCGTGGCGATCAGGCACATTGAAGGTGTTGCGGTCAATGGCGAGCGCGCCCACATCGCAACTACTAAGGGCCAACGCCGAATTGAACGCATTGAAGTTGGCAACCAATGATTGCCCCCCGCCCGGTATACAAACGGCACTGACGCCATATGAGGCATATGACATTGCAGTCCGCACCAGCTTAACCAAGCCGGAGCTTTGCACGGCAGCCGAATAATCGCTCGATGAACCGTATGATTCACCGTCATTACCGGTATCACCGGCGATCGTATCATCTCGTAAACTTGTAAACGTTACGTATGAGCCAGTAGTGCCGGCAGCGTTCAAAAAGCCGCTCAGCTCAACCCGAATAGCCGTTTGCGTCGGCCGGGTTTTAACGACTGCTCCCAACTGCAATGTCAGCGTACCGTGCACCTGTAAATACTGCGGTACCAGTACCGGCCCGGCACCTACCCGCCAGTTTTGCCCCGCTGCAACATAAACGTAGTCAAGCTCTACGGCTTTGCCGGCATCCGGCAGCAAGAATGTATTACTGTCAGAGCCCGACAGTGCTACCCCCGACATCTCGGTTTGATGAAACGACATCGCAGACATAACCGGTACGCCCATTTGGTTACGCACCACCACCGTTGATCCCAGGCCGCAGCTGGAAACCTGCAACTGACCCTGCAGCACATTATCGGTGATCCGCAGCGGCGCCTGACTCGGGCACCAGGCGCTAATAGACTGACTGCCATTCCGGATAATAGCGAATTTAACCTGTGTATCCGCCCCGCTCTGAATAGCATTATTGTAGTCGTTCCATGAGCCGAATGACGGGCCGTCCTCATTGGTATCGCCGCCGACAGCATCGTCTGTAATGCTGGTGATAACAACCGGGTTAGTGGCCGTACCATTCACGCGCAGCACACCGCCTTCATTGATGATGCCAGTGCTATGGTTGGCAATTTTAATGACAGTGCCTGCATTAATAGTAAGTGTCTTGCCGGCCGAGATACGTATCGGCGACGTTATGATATATACGCCCTGACTGGGGCTCCAGGTTTGATTGGATGCGATGTAGCCGCCATGTATGTACTTCAGCTGAGCAGCATCCTGCTGCTGTGCAGCTGTCGGATTCAGCGCGTAGGTCGGCGGCGGCGTGATGGACGCCAGCCAGCCTTTGGCTTTTTTATCGGCGTCTTTGCGGGCGGTCGTGCTTGGGACGGTAGCTGCGAGCACCGCTACCAGCACCAATAGTGCCAGCGCCGCCATAAGTAATACGATACCTTGCGCCGGAGCGCTCCAAAACTTCTTTACGTGCATATGGTTCCCCCAGTTATCTCTAAGCTTAATTGTAGCTGAATTTTTATGAAAGTTCAGCAATACGTGCACCAGTTAAAACCAAATTAAGGACTTTTATGTTCATCTTTGCCGTCGTCCGGCTTATCGCCTGCGTATGGTAGCCTAGACTGCTTCGGAATGCAAACATAAAACAGGCCGTATTTCAGGCCTGTTTTAGCTTAGGTGGAGAGCGCTATTAGTTAGCGGTCTTACATTGAAGCTGAGGTGTTGCGCCACCAGTTTCGACGTAGTAGACAATTGCTACGCTGCGAGCCGTGGCACCGGTTGCAGTTGCGGCAGTGCCAGTAGAGTTACAAGTTGAGTAGCTACCAGCATTGATGATGCCGGTGTTGTTGCTGGCTGGAGCAGCCACGGCAGTAGCGGTTGTGTTCCTGGTAAAGGTAAGCACGCCTTCGTTACCGGTACCGGTAGCGTAGAAGCCAAGCTTGGCGTTCTGGACGAACGGACATGAAACCATGTCACAGCTGGCAGGTACCTGACCGCCGGCGTTGTTGACATACTCGTTGTACGCACCGATCAAAGCCGAAACGTCATTATTTCGCTGTGTGTTACGCGAGTTACGCTGCAGTGCAGGTACAGCGAGGAAGACCACCAGCATAATTAAACCGATGATGGCAAGGACGATCAGGACTTCGATGATAGTAAAGCCGTCTTGGCCTTTACGTTCTTTGAGTTTTTGCAGCATGTTGAGATGCCCCCCTTTTGCTGAATTAATTTAAATGCTTATGCTTAGGATAATACCCTTGTCGTTGGTAAAAAGCAAGTATTTATTGCACTGTCGTCTGAGGCCAAACAGAATCCGAAAGCCGGCCGCCAGGCAGAATACCTACTGCGTAAACGACTGCCCGGCCAGCCCGTAGATCGGCAGCAGCACGGCCGCCACGATGATGAACGCAACAATACCCAAGACCACCATCAGCACCGGCTCGATGATCGTCGAGATAGATTTGATCTGGTCGTCGACTTCTTTTTCGTAGTACTCAGCAATCTTCGCCAGCATAGCTTCAAGTGAGCCGGACTGCTCACCGATACGGATCATGTTCGGCACCAGCTCAAGGAAGTTCGGATCGCCGTCAAGCGCATCGGACAGCGCTTTACCACCCTTCACCTTCTCGATCGCCTGGTTGATCGAGCGGGTTATGTGCACGTTGTCCACAGCCGCAGCAGTAATTTCAAGTACCTGGATGAGCGGCACGCCGCTGGCTACCAATGTGGTACCGGTGCGCGCAAACCGCGCCATGTACATCTTCGTAAATAACGGCCCCACCGGCCACATCCGCATCTTGGCTTTATCTACTACCTCTTTGCCAGGGCCGGTCCGCGCCCAGCGGGTCGTAAAGAATACCGCCAGCCCAAGAACAAGCAGCACCGCCCACCAGTACTTGACAGCCGCACCCGAGACCGCCAGCAGAACTTTGGTTATAAGCGGTAGCTCGGCGCCAGGCATGCCTTCGTACAAGATTTTTACCTGCGGCAGAACCTTAACCAGCATGAAGCCAAGCACGCCAATCATCACCAAAATCACAATCAGCGGATACACCATTGCGCCGCGGACCTTGCTGATAAGATCGGCGTCTTTCTCCTGCTGGATCGACAAGCGTTCCAGGGCTTTGTCCAAAGTCCCCGAGGCTTCACCGGCGGCAATCAGGCTGATGTAGACCCGGTTGAAGACATCCGGATGCTTAGCAAATGCCACCGACAGCGCCGAGCCGGCTTCAACATCGTTAATAACCTGGTTAATGACGACTTTCAGCGTCTTGTTGGAGGTCTGCTGGTTAACACTGCGCAGCGACTGCACCAGCGGCAATCCGGCGTTGATAAGCGTCGCCAACTGGCGCGAGAACAAGACCTTTTCTTTGATCTTTACCCGGTTGAAGCGCTTGCCGAAGCCGCTGACGGATTTCTCGGCCAGTTGGATGTCGATCGGCACTAAGCCTTCTTTTTTAATCAGCTTGGCGGCGGCCTGTTGGTTTTCGGCCTGGACATCCGACTTGATGTATTTGCCGGTAGCCGGTTCGCGGGCGGTATATCGGAATGAAAGCATTTTCTTTTTGCGCCCCTCTAGCCTCTCATCAATCTGTCTAATTCGTCGAGGTCAACGGCCACGTTGCGGGCGTCGTCGTAACTGATGGTGCCGTTATGGACCAGCTGCACCAGGGTTTTATCCATCGACTGCATGCCGAACTCGCCACCGGTTTGGATGACAGCCTCAAGCTGGTGGGTTTTACCTTCGCGGATGATATTGCGGACAGCCGGTGTCGCTACCAGGATTTCCGCGGCGGCGATCCGACCGCCGCCGATGGCCGGCACCAGACGCTGCGAGCAAATCGCCATCAGGATGTTCGACAGCTGGGAGCGGATCTGCGGTTGCTGGTGCGGCGGAAAGACGTCGATCATACGGTCGATCGACTGCGCCGCCGAGTTGGTGTGCAGCGTCGCAAACACCAGGTGGCCGGTTTCGGCAATCGTAATGGCCGAAGCGATCGTCTCGAGGTCGCGCATCTCACCGATCAGCACGACGTCCGGGTCTTCACGCAGGGCGCTCCGCAGGGCGGCCGAGAACGAGTAGGTGTCGTAGTGGACTTCACGCTGCACTATCACCGATTTCTTGGAGCGGTGGGTGTATTCGATCGGATCTTCGATGGTAATGATGTGCTCCGCGCGCTCGGTGTTGATCTTGTTGATCATGGCCGCCAGCGTGGTCGACTTGCCGGAACCGGTCGGACCGGTCACCAGCACCAGCCCGCGCGGGTAGTCGGCAAATTTGTTGACGATCGGCGGCAAGCCAAGCTGCTCAATGCTCAAAATGTCATTGGTAATCAAGCGCAACGCAGCCGCCAGGTTGCCCCGCTCATGGAAGGCGTTTACGCGGAAACGCCCCAAGTCACCGAAGGCGAAGCTGAAGTCGAACTCTTTGTCTTTCAATAAGATTTGCTTTTGGTCTTCGTCCAAAATGGCGAATACCAGGGTTTCGACGGCTTCGTCGTTCAGTACCTCGGCGCCTGATACCGCCACCAGCGCGCCATCGACACGCAGCATCGGCGGCAAGCCCACCTGCAAGTGCAAGTCAGAAGCCTTCTTCTTGACGACTTCCTCTAGCAGTACTTCGATTCTTGGTTGCCCTTGCATGGTCTTTCCACCCCTTGTCATTATGCGTTGTCCGCGGCTGCGACGCGGTTAATTTCCGTTAGCGTTGTGATGCCGGCCAGCGCCTTAAAGTAACCGTCTTGGCGCATGGTCACCATTCCCTGCTCGACCGCGACCTTCTGGATATCGGCGCTGGTGGCTCGCTGGAGGATCAGTTCCTGAATCTGCTCCGTTACCGGAAAGACCTCGTAGATACCGAGCCGCCCCTTGTAGCCGCCAGGCGTTTCCGGACCGTCAACGCCCTTGGTTAAAGTATAAGCGTTTTGGCCCGCCAGTGGCAAGGTCTCATAGCCATGATCTTCGGCGAACTTCTTAACCTCATCTTCCTTGCCGGGCAGCAGGCTGCCGATCGTAGCCTTGATGGCCTCCGTTTCAACCTTGTCGCTCTCATAGGTCTCTTTGTTCTTGCCGATGCGGCGCACCAAGCGCTGACCGATGACGACACGTACCGTCGAGGCAATCAGGAAGGGCTCGATGCCCATGTCGAGCAGACGCGGCAGAATGCCGGCTGCCGAGTTGGTGTGCAGCGTGCTGAAGACCAGGTGGCCGGTCAGTGCCGCCTGCACCGCCAGCTCGGCGGTTTCTTTATCGCGGATCTCCCCCACCATGACGACGTCGGGGTCTTGGCGCAGGATAGAGCGCAAGCCGCTGGCGAAGGTCAGGCCGACATCGGCATTGACCTGGATCTGGTTGATGCCGTCCATCTTGTACTCGACCGGGTCTTCAAGCGTGACGATATTGATGGCGTCGCTCTTGATCTCTTGCAGCAGCGCGTACAGCGAGGTCGACTTACCCGATCCGGTCGGGCCGGAAGTCAGGATCATACCTGACGTATTCTTAACGCCGTCCATGATGGTGCGCAGCGCCCGGCCGTGATAGCCCATGTCGGCCAGCTTCAAGCTGGTACCGGTCTTGTCGAGCAACCGGATGACGACCTGTTCGCCCCATATCACCGGCGAAATCGCGATACGCAGGTCGATCTGCTTGCCGGCGGCATTGATGGTAAATTCACCGTCCTGCGGGATGCGGTGTTCGTCAATCTTCAAATTGGCCAGAATCTTGATGCGTGAGACCAGTGGCGGTTCGGTCGACTTCGGCAAGCGTAAAATCTCGCGCAGGATGCCGTCGATCCGACAACGGATCTTCAGTACGTCCTGCAGCGGCTCGATGTGTACGTCCGAAGCGTTATTTTTGGCGGCAAATTCCAAGATAGCCGACAACGCCTTGCTGATCGGCGAGTCCTGCACAATGGTCTTGATGTTCTTATCGCCGCCGGCAGCCTTGCCGTCGGCACCCTCAGCCGCAGCGGCTTCGGTCGCAGCAGTGGCAGAAATGGCGTTAATATCGCCTTCCACCTGCTTCGAGATGTTTGATGCATACTGGTGCAGCACCGAACGGATACCCGATTCACTGGCGGCATAGACCTTCAGCGGGCGGCCGATTTTGTTCGACAAGAAGTCTACAGCTTGGACATTGTCGGCGTCCAGCATGGCCACCACCAGCCGGTTTTGCATTTCGCCGAGCGGCACCGCCATGTAGCGTTCGGCGACGTCCTGCGGCAATAGCTCCAGCACGTCGGTGTCAATTTTGGCATTTGCTAGGTTGACATAGGGCACCTTGGTGGCCTGCGCGATGGCTTTGGTCAACGTCTCGTCCGAGACATGGCCCTCGCTGGAAAGCAGTCCGAGCAGCGGCGTTTTTTCCTTTTCGGCCTTTTCTTTGAGTTCGGCCAGCTGCTCCTTGGTTAAGGCTTTGTCTTTAACAAGGAGGTCTTCAACCTGTTTCTGGGCTGCGGTAGACAAGACACTCATGAGGTCACTCCGCTACGGTTGTTATTGTTGGTCCTTGAAAGGGTTCGGGTTATTACTGTCACCGATCTGGATAAGTTGGGTCGGATCGATTGAGTTCGAGTTGAAGTATTTTGCAGGCGGCGCCGGGAAGTCGGCCGTAATAACATCGACCACTTCTGCTTTCTGTTGCTTGTCGGTGCTAGACGAGAAGAACACGCGCGACAGCACCAGCGCCAGCACGCCGGCAATGGCGGCGATGACGATAATCATGGCGATATCTTTTTGCTTCATTACTTCACGACCTCGCTCTTGATCTTTAGCTGCTTCTCGGGCTGGTAGAAGGTCTGGGCGTCGATAACCGCCGTCATGCTGCCTTGATCACCGCCGATATCTACTTTAAGGACATCGAAGGGCCTGATGGAGCGCTCAAATGCCTTGATGAGGTTTTGGATGCCCTCGTATGAGCCGGTTACCTGCACCTGGAAAGGCATGACGATCGGCTTCGGCTCCTGTGATTGCTGATTGGCTTTTTCGGTCAATTCTTGGTCGGTACCGGTAATGCCCTGGATCGCCAGGCCCTGGTTCTTGATGAGCTTCTCAAGGCTGGTTGCCAGCGCTGGGAAGTCATATTTGCTCGGCAAAGCGTCCAGTACGATCTTGGCGTTGTCGCCGTCTTGGTCGCCCTTGCCTTCCGGTACGCCGCCCAGGACATTCTGGTTGGTACCTACAAAGGTGCGGTACGATGCCACCAGGCTATCGCGTGCACTTAAGTCGCTTTCGAGTTGCGCCAGCGCCTTCTTTTTGGCGTCAATCACGCGGTTTTGGTATGCCGCCTGGCCCAGCAATGCTTTGCCGGCCACCAGCGCGAAGATGACTACGAAGGCGGCCGATGCCGTCGCGATAACAATCGTTGAGTTGGCTTTGCTGATGAGCGCACGCTTGGTAAAGGAACCTGTTTTGATCATAGCCATATTATTGGCCCTCCGTTTTCTGGAACAGCGCCGTCGGTTTGTCTACCTCGGACCGGGTGGTGGTGATGTTGGGCACGCTCAATTTGGCGTCGGTTTGGTCGGTAAAGATCAACGGGTCGAACACGAAATTGATGGTATATGTCGCCGTGTCGTCATCACGGCTGAAACCGGCCAGCACGACATCGGAGAATGCGTTCTTGCCCGAGTCCGCCTCGCCTTCCTTCATGACGTATTTGGTAAACTTCAGTGTGTCGGTGAACGTGTTGACAGTAGTCAGGCCGTCGGCCGAACCACTCACCGTAATCGACTGGTTGGCGTAGTCAATGCTCAACTTTGAAATGCTGGCTTTGGATGGCGTTATCTGACTCAAAAAACCATACAGGCGCGACGACACCGGTTTGGCCTCATGCAGTCCCGGCAACGCCTTCAGCTGGTTTTGCACCGTCAGGATTTTCGTCAGTTCCGGCGTGCCGCGCAGCTCGTTGCTGGAAGCCGTAATGTCTTTGCTGAGGTCGGACAGGCTTTTCTTTTGGATGACCTCGACCACGACCAGCATGATGACGGTAAATGCGACACCGGCGGCAATAGCCAATGTCGAGATCAGTACGACCATGTGCTTTTGGCGCTTGGCCTTCAAATACTCAATCTTGACGTCTGGTAAGAGGTTAAACTGGACCATTACTCTACCCTCTCCGCGAGACCTGCCGCGACACCGAAGTGGTTGGATACTGCCAGCAGCTCGTTTTGCCGCTCCGGCGCGAATGATACGTTGCGCCAGGCGTTGCCGATTTCGACCTCGATACCGAACTTGTTAGCAAGATACAGGGGGAATTCTGGCAAAGCCGAAGCGCCGCCCGTTACGATAACGCGGCTCAGCTTGATATCGACATAGCGGGTCTGGAAAAACTTGATCGACTTGTCGATTTCGGTCGTCAGGAGGTCGACAGTGCTAATAATAGCCTCATAGATACGCCCTTCAAGCTTGTCTTTGCCCAGGCCGAACTTGAATACGAACTGGCGGGCTTGTTTTTCATCGATATTGAGGTTCTGGGAAGCAGCCCGGATGATCGATTCGGCACCCGTCGGAATAGAGCGTGTCAAGCGCGGCGTGCCGTTCATGACGATGACCAGGTCGGTACTCTTGCTACCGATGTCGATCACCATTTGCGGCGCCATATTGTCTTGGGCTACCATCGCCCGTGCCAGGGCCAGGTTGTCCGGCTCGAAGGCAATCACATCGAGCCCGAGCGATTCAAGCATGTCGAGGCGCTGCTCAACAAAACTGTTTTCGACGCTGGAGAGCAGCACTTCGAGTTTAGTCTTGTCTTTGGGCGAGTCGCCGATAACCGCCCAGTCGATCTTGGATTGGTCAAGCGGCGTCGGAATAAGCGAATCAGCCTGAAAATGGATCGCCTTCGCCAGCTCGCCCGGCGGCAAGCGGTCGAAGTCGACGACAGTGGTAAATACGCGCTGCGAAGGAATGCCGACCGCGACATTGCGCGTCGTCACGCGGGACTGGTCCAGCAAGTCTTTAATGATAGTGCTAAGACGCTGTTGGTCGGACTTCGAATCACTCAAAACAACCTTGCTGTCCACCGGTACGTACGCGTAGCGGACCAGTGACTTGATAGGCCCGTTGCCACGCAGCTCAACCAGCCGGACGGCTGTGGTGCCTATATCCAGTCCAAAAAATGCAGAAACCCCACTCAGTAAACTCATGTTGTTTTGATTATAGCATAAGCATGACGGCTTATGGCAAGTATTTTTACCCTAAACATACGGATTCCGCCCACCTTAGGGTACCATTTCAGGTTCAATCTAGTTACCTTACCTGTGTATATAAATCGGCTACTCTATAAGACCGGCGGCAAACTGGTGATCGAGTCATACTCATCGGGTGCAGCATTCACTATACCGGTCGGCTGCGCAATCCAGTTTGCAGGGTTGTAGGTAAAGATTTCACCGGCGCTGGAGCCGGCACGGTTCTCGCCGGCCGTACTTTGGCGCAACGTTCCGGCTGTACGCAAAAGGTAAATGCGGTTCGCAACCATCGGTCCATTGACGCGCAAGCGCGAGTTACAGCGGTTAAACAAGCTGCCGTCGAGCGCCAAAGGTGTAAACGGCGTTGCCGTGTTCGCACATGTGTATACATAGCCGCGCGTGCCGTCGGTACGCTGCTGAGCAATGTAAATACCATCCAGCTGCGTCACACTCGGAGCTATGAACAAATTTCCGCGCACTACCAGCTCAAACAGCGGCATAGAAGCCGTATCCCAACTGCCGGTATAGGTTATGCCCGTACCGTTTATGTATGCATCGCCGTCAACGAAGAGTACTGTACGCTGGTTGGCGTTGATATTACCACCGCTCAATGTCACGTTGCCTGAAGCACGGTAGGCACCCGTTCCCAAGGAACTGATGTTTATCGGGCTGGCGCTGCTCAGTGTCGTGGCGCTGCCCGGCATAGACGCGTAGTAGTCCGGGATACAGGGCAATGATCCGAGCGCGTTACCGAAGCGGCCGCTGTTTTGGTTGGCCGGCGTTATACCGGTGTTGGCGAAGGCAAGCCCGCTGGGCGCCGGCGCGCCACCGGCTACTTGGGTGGTAGCAAAGTCATTCAAGGCCCGCAGCGCCATCGCGGCATACTGCGTACCGGCTCCGGCCCAGGCATCAGCACCAGCGTTGCGCTTATTCCAGCCGATGATAGTAGCGTTGGTATTGTTGGTGCAGGCGCCGCCGGCGTTCGTTAACCCGCCGCCAGCCGCAACATCGCCGCCAAATGCTTTCACGTATGGTTTGTTGGCGACGTATGCGCATACTACAGGGCTGGTGGCAGTCACGCCAGGTAATACGTGCGTGCTGGGGTTAACCGAGAGCGAACGGCAGACGGTCGTATTCTCGGCGGCAGTAAAGGTTTCGGTCGCTACCGTCGTAGTCGAATTATACGGAAAGACGTTACATGTATCCGCCACCGGGACAGGCCCCAGCCCGCCAGGCGAACCCTGGTACCCGGAGTACGTAGCACCATTAATCGTACAATCCGTCGGCCGGCTTTGCGTCGTACCGCTGTTGGTTACCATATACTGGAAGGTAATCGAATCCCCCGGCTCGGCCGTACTGCCTGGAGTAGCGCCGCCGTTCACCTGGACGGTAACCGAAGGCGTCAGGCCATAATCATATCTAACCGTCGCACAGACCGGCGAACCGGTGCCATGTCTCCCGCCCCTTCCGTTAACCGGGTCGAAGCCGACCTGCCGGCATATCTGCGTTCCAGCTGGCGTCCCTACCGGCACGACATAGGTTTCGTTATGAACGTTCTTCTCTTGGCCTGCCGTGTAGGTACCGGAGTTAGCCGCGCCACCGGTAACCGCACCGTTAGACGGATTCACCGCTACCCACCAGATATTGGTACCGGCGCCCGGGCCGCTGTTACGGACATAATGGGCAAATGACACCGATTCGCCTGGACGTGGCGTCGGGTTGGCAGTGATGACCGTTCGCCCGCTCATGTTGAAGTCCTGCTGCAACGGCTGGATGTTGCCAACCGGGTTGGCGCACTCCCATTTGATGGCATAGGCGATGCCACCGCCAGGATTGCGGAAGATCATGGCGTACTGCGTTCCACTCTCATAGTAAAACGCGTCGTCGTTCGTACCGCCACCGCTTTCAGGCCCCTGGTAGTAACTATTGACCGTGTACGAGAAATTGGCGCGCCAGGTTATCAAGCCCTGAGCCTGAGCTGAGCGCACGCGGTTCTCCCAGTCGGCCAATTCAGCAGCATTCGGCGGGCGGTTACGCGACAGGCCGATCATCGTTTGGATGATGAACGATGCGCCGGTACGCTGCCGGGCATTACCCGCCAGACCGCCCGGCCCACGCAAGTAGGCGATGAATGCATCAGCGTTGTTAATATGCCCGGGGAATGACTCAGGGCCGAAGCCGTTATTGTAATTGCGCGGCAGCACATACGTACCTTGGGTGTCGAGCGTATTCGTGAAGTACCCGCGGTACTGGGTACGGTCCGGCACGCCCGGCCAGGCAGAACCCTGCTGTCCATACCCTACCAGGAAAGCGGCGAACAACACGATAGCAAGCGCCAGCTTCTTCATTACAAGCTCCCTCCCGCATCGCGGATTTGCTGTTCAACCACCTTTTTGTCTTCATCGTACAGCGGACTTTGCTTGTTCATTTGCGTCAGCTCTTTCTTCCAGTACGCAATCGCGGTTGCTTTGTCGCCGTCCGCGAACGCCGCCGAAGATATCAACCGGCTGATCTCGCGCGTCGCCTGCTGCTCCTCCGCCTTCTTGTAGCTGGCAATTGCTTCCTTCCACTTGCTTTGGTTGGCGAGGATCACTCCTTGTTGAAGGTACAGGTCGTATTTTTGGGTTGTCGTCAGGTCCGGCTTGGCCAGCTGCTCGTCGATGTATTTATTAGCTTCATCCGTTTTGCCGCTGAGCGCCAGCTGCTGGGCCTGCGTTTTCTCTTTTGAGGTGGTATCAACCAATTTGCCGCGATCGCCCGCATCGCGGGAAGCGTCGTCCTGCTGTGATGAACGCAGCCACATACCTGCGGCTGTCGCCGCTATGATGGCACCGATAATCGCTATCACCGTTAAGATGATTTTCCGTTTCCCCGTCAATGGATTCTCCACCATGCTCCGCCTACCTGCTACATTGCTTACCCTCTAATATACCCTAAATGCTTACGGTTTGTTAAGCTTTTTTGAGCCACGGATGAACACCCCGGCCGACACCCCTTCTGAACTGAGGAACGGTCCTGAGCTCGGAGTATGCTTGAATAGCATACTCCTCGTGCGGAGGTTCCTCAGTTCAGAAGGGGTGTCGGCCGGGGTGTGGCCATGCAAGAATTAGCGGCTTATGTACTGCGAGCAAGCCGGGTCGCCCTTAGCGCCGCGGATGTATTCGGATGCGTCATTGTAGACGTAGAGATGCTTGCGGCCGTCGGGCATGCCCATCTGGCAATCCGGCAAATATGGGAATGTGTAACCGAAGTAGCGGTTCAGAACGATGCGGAAGGAGTTGATCGGCGTCATATGAGCCAGGTCTTCCTCGGTCGCCTTGGGGATATGCACCGCCTCCAAAATCGAGTACTTCATATGGGCATCCTCGCGTTTCCACTCCTCGACCGGCACATGCGCCATAATGTCGCTGGAACGCTCTTCTCTGACCGGCTCCAGGAAGGTTTGGTTGTACAGCTGCGGATACGGCCCCTCATCGCTGATCAACATCACGACCGCCCGGCCGCCACTGCGTTCATTGATCTCACGGACGATCTCGCCCATCTGGGTGTTCAAAAACTGCAACTGTGCCAAGTATTTTTCTTTGATCGATTTGTTGTCGGTGTTGGCGGTCGGATGCGTCGCCACCGAGCCGTCGGCATTCAAATAAAACGGTTCGTGCGGCACTAAAATATGGCTGAAGATAAACCGCCCGCCTTGGCGCTCACTCTCGGCCAGGCCCTTCAAATGGTTGAGCTGCATACGCGTGTACGAAACCGGGTCGGTGCTCTCCAAATGCAGCGGATTGCCGCTGAAGCGCGCCATCGCTAACCGGTAAAACGGCGTCCGCTCAAATTGCACGTGCTCCATGCCGCGCAGGCATTTCTTGCGTCCTAAGACCGTCAGCATGCGGTCACAAGCGAAGTCGTGCGTCGCCAGCGGCGCTTTGTTGGAAGCGCCGTAGTTAGAGCCAATGTTGTAGTATTCGTAGCCCTGCTCTTTCAGCAATTTGACGGCTTCGGCCTGGCGGTTCATGCTGTGGAACACCATCGCCCCTTGCTTGTCGTACTGCGTGTACGGCGCCAGGTCGTCATTATGATAACTCAGATTAAGCGTCGCCGCGGTCGAGGCGGCCGTGTACGGGTACTGCGTCAAAGCTGCGTCATCCACTGCAAAGCCCATTTGCCGCAGCGAGTCCAAAAACGGCGTGTTGTCAAAGCCGAACTGCTCTTTAAGTACCGTATTGTTAGTGTAGCGGTCCATGACGATGTAATAGATGTCCGGCCGTTCGCCGTCGGTTGCGGCGCGGGTTTGCTTCTTGGCTTCCTCAAGTTCGGCCGTGGGCACATGTTTCGACGGCGGCGTCGTCTGCGACAATACACCAATCGCCGCAAGCGCTTGCCCGCCGAACAAAAATCCGGTCACAATCAACAGCCCGCCGACAAGGTTTGTACCGCGCAGCCATGCCCGGCGCTCACCCGCCTTTTCAACCAACCGGCCGGCCCAAGCCGCCAAAAGCCCAAGCACCGCCAGGAACAACAAGCTGACAACCACCATATCATTCGGTCCGGCCGGCAAGATCGGCAACACCGCCTTAAACACCTCTGCCACCGCCACTAACCGGGCGTCGTAGTTTACCATGCACAGCGCCAGCAGCAGCACGACAACCAGCTTCGGCCCGATGCCTGCCGGCCGCCGTATGAGCACCGCGAAGAGCGCGATTCCGGCAGCCGTTACCGCATGCAAGCCAGTCGGCACCAGCAGCTCATGCGCAAACACCTCGGCGTAATTCAACCCCTGCAACAGTTCCGACAGCATAAAAGCCACCAGCACCGCAAAACCGACCGTCCACAACAACGCAAACGCTCCAACTCGCGGATGCTTCCGCAGCCAGCTTGCTACCACCCGCCCCGCCTGCTTAACGCGCGGAGCCATGCTTCTTTCGCTTAAAGAGGTAAAGCGTGCGTTTGGTACCGGCAATTTGTTCGCGCTTTACCAGTTGGTAGTAGCTGCCGAAGGCCTGCTCGAAGTGCTTCTCATCGTAGTGCGGAAAGACATCTTTACGTGTCGCCAGCAGCTTCTCAACCTGCGAATCTTTTTTAGGCACAAACTCGATGATTAAGTGCCCGCCGAAACGGCTGAAGTACTCGGCGATCATATCAAGCGGCAAGTTGTTAGAGATCGCCAAATGGTGGATGAGCGCCAGCGCCATAACGGCGTCGGTCCGGATCCGCTCGTGCAGCGCTTCGCGCTCCTGATTAGCCCAGCCGAGCGCACCGCCCGGGTTAGTGAGGTCTACCAGCAGCGGCAGCAACTTTTCTTCGTTCTGCGAACGGACGCGGCGGTAATTTGCCTCGACGGCGAACGGGTCGATATCGGCACAAATCGTACTGGCGCCAAGCTCGCTGAAGACGCGGCTGTAGTGCCCGTCGTTGCCGCCGAAGTCGATGGCGGTCTTCAGCTTCGGCACAGCCGATGCGAAGGAGGCCACCAGCTTGCGCTTTTTGGCGGCGGCCGTCTCGGTATAATTGGTGTTGCCCTGATAGTAATCAGCCCACTCAGTACGGCTGACCTTCGGCCCGAGCGAACGCACCGTCCGCTCCAGGCTCTCAATAATTGCCAGCAAGTTGCGCTTGGTTACCTGAGTGCTGGTCGTTTTGTGTTCGCCGCCCTTACTATCCTGGGCTTTAGAATGCAGCACGATGTGCATCAGCACGCTGGGCCGCAGCCGCGCTGTCCGCGGCAGCAACTTGGCAGCCAGATCAAGCGGCACACCGTCGATGTAATCGCGGCTCAGCTGCCCTAAGCGAATATCAACGAAGGCCATCAGCGTCAGCGGCGCCAGGAAGTGCCGGCAGAATTGCCCATATGCCACCCACGGTTTGCCTTCAGCGTAGGCTTCAAAAGATAATGTGTCGATCAGCTGCGGCTTGCCGTCCACGAACTGGATGTTATAGGCGCTGGCATCCTTAAGCGAGACACCCTTGGCAAGCGCCCGGCGCTGGATCTCCAGGGTTGCCAGGGCCGCATCTTTAAGCATCGTAAAAGACCACTCGAACGGATACGAAATAACCGGCACTTCCTTCGGCGCCAGCGTCAGGCCGTCGGCCGAACGCTTACCTACCAGTTTGTGCGGCACCAGCAGCCCGGCTTCGATCAGCTCATCATACACGCCGGCAGTATCGGCAGCGTCGAAGTCTGCCAGCCCCTCGGCGGTTACCTTGCGCAGCAGCGTACCTTTATCATCACGGTATACATACCCGGCAGGATCGCGAAACGATCCCTTCACATGGTTTCCCATCTGTTCTGTCATGTCCCCTACGCCTTTTGTTAGTCGCGAGTGTTGTCTGATGCAAGCTTCTCGTCCTGCTTGCCCCGACCCCGAAACTTCATGGCGATCTTAGCCAAGAAACTACGGAACACAAACAGCCCACCGACAACTGCACCGATAATTGCCTGGATAAAGAGACTTCCCGTCCCCGGATCCAAGTAAGCAAAATCAAGTGGCATACCTTTACCCTTTGGTCACATTTATAACAAGGGGTATTATAGCACGTTGAAACTGAAGGCCAACCCTAGGCGCAACTGAATCACGGCCGTCCAGCCCGACAGACGCCTACCGGCTAATCTGTATCCAACCCGTGTCAAATACCGCCGGCTCGACGATAACACTCCGAAAATGCGTCATAATATTGCTCACCTCTCCCGACTCAGGGTGGATGCGCGTGTATATATCTGCCTGCCCCTGGCTTACCCATTTTGCCTTGCGCAGACCCTTGGTATCAGCCGGTACGTTCGGAACTAGCGGTTGAGCGAGCCGCTCATCATCCATGCCGCCCAGCTCACGCATACCCCGCGCAGCCACAATAACTTCGCTGTGGGTAGCCAAGGCAACGACACCTTTCGGCACACGCCTACCGGCGCGGTCGACCTCAGGGCGTAAGCGGGCATCGATCACCTGCTGCAAGGCTTCGCCTTCAGTGCCAGGCTTTGAGCCGCTGGCTGGCAGCCAGTTCAGCGTCGACTTCTTGCCGACACGATACTCCGGATCCAGCTCGGACTGCTCATCCGGCGCATATGAAAACCTGCCCCTGTTACGTTCTATAAGCATATCGCGAATCTCGACGTTGTCAGGGTCAAAATCGACATACGGCATAACGATCTCGGCTGTCTGCTGGGTGCGGCGCGTTCTAGACCTCATACAGGCCGCCACAGTAAAGCCGGCCGCCTGCAGCGCCGCACCCAGCCTGTGAGCCTGGGTTTTACCTTCGTCCAGTAGCGGCATATCATCGAAATCGTGTAGCCCCAAGCCTTCCGCCATTGCCAGTTCCGCCGCCCGGCCGGTCAGTTTGGCTCGCTCATTACCTTCGAACACGCCGTGCCGGAATAACATGAGTGTTTCAGGCAGATAGATGTCAGGCATCAGGCTCTCCCTGGAGATATGCCTCGTGCTTCAGAATCATTTTGGCGTGAGTACTGATAATGTCAAAGCGGGAAGCATCTCTCAGACTTAGGCGCACATCTTCCAAGGGCACCCAGGCTACATCGGTTACTTCCTGATCATGCGCTTTCAACTCTACACCGTCTAAACCCGGGTTATCGGTGCTGTGCACAAATGTGAACCATTCCTCGCCCCACGCATGCAAGGTGTCACGCTTAAAGCCGATCGGCGGCGACAGTACCGCAGCCCGCACCGATACGGCGGCGAGCGCCGTCCGCTTGATGCCGACCTCTTCGTACCCCTCACGGAAAGCGGCTGCTTCGACCGTTTCACCATGATTGGCGTAACCGCCGGGCATACCCCACTTAAGCGTTGAGCGTTGTACGGCAGCCATTGCATACTCAACAACCCCGTTACGCTCGCGCCGGGCCCCCAAATTACCCATTCTTTGCGGTCCGTAGCGGTAGTGAAACCCAGGCCCGGTAAACATGCCAGCACCAGGCGTTGTCAAAAGCTGTCTCGCTCGCGGGTGAAGCGGCCGCCCCGCCGTATCGACCAGCAGCCCCAGACGCCGCCACTGTGCTACACGTTCGGCCGGCATCGGCGATTGCACAGTAGCGATATCGTCAAGCAATGCCGGCGCTTCAGCTTTGCGGCGGTTCGGATGATCCGTAATGTGCCACGGCCCGTCAGGAATAGTAATATCACCGCGCCGCACCATATCATCCCAATCATCTGACGAAATCAACAGCCGCTTTTCAATCGGCGGATACCCGCGCTCGGGAGCCTTTACGCTGCCTGCGCGCAGTTCATCAGGAGTAAGGGGTGGTATATGTTCGTAGCCCATGCTTAGTCACCTATACATATAGAAAATGCTTTGCAGCCGTACACTACACTGATGATACCTTACCCGCGATTTTGTTCAACTATACATCGGCGGCTACACCAAGACACTTGGGGTTATTGCAGTGTAATGCTGCCGTCATGGCAGGTCGGCGGCCACATACGTGCCGTGACGGCATACTTTTTACTTCTCCCGCCACCTCTGTTATAATAGGTGTCTATGAGTCTTCAAATCGGTATGGTGAGATTTTAACCCAACTTCCTTTTGAGCTGAGAGTAGAAATGCCGGAGCCAGATAGTGGGCGCGGGTATTCTAACGAATACGTTTTTAAGGCTCAGTGCATGCTGCGCAGCAATAGCTAATCGTATCTTAGTAGAACACTAGCCATGAGCAGTATCTCCTGACACGCCGCTATGTTACTATTGGCCCATGACCCCCGACCCTAACCAGGCAATGTACGACCGCATCGACGGCGTGCTAGCACAAAACCGCCGTGCCGAGACCATAGTACTCTGCATGAGCATTATGATCTTCGTCATCGGCATTGGCCTCATCGCGGCCGCTATGGCCTCCGACCTACCTATCTTATACGCACCGGCCGTCTTACTCGACTGCTTCCTGTACTGGCCGATTAACAAGATTTTGGCAATACGCAAAGAAAATATAGCCTTGGCGGCCGCTCCAGCGCTGATAGCCACCCTGCCACCCGCCAAAGCGGCCACTGAAATGGTTAAGCTTTTGGAGAAGGTCAATGGGTGATAACTTCAAAAAAACTTATACCGATTTAATTCGTAACTTATACGCTCAATCCGAGCAAGTAGGCCCCTATTCACAGTATAAAAATTATCTAGTAAGTTCCGACGGCACTTTCCTTGGAAAACTTAGTAGCAATAAGTACGATGCCTTAAGTATATTTAATGAATATGGCCGGTTCGGTAGTACATACTCTAACCTGTGTATTTTTAATGAGTACAGTAAGTACGGAAGCAAATACTCTAGTCAAAGCCCTTTTAATGAATATGCTAGTAATCCACCAAAGATATACCTAGACAATAAGTACTATGGCCTTTTGACTATTAATGAGTATCAGCCGCAGGCTGTTAATACGCACGAGTTCTTGGAAAAAGTTCGTACGGAAAGTAAGTTCGCATACTAAGCGCTATAGTTCGTTTAAGTTTAAGGCAGAATACCTGTCAAATAGTATTTACGAGTACCCAAAGATTCATCGTTGAAGCTAGCATTCTTGAGTAGCTTCCATCTCACTCAGCCAATCCTCTAAATCGACTGCGTGACCGTCCACTGTGAGATTTGGTCGCCGTCTTCAAAAATAGTCTCTCTAGCCTCTATCTTCCCACTAAAGCCAGGAAGACGTGAACTCCTCTGGCATCTCAGAAGGTCGTAAGTTGATCATTAGGTTATCCCATGATTCATACGCAAGCAATGTTAGCTCATTCGACTGTAATACAAATTCATGAAAGTTGACCTTGGCAAGCAACTGCATATATTTTTCTTGCCACTGTCCACTAAAAACCGTGTCAATTCCTAGTTCATTCAGGATCGATGCGTCACGAGACTCAAAGCCACCCGAAAAATAGCATATGAGCTGCTGGTGATGGCTCGCTGTAAACCACGCTACAAGTTCTTTGATATACTTCTCAACTAGATCATCTTGCTTTTCTTCATCAGCCCTATTCCAAGGATGACTATCTCCAAGATTATTTAAACAATCGTCCAGCCCGTAGTCTTTCCTAAGCGGAAGCATCCCGAAAGCCGGATGACATCGGTACCAGCCCTCAGCTGAGGCTAGAGCGGGGTAAAATTGTCCGGGTGTGTAATTTATGGGCATCTATCAAAAATGCCTTTGTAAGGTATCCTACTTTTCAAGTGGCACTTCTATAGACTTACTATTACTAATCATCCCATTAAATAACGACATGAAGCCGCGGAAAAGCTTATCCATGTTAATATCAAAATGAATTACACCTCGATCTAAACGGCCAGTTACACTAACCTGCTGCAATCGAGCGGCACTTGGCCCAATACTAAAGTGAATATTACTATTTGATTCAGTAAGTGCCTTAAGTAAATCTGGTGGGAGCGATTTGAAAGTACTCTCAATTGCGGTATAAATGTCGGCCGCATTGCTTTCTTTACTTCGTAATGAACCCTCCCATTTTTCGGAAGTAGTTGTATCTTCGGCAAGAAATTTGACGTGATTCTCTTCTATCCCACTAAAATAAATCGAATAATCGTGAACTTGCCCTTTGGCCGGCAAAGAAAATGTTAATGCCTCGCCGTTCTTGACTAAATTATTTACAATCATCCCATCCAGATTCTCAAGTATGGTTTCAACTTCTACCACCATCTCATACCACCTTTTCCGTGTTTAAGTTTGTAAGCTGGTCCAAAAGGCATTCTTAATGACTTTGACCACCCTTTTAAGCCTTTCCTGTAGACATCAACTTGGACATGCCTCATCCAAAGTTTGTCCTTCGCATTAAATACATTACGGAAATAGTGATTCGGACCATCTATCCTAATATTAACACGCGTATTCTTTATGGCATTCCACCCGTGTTGCACCCTTCCACCTGCCCATTGTAAACCCTTCCCGCCTTTACTAAGGCTCAGGTCTATTGCTCGTGCGCATTTCTCTGCCCACCCAGGCTTTGTACACGTTCCATCTAAGTCAAAGGTGTTCACTGGATCAGGTGGATAAACGTAATTGTTTTGTACGCCGCCCTCAATTGAGTCTACTGAAAGGAACCGGCCTAGCTGGGAAATGTATATACGTGCGCCCATTTGTGTCGGCTCAAGCGCCAGGTTGCTTTCGGTAAGTTTTTCGTGCTGCCCAACGTAGCTGTAGGTTGCGCCGGAGATGGTGTTGTTCGGGGTGGCTTGTCCGGATATTTTCTCACCGAATGGCCCCGTCAACGTGGTACCGAGTAATGTGCCGGCTGCGTTGGTCGTTGCCATGACGTCGCCATGGATGTTTGGCAGGCTGTAGGTTTTTTGAGCGTTGCCGGTTGCCGTAGGCCGGATGGTTAGAAGGACGCTGCCTGGTAGTTGGAGATATTTTTCGACTATCGTACCATCAATGCCGCGGGCCAGATCCGGCGTGTCGCTGGTTGTTGTGAAGCCGAAGTTACGGACTAGCTGAGTGGCGCCGTTAAGCTTAGTGGAGCGCTGGGTAATGCGGCCTTGGGCATCTCTTGTGTATACAGATTCTTTAACTGTTGCGCCAATAGTCTCTTTAATGGTCGTGTTTCGGTCAGATGAGTCGTAGAGGAACTCTGTCAGCGTACCACTACTTGAGCCCAGTTTAATGGTATTGCCGCGAGCGTCGTACTCAGGCACTCCTATTAGTGGATCACTACTTGTTAGCAGCCTATCGGCGTGGTCGTAACAGTAGGTTGTTGTAGCTCCGCTTATCGTCATGCTAGTACGGTTACCATTCTTGTGAGCATTCAGATTAGCGCTTGGTTGACTACATTGTGTGCTTGCCGGTGCAGCAAAGCTATACGTATATGCGTTGCTGCCAAGCGTGGCACTGGTGAGGCGACCAGCTTTGTCATAAGTGTAGGACTTGGCATTACCGTTTTCAGTGCCGTTTAGAATGTCACCGGTTGTAGCTCGCGTTACCTGATCGGCAATGCTGCTGGTACCGTTGCCTAGCAAATAGGTTTGGCTATTAGTGCGGCCAAGCGCATCACGACCAACGGTTAGCTTTTGGCTCCCTGCCTCTGGGTAAGTGACATTATCAATGCGGCCATACACATCATAGGTGACATGAGCGTAGATGGTGCCGTCTAGCTTTTGGTCTACTAGGCGGTCGAGATTGTCATAGACGAACTCCTCTAATCCGAGCGGGCCGCTGCGGCTGGCTAGTTTACCGTTGTTGTCATATGTTGAGGTCGTGGTGTTATTTTTGGCATCTGTGTAGCTCACGGCACGGCCAAGCAGGTCAATGGTAGTTGTAATCGTACCATTCGCATCGGACGTGCTGGTTACGAATGGGTTATTAGACACGGCGTAGTTATTAGTTATTGTCCGGGCAGTACGGCTGATATTTGAGCCTACTGTACCAGTGCTTGGCGTAATCGTGCCGATTGTTTGGGCTGGAATAGCCGTAGTTAGCACACGTTCGCGGCTGTCGTATGTCGTACATGTCCAGGGATCGCTGTTGTAGCGGGTAGCGACTACATTGCCGGCGTCGTTGTAGATGGTCTCTATCGTGCGCGGGGCATTCAAGCCAGCCGAGGTTGTAGCGACATTGTTATCTGGATCGGTCTCGGTCTTCAGCTTCATCCGGGCGCCTTGGCGATAGGCTTCGGTCGTTTCAGCCGTACAGGGGTTGTCGCGGGTTTCACTGCCGGCGTAGTAGCTGTAGTTGGTGACTGTGCCACCGGGTAGGGTTTTAGAAATTTGTCGTAAGTAAGTGTTTGCCGCAGTGTGGTTTTCGTAGGCGTTGCTAGTAGTTAGGTTTAGGCCCGTCGGATCAATCGTGCTGCTTTGAGCTAAGCCAAGCTCGGGCAGTGATCCGTAGTTCATGGTGGTAGTGACGTCACCAATAGTGCTGTCATAGACTTTATTGCTGGTCTGCAGGTCATAGTTGGGCTTCAGGTACTGGTTTACATTCTGCCAGGTCTCGGCTTGGCCTGGTTGGGTGACAGTTAGGGTGAAGCCGCTGGGGCCGGTTTTGTTGTAGTATTCAATGGAAATGTCGCGTAAGCTGTTGCCAGTGTTGTTGTAGATAACCGGTACGTGCCAACGACCAGTGCCGTCATTCCAGTCATCCAGGTAGAGGACATTATCTATGTACACCCGTACGCCGCCGTCGCTGTAGATCCGGAAGGTGTGGTTGCCGCTCTGGGGGAAGCGCATCTTTCCAGTAGCTCTAAAGCCCCAGTTGTCAGTTACACCCGTAATTGGTGAACTGTCGCCGTAGCCTTTGTTCATACCGGTGGCGTCGAGACCTGTAGATTCGGCCAGGCCTGTCGTGCGGAGCTTTGGTGCCCCGATTAAACTCTTGGATTCCGGGCCGTAAGTGTAATACGAGACGGCCAAGCCATTGATGCTCTCATCGTAGCCCGTATCGGTACGTGGAACTTGCGATGCATATGATGCCAATGGCTTGCGGTCTGAGCCGTACCAGGCAGATGGTGCCGGGCCGTATTGTGAGACCGGGCGATCGTCATCGTCGTAGATGGTGGTGGATTTGAGGCCGGTGGCGTCTGTTGTGCTAAGCACCATATCTTTGTTGGCGTCCCACTCGGTGGTCGTGGACAGGTTTGCAACGTCTACTGCTCGGATGGTGCGCAAACTCTTGTCATACTCGATGCGCTGACTAAAGCCGTTTGGTTCGGCTGCGCCGGAGACATGCTGTTCGGTAGCGCCGTGGTAACCGGTGTCGCCCGGTTTGTAGGCGATAGTATGCACCAGCCTTGTTGCGCCTGCCGTGGCGGCTGGCTGCTTGATTTCGGTTGCCCGACCGAGGACATCATAGGTTAGTTCTGTTAGTGCGCTGGTGTCATTGGCTCGGACGCCCGCAGCAATGGCATCGTTTGCCAGTGCATCCCGCACGGACACAATCTGTCCTAGGGTGTTGTACTGGTAGTCGGTGGCTTCGTTGCCGGGCAGTAGAATGCGCGCCAAATTACCTTGCTTGTAGTAGAAATAGGTGGTTCGACCATCGTTGGTTTTTAGCGCACAAAGCATATTCGTCGGTGTAGCGTCAAAGCCGGATGGAATCGAGCCACATTCGGTAGCGCCAGCATAGAACGGCTTGGCCCAGCGGCCGATGTCAGTGCCGTCGGAGATCATCGTAAGCTTGGCTGGTGTGCCGCTATAGTCGTATTTCAGTGCAGCTGGCTTGCGGTCGTCGATAGGTGTAGTTACGGAGCGCAATGAGCCGTCCGGGTTAAAGATGTACGTCCGGCCGTCGGCATCTTCTAAGGTGAAGCTACCGTCGCCGTTCTTAATTAATTTGCCATCTTCGCCAGTAGGCGCTTTATAGGCGTTGTTAACCCACTTGTATTCGTGCGTACTACCAGTGGAGTCGCTCAAGATAACACTCTCACCACCAGCCTTGAGGTGGTCGTAGCTGAGGCTACCGTCCGGGTCAATACCGAGCTTCCAGCCTGCCGGGAGGACCTGGGCCTTGGGCGACAGCCACGAGCCAGGCACGACGCGGGTCGAGCCGTTTACGCCAACCTGCTCAGCTAGTAAGGTCATAGTTGCGCCACCAGTACCCTCGTAATATTCAACCGTGATTGGCACGGATTGGCCTGCTGTCATGAAGTACTCGCTGCCCCACTTTTCGTAAGCGGCTTTGTCGTACCATTCGTTAAGAACGGTCGTATTGTTTGTGCCTAAAATAATCCGTGAACCGTCATCGCTGGCGGTACCCAACTTCCACATTCCGGTGGCAGGCACAGTGACGTAGCCCGTCCAGCGCACCATGAAGTTATTGGCTGGCATGCTTGGTGCCGGTGCGCCTTGCTCCCAAGCAAACGAAAGGAGTGGGTCAGTACGCTGCATAATGAGCGTGTTGCTGGCATCCGTAAAGCTGTGCGAGCCGGTGTCTTTGTAGTAGCGGCCAACGAGCCCGGATTGCTGCGCGACCTGGCGGGCGCCGGTGTGGAGCCATTCGTTTGGCACGACACCGGTAAAGCCGGGTGCCTGCACTAACAACTGCATTATTGCCGAACCGGTCGATTCGTAATATTCGACCGTGATTGGCACGATCTGCCCCTCCATTAGACTTACTGCCGATCCATACAACGTCGTCGCTTGCTGGCTTTGCCACTGACTGAGGACCTGCGTACCGTTGACGGTTACACGCGAACCGTCATCGCTGCGGGTGCCGAAGGTGTAGCTGCCGGCTTTCGGAGCCACAAAGTAGCCGGTCCACTTGGCGTAGTAGTTGTCGTTGGAAATGGATGAGGCGGGTTGGCCGGTGCCCCAGTCGAAATCTATCTTAGCGTCCACGCGACGCACATTCGGCTCGCCTGTCGTCGGCTGGCCGCTCGTCCAGTATTCACCGATAAGGCCATTACGGGAACGTACTGGCGAATTGTAGTCGAGACTTACACCCAAGCTACCGCCCAAAGCAGAAGATGTGTGGCTGGACGCACTTGTGGTTACATTGCCCGTCGCCAAGCCAACGCTAACCGGTCCCAGCGCATCAAACGTCTGCGTCGAATCTTTACCAGTGCGGGTATCAATCTTGAATGCAACTGGTGAGCCCCATGAGCCATCCACACCGTGATGTGGGTTGTGCGTTTTGGCCTGGATGTAATACGTCATGCCATCTTCCAGCAAGCCGTCGGGAATCGTCCAGTTGGTGGCGGCTTCGTTGCCGGAAATCATGACCGTA